>VGXC01000089.1 GCA_016873495.1 Nitrospira sp. | reverse complement strand
TCAGATCGAGGTCGTAGGGATGAATTAGATCGATGCCATCGGACTTTTTAGAGTTCCAAAGGCTAGACACCACCATCTGCATAAGGCGAATGACGCCACGGGTTTGTTGGAAGCCGTCGTTTTCTTTGAACTTTCCGACGAGTTCGCGGAGATCCGGATGGAAGGGATAGGAATCGATAATCCGGGTGTAGAGGGACTCTGGTGTAGTGGAAGTGAGGCTCATCTTGTGGGCCTCACGGAGCGCCTCACGATAGGCCTCGGCTATACGCTTCACTTCCTGCTCAGGGCCTACGGTCTCGAAAAGGCGCTTGCGCAAAATGTGATAGAGCTCATCGCCGTTTGGATTGACCGGCGTAATGGGGACTGCGATGCGTCGGGATTCGGAGGTTATGCCCTGAATGGCGCGGTTCAGTGCGGCTTGCAGGCTGGATTGTCCGACGCTGAAGTTGGTGCCAGCGAGATCGGACAGGACTAGACAGACGTTGTCCATGTCTGCCACGGCGACGAACAAGTTCGCGAGTGCTGCAGTCGTTACGACGCTGAGATCCGCATTGCCAACGGGAACGGCAACTGCGTATTCGAGATAGGGCGGAAGCTCATCGAGAAAAATAACAAGCGGATCCCCGCCGAGAAGCTGCTTCCAAGCCTCGGGACCAGGGGCACTCAGGAGTGGCGAGACATAGCTTGCAAATTTTTCTGCCTTGCCAAGTTGCTCAGCTATCGCTCCCCAGATCCCTCCGGCTGCATCAGTGCTGCGCCCGTTGAACCCGGCAACTCGACAACGCCCAAGGCTCGGTGCGGGGTTCTTTTCGCCAAGAACGGATTTGCGCAGCTCAGGGTCTTTTGCGAGGAGCCCTAAGGCGATCATGCTGTGGGTTTTTCCTCCACCCATCGCCTGTGAAAGCAAAAACACCGATGAGCCGGCCCCAGTACCTGAAAGGTGCCGGAACGACCTGTCCACGAGAGTTTCCATCCCGGTGGTGAAGTAGTTTTCCTTGAAGAAATCGGCACCATTCACTTGTCCCTTCAGGAACGTATCCAAGCTCAGCACTGTTGCGCGTCGATCGGCGGCAAATACAGAGGCTCGGGGTTTGCAAAAGCTCTGAAGGGTCATGGCTTGACGTTCCTCTTAAAATCTCGGGAAGAGGCCAAAGTTTGCCCGAAACCGCTTAGGTAGACGCGTGACGGTCGGCTGCCACTGAATATCCGTATAGCGCATGGTACGGTGTTCATCATTTTGAGGCCTTCGTCCTTCGGTGGCCGGCGCGAGGCGCCATGTTCGACTTGTCCAAAGCGTTCAGCCGCTCATACTCCTCCGCCGCCATCACCACGACCACGGGACGATCGTGCTTGGTGACCATGACGGGCGCGGCCCGGGCAAGGTCGATCAGCTCGCCGAAATTGTTTTTTGCGTCTGCAGACGTGATGGAGCGCATGTGGTCTCCCTTCGGGGAGCCAGTCTTGGCCGAATTGGACAACAGCGCCATGGTCGAATCGTCCGGCGTGGGGGGATTCAGGCTCGGCGACGGCGCTAACCGTTAAATTTGCCGAAATCCCGCATCGAGCTGCTCCCGCCACCCCACCGGAAACGGCTCCATCAGCCCCGCCAGCGTCATCTCCGCCGGCTGCCGGCCGTCAAGAATCACCTCCACGATGGATGGCGCGA
>VGXC01000088.1 GCA_016873495.1 Nitrospira sp. | reverse complement strand
GATCACATAGACGATCTGCTCCTCGGAGAATTTCGACCGCTTCATGGGTCCCTCCTTTCGCACAGGACCGTCGAAGCCGTCAGTCTACTCTAGTTTTGAGTTGCCGTCGTTTTCCGGGGAGACGTCATGTCTCATGCGGATTAACCGAAGATTGCATCTGTGTAAAATTTTCCGTCCGATCGAGCGAAAGTCTCCTGGTTTTGATCCGGGGAGAAAGGAGTATCGGGGGGAGCGAGATCAGAACTTTCGGTAGCCGCTTCCGGTCGCATAGGCGACGGCGGCGGCGCTGGCCTGGAGGGCGTAGGTCGTGTCGGCGAGTTGCACTTCGGCGGCCACGAGTGATGTCGTGGCGCTGGTGACGTCCACGATGGAGGCCAGCCCCAGGCGGTAGCGTTCGTTCGCAAGGGCAAGGGCATTCCGGGCGGCAACGGCCTCCTGATCGGCAACTTTGGTTTGTTGCTTGGCGGTTTGGAACGTCAGATAGGCCTCGGTCACCTCCAGCACGACCTTGTTGGCCAGGTCCGTTCGTTTTTGCTCTTCCTTGTATTGCTGCTGCCGGGCCTCGGCCACCTTGTTCTCGATTAAAAACCCGGTAAAGAGGGGCACGGACAGGGTGGCGGCCGCGCCGTACCAGGTCTGCGCGTAGCCGGGCGTCGCCCCCGGGTCCTGATTGACCGGCGCGTCGCTGAAGTGGATGACGCCGCCCATGCCGGCGGCCGAAATGGTCGGCAGGTAGAGCGACTGGGCGGACTTGAGCCTGGCTTCCGCCGACTGAATCCGGTCACGGATGCCCAACAGTTCCGGGCGCTGCGATAGGCCTTCCTGCGAGAGCGACTCCAGCGTCTCGATCGGGGAGAGGGTGGCCGGCACGTCTTCGAGCGTATAGTCGTTCGGCCCGCGCACGCCCATGGCGTGGTTCAGGGCGGCGAAGGCGGTTCGGAGATTATTTTTCGCCTGGACCAGCAACACCTCCGCGTTCCGCAGCTCCACGGAGATCAGGTCCAGGTCGAGTTTGGACTTCAGTTGTTTCTTGTGGAGGAGGGCGATGTGATCGCGCAGCACGCCCCGTTCCTTGACGGTTTGTTCGGCGACTTGCACGAGGCGCTTCTGGCGGAGGCAGTCGAGATAGGCTTGCTGCACCGTCAGAATGACCAGGGCCTTGTGGGCCAGGATGTCTTTTTCAGCCGCCGCATGGTTCGCCCGCTCGGCCAGGACCTTGTGGGCGGTCTGGCCGAAATCGTAGATCATCTGGTCCGCGATCACGCCCGCGTTCTGGACGTAGGAGGTCGGCCGGTTCTGGGGTCCGCCAACGTTGAAGGCGCTTTGCGGCCTGAGGGTGCCCCCGGTCTGGATCGCATAGGCGTCGATTTGCGGATAGTATTTGGCCTTGGCTTGCTGCGCCACCGAGTCGGCGGCCAGAGCGGACTCCCGTGATTTTTTCACGAGCGGATGTTGCTCGATCCCGATCTGAATGGCGGTCGTGTAGCCGAGGAAGGAACCGGCGGCCTTGGGCGCCGATTGTGGGGCTTCCTGCGCGGACGCTGTCTGGGGGTGCCCGATAGCCAGCATGAGCGACAGCAGCCACACGAATTGTGAAGGGCGAATTAAAAATGGTGAATTCGTGGTCGGGCGCATCTTCTTTAATTCAAAATAAAGAATCAGTGGTGTCCGGTTAAGAACAGGGCGATTTTGCGAAACCCCAATAACAGTGCGGGTTCCATGAACTCTCAGGGTGTCTCCGATTTGAATAGACGCGAGCAGGTCTGCCAGCCTTTCGGCATTTCTT
>VGXC01000087.1 GCA_016873495.1 Nitrospira sp. | reverse complement strand
GCCAAGCCTATGCGCATGCTCCGGTCCGGGTCTTGCCTGACGGCGTGAAATTTCACTGAATCCGCAGGATGGCGACGACAGGGAGCATCGAGACTTCGCGTCTGCTCATCGAGCCGTTTGCCGAGCGGGATCTGACCGAGCGGTATGTCTCATGGCTCAATGACCCCCAAGTGGTCCAGTTCAGCGACCAACGCTTCCAGACCCATACGCTGGCGAGCTGCCGGGCTTACTGGGAGTCGTTCCGATCGAGTCCCCATTATTTCTGGGCGATTCGGTTGCATGACGAAGGCGACAGGATGATCGGGACCATGACCGCGTATGTTGACGAGCATCACCAGGTTGCCGACGTCGGAATTCTGATCGGAGAGAAGCGCGTCTGGGGACGTGGCTATGCGAGTGAAGCCTGGATCACCGTCTGCGACTATTTGTTGCGACACGCGGGACTTCGAAAAGTCACAGCCGGCACCATCGAGCCGAACAAAGGCATGATCCGGGTCATGGAAAAAGCGGGGATGGTGGATGACGGCAGGAGCGTGCGGCAGTGCGTCTGGAACGATCGGGAAATGGATGTGGTGCATCGGGCGCTCTTCAAAGAGGCGTGGTTGCGGCAACACCCTCGATCCCCCTTCGAAAAGTGAAGGTCCTCATCGTCGAACAGCTCAATCATCGGATCCTATCGCAGCATTCCTCCATTGTCGCGGACGCGGATGTGTGCCTGTCCATCAGCGTCAGTCATGGATCCGCCGCCGAGCAGGCGCTCGGTGATGCCCGGTGGCAGGTTGTGAGTCTGCCGGCCCATGAGAGGGCGATAGCCCGGCATGCGGCGTGGGCGCATGAACTGGCGATGAGCCAACGGCTGGGCGATCGGCCTCTTCCTGCCAGATATGAGTCTCTAGTGTGCTACGGGCTTGAATTCAGATTGCGACCGGCCGCCCTGGCGCTTGCGTTTCTCAAAGAGACGGCGAAAGCCAGGGGCTGCAGCTTGGATCAGATAGAGGTGCGGATCGTCGCAGATGATCCCTATCTCCGGGACGCATTCACTCGCCCCGATGGAATTGCGGCTCAGCTCAAGTCAGTGGCTCTTCGCTCATCGAGCAGACCTGCAGCGGTGGTTGGCACATTAAAAGAACAATTGGCTGCCAGCCGAATGGTCCGCAGATTGGCCTTGGCATGGGCAGGCGGAACCTTGATGCGCTCTCCTTGGCCTCTTGGAAAACGACAAACGACCAACCGAAAGAGAACAGCGGCCCTGTTTGTTCTGAGCCAGCATTATCGAGACCTTTTCCAACCCATTCGCGCCTTACTCATCTCACGAGGTTGGCGCGTTCCGGTCTTTTGCTACAACCCGATCGAGGACTCTGGAAACGATGCCGAGTTGTTTGACGACGCCGTCAGGAAGACTGGCGGCGGCCTTAACGAGGCTCTCGTTACGCCCGAGTGGAACATTTCGGTGAATTTTCTCAGAGAGAGCCCGGTATCTTCGCGGTGGCTGCGAGTCGTTTTAGACGCGAGCTGGCTCACTGGTTGGGACAAGATTCTCAGGCACCAACGTGTTCTTAGTTCCTTGCAGCCGAACGTCGTAATTTCCTATTCCCTGGATACCATGGGGCTGGGTCTTCGCGGCGCCGCGGACTCGCTCGGGATACCATCGCTCTTCATCAATCACGGCCCGCAGGGCCCCGTACCTTCGTCGTGGATTTTTCGGTGGACCGCTTCGGCATTGGCTGGGCAACCCTGCGTCGCAGCCAACACCGTCGATCCTTTCTCCATACGGCACAGTGGATTGGTCGCGGTCGGCTATCCGCCCTACGATGCCATTCTGGCTCGCGCGGCGGCCTTGGGGGACAGGAGGTCGGAGATTGCGAGTCTGGGTCAGCCTGCGGAGAGACCGTATGTCGTCGTGGTGTTTGCCGAGTACGGCAGCCTGTTCTGGGTCCATGCCCTGCAGGA
>VGXC01000086.1 GCA_016873495.1 Nitrospira sp. | reverse complement strand
AAGACCAAACTGCGGCGGTACTACGGCATCCGACGGAGTCATTTTGTCCTCTACCTGAAGGAGATGGAATTTCGGTTCAACCATCGACGCGAGGATTTGCCGCGTCTGATCGAGCGAATCTTGAAAAGGGCTCGTCCAAAACTAGACTAGCTCCATGTTAAATCCACTCACGTCGGCGACCAGGCGGAGCACATTCGTTATATCGGCCGCCTGGAAATCCAAGGAAATCCTCCGTCCGACATACCGTCCCTGCCCGATGTCTTCCGATTCGGCCGCCCCTTTGGCCTCAGGAGCCATCTGCGCGAGGCGTGGAAGCGCCTCGATGCGTGCGATCCGTTCAGGGAAGGGCACGCGCGCCAGCGCCGCAGCCTTGCCGCTCCTATCTTCTAACTCGCTTGGACTCGTCTTTGCTTGTTCGTTCTCGCGTGCTCCCGATCGCTTGAGGCTTCCGTCCGCCGCACTGGCGACGGGATGATCGATGACGGCCGGTTTCGCCTCTGCAATCAATCGAATCGACAGAGAATGGTCTCCCGGCACTACCGTATACGAGGACCGCTTGGCAAGATCCAAGACCAACCTGACCTTCTGCGAATGATGTCCCACGCGAATCTGCTTGAGGATCGGATGGTCGACGGGGAGCACTTGCAGGCGCAGCGCAGACGCCACATGCGCCAGATCTACCACCACCCGGTCACGATTCAGCGCCCGCACATCGTAATCGAAGTTGCCATCCCCATGGATGACCACCGTCGCCTCCCCCTCGCCACGCTGAACTTCCACCCTGGTCATGGTCTTGGCCGGATTGTTGACCGCCGATCCCGCCGCCTCCGATCCGGCCACGCCTCCCTGGTCTACCGTAGCCTCCTTGCCGGCCGTTCCGGCATCCGCCGCGGCTACGCCCTTGAAGAAATCAATGAACAGCTTGGTTCCTTCTACTTTGACCTCCGGCTCCATGGCCGCCGTGAGCATCACCATCAATTGCATTCCAGGCCTGGGGTCCGTCACCTCGCGCGATACGACCTGCAACACCGGCGGCTTGTTCACGTCCAGACGAGACTGATTCGCCCCGTAAACAAATCCCGGCAAGTCCACCGTCACAGTCGCCGGTGCAACGCTGGTCGAAAGGTCATAGGCGATCGGCTGATCACCCTCGATCTCCACTCGGACCCGATCTCCAAGGTCGGTTACCCGGATCGGCTCAACCGCCAAGCCTCCCTGACCTGAATCGGCCTCATTTGTGACAGAGGCTTGATGCGCGCAGGACAGAAGACCTGCCGTCACGATGGACGCAGCCAGCCATGTCCAAATTCGCGGGATGATCATTCGGAGCCTTCCTTCGCGTGCAAACGCTTCACGTACTCGCGCACTTGCTTATTGCCATACACATCCGTAAAGCGCTCTTCCACTACCAGGGAATTTTCCGTGATCCTACTGATCACCCCGTTGTTTGGCCCAATCCTCGTGCCCTGCTTCACGGTATACCCCTTTCCATCGGGGGTCTGCACCATAGCACTATACCCGTATCCGCCCCAAATAATCGCGATCAAACTCACTTCGGTCAGCCCGATGCGTTGGAGCGGAGGAAGGTCTAGATTCCCTTCGCTTGCCGGTTTCTCCAGGCCGATTGGTTTGAATGGGTCCCGCCGTCCGGATGGATCGTAGGAATAGCTGGCCTCGCCCTGCGCAACACCCGGTGGAGCCGGAGCAACCGTCGCTCCATGGTCGGACTGGACGGGAGCCGGTTGGGCATCGGCGAATGCCGGCCCGCAAAGCAGAGCTACCATCACTCCCAGTCCTCCACAAACCTCCAGCCTCCATCGGCTTACCACCTGGCGGCCTCCCCGGTGCTCTTTCCCCCGCACCGGTTATTTCCCTGCCAGTGCCGGTTTCGACCCCGGTTTCGGCTCCGGTTTCGGTTCCGGTGGAGCGACATACGCAACCAGTTCAAACACGGTTTGGAGCAACACCCGATCTTGATCCACCTTGGGTGAACCGAATTTGAGGTCATTGATGCTCATGATGCGGGGCATCTTGTTGATTCGATCGAAAAAAAGGCCGGCCGTATGATAGCCACCAAGCACCTCCACGCTGACCGGTTGCTTCACGTACAGCTTGGAGGGGTGCAACGTAGCCGTTCCGGGCTTCCAGAGTTTGATGTCCAAACCCAGCTTGACCCCAAGATCCGTCACTTGCTTGAGCAGCGTGGAAGCTGGCCTGCTGCCGGTTTGATTGACACCCCCTTACGCTCATTCTGCCTGCTTTTCGAATTCCATCGGGCTGAGATACCCCAGCGTGGAGTGCCGCCGCCGGGGATTGTAAAAGCGCTCGATGTAATCA
>VGXC01000085.1 GCA_016873495.1 Nitrospira sp. | reverse complement strand
GTCGCAGGCCGCGACAACACACTCCAAGCTGAGGCCGCGTCTCTATAACATTGCTCGCTAGTATCGATTGTCTCATGCGCCGAAGCCTCGGCCTGTGACGGTATGATGACCGGTTGTTACTGGAGCCCCGCCCGCGATAATGTTGCAGATCGCGAGCTTGACGCTTGCATCAGACTGGAAACGATCCACCGCCTCGATGCGCTGCTGGGCTGAGCAACTTCCGGTTATAGCCACAGCTGCGTCTTTGAATTGAGCTTTATGCTTCTCGACGCCCTCGTTGAAGCAGGTAAACACGACGACCTTTTGGCCTGCCTCGATCACATCGCGGATGCGCTCCCCGACCGCCTTGTGCTTTGCCTTATGCAGAGCAACTCGGAGCTTGGTGAGCTTTGCAAGAAACTCCGTGTCGTTCGGCTTTTGCGGATCGGTCTGGGCATACCAGTCCAGAAACGTCTCATTCGCCTTCAGCGCAGCTTTGCTGTCTGATATGTCCACTGGTATCCACGATCGAACTTTAGGCGGCAGATCGAGCACTTCGTCTTTAGTACGACGGAGCATCACCTCCTTCATGAGAAGATTGAGCTCGTCCAGGTTCGACGCGCCGGTCGTGACCCAGCCGTAATCGTTTTTGTACGCATCGCAGTATTGTTTAGCGAAGGATAAAAATGACCGGGCCGCGGGGTGCCCTACGCATCTCAGTAGGTTGAACAAGTCTCGCGGCCTATTCGTAAGGGGGGTGCCGGTAAGCAAGAAGACGTAATCGGGTCCGAGAAGCGGCGCGCGGGCAGCATCGCTAACACCCAGCAGCTTCAGGCAGTTCGAGGTTCTCTGGCTGTTATTTTTTATGAAGTGCGCCTCATCGAGAATGATGCCGGACCACGCGATACCGTGAAGACGTTCGGCGTGTTTCCGCAGGATGTCATAGTTGACTATGACCCATCGGGGATCAGCCGTGGCCGTCTTGTCAAAGCCAATAACTTCGACCCTGGCTTCTCTATCGACGAGAAGGATCTCGCGGCGCCAGTTCAGCTTCAAAGAGGCAGGACAGACAATAAGAACCGGCCCCTCGGGAACTGCGCTTTCCATGGCAACGATGGCTTGGCGCGTCTTCCCGAGCCCCATGTCGTCGCCCAGGATTGTTCTTTTCTTCGAAACGAGAAATGCGACGCCATCGGCCTGGTAGGGGTAAAGATGGACGTCCTTGACGCGATCAACGCCCGGAGGCAGAGCAATTATGCTACTCATTTTAAGCCTCCCCTCTCTCAACAACAGTGAAGGCAAGGGCTCCGTCTAAGCGGCCATAATTGTTCTTCGCACTCTCTTGCGGCCCCGCTTCAAACCAATTCGCAAGGATTATCTCCTCATCGGGCGTGAATAGACCAACTGCTTCGGTTTGGAGTTTAGGCATTGAAAAACCCTCCTTCGGTTGGACCGAGGAGGGCTGACGTCGTGCGACCCGTTTCGTTGCCGATCTGGCCGCATCCCCTTTCGGGAAACCACCTTGCTCGGGTGAGCAGGTTGGCGAGGGCGTCAGCCCTTCTCTTGATGCAACTGCAACAATACAGAGACCGTCATATCAGGTCAAGGTTCACTCAGCGTTTCCTTCCATTCCATCTCTCGCTCCGCCAGTCCCATGGAGGCTCGAACGTCCCGGACCACACCCCGAGGCGTGATCGCCGTGCGGCGTTCTCCTGCGCGACGTAATCGAGGGAATATCTCCGAAAAGCCAAGGCCCAGCCATTTGACACAAGCCAGCCGTTCAAATCTTCGCCTCTCAGAAAGCAGACAGCCAAAACCCGACGATACCGATCCAGGCCCCGAGGCTCACACTCGACTGTTCCTGAACCGATGTAGTCGGACAAGGCGAACGCAGCTCTTTGCCCGCAGCGCCATCTTTCGCCTGTCGGCTGTGCGCAAAGCTGTGAGCCCTCCGGCGCGTCGATGCCGTACAAGCGTATGCGTTGGCCATGGATCTCGATCGTGTCGCCGTCGATGACCGAGGCAATACCGATCAGAGGCGAAGCTGACAGCGCGGGGCCAGAAAGCGTAGCCGCGGCAATGAAGGCAGCGAGCGCGAAACTCCGAGTGTGATTCCACATGGGTCTTGTTTAGTCCCGCCGTCCGCTTACTTTCGTCAACCTGCGTTCGTGAACTAGTGGGGAGGACCGAGGATCTCGCTCCAAGACGCGAGGGGAAATCTAACAGGCAACAGCGCCAGAATCGGACGCAGGTTTCACAGACTAAAGCCTTCGAGCAAGTAGGGCCTTATTCTGAACCATCCGCGGGTCTGAAAATTGGTCTAGGTTTCGCCGTGGATGCAAAGATAGGGATACCGCAATGGATCTTGCCTCGGTCATCGTGCTCATAGGCTTCATCGGAGCTTGCCTTCTCGCCGCAACGACAGGCGCAACCTTTCGTCCTGGTGATTGGTATGAGCAGCTAAAGAAGCCTTCGTGGCGGCCGCCGAATTGGGTGTTCGCGCCCGCATGGGCTGTTCTTTATCTGACGATTGCCGTCTCCGGCTGGCTGGTGTGGCGGACGGCGGGCTTCGCCGGCGCGGCA
>VGXC01000084.1 GCA_016873495.1 Nitrospira sp. | reverse complement strand
ACGTTGGCGGACATATCGGACCTCTTCAATGAAGCCCACCTAAAGATTCGTGGAGCGTATGCGCGGCCATGCGTGGACTACGCGATGAAAGTGCTAAGCGGCTCAGTACATTGTTATCAGGAGCTTCAGGAAGAAGACTGGGTCGATGCAACGCTGCAAATGGCGCGGGAGGTCAGGGGCCGATCGGTATTTCTTTACTTCGAAGACCACAGGTTGGTGGCAAGCCGCGATGAGCTGGGGCGAGTCCTCGCGGAATTCGATGAGTCGAAGCTTGATTACCTCTGCTATTCCTTTTTCAGGGCGTCACAACTGGACGTCAGAAATCTGTTGCCTCTGTGGCCGGTGCAGCAGGAACTGTTCAGCCAGTTCTATTTGTCGGACGCGAACTTGGCGTTGCTGGGGCGGATAGCACCGAACTATTACACGTTCTCATTGTTGAGCGTGGTTTCGACCGAGTATTTGATACTGGCGCTGACGACCGAGAACAGAAGGAGAAAACTGTTTAGCAGAACCCTGACCAGGATCGTCACGCGGTTCATGCGCCCGCACCTCAGCAGGCGGCTGTTCAATCACATGAACGCGTTCCTGTCTTGCTTCGACGCCATGGTTTGTCTACACCATCCAGCGAGCCCCTTCAATCTCGAAAAGTTGTGGTCTGAGTCCACGCTCGGCGGACGGAAATGGCGGTACGCCATCCCTTCCATCGAGCTCTACGCGAACTACGACGACGACAATGGCGTCTATGAGGAAAGCCTGATCAAACGAGGCTTGTACCCGTTTAAGGCAAACGATTTCGATGTGCGCTTCCTGGGAAGCCAGAACGGGGTTACCACTCGGCTGCTCCTCGATCGAGAGGAATGCTACGACTGCACCTACTATAGTCACCATGCGCGAATCAGTCGCGCGCCCGTAGTCCGTATCCATGTAGCCCGCGGCTTGATTGAAGTGCGCTACCAAGGCGGCTGTATTGGCTTGGGCGCAGGCGAGGGCAGATTCTTTTACTCGAATCTGCGACCGGTCATCTATTGCTTGGAGCAGGGCGAAGTCGAGCTTCAGGTGTTCGACGAAGCGTTCGGACAACAGGGGCTTACCGCGCACCGGCGAACGGGCGGCCAATGACGTTGGGCTCGGAGCGCGAAAGGATGTGTGAGCCATTGGTCAGTATCGTCTTGCCGACCTACAAGCGATCGGCCAAGCTGAAGGCGACCATCGACTCCGTGTTCCAGCAGACGTACGGCAACTGGGAGCTCATCGTCGTCGACGACAATCATCCGTCGGATCCGCATGCCCAGCAGACGGAGAGGGTCGTTCGAGATTACCGCGATCATCCCAATGTCGTGCTTATCAAGCACCCGGCAAACAGGGGAGCCTGCGCGGCCAGAAACACGGGGATAGCAGCGGCCAGAGGGCAATACATCGCGTTTCTCGACGACGACGATGTCTGGGCTGCCAACAAGCTCGCCTTGCAGGTGCAGGAACTCGATCGGAATTCGGAAGCGGGTTTTGCGTATTGCGACCTCGTTTGCGTCGATTCCACGAGCGGCACCAGGCAGGTGATCCACTTCGGGCTCAGCAAGGACGACTTGTTTGTGGACCTGCTAAAGAGGGGCGGAGGAATTTGCACGTCGGCGCTGCTGGTCCGGAAGGAAGTTCTCATGGCAGTTGGCGGATTCGATGCCTCCTTGCCGAGTTATCAGGACTACGATTTGTTGCTCAGGCTGGCCTTGCATTCAAAACACGTCGCGATAGACATCCCGCTACTGGACTACAACGTCGCGTCGGACGGCATATCGAGAAACTACGCGGCGAAGTTCAGGGGCAAGAAGATTCTCATCGACAGGTATCGGACCCACTATCGGGATAAGGGCCTTGTCGGGTATTACGGAAGACACCTGGAAGTGCTCGGCGACTACGCAGTGCTGGATGGCTGGCGATGGCTGGCGATTGGCTGTTACGCGAAATCGATTGCGAAGCGGCCGGCCTCGCCCTCTCCATACCTCAAGCTGATCGTCTCGCTACTTGGCGGCCGGACTTTGTACACGCTCGCCTCGCAGCATTACCACAAGGCACGGCGGCTGCTCGGCGGCGCATCTGGCGACGGAGCCGGTGCCTCGCCCATGTCTACCTACCAAGGCAAGTCGGGGAAGTAACGGATGTGTGGAATCGCCGGATCGATCGGCCAGCCGCTCGACGAGTCGCTCGCCAGCAAAGTTCTCTCTGCCCTGCGCCACCGCGGGCCCGATGGTCAAGGCTCCTGGCACAGCTCTCCGCACGAGGTCGGAGCTTGGCTCGGCCATACCCGGCTTGCGATCCTCGATCTTTCATCACAGGGCAACCAGCCGATGCATAGCGAGTGCGGACGCTGGATCATTGTCTTCAACGGTGAAATCTACAACTTCCTTGAGCTGCGCTTGCAGCTCCAGAAACGCGGCGTCGTATTCAGAACCGAGTCAGATACCGAGGTGCTCCTCAAGGGCTTGATCAGGCACGGCCCCGATTTTCAACTCCAGTGCAACGGAATGTGGGCCTTCTGTCTATGGGACCGTGCCGAGGGCCGGGCAATCCTCGGGCGCGACCGGTTCGGGAAGAAGCCGATGTTCTACACGGTGTATGGTCGCGGGCT
>VGXC01000083.1 GCA_016873495.1 Nitrospira sp. | reverse complement strand
CGCACGGAGCCTGTGGGATACTGATGGATGCCGGAAACAGTCTGCTGGCCGTTATCCCCGCTCGAGGCGGTTCCAAGGGCCTGCCGGGGAAGAACATTCGACGGTTTGCGGGGCTGCCGCTCATTGCGCATTCCATTCTGTTCGCGAAGTTATGCCCGGAGATCGATCGAGTGATCGTTTCCACGGACAGCCCGGAAATTGCGTCGGTCGCCAGGGAGTACGGAGTCGAGGTTCCCTCTCTCCGGCCATCCGAGCTGGCGCAAGACAACACGCCGATCTGGCCGGTGTTGCGGCATGAATTGGCCGCGGCGGAGCAGCGTGACGGGAGACGATATGACCTCCTGGTTCTCCTGGATCCGACATCGCCAACCCGACTCCCTGCAGACCTGGCGGGGGCGCTGAAGCGCTTGTGCGACGTCCCGTCCGCGGACGGTGTCATCGGGGTCTCGCAGCCTACGTTCAATCCCATCTGGCACTGTGTGGTGGAGCGGGAGGGCTGGATGGCCGATCTGATCGAAGGAGCAGGCAACTTCGAACGCCGGCAGGAGGTTCCTGCCGTATACCGGATCAATGGGTCCCTCTATGTGTGGCGAGCCGAGTTCGTTCGTCGGCAAGCACAGGGATGGCGCGAATACGGGAAGCACCTGATCTATGAGATTCCCGAATCGCGAGCTGTTTCCATCGATTACCTGGAGGAATTTGAACGCGCCGAATTGCTTGTCAGACAAAGACTGATCTCGTTGCCGTGGTTGAATGGGAATGGGTAGGGGCGATGCATCTTGTTAGCCAACTGATGGATCTGGACGGTCGCAAAGCCCTTGTCACCGGCGGGGGTGGGCACCTGGGTCTGGCCATCAGCGAGGCGCTTGTCGAGTTAGGTGGGACGGTCGCCATTCTGGATCGTGATGTGGACGGGTGCGCAAAGCGGGTGGACGAGTTATCGCGGAAGAAATCGGGCTGTGCGATTGCTGTCCCCTGCGATCTCGCAGATGAGGGAGAGACCAGGAAGGCTGTCAGACACAGTCTGAGCCTACTCGGCGGTCTGGACGTGTTCGTTCATTCTGCCGCGTACGTCGGGGCCACCCGGTCTCATGGATGGGGGGGGGCGTTCGAGCAGCAGACGGTCGCGGCATGGGATGCCGCCATGCGGGTCAATGTGACAGCGGCCTTTGTCATAGTTCAGGAGGCACGCGAGGCTCTGGCGCGGTCCGGCCATGGTTCCATCATTCTGATTTCCTCGATCTACGGTATGTGCGGTCCGGACGGGCGGTTGTATGAGGGGACCGAGATGGCGAATCCGGTCGGCTACGGAGTCTCCAAGGGAGGGCTGCTTCAACTCATGCGGTACTTGACGACACTGCTTGCGCCTCGTGTCCGCGTCAATGCTATTTCGCCGGGAGGAGTCTGGCGAAACCAGCCGGAGGTGTTCCACGATCGCTACGTGTCCCGCACTCCACTGGCGCGGATGGCAGCCGAGGAGGACGTGAAAGGAGCCGTGGCCTATCTCGCCAGCGACCTTTCGGCGTATGTGACGGGACACAACCTCGTCGTGGACGGAGGCTGGACCGTATGGTGAGCGCCATTGAGGTGGCCGGCAGGCTGATCGGCCCCGGCCATGCCTGCTTCATCATCGCCGAAATCGGCGTGAATCACGATGGGGATCTGGAGAGAGCTCGGCTGTTGATCGACGCCGCGGCACGGGCGGGCGCTGACGCAGTGAAGTTCCAGACTTTTTCAGCTGACAGACTGGTGGTGTCGGACGCACCCAAGGCCGGCTATCAACTCCGGGGTACCCCGGAGGATGAAACACAGCTTGAGATGCTTCGCCGGCTTGAGCTACCCCTGCAGGCCTACCGGCAACTCATCGAGCATGGCTGCGAGCGGAAGGTGCTCTTCATGTCCACCCCGTTCGACGAAGGCAGCGCCGACTTTCTGGACGATCTTGGCGTGCCAGTTTTCAAGATTCCCTCCGGGGAGATTACGAACCTGCTCTTCCTGGCCCATGTGGCGCGTAAGGGAAAGCCGATGATCATTTCCACCGGCATGTCGACGCTCGGGGAAGTGGAGACAGCGGTCCGCACCGTCGAAGACGCTGGGAATCATCAACTTGTGCTGCTGCATTGCGTAAGCAATTACCCTGCACTGGAAGCGGACGTCAACTTGCGCGCCATGTCCACGATGGCGCGCACCTTCAAGGTGCCGGTGGGTTACTCAGATCACACGCTGGGGATCGCGGTGGCGCTTGCCGCAGTGGCGATGGGAGCCTGCGTGATCGAAAAGCATCTGACGCTGGACCGATCGTCACCAGGACCGGATCACCGCGCCTCGCTGGAGCCACAGGAGTTCGCAGCGTTGATCGACGGGATTCGGCGGGTGGAATCAGCGCTCGGTGACGGGGTCAAACGGCCTGCTCCAACAGAAGCGGCCATCGTATCTGTAGTCCGTAAAAGCCTTGTTGCGGCCACCGATATTCCCGCTGGCAGCCGGGTCACGGCCGAGATGCTGGCCGTGAAACGACCGGGAACGGGCCTTCCGCCGTCCATGCGCGGGCTGGTGGTCGGCCGGTGCGCGAAGCAGGACATTCGAGCCGGGATGGTGCTCACGATGGATATGATTGCATGAGGTCGATCGGCGTCGTCACAGGCAGTCGGGCCGATTTTGGTATCTACCTGCCGCTCTTGCGCCTGATCTCGGCTGATCCCTCGGTGACCCTCTCCCTGGCCGTGACGGGAATGCACCTCTCGCCGGAGTTTGGGTTCACACTGAAGGAGATCGAGGCAGAGGGGTTTCCCATCGACCACCGGGTCGAAATGCTGCTGTCGTCGGACTCGCCTGAAGGCATCGCCAAGTCGATGGGGCTTGGGACATTAGGGTTTGCCCAGGCATTTGCCCGGCAGCTGCCGGATATCCTGGTGGTGCTGGGGGATCGATTTGAGATGCATGCAGCGGCCGTAGCGGCAGCGCCCTTCAAGTTCCCTGTCGCACACATTCACGGCGGGGAGGTCACCGAAGGCGCCATCGACAACGCCCTCCGCCACTCGATCACCCAGTTGAGTCACCTCCATTTCGCTGCAACCGATGAGTACGGGCAGCGCCTGATCCAGATGGGAGAGGAGCCCTGGCGAGTAACCGTCAGCGGGGCCCTCGGCCTCGATAATCTTCGGGCCACGCCGTTGATCGGGCGGAACGAGTTGGAGCGCAGGATCGGTCTTTCCTTCGAGAAGCCTCCGCTCCTGGTCACCTTCCATCCTGTAACGCTGGAGTATGAAGAGACGGAGCGACACGTGCGCGAGTTGCTGGAGGCACTAGGCTCATTCGACCTGCCGATCGT
>VGXC01000082.1 GCA_016873495.1 Nitrospira sp. | reverse complement strand
GGAATCGGTCGTGACATAGATACGGTCGACGTTTTTGGCATGTTGGGCAGCCAAGATGGGATAGACCATCATCGGACGACCGATTAACGGAAACGTGTTACGACCGGCGAAGCGCTCGTTCTCTCCACGGCCCAATATCAAGCAGGCAATCACACGTCACCTACACGCTCGGCTGAGAACCAAAAGAGGAGCGGGATTACCGGAAACGGGAGTCATGGTGGGGTTAAATGGGCGTGCGTACCCAGATACAATTCGCCGCCTCCCTAAACGGACCGGTCAGCGCAATCGGATGCACACTCTCTAAACGAAACCCTTGATGCTCAATCCAGGTGGCCGTTTCATGATGCTTGGAATGGCGGGTATCGCGTTCGACTAAGAGGCTCTTGACGGATTCCAAACAATGCACCGCTCCCTGCAACACTTCCCATTCGGTCCCATCCACGTCCAGCTTGAGATAATCCGGTTTCGGGAGTTGGAACAAGTCCACGAGATCATCGAGCCGCATGGCTAAGGCGGTTAGGCTGGAGACAGGTTGATACGGTCGCCCGGCAAAGTCCTCCCGAATGTTCAGCGTGTGCATCGAGCCGCCGATGACCACATTGTTCATGTGGAAGAGGGTGGTGCCGGTCCGATCGCCCAAGGCCACCGGCACTGGCACAATGCGGTCCTCCAAGCGATTCAGGACGATGTTCGCGCACAGACGTGGGTAATTAGGAAAGGCCGGCTCAAAGGAGTACACCCGAATCCCTCGACTCGCCGCCACCAGACTATAGGCCCCGACATTGGCCCCGATGTCATAGAGCACGGAATCCTTCGACATGGCTTCAATCCACTCGATGGTCTCGGGTTCCTTGGCGCAGGAATAGCACCGGGTATAGAGTTCGGCTTCAGAGGCGATATGGAGACGGAGGTCGGGATAATCCAGCGGCCAGGTGAGAGTGGGGGTTAGCCGGAACCACCAGCGGAGCAAGCGACGGCGGATGCGAATGGAAATGGGATCAGCCATGGCACGTTTTCCGAAACGCCCAGAGTCTTACATGGGGCAAACTGCGCCCGAAGAGGCGCGGCCACCATCTGGCAGTCGGCCAGCGGCGGGCGAGACCCGCATAGAAATGGCTGCGGAGCCATTCGGTCTGATAGTCCTCTTCCGTGCTGGCGACACAGGACAGACCGGCCGCTTGTGCGAGGCCGACAATCTCCTGATTCCTGTGTCGGTAGCCGTGATGCTTCGAAATCGCACACCCGCCCCGATGCCACGCGAAGAGCTTGGCGTCGAGCGGCAAGAGGAGATCATAGAACCAACGGGCGGATTCCGCCCCGGTCGCATCCACAATTAGCACCCCATTCTGGTTGAGCATGGCGGCCATGCGCTGAAAGAAGCGGCCCAGGGTTGCCAGATCAAAGCGATAGATGAGACCCATCACCAACAGGCCATCGGCACCTCGCGCTGGCAGCGGACTGGTCAGGACATCAAAGGTGCACGCGCGATACTCGGGAAACAGCCGTCGCATCAGCTCGGGATGGACAGGTTCGAGCTCCGAACAATCCACCTGGTAGCCATATTGGAGGAGCCGCATTTCGAGCGCGGCGCGTCCGCTGGCCAAGGAAAACAGGGGCGTGGTTTTCGGCACGGTCTTGACGATGAACCGCTCGTAGGCCAAGAGACGCGGATGGGACCAGAAATGTGTGTCGAAAAACTCGGTCACGGACCCGTAGCCGCTCACGTCGGCATAGCGCATCGTCTCCGCATGGTCGGCCATGGTCTGATCCAGATCAGTCCGGAAGGAGAATCCCGGTGGTGCCAGTCGCCATTGATACCAAGGAGTCATAGCATGGGCATCCACAGGTGGACAAATCTGTTCTTTTTAAATTTTTTATGTTCTGACCAATTCATCGGGGTTCCGAAACACCCATGGTTTGTAGCTGTACGTGCCGGCGGAATAACCCGTTTCCCAGGAGCAACTCGCCCGGGGGCCCCTGTTCAACCACGCGTCCGGCTTCAAGCACGATTACCTTTTGCGCGTGTCGAGCCAGGTTCAACCTATGCGTGACCACGATGATGGTTCTTCCCCGAGACAGCTCGAATACCGATTCTTGAATAAGCTTCTCGGATTCGGCATCGAGGCTGCTGGTGACTTCATCAAGGAGCAGAATGCTCGGATCGTGCAGGAGCGCCCGAGCCAGCTCGATCCGCTGACGCTCTCCTCCTGACAGCGTCAATCCCCTCGGTCCCAGCACTGTTGCGTACCCCTGGGGCAGGTGCTGGATGAAGCCATGGGCATTGGCCCGCGTGGCAGCAGAGACGACGTCCATCTCGGACGCCTCGGGGTGGCCGTAACGGATATTTTCCAGAACCGTATCGTTCAACAGCAGAATATCCTGGCTTACCATTCCGATCTGGCTCCGAAGAGAACCCAGGTCGTACTCGCGAATGTTTATCCCATCCAGCAAGATTTCTCCGCGGCAGGGGTCAACCAACCTCGCGATAAGATCCAACAGAGTCGATTTCCCCGCGGCCGACGGTCCCACGATGGCGGTGACGCAGTTTGCGTCAATGCAAAGCGTCACGTCTTTGAGCACAGCCTTTCCCGGCTCGTGCTCAACCGTGACGTTCTGAAACTCGATATTTCGCCGAAGCCCGGGAAATCCCCGTGAACCGGAGAGGATCGTGGTCCGTCGTGCCGACTCTTCCAGCGCCGCCATCACATTGTGAAAATGCCCGAGATTTCCTACAACGGTATGTCGCAGGCGATTGAGGGTGTACGCCTCGGGAACCATGCGAATCAGGACGAACATGAAGACGGCAAGCTGCGATAAGGACATCGAAAACAGGGTGAAGCCTACGTAGGTGGCAATGATGGCCCCTGCAGCCAGCGTCGGTTCCATTAAAAATCGAATTTTGGCCGCCTCTTGATCGTGCTGGCACTTGGCAGCAGCATAGCCCCAACTTATTTGCGCAAATCTCTCAGAATCCGCCTCCACCGCATTCCGCAACTTTACGATCCGCGCGCATCCCAGTCGTTCCATGGCGAACGCGTGTACGGAGCTCGCCGCCTGGACGACCTTGTGTCCCAGGTCTCCTGAGCGCCGTGTCTGATGATGGACGAGCCCGGATGCGGCAGCAATCAGGATCAAGGCACCCAGAGACATCTGCCAGGAAATGAAGAACAGCATGATAGCGTAGAAGGCGAAGAGCAGGGCGCGACTGATTACTTGCAGTACACCGTCGAACACGACACCGGTCCGACTTGTATCGAGCGTGACGTTGTTGACGAACGAGCCCGTTCTGGCGCAGTTGTGCAGTGAGAGATCGGCGCGCATCAGGCTGCGAAAAAGCCGGCGTCCCAAGGGCGCGACCAGATCCCTCGTCAGAGCCGAACTGGCCCGTTGCTGGCCGTAAAAGAGAGCCTGACCCGCCACGATCGTGACCAGGATCGCGCAGAGCAGCGTGGCCAAGGTCACCGGCATGTGAACGGCTCCCAAGGCGGTATTGATCGCGCGCCAAACAAAGCCTGACTGGGTCAACGCTTCAGGGCGCTCAACGAGCTGAAGGGCAGGAAGCAACAGCCCAATGCCGACACTTTGCAAGAGGGCGCTGACGACGCTGAGGGCGATCACCCAGAGC
>VGXC01000081.1 GCA_016873495.1 Nitrospira sp. | reverse complement strand
ACTTTCGCTCGACTGCGAATGAGCCGACATTTCCGAGCCTTGGCGAGAATTTTACGATCCACATCTTTCGCTCAACTTCGCCCGAATGCGCGCCAACTCGCCCCCTCTTGCTTCCACAGTGCTTCCTGATTTTGCGATGCTTAAAATCAGGAAGCAGATTAGTCTGAGCAATTCCAATCACCTGCACCTTCATGTTTAAAGATTTGAACCCGAAATGGCCAACTTATCGCAAGCAATTGGCCCATACTTCCGGCGCGCCATCCGAAAGTTGAAAATCAGCACCCGACCGCCGAAGACCACGCCTTCAACGCGCTGACCAGCCTCGCGCTGTTATTGCGACAATAAAGTCGCTTGGTTTTACTTTTAACGCAAGTTGTATCGGTGTGCACGACGATGCGGCGGGCAGAAGGTCATGTCTTCTCTGCCATCAGACGATCAATTTTCTCAACGGTCTGCATGAGTTGGTTTCGCACGTCGCCGAGATGTTGCACGGCCACGGCCTGGTTGCGCCCGGCCATGATCAGTAGGACCTGCAGCACAGCGTCGGAATTCCGGATCAAGTCGACCAGGTGTTGACCGCTGGGACCGCTGATCCCAGCAAGCCAGTTTTTGACCGTTCGCTCCCCCGCACCAGTCCATTTCCTGATGACTTTGATGGCCTGATGGGTGGAGCCCAGCTCGCATTTCAGAGCATAGGCAATGGCTCGTGGATACGGTCCGAGATTTTCGTCGTTTGGAAAAACTATGCCCTTTTTCGGCAACATTCTGCCGGCCCTCCGCAGCTATGGTGACGTGCAGTGCGGATTTGATGGGAAGGTGACGATCGGTGCTCGATCGGCTGGTCGGGCATGAATGTCCCTTTAACGCTCGGCCGCGGGCTCGAGACATTTGGGATCGTCAACAGTGGGACACGTGTTGGGTGAGGGCCGGAGCGGCGTGATCGGTGGCAAGCCAGTTCGTGCCGCGCAGTACGTCCGGATGTCCACCGAGCACCAGAAATACTCGACCGAGAACCAAGCTGAGGCGTTGCAACATTATGCTGCCCAGCGCGGCATCGAAATTGTTCGCACCTATGCTGATGAAGGGAAAAGCGGCCTGAGCCTGGAGGGCCGCGACGCACTCAAGCAGCTGATCGACGACGTCCAAACCAAAAAAGCCGATTTCTCGACCATCCTTGTCTACGACATCAGCCGCTGGGGACGGTTTCAGGACGCAGACGAGAGCGCCTATTACGAATACATCTGCAAACGCGCCAACATCAGCGTGCAGTACTGCGCCGAACAGTTCGAGAATGACGGCAGTCCAGTCTCCACGATCGTAAAGGGCGTGAAGCGGGCGATGGCCGGCGAATACAGCCGGGAGCTTTCTGTCAAGGTATTCGCTGGGCAGAGCCGGCTGATCGAACTTGGCTACCGACAGGGTGGCCCACCGGGATACGGGTTGCGCCGTAGCCTCATTGACCAAGCCGGCACCCCTAAAGGCGAACTCACGAGGGGCGAGCACAAGAGCATTCAAACCGACCGCGTGGTGCTGGTCCCCGGCCCTGCCGAAGAGATCGATACGGTCCGTTGGATGTACCAATCGTTTGTGAAGGAGGGAAAGCTCGAAAGCGAGATCGCCAGTATTTTGAATGAACGCGGGATTCCAACCGATCTCGGCCGACCGTGGACCCGCGGTACGATCCATCAGGTCCTGATCAACGAGAAGTACATCGGCAACAATGTATGGAATCGGGGGTCGTTTAAACTCAAACGAAGGCGGGTTCGTAACAATCCTGACATGTGGATTCGTGCCGAGGGAGCATTCGAGCCCATCGTCGACCGGTCGCTGTTCGAATCCGCCCAGGCGATCATTCGCGAGCGATCACACAAGCTGTCCAACGATGAGATGATAGCGGCGCTCCAGAACTTGCTGCAGGAGTGCGGTTATCTCTCTGGTCTGATCATCGACGAAACTGAGCGCCTGCCCTCTAGCAGCGCCTATCAAAGCCGCTTTGGAAGCTTGCTCCGCGCCTACGAATTGGTCGGGTTCAGCCCTGATCGCGATTATCGCTACATCAAAATCAATCGGGCGCTTCGGCGTATGCACCCGAACATCGTCGCTGAGGTGATCGCGGGGATCGAACAGGTGGGAGGCTCCGTCAAACAGGATCCCTCAACCGATCTTCTGACTATCAATGACGAATTCACAGCGTCGGTCGTGGTCGTGCGGTGTCAGACGACAGCTGCGGGCTCACTCCGCTGGCAAATCAGATTTGACGTCGGGCTCTGGCCGGACATCACCGTCGCCGTTCGCATGGACGGCCCCAATCAAAACGCCCTGGATTACTACCTGCTGCCACGGATCGACATGACGACACCGCGCTTGCGGCTCGCGGAGGACAACGGAATCTCTCTCGATGCATATCGCTTCCCGACGCTTGATACCTTCTTCGGACTGGCGACACGGGTAAGCCTGCAGGAGGTTGCATGAACGATCCGGCTGACGATTATAGGGTCGAAACAATTCCAATCGAACGCATTGACGTGATCAATCCGCGGGCGCGCAACAAGAAGATATTCAAGGAGATCGTGTCGAACATCGCCGAACTCGGCCTCAAACGGCCGATCACCGTCACCCGTCGGGATGGCACGGACGGCCCGAGATACGCCCTCGTCTGCGGGCAAGGACGAGTTGAGGCCTATCAAGCCCTTGGCCAGCAGGAGATCCCCGCGATCGTCGTCGAGGCCAATACCGAAGACTGCATGGTCATGAGCTTGGTGGAGAATCTGGCTCGCCGCCAGCACCGCGCTATCGACCTGCTTCACGACATCCAAGGTCTGAAGCGGCGCGGCTATAACAACACAACGATTGCGCAGAAGACCGGCCTAACCATCGAGTACGTCAAGGCTGTCCTTCGACTGCTGCATAGCGGCGAACATCGGCTGCTGCGCGCTGTCGAGGCCAATCAGATTCCGGTCAGCATCGCCGTTGAAATCGCCGCAGCGTCAGACACCGAAACACAGGCCGTTCTTCAGCAAGCCTACGAAAAGAACCTGCTGCGTGGCCACAAGCTCATCGCGGCCAGACGACTCGTCGAACAGCGGCAACGGCGGGGTAAAGGACTTCGAATCTACAAGGACATGAGTGGCAAGCGTCGAGAAAGACCATTGTCGTCGAACGCGCTCATTCGCGCCTATCAGGAGGATGTCGATCGCAAGCGTCTTTTGATCCGCAAGGCTGTGGCCACCCGAAATCGCCTGGTATTCGTCACCGAGGCGTTGCGCAACCTCTTCGGCGACGAGAACTTTGTGACACTGCTACGGGCTGAAGGGCTCGATACCTTGCCGGGGAACATTGCGACACGCATTCAAGCTGGAGTTCAAGCGTAATGGGTCGCAGGCCGGCATTATCGACGGTGAAGCAGGCGTTCGAGGAGACGCGGCTTCGAATTCCGATTGCTCAATTACAGCCACTCAAGCTCGTAACTCCAGCGATCAAGAAGACACCCAAATACCTGCAAATCGTGGCGTCCGTTCGGGAGGTCGGCATTGTCGAGCCGCCTGTTGTCGCGCGCGACCGTAGCGATCCTGGCAAGTACCTGCTGCTGGATGGGCATCTTCGAATCGACGTGCTCAAGGATATGGG
>VGXC01000080.1 GCA_016873495.1 Nitrospira sp. | reverse complement strand
CGAGGCCGGACCATCCGTGGCGCAAACGGCTGTTGCCGGAACGTGGACGACACGCGGCGGCGGCCGGAACATAAAACCGGACATTTCTACTTTGGGAAGAAGAGGACATTTCTAAATTGGGTTGACAACAACCGGGATCAGTCTTGACATGGCTCCATATCACCGCTACTCTATTATGATTGTGATCTGTTCGCTCAGAGCGGAACCCATTGGAATCGTTAGGATGGTGCGCTTGCATCCACAGGGCTTGACCAAAACCCTTTTCGCAACCCTGCTATTAGGTAGCCTGTCCGTCTCAACTCCTCACGTCTGGGCAGATGCCACTACCTCCATTGAAGCACCACTGGAAGGCTCCGCTTCTCTCTCGACAGGAGCCATAACTTCGGCCCCCGCACCCGCGGACCAGGCGAGCCAGGCGTCGCAGCTCCCAGCTGAATCATCCCCGGCGATCGAGAAGCCGCCGCCGAGCCCGGTTGCTGAATCCCCGTCACCGCTTGAACCATCCGGTTTCATCCAAACGACTGTTCCTCAGCCGAATCAGATGACAGTCATGCCGACTGCCGATGTTCAAGAGGCCGCCCCGATCGTTGCGGAACCTGCTGCGCCCCCGGACCCATCCGGCCCGGCAACCACGATGAGTGAGGCCCCGCGCCAGACGCCGACATTTCGCCAAGAGTCACTCGACAACATTGCGATCGTCCGCAACGAAAAAGTGGAAGGCCACATGCGCTTCTTCCACACGGCAATCCGAGACCGGTTCGAACATTGGCTCACCAGGTTGAGCCACTATAGGCCCATCGTCGAGCGGATCTTCTCGGAATTCGACCTGCCCAGCGACCTGGTATTTCTCTCGCTGGTGGAAAGCGGCTTCAACCCCCATGCGTATTCCCGCGCCAAGGCAACGGGCCCCTGGCAATTCATGAAGGGCACGGCCCAGGTCTACGGGCTGCGGGTGGACCAATATGTGGACGAGCGGAGAGACCCCATCAAATCCACGGTCGCTGCCGCCCGCTATCTGCGCGACCTCTATGACCTTTTCGGCACGTGGCCCCTGGCCATGGCCGCCTACAATGCCGGCGAAGGAAAAGTGATGCGCGCCTTGCAGAAGGCCCAAGCAGAGAGCTTCTGGGACATTGCCGCGACCAAGCACATCCGGCGTGAGACAAAAGAGTACGTACCCCGTTTCATGGCGGCCACGATCATTGCAAAAAACCCGGACCAGTTCGGGTTTTCTCCCTCGCAAACGGAGCTGCATGCGTTCGAGGAAGTCGTGGTCCCGCATGCCGTCCATTTCCGCGACCTCGAAAAGGCTGTGGGCATCCCCTTCAGCGAACTGCAGCGCCTCAATCCGGAATTGCGCCGGGATGTCACCCCCCCGGACGATACGCACTACCATCTGAAGGTTCCGGTGGGCACGAAGGAACGGGTGGAGCAGGCACTAGATCAGATACCGACGTGGAAACCGCCTGTGCGGCTGCCCAAACTTGGCAAGCATCAGGTCGAGCCGACCGGCGAGTCTCGAGGCTGGTACCGTGTGCGGGTCGGCGACAGTCTCTGGACGATCGCCAAACGCTTCCACGTATCCGTTCAGGATCTCAAGGCCAGAAACAACCTGGCCAGCCGCCGCCTCAGACCCGGCGAACTGCTCGCCGTCAGCCGCTAGGGGACAACCCCCCTCATGCCGGCAGCGCCGGCTCCTGGCCCAAATTTATTTTTTCAGAGACGACGCTACTTCGCTGGTTCTGTTTGTGGAGGCACTGGCAGGGGCACGTTTCCTTGGGAGCCGGCATCGGGAGTCTTCTTCACTTCCAGGGCTTTGATCCGCACGGCGGCTTCGCTGGCAAAGGGAGAATGGGGATAGCTCTTGGCCAAGTCTTGATACCGGGCCAACGCTCCTTCGGGACGGGACTGGCTTTCCTCCAACTTGCCCAACTCAAAAATCGCCTGATCCTTGTTCAGCGCCCCGGGCACTTCCAAGATGGCTGAAAAAGCTTTGACCGCCTGCTCCCGGTCCCCGTTCAACAAGTGCGCGAAACCCAACCGCTGATAGACGAGTCCCAACAGGACTTTGTTCGAGCCATAGTTGGCGATATAGTGCTTATAGACCTCGATCGCACCGGCTAAGTTATTGGCTTGCACGAGCGCGTTGCCCAGATGATACGAGGCCATGGGCGCCACCGGGGCCCGGGGATGCTGCTCGACCACCTGCTGGAAAAAGCCGATGGCTTTCTTGAGATTCTCATCCGCCTGCGCCTGCTTATCCGCGGGTCGATCGAAGTAGAGCTGCATGGCCTGCCGGCTCAGCTCGAACGCTTCATCCGCCTGGCGGTGGCTGTACCAGACCGCGCCCCCGATGGCCACGGCCACCGCCAGCAACGACACCAGCCCGGCCAGCACCTTAGCCCGATGCTCCTGGACGATGAACAGAAACCGATCCATTCCGCTCAGCAGTTGCGCTTCGCCGGGGGGGCCGCTCTTAGGGTCCAGCTTGATGCGATACGACATGGGTCTTAGACGGAGGTCATGAGCGGGTTGATCAATCGGTGCCCTGTGCAAACCGTGCGCCGTTATACAAGGTTCGAGAAACGCTTGTCAATTCTCGTCCTTCCCTTTGAGGCAGAGGGTTCGTTGACAGCGCCCGTCGGCACGGTATAGCGTACCGCGGCCACCAGTCCTGCGAGCCACCGCATATGTTTGAAGAAAACCTTGCCCGACTCGAAGCCCGGCATTTGCTCCGCCGACTCAGACAGGCGGAATCGGCGCCAGGGCCGGTGGTCACCTTTGAAGGCCGTCCCCTTATCCTCATGGCCTCCAACGACTACCTGGGGTTGGCCACCCATCCGGCCCTTAAACAAGCGGCCATCGACGCCGTCGTGCGATTCGGCGTCGGGTCGGGGGCCTCACGCCTGATTTCTGGAACGCTACCCCCCCATGCAGACTTGGAAACCGCGTTGGCTCGCTTCAAAGGCACCGAGGCCTCATTACTCTTCGGCTCAGGCTATCTTGCCAATATCGGGCTGATCCCCGCTCTGGCGGGAACCGGCGACCTCATCCTGGCCGATCGTCTCTGCCATGCGAGCCTCATCGACGGCTGCCGTCTCAGCGGGGCGAATTTCCGCGTCTTTCGACACCGGGACCTCGCCCATCTCGAGCAGCTCCTCTCCAGACGCAAGGTCCGTCGAACCACGCTGATCGTCACCGACGGAGTATTCAGCATGGACGGGGATCTCGCCCCGCTTCCCGATCTGATCGCCGTGGCGGAGCGCTACGACGCCCGATTGCTCGTGGACGACGCCCACGGGACCGGCGTCATGGGGAGAACGGGCCGCGGCACTTTGGAGCATTTTGACGTGGAGTCCCGGCTACCGTTCCATATGGGGACGCTCAGCAAGGCGCTCGGCGGCAGCGGCGCCTATGTGGCCGGCCCCGCCACCCTGATCCAGCACCTCGTCAATCATGCCCGGTCCTTCATCTATACTACCGCTCAGCCGCCGGCTGCCTCAGCCGCCGCGCTCGCGGCGCTGGACGTCATCCAGAAGGAGCCGGAGCGACGCACACGTCTCTGGGCAAATCGGCAACGGTGGGTCGCAGGACTGGCCGACCTCGGATACCAGATCGCAGACACAGCCAGCCCGATTGTGCCGGTGCTGATCGGGCAGGCCGACCAGGCCCTCCGGCTGGCCGAGCGCCTCCTGCAATTGGGCGTCTTCGCCCCGGCGATCCGCCCTCCCACCGTGCCCGAAGGCACAAGCCGGATCAGAACGACACTGTCCTCGGAACACCGGCCCGAGCACCTGGACCAAGCCCTCGCGGCATTCCGCCAGGCCGGGCAGGAATTACGACTGATTTAGCCCCTTGTTCTGGCCCCTCCGAGCGGATTTGGGTATACTGAAAACCGGGGTCGATCAACGTGAGGAGGCATCCCGATGGACATTACCCAATGGAGCTAGTCTAGTTTTGGACGAGCCCTTTTCAAGATTCGCTCGATCAGACGCGGCAAATCCTCGCGTCGATGGTTGAACCGAAATTCCATCTCCTTCAGGTAGAGGACAAAATGACTCCGTCGGATGCCGTAGTACCGCCGCAGTTTGGTCTT
>VGXC01000079.1 GCA_016873495.1 Nitrospira sp. | reverse complement strand
TGGTCGGGAGGCTGCGGGCTACCACCGGGCTACCAACTTTTATCTATCGTCCCGTTCTCAGGGCGTTCCGGCGTCAAAATTGACACTGGCAGCGCCGGTTTAGTTCGCGAAGAAATACCCCCCCCCTTATGAACCTTGCCCGCTCCCGTTGGTACCAATCCGGGGGTGGTTGGGGGGCGTTTGGGAGGCGCTCGCGAAGTTCGTGAACTCGTCGAGAAGTTGCAATCTCCCTAAAATCGTCGGTCAACCGGCACAGGGGCGGTAGATAGTAAGGCAGCACCAATCGTCACCGGCACCACTTCTGTCAACTCCACCGGCTTCGTTCCCGTTAAGGGCTTAAGGGCGTCCCTGGGATGACCCGTTGTTATGGCGGGGAATTCCCTCCAGCGGGTTGTACACCCATGGGCACAAGTTGTTTCAGAACGGAAAGTTGTATCGAAGCGCCACTGATCAAACTGCTGTGGCCACTGAAACATATCCGCAAAACTCGCAGTTTTTAGACGGCTCGGGAGCAGCATCAAGCATCAAGCAATTCTTAAGACCTTGGAGCGTGCTCTCGACCCAGGAATCGTTCCCGACGTAGGGTAGAACAGAAACCTTAAATTCAACGCGTTCATTAAATCCCTCGGCATCCTGTCCATTGCAGTAAACGAAATAGCCCGTCGGAGAGACGGTCAGACCCTGACGCCGCACCAGCCACTGGTAAATTTCCATCTGTCGCTTGTAAGAAATCTGCCAGTCCGCATCGATTGAAACGGTCCCTGCTTTAGCGGTGGCCTTGTAATCGACGACGATCACTTCTTTGGATGGTGCTACCCATAGATCATCAACCGCGCCCGTTATGAGAAGATTGGTGGGTGAATGATGGAATCTGACCCCTTTGAAGTTCTCACGCCATTCGTCAAGGCTAGAGTGCGGAAAGGGAACGGCGTCTATGCTGTGCCGGCGCATGATGGGATGGGCGGTTCCTGCTGCGCGGTGAGCGTCGAACTCCTTCTTTAGAAGCCGATCGACCAAGGAGTTAATATTGAACGGAGGTCCGGATGGACGGCGGATTCCCAAGCGATTGTTGAGATAAAAACAGCGAGGGCACTCCAGAAACAACTCGATCCCTGATCGGCTGACCTTGAATGGAGATTCAGAGGCCGGATCAAACAGTCCGCGGGACTTGACGGTATAGGGCTTCTTCATGAAGGAGCAGAACTGATTACCTGTATGTTTGCTGATTCATTACATCGAAAGGCTATTCGACATTGCTGTCCCTCATCAATTCGCCGCTCGACACCAGACGTTTAGCTTCGGCAATCTGCTCGGGCGACATGTGGCTCGCAAGGGTTTTCAGGTTGTGCTCGGCACCGTCTTCCCCGCCTTCAACAGAGCGTGGTGTTCACCTGAGCTGGTCCCACTTGTTTGGACAGGTTGGCGGCGATGTTAAGGTGTATTCCGGTTGCTGATCACGCTGCCAAAACCCTATTCACGTTGAACGCTTCTTGCGGCTGTTGAACCTGTGGAGATGCGGGCAAGGAGTCAGCCTTGTCCATCATATCCCCAGGCCACCCTAGCTTTGTACGACCGGCAAGTCTGTCCACTCCGTGGTATAGCATGGGCTGAGGCGGTTCGTCCGGCTGCGCCAAGGGGCTTTGAGCGATGAGAGACCAAAAGTGATCGCCCCATGTCCGAATCTTGCGTTTATTTCATCGAGCGCCGCCATTCGCCGCATGGCCCGCTTGCGAGAAGACTCGAATAAATCACGGAGTCGATCGTTGCCGGCAACCAGATCAAGCAATAACACCCCGGCCTTTCGATAGGCGTACCCGTCTTTCCATATCCGGGAGAGCGTGCGGGTGGCGGCCCCGATGATTTCCTGGGTATCATTGGTCGGGATGCCAAAAGGATCGGATGCGGAAGCGGATCGCTGGCGGGCATCGGCATCGAACCTGTCCGTCATGATGAAGGTTGCCAGGGCGCCGGCGACCAAGCCGTCCTCTCGCAGCTTTTCGGCCGTGCGCGAAGCGAAGGCTACAACCGCATCCCGAACATCGCCCAATTCCCGCGTTGCGCGGCCGAACGTACGCGAACGGCAAAGGGTCTGCTTCTGGGCGGGCTCGGTGTCCAGGGTATGAATGGCCATTCCCCGAAGCTCCAGGACGGTTCTCACTCCCACGTTGCCCATCACCTTCCGGATTAGGCCCTCCGGCGCGTTTCTAAGGCGCAGCGCATCGGTGATCCCGAGCGCCAATAGCTTGGCTTCCGATCGCGGGCCAATCCCCCACACTTCTCCAACCGGTGTGGACGCAAGGGCGGATTCTGTCCGAACGGGGTGGGAAGCAAGGTCCATGACACCCCCGGCCTCCGCTTTTTTCTTTGCCAGCCGGTTGGCGATCTTGGAAAGGGTCTTGGACGATCCCAACCCGATCGAAACGGGCAGCCCCGTCCAGCGCAGCACCGTCGCCCGCATCTCTCGGCAGAAACGCCCCGGATCGGACAAGTTGAGCGGGGCCAGGTCGAGAAAGCTCTCATCGATGGAATAGACCTCCAGATCGGGGGTGAAGGAGGACAGCACCTCGACAACGCGGCGGCTCATGTCGGCGTATAGAGTATAGTTTGAGGAGAGTGCCACGACGCGATGCTCGCGGATCAAGGGCCTGATCTTGAAGAACGGCACCCCCATAGCGATCCCGAGCGCCTTCGCCTCGTTGGACCTGGCCACCACGCAGCCGTCGTTGTTGGAAAGAACGACAACAGGCTTCCCAATCAGGCGTGGATCAAACACCCGTTCGCATGAAGCATAGAAATTGTTGCAGTCCACCAGCGCGAACAGCGGCATGTGCTCACCTCGCGCAATGCTGGCGCAGGCTGAAGGTGACCACGCCCCAGACCAAGCATTCATCATCTTCGGGGATCGGCACGCTGGGGTAGGCGGGATTGGCGGATGCCAGAAACCACCGGCTCCCGGAACGGCTCACCCGCTTCACGGTCAAGCATCCGTTCAGCACGGCAACAACGATATCCCCGTGGTCCGGTCTTAGAGAACGGTCCACCACCAGAAGGTCGCCGTCGAATATTCCGGCGTCCCGCATGGAGTCTCCCTCGGCGCGGGCATAGAAGGTCGCTGCCGGGCGGCGTACCACCAGTTCATTCAAGTCAAGCTCGCCGTCGGTGTGGTCGTCTGCGGGTGAGGGGAAACCGGCTCTCACCTTCGAGCTGTAGAGGACCAAAGCCAGCGAGTTGGCTGGAAAAACCGGGCGCAGCACGGGGGGCTCCAGGGCAGGAACAAAAACAGAACAATCCTGGAGAATAGGCCTTAATATATAGGTGTCAACGCCCCCTATCAGTGGTGTTTTTCGCCCTCGGATGGCCGCTCGGATTGAAGCGCGTCGATGGCTTCGATAATGCGCCGCCAGACCCGCTGGCCATCAATGTCGCCGTCGGCGAGGAACTTATCCGCTTGGGCTGCTGCGTGGATTGCCGCGTCCTTGCCGTGGCGGTCGATCAGCAGCTTGGCGCTCCGGTAGATGTCGATGTCGGAGATCATCGATTGCCCCGACGCCACTCCCACGGTGGGGTGAACTCCGACGCCCATATCCCGCGCTTTGCTTCCCTAGCAGCGTCCTCGTCGGCAACGTAATCGAGCGAGTAGTGCCGATAAGCCAGAGCCCAACCCTCACGCACTATCCAGGCGTTCAAGTCCTCGCCATCAAGCCGGCAGACAGCAACAGTGCGTCCGTAGCGGTCCCTGTCTTTCGGCAGGCATTCCAGCAGACCGGAGCCGACCTTGTCGGCGAGGGCCTGGGTTGCATCCTTGCCGCAAAGCCAGCTTTCGCCGTTACGAATGCACTCTTGAAGGCTTTCGGGGGCGTCTATTCCATGCAAGCGTATGCGTTGACCGTGAATTTCGATGGTGTCGCCATCAATGACACGGGCAGGGCCGATAATATCGGCCAAAGCCAATGAAGGTATCAGGAACAAAGCTGCGATGAAGAGACGGAGCATGGGGGTGTATTGGCAGGAAGCCGTCACTAATCTAATGTTTGGTGTATAAAACGCAGTGAGGTGAGGCCGCGTCAACGCCCGTCACCCGGCCACCGCGCAAGTCATATTCCGGCAATAGCGGCGAACTGTCCGGGTATTATAGGAGCAGAATGAGTTCTGACGGGCGATGAGCGCGAACAAACACGACGGCGTTCTGTCTGAAACGTCGCCCCAGTGCCGCCGCAGTTGCTCTGGATACCCCAAAAACAACAACGCTTTTTTCTGCCTCCCATTCGCCAGATGGGTCAGAGCCTTTGCCCTCGATAAATGAAAGTCTACTCCTGCTCAGTGATGCCATAAGTTTTTGGTGAGCGCGAAAATTTACAGCTTTTGTCCTGCTGATGCTGAAGGGATTGTAGGCGGTAATAAAGGCGGCGGCTCTTGACTTGTG
>VGXC01000078.1 GCA_016873495.1 Nitrospira sp. | reverse complement strand
CGACGAAGAACTGAACAGTTATACCGTGAAAACGGAATCCGGCGAGCGGATGCTCTTCCGCGGCACGCTCTTCCAGCCCTGGTGTCATCTCAGCGCTGTTAAGGCCAGGTAAAGCAGCAAGACATGGCTCGGATCGCAGGGCTCTACTTTAGGGATGACCGGCAGGACCGTACGGGGCTTATCCAGCCGATGCTGGCTGCTTCGCGTGGCGATGGAAACTGGGCCGCCCACACCCAGAGAAACGGCAGCGCGACACTGGGGTGGACTGGCTGGCGGTTTCCCGGACTGACCGACACCCATGGAGTCCTTGTCGCGCTCGATGGACGGATCTATAACAGGTCGGACTTCAATCCCACCGCTGGCGATGCCGAGCTAATCGCCGAGCTCTATACCCATTACGGCTTCGAAAAGGCGCTATGCCGCCTGAACGGCGACTTCGCGATCGCGCTTTACGACCGCCACGCTGACACCCTCTGGCTGGCCCGCGATCGGTTTGGGGTGAAGCCGCTGTACTACGTCAATACCCGCGACTGGTTCGCTTTTGCGTCACGCCCTGCCGCCTTGCTGGCCTTGCCCGGTTCAAGCCGAAACATTAACCGACGGTTTGCCGCTATCTTTGCGGGTGGGCACTACCGGTACTTCGATAACCATCCCGACGAGTCCACTTACCAAGATATTGCTCAGTTGCCCGCAGGCCATGTGCTCCGGGTGTCCCACAGTGGCCTTCATATGACGCGGTATTGGTCGCTGTCGGAGGAACCTGACTTCACTGCCGCGACCTCTGAACTCGCTGAGCAGTACCGGCATCTGCTCATAGACGCCGTCGTCATGCGCGTGAAGGCCGCCTCGAACCCGGCGTTCACCCTGTCCGGGGGCATGGATTCTTCCTCGGTGGTTGCCTCAGCCATTCAGGCGTCCAATGGCACGCCACATGCCTTCTCGACGGTCTATGACGACAAGACCTACGACGAGTCGAGGGATATTCAACCGATGGTGGAGGCCACAGGCCTCCAGTGGCATCCCGTGGCGGTGGGCGCGCCTGATGTGTTCACGCTCGTCCAGCGGATGGTGCGCATTCACGATGAGCCCGTCGCGACGGCGACCTGGCTCTCCCAGTACCTTCTCTGCAGCGAAGTCCAGCGCCGGGGGTTCGGCGGCTTATTCGGCGGATTGGGCGGCGACGAACTGAACGCCGGCGAGTACGAGTATTTTCTCTACTTCTTTGCCGATCTCAAAGCGGCAGGCCGCGAGAACCAGCTACAGGAGGAGGTCATCAGGTGGATCGAGCACCACGATCACCCAGTTTTCCGCAAGAGCGCCCGCCTCGTGGAGGAGGGGCTGGAGGGTCTCGTCGATCTTTCCGTGCCCGGCCGTTGCCTCCCGGATCGCAGGCGTCTCCGGCGGTACTATGCGGCGGTGGACAAAGCCTTCTTTGACCTGGAACGCTTCGAGCCCGTCATGGAACACCCGTTCTCGAGCTACCTGAAGAATCGGACCTACCAGGACATGTTTCGGGAGACACTGCCCTGTTGCTTGCGTGCGGAAGACCGCAATGCGGTCAAGTATGGTCTTGAGCACTTCCTGCCGTTTCTCGATCATCGCCTGGTCGAATTCATGTTCCGGGTGGCCGGCGCCGAAAAGATCCGTCGGGGCGTCACGAAGTATCTCCTGCGTGAAGCGATGAAGGGCATCCTGCCGGAAGAGACCCGGATCAGGATCAAGAAGACCGGCTGGAATGCGCCTGCGCACGTCTGGTTTTCAGGAACCGGGTTGGACAACCTGCGCGATCTTGTGGCCTCACGCTCATTCCGGCAGCGTGGTCTCTATCACGTATCCGAGGTCGAACGGCTTGTTGCGGAACACCAGCAGATCGTCGAATCGGGACGACTGGCTGAGAACCACATGATGTTCCTCTGGCAATTGGTCAACCTAGAGCTGTGGCTCCGCTGGAACGACGAAGCGAGCGCGAACGATGCGGGTCGTCGCGTCTGTTGAATGCCGGATGAGCTCGAGGCGGCTGCCTGGGAAGCACGTGAAGTCGCTTCTGGGCCGGCCGATGCTTTATCGCTTGTTGGAGCGGCTGCGTCGGGGCCGCTGCGCAGACGTTATCTGCCTCGCCACCAGCACTGACCAATCCGATGAGACCCTAGTCCGGGTGGCGGAAGAGGCTGGCGTGGCGGCCTACCGGGGGCCACTGGAGGATGTGTTGAGCCGGGTCATCGGGGCCGCCCGTGAGGTTGAGGCCGATGTGATCGCCGAGATCACCGGGGACTGTCCGTTGATCGATCCCGGGATCGTGGACGCCGTCGTGGACCGGTATCTCAAGGGCGGTTATGACTATGTCACGAATGTCCTGGACGAGCTCACATTCCCCGTCGGGTTCGACGTGCAGGTCTTCTCGCTTACGCTGTTGGAAGAGGTTTCGCGGTTAACTTCTGATCCCCAGGATCGCGAGAACGTCACCTCGTTCATCTATCGGAATCCTCAGCGGTATCGCCTGCTCAATGTCCGAGCCCCGCGCGCGCTGGACAGGCCGCGCTATCGTCTCTGCGTGGACTATCCGCAGGATTTCGATCTCATCGAACAGATTTACCGAGCTTTGTACCCCCGCGACCCTGCCTTTACGGCACGAGCGATCGTCGAGCTTTTGGACTCGAGACCTGACCTGGCCAATGCCAACAACTCGATGCCCAACGCTTTCGAGTGGCCCTCCTCGGGCGGAAAGGCCGATCAGGAGGTGCTGGCCCTTGCCTGATCGAGCCATGACCGACAGCCGCATCGTCATCGTCGGGTGCGGTCGAATCGCGGGCGGCTTCAACGAGCAGGACGAAGGGCGCGTGCTCACGCACGTGGCCGCCTACCGCAAACTGGGGGCGGCCATTGTCGGATGTTGCGATCTTGACAGGAAGAAAGCACAGGCGTTCGCGGGCCGGTGGTCGGTGCCCCGATACGATACGGACATCGACGCATTGCTGAAGTCAACGCAGCCTGATGTGGTCAGCATTTGCACCCCGCCAGCAGGGAGAGTTCCCGTCATGGAGCGCGTGTTCGATGCCCCGAGCGTGCGGGCGGTCTTGATCGAGAAACCGGTCGCGGCCCGATACGAAGAGACGCAATCGATCGCACGGCTCGCCCAAGGGTGGGCTAGACCGGTGCTGGTCAACTACGGCCGTGCATTCGATCCATTCTATCGCCGGGTTCGCAGTGATTGGGCAAAAGGGGCATTCGGACCATGGCGCCAAGTTGTCGCGAGGTATTATGGCTCCGCGAGAACGAACGCGTCACACCTGATCGAGCGGATCCTCGATATGGCCGGTCCGCCGGTGTGTGCTCAAAAGCTGTCGGGTCCCGATGACGCGCCCGTGTTCGAGATCTCATTCGGAACCACAGGAGCGACAGCAGTATTTCTACCGTCACCAGGCTGCGAATATGCTCCCCTAGAGCTGGATCTGCTTTTTGAACGCGGAAGAATCCGGATCGTCGACTCCGAGCGAAGGATGGAGCGGTTCATATCCAGACCAGACGAGAATTTCCGGGATGTGTTCAACCTTGTTCCTGCGGAGAGCTTTCCTGCTGGTGGTCCCTCCCACGAGAACGTCTTCTATGCGGTTCAGGAGGTGCTCCGCGTGGCGAAGGGAGAGCCGGTCGCGGCAGATGTCTTCCGAAGAGGCGTCCTGGTCGACTGGGTACTGGATCAAATCAACGCGAGCTGAATTTTTGGAAAGAATGAGCCGTGGCCGTGGTTCGATTCGCTGCACGTGATCCCGGGAGCGCCAACGTTCTGGCGGCGTTGCTCGCGAAGTGCGGCTCGAATTCCTCCTTCGAACCGGACGTGTGGAGCATGCCAAGAGCAGCGGAGGTCTTTGAACGAGCAGGAGTGTCCTCGCACCTCTTCTCGGAGGAGGTCACTCCGGACGAAATGGATCGAAAGTGGCGGAAGCACCCAGCGAGCCTTCTGATTACTGGAACCAGCCATCAGGCACCGTTTGAGGCTGTCCTCTGGCAGCTCGCACGCCGACGGTCGTGTCCGTCGCTTGCACTTCTTGATCAATGGTGCAATCTGCCCTTGCGCTTCCAACACGGCCAGCCCGATTACGTCGGCGCGATCGACGCGGTCCAGGCCGGCGATCTGATTCACATGGGGTTCTCCCCGGACAAGGTGCTCGTCGTGGGACACCCGTGGTTGACGGATCTCCTGGAGCGGTGTGAGAGGCAAGCCTGCACCCCGAAGACACAGGAAGACCGAGAGGCGGTCTGTGTCCTCTTCGTGAGCGAAAGCATTGCCGCGGACGTTGCAAACGGCAAGAATCCGCCGTATGGATTCGACGAAATCGATTCCTTCGACGTGCTGTACCGGGCGGCTTGTCAGGCGGGTGAGTTGGGCACCAAGGTCTCGCTGGCCGTGAAGTTCCATCCGTATGAGAATCCGGCGAGATTCCGCGATTTCCTAAACAAGCTCGCTCCACCGCCTCTCGTCAAGCTCGCCTGCGCGCCTCAGGAGACGGACCCGCGCTCCTGGGTGCTTTGGTCCGATCTCGTTGTTGGGATCAGTTCAATGCTCCTGTTCGAAGCCATGGTTCTGGGGCGGCCGG
>VGXC01000077.1 GCA_016873495.1 Nitrospira sp. | reverse complement strand
TAGGCATTCGTCGCGGAACTTGCCGTTGAAGCTCTCGTTGTCACCGTTCTGTCAGGGTTTGCCGGGCTCGATGAGCGCGATGTCGATCTTCTCCTTCGCCAGCCATTCGAGTATGGCGTGGCTGACGAATTCGGGGCCGTTGTCGGAACGCAGGAATCCAGGTGCGCCGTGCTCCGAGATCAAGCGGGCAAGCACCTCGATCACCCGGGCGGGTCGAATCGAGCCAGCGACGTCGATCGCCAAGCACTCACGGGTGAACTCGTCGATCACCTTCAGGCACTTGATCTGCTAGCCGCTCACGCTGGCATCGAACACAAAGTCATAGGCCCAGACGTGATTCGAACCGAGTGCGGGCAGGGGCCGGGGCCGTGACGCCGCCACGCGCCGGCGAGGCTTTGTGCGGGGCAACTGCAAGCCTGCCACGCCCCAGAGCCGATGCGCCCGATGCGGGCTCATGCCATGGCCTTGCCGTCTTAGGAACACACGAATTCTCCTGTAACCGTAGCGGAAACTGTGCTGCCAGACGCTTCATCGCCGCCAAGGTTGGTGCGTCGCGCTCGGTGCGCTCCGACTCATAGCCAAGGCCCGAGCGGGCAATTTCGATCAGCTCGCAGCGCACCTGCAAGCTTACTACTTACGGCGTTTGATCTCCTTCATGGTGTCGATCTCGAGATCGCGCTCGGCGACGATGCGTTTCAACTTCGCGTTCTCAATTTCGAGTTGGCGCAAGCGTCTGACGTCGGCGGGTTGCAACTGGCTAAAACGGCGCCGCCACGTTTAAACCGCTTGCGCACTGACCTTGTGCTTCCTGGCGACCTAGGGAACGGGCGCCTTATCGGCCTCCCGCAGGATCGCAACCATCTGCTCTTCGGTAAAACGACTCTTCATCATGGGCTCCTCGCTCGTGGACGGGAGCCATTCTCTCAATTTAGGATTGGTCCTTAGAAATCGGGCGGGTCAACCTCGCTCACGCCGATCTGATGAATGACATCAGCGATATCCTGGCTCTGTGAGATCAGGACATCGGCTTGCTGGAGTTTCGAGACGATCTCTTCAGGCTTGTGCCTCTTCTTCGGCATTGCAGTTCGCCTTCATGTCAAATGACATAGTTCAGGTCGGACCACTTTTCAAGGGGAGGACCAGACTGTCAACGGTTCGCGCATGCGACAAAATATACCCGCTTGAATAAGGGGCGGTGATAGGTAAGGGTACATATGAAGAACTGACGAATACCAGTCATCTGTTTGAATGGTCGGCCTCGGGTAAATCCGATAGCCGGTGTCCTCCTGCCCTATTTCCTGAGACTGAATATCCATCACTATGAATAATTTTGATTTTATTAGTAAGCGCTCGTGTTACGTCATCGCCGAGGCTGGGTTAAATCATAACGGTTCGGTTGCAATTGCGAAGAAACTCATCGATGTCGCTAGCGTTGCCGGGGTCGACGCGGTAAAATTCCAAAAGCGAACTGTCGATAAGCTCGCAGTGAGGTCAGTTCTTGATGCCAGAGATGATAGATTTCCAGAATTCGGAACGTCCTATCGACAGATTCGGGAGCACTTGGAGTTTGGCCGAGATGAATATCTAGAACTGAAGCGGTATTCGGAATCGAAGGGACTGGATTTCCTGGTGACGGCATTCGATACCGATGCAGTTGACTTCCTGGATGAAATCGGTGTCCAGTGTTATAAGATGGCGAGCCATAGCCTTACAAACCTGAGGTTGCTGGAATACCAGGCAAAGGGTGGGAAACCGACGATTCTTTCCACCGGAATGGCCGATACTGGAGAAATTGATCGGGCGGTATCCGTATTCATCGAGCGCAAGGCGCCGTTGGCACTGATGCATTGCGTGTCTGCCTATCCCACGCCACTTGCGGAATGCAATCTGGCCATGATAGATACGCTAAGGCAGCGATATGGCCTTTCTGTCGGCTATTCGGGACACGAACTGGGTTATTTGCCGACGTTGCTCGCCGTTGCCCGTGGTGCGCAGCTTGTCGAGCGTCATTTCACTTTGGACAAGGGCATGGTCGGCTTCGATCACAAAATTTCTCTGGAGCCCGACGAACTGATCGATATGGTGCGAAAGATCAGGGTGATTCCTGGTATTGTTGGTAGCGGCGAAAAGCAGGTGTCCAAGACAGAATGGATTACGCGCAAGAAGTATCACGTTTCAATGGCTTCTGCTGTTCCGATTCCTGCAGGAAGCGTCCTTACGGAAGCGATGATCGTCTATCGCAATCCAGGTACGGGTATTCCTTGTAAGCTGGCCCATACTGTGCTGGGGAAAAGGGCTGTAAGGAATATTGCGGAAAGCGAGTTGTTGTCCGCCGACATGTTTGAATGAGTCGACGATGCCGACCGTATCCATCATCGTCCGTACCAAAAATGAAGAACGCTGGATCGGGCATTGTCTGTCGATGGTATTCAAGCAGGATATCGAGGATATTGAAGTCATCGTCGTCGATAATGCCAGCACCGATCATACGGTTGAAATTGCCAAGCGCTACCCGATCAAGACGCTGATCAGCATCGAACGGTTTCGCCCCGGGCATGTCATTAATGAGGGAATTAGGGCGTCCAGTGGCGAGTATATCGTTTGCCTTTCTGCCCATTGCGTGCCCAAGGCAACGGACTGGCTGAGATGCCTGTTGGCAAATTTTAGGAATGATCCGATGTTGGCTGGCGTCTATGGAAGGCAGCTTCCCGTGAGCTTTACCGATCCGCTGGACAAGCGCGACCTGCTCATCGTGTTCGGCCTGGATCGGCGGATTCAGGTCAAGGACTACTTCTTTCATAACGCCAACAGCATGATCCGGCGTAGCGTTTGGGACGAAATCCCGTTCGACGAGGAAGTCACGAATATCGAGGACCGGGTATGGGGCAAGGCCGTCGTCTCGCTCGGTTATCACCTTGTGTACGATCCGGACGCCGCGGTTTACCACTACCATGGTCTACATCAGGGGAATACGCCCGAGAGGGCAAAGGGGGTGGTATCGATCATCGAGAAGGTCGACGTCGAAGTCGTAAGCGACTTGCCGGATTCGCTGAAGCCAGAACACGCAAATATCGCAGCAATCGTTCCGGTCTTGGGACGCATTGCGCCTCATACGCAGGCCGCCGAATTGCTCCGCAAGACAGTCGACGCGCTGGCCGGTGCGCTTTATGTCAATGCAATCTATGTGCTGGCCTACCAAAGCGACCTTGACACGGCTCCGGCACAATGGATTGATCGGAGCCGGATTCCAGAAGTCGACACTATTGGCATGGATGAACTGTTGCAGCAGACCCTGCGTCTCATCGAGGCCGGTGGTGATTTTCCAGACGCCGTGCTTTACGTCAATTACGAGTATCTTTTACGCCCAGCCGATCTCTTTGACGAATTAATCGTCGATGCGCAGTACAAGGGCTATGACACTGTGTTTTCCGGATTTCTCGATTACGGGCACTATTGGTTCCGTGACAAGGACGACCAGTTTCGGCAAAGCGATGCGTCCATGAAGGCACGTGTGGACAGACAGCCCGTGTTTCGTGCGCTCTACGGCTTGGGTACCGTCAGTGCTGCGACGGTGATACGGCGGGGCCAATTCGTCGGCGGCAAGATTGGGATACTCCCGATCAACGACCTGCGGTATACGTTTCGACTGCGCGACGTTGGCGACAGAGATTGGACCGAACTGTTCGTGCATACATAAGTTTGCGCGCAACCTGAGGCATGAGCACGTAAGCGCCTCCGTCAAGTAGACAATTCAGAAGTAGAGGTTGTCTTTGATTCTATAAGTGCTCGGAAGACGGCCGGAGGCTGGCTTTCGAGCGCATCATGCGGGCGTTCATCGTTGTAGATCCACAGCCAGCCAGCGCTGATCTCGCGCACCTGCTCGAGATCGTCAAACACGTAGGCGTCGAGCACTTCATCGCGGAAACTGCGATTATAGCGCTTGACGTAGCCTTCCTGGGTGGGGTTGCCGGGCTGAATGTGGCGCGGATTGATGCGGTTGTACTCGCACCAGTCGAGCAGCCCCTGAGCGACGAGCTCGGGGTCGTCGTCCAAGCGAGCGCCGCGGGGAATCCCCGGAACGCGGCCAGCCGGTCGAGCACTCGCACCTCGAGCTTAGCCGGCTGGCTCGTGTTGGTCTCGATGGCCAAGCCCTCCCGGACACCTTCACCGAACAGGTTCAACACCCGGAATCGGCGTCCGCTCCGCATCGCATCGCTCATGAAATCGAGCCCCCACACCGCATTCACGGCCACAGGCACGGTCAGCGGTTGCGCCAGCCGGTGCTGCAACCGCTTCTTCATCCTGCGAGGCAGATTCAATCACAGTTCGCAGTGCACCCGATACTCCCGCTTAGGGTTCCACCAATGGCCCTGGCTGTGCAACCGGTCGAAGCACTTCCAGAAACCCCAGAGCCGGTTCCGCTCCACCATCGCGTTGAGCGCATCGACCAGAGGCGCATCGAGCTTCGCCCAATCAATCCCTTGCCGGTAATACGCCGCCCGAGAGAGCTTCGCTGCTCGACAGGCCCGGGCAATCGACAACCGATGCTCCCTGACCATGATTCCCGCTGCCTGCCAGCTTCAGACGACGTTACAGCTTACGGTTCAGATCGCCCTTGATCGCTTCGTTCTCAAGGGCTGG
>VGXC01000076.1 GCA_016873495.1 Nitrospira sp. | reverse complement strand
TGCGATGAGGCACATCGCTGGCGAGCACAAGGAGATTCATTCTGCACCCTTTCGATTCGGTTTGGCCCGACCGTCAGCGTTCAATCCTGAGGTTTGGCATCGGTATGTTGGTCATACCATCGCGCCGTGACGGCCAACCCTTCCAGGAGCGGCACCTTGGGAGCGTAACCCAGGCTTTTCATCTTCGAGATGTCGGGACACCGGCGCGGCGTACTCCCATCCGCCGTCTTCCCAGCCACAATTGCGATATCCCTTTTGAAATACTTGGCTACCTCACGGGCAACCGTTTCTATCGGGATCTCTTCGCTCGTTCCTATGTGGTAAATCTGCAGGTGTTGCCCCTTGTCCTTCAGAAGCATCAATCCGTCAGTGAAGTCGTCGATGTACACGAAGGCGCGGGTTTCCTTGCCGGTTCCTTGGATCGGAAACGGCAACGGATCCTGTTTCTGCGGAAGCAACTCTTTGAGCCGAAGGACGAACTGCGGGATGACATGCTCCCATCCCATGTCAGGGCCGTAGACATTATGGGGACGGAAAATCACGACCCTGGAGAAATATTTCCGGCCGTAGTTGATGGCCATGAGTTCGCTGATGATCTTCCCGCCTGCGTAAGAATAGCGCGGATTCATCGGGTCGGGGATAATCAGCGGCGCCCGCTCGTCCGTCGGCACCACCGCCGGGTTCTGGTAGACCTCAGAACTGGACGCCAGGAACAACTCGTCAACTCCACAAGCCCGGCAAGCTTCGATGACGTTGACGATGCCTTTCACGCCCACTTCGAGCACCGCGTCTGGCTTACTGTAGAAGAACTCCGTTCCATTGATGAATGCCAGATGCCAGACCGCATCGACGCCCTTCGTGGCCCGGCAGACGGCGTCGGCATCCCGAATGTCTGCGTCGACGAACTCGACCGCCTTCTCGGCTTCGGCCAGGCGGGCCGGCCGGCCGCGGGAGCCGTCGTCCAGCACGCGGACGCGGTGTCCGGCCCGGACCAGGCGGCGCACCAGGGCGGAGCCCAGAAACCCCGTTCCACCGGTCACCAGATAGCGCTTGCTCATTGCCGCCCCCGGGCCCCCTCCGCCTGTCCGGTCAATCGCACGCTGGCGGGTCCCCGAAACAGGACCGTCGTCGAGAGGATATAGACAAACCACTGCAGGTAGGCCGGCAGCCACTTCATCACCCGGAAGCGGCTGCTGCCATGCTTCCGCTCCGGCTGATGCGCCGGGACTTCCGCGATCTTCCATCCGAGCCGATGGCACTTCGCGAGGAGCTCGATGCTGTAGGTAAACCCCGCCGTAGATTCGATGGGCACCCGCTCGATGACGCGGCGGGAGAACATTCGGAACCCGTAGCTCGAGTCGTGCGTGGGAAGCCCCGCCACGTGGTAGAGGACGAAGGACCCTGCCCGCGCGAGCAACCCCTTGAGGAAGGGAACCCCCTCCACCCGTCCTCCTCGCATGAAGCGGCTGGCCGACACGATGTCATGCCCCTCTTCAAATTTCTCGATCATCGGATCCAGGATTTCGGCATTGGTGGGTTCATCCGCTGTCACCACAACCACCGCCGGCGCCGTGCTGGCCCGGAAGCCGGTCAGCACCGCCCCGTGGACCCCTTTGCCTTGGTTCTTCACCGGGAGGATCTCGAAGGGCCATCCGCCCCGCGCGCGGATCGCGGGCAGCGTGGTGTCCTCGTCGTGGTCGTAGCAGATCAGGACGCGGAACGGGCTCTTGACCGTCCGGCCCAGGGCGTCCAGCGTCTCGATGATGTTTTCGCCCTCGTTGTAGACGGGAATGATGACATCCAGCTTGGACACGGCGATTGCTCCGGGGGTCGGGTGTGCGGTGGAACAGGACCGGGAAGGCTCCTCTATCTGAGGATGGTGACGGCCACGAAGCCGAGGGCGCCGATCGCGATCAGCGCCAGCGCGAGCCAAGCCGCGAGGCCGACGAGGTTCGGGACATAGCCGGCATGCGTGGGATGGACATCGGCCCACAGGTGCGGGAGACGCTCCAACACTCGCATCTTCATCGCTTGGGGCTCCTCGCGCTCATGAACCGATCAGCTGGCCGGGAGCGCGCATCGCCGTCTCGCGCCCGAAGATCAGCCGCAGGACGCCGCCCGCGGTGGCCAGATTCACACGCAGGCGATTGAAGGACTTCAGGCGGAGCACGTGCTGGAGCAGCTTTCTGGGACGCAGGTAGAAGCGCCGGTAGGCGGTCTTCTGCAGGCCCAGCATCTCCTCGCAGCTCACGTCCTCGAGGTGGTGAACCGGCCCGGTATGGATGCCGTAGTTGTCGTAATTGTAGTCGTCGATCAGCCGGCGGCTGGCGAGCTGATAGAAGATTTTCGAGCCCGGATAGGGCTCGATGATGTGGAATTTGGCGATGTCCACGTCGAGCGCGATGGCGAAGTCGATCGTCTCCTCGATCTTGGCCCGGTTTTCGCCGGGGGCTCCGATCAGGAAGTAGCCCCAGACCTCCAGCCCGGCCTCCTTCGCCCAACGCACCGCATCGCGCACCTGGGCCTTGGTGCAGCCCTTCTCGAGAATTTCCAGGATCTCCTCGTTGCCGGATTCGATGCCGAACGCCACCTGATAGGTCCCCATCTCCTTCAGCGCCTTGAAGACGTCCGGATCCACCTCGTCGGCCCGGATCCCGTTGGGGAAGTTGATCGGGATTTTCAGCCCGCGCTCGCGCATCAGATCGCGCACCTCGAAGACCACCTTCTTGTTCGCGGTAAACACGTCGTCCCAGATGTGGATCTCCCGGGCCCCCCATGCGTTGACCAGGTGCTCGATCTCACCGACGATGTTCTCCGCGCTGCGGTTCCTCAGCCGCCGGGTGAAGATGTTCTTCGTCTGGCAGTACGTGCAGGCAGCGGGGCACCCGCGGCTCGTGAAGATCGGAAACACCGGATGGTAGAGCGCGTCGGGGTAGGAATATTCCATCTTCTTGATGAGCGACCAGTCGGGGTACGGGATCGAGTCCAGCTCCGCGATCAGCGGCCGTTCGGCCGTTTGCACAACCTTCCCGCCCTCGCGATAGACCAGCCCGGAGATGTTCGCGTAGCCTCCGCCGGCGTTGATGGCTTCGATCAGGTCCAGGCAGGTCTGCTCGCCCTCCCCCTTCACCGCGAAATCGAAGCATTCGGGGGCCATGGACTCCATGGGAGCCAGGGTGGGGTGGATCCCGCCGATCACTGTGATCATGGCGGGGAACTCCTTCTTGATCTCGCTGCAGAGCTTGACGACGTTGTTGTAGATCGGCGTGACCGTGATGATCCCGACGATCTCGATCCGCTCGTCGCGGAGCACGGCCATAAGCATGTCCCGGGTCAGCCCCGCGCTGTCCGCGTCCAGGATCGACACCGAATGGCCGGCCTGCTTCAAGACCGTCCCGATGTAGGCGAGCCCGAGGCTGGGATGCGGCAGCACCGAGAAGGCGCCGTACACGGAGTTCTGTGACGGGTTGAGCAGCAGGATCCGCCGGGACCTGGAGGTCTGGCGGATCACCAGCCGGTCGGCCCCCATCCGGCTGATTGAAATCACAAAGTTGGTGGCCTTCGGAGCCTCTGGCGGCGCGGTGGTATGAGCGTCCGACAATTCACCGAACGCGAACTCCCGGTCGTAATACTGGAGCCGGGACTGGATCTCGAGAAGGCTCTCCACAATCCGGGAATCGCTTTCGCGATTCGACGCGGCGCCGCGCTGCGACACGTACTTCGCCGCCCGGAGCATCTCTTTGAGGCTCTCGACGTTCACGCGGTTGGCGTAGATGTGGGACTCCGCCGCGACTTTTCCGGCGAAGGCCTCGATGACGTCCGGCCGCAGTGTGATCAACTCCTGGAAGACCGCCCTGGCCACGCCGGTTCCCTTCACGGCCTTGAAGAGCTCGTCCGCGACCGCACCGGCCGGCTCGCTCTTCACGGAGCGGCCTCCGAGGATCTGCTCCAGATCCTCGATTTTCTCCACACCTCTCATGGCTACTTCGTTCTGCATGCTCTACCTGCTCGGGATGTCGCCTTCGGGCCCGAAATTGAAGCCTGCATCTTCGCTTTGCCCTGGGAATCCTGTCAATGCCAAAGGCATGGCGGCGGGATCATGCCCCCAATCGCTGGAGTGACAGCCGGCCGAGCGACCGCAGGAACGGCAGGAACTCCCGCCTGATCGAGAGCTTCGACCGCCCCTTGTCCGCCGCTCGCTCCACGAACCGGATGGGGATTTCCGTCACCCGGAACCCGCGTCGGACCGCCCAGAAGGTGAATTGGATCTGAAAGCTGGGATGGCCTTTTTCGCTCAGGTACCGGCAGACGGATTCGTGCACGGTCCTTCGGAACGCCCGGAAGGTATGCGTCGAATCGGCGAGGAAGATCCCGAGGCAGACGCGTGTGAGGAGGTTCATCGCCTTGCTCCCCAAATCCCGGGCCAGCGACTTGCCGATCTGCTCGCCGTCCTTCATGTAGCGGGACCCGACGACCAGGTCCTGCCCTCCGTCCAGCACCTCTTTCATGCGCACCAGGTCCCGCGGGGACTGGGAGAAATCCGCATCAATGCACAGGATGTACTCTCCCCGCGCCGCGTGGTAGCCGGCATGATGCGCCGCACCGAGTCCTTCCTTTTTGCCATGCTGCACCAGCTTGACCTGCGGGAACTTCTGGCCGGTGCGCAAAACTTCTTCAGCCGTGCCGTCCGGGCTGTTGTCGTCCACGAACAGGATCTCGCACTCCGACGCCAGGGGACCGAACGCCGCCAGAATGCCGGTCGCGGTCGGCTCGATATTGGC
>VGXC01000075.1 GCA_016873495.1 Nitrospira sp. | reverse complement strand
GTAGAGCGGTATCGCCTCGGTATTCATCGTACGGGACACCGCCGGGTTGGCCAACAGCGCCTTGATTTCAGACCCGAACACGAAGCAGGACGGCTTGGCTGCATAGTAATAAAGCGGTTTCTTGCCGGCCCGGTCTCTGGCCAAGATGAGTCGCTCTCGGTCCTGATCCCACAAGGCAAACGCGAACATGCCGTCGAGACGTCGAATAAAGTCGTCGCCGTACTGCTCGTACGCGTGTACAAGGACTTCGCTGTCGGTCTTGGAACGGAAAACATGCCCGTGAGCCTCCAATTCGGCCCGCAGGGCGAGAAAATTATAAATTTCGCCGTTAAATACCACCCAGATCCGGCCGGTTTCATTGCAGATCGGCTGGCGCCCTGCCTGAGACAGATCGAGGATGCTCAAGCGAGTGTGCCCGAGGAAGACGGCGGAGCCATGAGGATTGCGCCAGCAATACGTTCCCTGGTCATCAGGACCACGATGGCGCAGGCTGCTCACCATCGCCTCGGCGATGCTTGAATCGGTCGCCGCACCTGTGTAGGACACAACTCCGCAAAGACCGCACATCTTGCTTTGCCTCAGCTTTGACTGTGGCCGCGCAAATCAGGAAGGCTTATACGCCAAGAGTCGGCACCCGTAGGCACCAGTCTCGGAGGTCTGCACATCCTTGAGGCCGGCACGGGATGCCCACTCCGCTAGGTCCTGCTCATCGTAGTAGAACCTGATGGGCGCCCCGAGCCGATCGAACCAATCGGCGTGGCAAACCCGGAACGGAAACTTTGCGTACAACCGGATGCGAGGAGGCGCCCAGGGACGCAATCGCACCTGCCCCAGAAGGGACTTCAAGAATCTGTATGGAGCGGTGAATAGGCCATAATCCGCCGCCGCAAAGAGCAATGCGATATATCTCAGAAGGCCGGGAGGCAGCTTCGTGGTGACGGCCCGCACTGCCTCCAGGATAGCATTCAGGAGCCACCGTCTCTTGCTATATACCCATACGAACACTGCTCCCCCACGCTTCAGATACGGGAGAAGGCTCTGAAATCCCCCCTCAGGGTCCGACAGATGATGGAGCGCTCCTAGACAGTAGATGAAGTCAAAACTTTCATGGCGGAACGGCAGGCGATAGAGATCGCCCTTCACGAGAGAGGCCCCGTCTTTTCCCTTGAGAATTCCCTTCGCCGCGAAGATGGCATCGCTGAAGTCCACTCCGACCATCCGCGCCCCGCATTCATGCGCATAATACAGATGCCGTCCGAAGCCGCACGCAGCATCGAGCCCGAACTTTCCCTCAAAGAAGGTGTCATCAATCGGGTAAATGTAGGTGAAGAAGTGTTCGCGATTGGCGCCGACCATATCGGCGAAATGAGTCCATTGGTACCCAAAATTCCGCTGTGTGGCTTGTCTGAGCTGTTGAGTTTTGTCCATTATTTAAGCCCCAGCCCAGTCCGTACCAACCCTGCGTGCCGGGTGATCCAGGCCAACGGCCACGTCAGTCTGAGGCTCAATAAAGACTCAAGGATCACTAACGTGGCAGATTGAAGCGGTCCGGTCCGGTATCGCCACAGCTGCGCACGAACGCTTTGTACTTCCTCCGGGGTTAGATTGTAGTCAGTGATCTCGAACACCGACCGATAAGATGACTGAATCCCTTGCATCTTCCGAAAGTAGAGACCCAGCTCGTAGGCTAATGCCCAGAAGAGGTAGCGATTGACGTCTCTTTTCCACCGCCGGACGAGATCGACGTGCTCCGGCCAGCGCCGGAGATGGTCATCACAGTAACGATTCAAATTCTCGTCATAGTCGTGCGTCAGCGATTCGATCGTTCGTCGGCTGAAGGACTGCGGGTGTAACCGGTACCGCCATAACCGCCGAGCGATGTGCCCGACGGACGCACGCTCGGCAATCTGAAACCAGACGACAAAGTCCGCGAACCCAATCGGTCCGTCTTCTCGAAACCGGACCGTCCCCAGTGCCGACCGCCTGATGACCGCTCCCGGGCAGCCGATAGAGGACTGACCTGACCGAATCGTCCGGCTAATATAATCCAACCCCGGCACGATCTCTGGTACCTGATGATCCCTGACACCAACACAACGTCCCTCGCCGTCCAGCAGTTCCCAGTCCGAGCAGGCAATCCCCACCTCCGGATGCTTGATGAGGAGGGCCATGGACTCGCTGATGAGCTGCGGATGGTGCTGGTCATCGTCGTGGTAGAGACACAAGAATTCACCCCGGCATTCGTCCATACAATAATTGTGATTCCGATAGAGACCCAGCCGGTTCTCATGTCGCACATAGCGCACACGAGGATCCGCCTTGACTAACTCCTGGCAAAGCCCCTCCGTCTCGTCGGTCGAGGCATCATCGCTGATCAGGATCTCGAGTGGGGAATAATCCTGCGCGCAAATCGTGCGCAAGCTTTGCTGCAACAGGGCGGCACGATTACAGGTTGGAACGCAAATCGAAACAAGAGGGGTGTTCATGCAGGCACTCTCTACAGACTGGCGCGAGAATCCCGACTGCTGACCAAGGGAGCTGTTGCTATCAATTCAGAATACAGCTCATGATATTCTCGCACGCCGGTTTCGAGATCGAAGTAGCGATGAGCAACTTCCCGGCAGCGTTTTCGGGACTCTGGATCTCGCAACACCTTTCCGACGGTCGGCAAGGATGCTTCAAATTCTTCAGTTGTCGTGTTTGCCAGAACCACGCCAACCCTGTGACGTTGTACGATCCCCCCGGAATCCCCGACCCCATCATTGATCACGACGGGAACTCCGCAGGCGAGAAATTCCCCGAGCTTCGTGGCGGCGGACCCACGCTTGGAGAAGCAGACACGTATGAAAAACATTCCCAGGTCCATCAGCCTGATGTAGGACGGCATGTGGGCGAAGTCAGCTTCGGCGAGCACCAGTTTCTCCCTCGGAATCCCGGCTGCAAGTGCATCTTCGTAGAGTTTTTGATGATCTTCACGGGTCACGATCAGGGCCTTGATTGTTTCAACGTTCTTGATCATGAAGTTCAGGTACTCCAGCATCACCTGCCGCAGATACCAATTGCTCATGGTCCCCACACAGCCGATTACCTGATAACCCGAGAGGCCGAGCACCTCCATCAGGGCAGGGTCCTTTGAACCGGGGGTGAATGCCTCCAGATCCGTGCAGGTCGGAATGACGCGGATGCTCGTGCCCGGTCGCAAGCTGTAGCCCAACTCGGGAATTGCCTTGGCTCCTTCTTCCGTCAGACAGACGATCGCATCTGCTGACTGGAAAAAACTGCGTTCACACCGTTTGGTCGCGGCATAGATAAAGCTGGCACGAGACCAATGCCCCCCATCGACTTTTTCGTCCGCCCAGAACCCGCGCATGTCGAATATGAATCTGGGGCCCACCAGTCGCTTGACGAGCAGTGAAATGAGCGCCGGCACATAGCCACGCGCATGTACGATTCGGACCCGGTGTCGCACACAAAGCCAGAGGGCCGTCAGCACTCCCATGAGGCAATCCCACAGCGTGGACCATACGAGCGGCCACTTATGGTACCTCCTCCACACCCAATGGATTCCAGCCGCACGAAGTCTACGGTCCAGATCCTTGACTCTTCCCTGCTCTCGAAGATCCGAAGGCTTCTCGAACGACAGCACGGTAAGACGATAACAGGGAGCCAGTTTGAGCAGGTAATTGACCACCTGGGACTCTCCCACCGGCTCCAGGAGACCATCGTACGAAATGTAGAGTGTGTCAGCGCGCAAAGGATGTCCGCCGCTTCCGATCACATCGCGGACTTGATGAGCGATCAGAGACGAGACTCGGCAGTCGGTAATGGATTTGCGAGGAAAGCCCTGTACCAGTCGATCGTTTCCTGCAGTCCTTGCTCAAGCGTATATCGCGATTTCCAACCCAACTGCGTCCGAGCCTTCTCGGCGTCAAGATATTGATGAGGAATCTCGTTCCGTGCATCGTTCAGGATGACAGGGGCGAGCTCTTCGCGGCCCATCAGCCGTTGAATGCAAGAGACAAGCTCCATGACCGTGACCTGCAGCTCGTTGCTGAAGTTGTAGGCCTCGCCCAGTGCGCGAGAATTCAAGAGGGCTTCCGCCACCGCGAGGTACGCCTCCACCGCATCCTTGATATAGAAGTAGTCGCGAATAAACGATCCGTTGCTCCGGAGAACCGGGCGCTCATTCTGCAGAAGAGACCGAATGGTCCCCGGCACGATGCGATTGAAATTGAGATCCCCGCCTCCATAGAAGTTGCCGCATCGCGTGATGGCAATCGGAATCTTATAGGTATGCCAATACATCTGGCCGATCAAATCTGCGCAGCTCTTGGAGACATCGTACGGATGACGTCCCATCAGTGCGCTATCCTCGCGATAGGGAAGTCTCTCCTGCGTCCCATACGCCTTATCACTCGATGCCAGGACAACCGCGCGCACACGGCGCGCCCGTCTCACCGCTTCCAGGACGTTCCACGTCCCGGCAATGTTGGAAGAGAAGGTGGAAAGAGGATTGGCATTTGCAATGCTGACCAGCGTCTGGGCAGCCAGGTGAAATACCACTTCTATCTCATATTCATTGAGGAGCCGCGCAATCAGGTCAAAATCCTCGACCGATCCATGGACGCAGACGACCTGTTCGTGGAGTCCCATCGCATAGAAATTGGACCTCGGCACGCTGTCGCGCACCAGTCCGACCACGTCGGCTTGCTGCTGGCAAAGTGACGACGTCAGCCACGACCCGAGGAGGCCTGTGCAGCCTGTCACCAACACCCGCCGCTGTTTCCAGACGCTATCCTTCATGCCTTCCCTATGCGAATCTTTCGACGCAAGTCGCTATCGACCGGCCGCGATGTCCTGGTGCGTAACGATTTTGAATTCTGGAAGCGGAAATATCATTTTTCCGCCGGCCTTCAGAAACTCTCTTTCCTGCTCGGGAATCTCCTTGTCAAAGTGCCAGGGGAGCACCAGCAGATAGTCCGGCTTATCCCGCCGGTATTGGTCAATCGAGACAATGGGAATCAGCGTGCCCACGGTTTTCTTTCCCCACTTATCAGGATTCTTATCCGTCGCGGCTTTGAGCAGCTTCGTATCCAGATCGAAATACTGCAGCAACACATTGCCCTTCGTCGAGGCGCCGTAAATGTAGACCACTTTCCCCTTCGCCGTCTCCTGCTGGAGAAAGCTCCTGACTTGATCTCGTATTTTGTCTACCCGTTTAGTGAATTCCTTATAAACCTGGCTGCCGTGCAGTCCCAGCCGCGCCTCGTAGTCCTCCAGCTCCTTGATGCGCGCCTCCGCTCCAGGAAAAG
>VGXC01000074.1 GCA_016873495.1 Nitrospira sp. | reverse complement strand
TGCCCGCCGGTAAGCCCGGCCCGACCACTCCAAAAGGCGTTGACAAGACCTATAGTCGGATGCCAGCATTTGCCCTCGGTGAGCCGGTAGCTCAGTCGGTAGAGCATCGCCCTTTTAAGGCGAGGGTCCTGGGTTCGAGTCCCAGCCGGCTCACCAGAAATCAATAGGTTACGAGACTAGGCCGAAACGAGGGCGGAAAACGGGCGGAATCGGCCCCCCTGGTCTCGGGTCATCATCGGGCGTTTGGACCCCGCCTGAGCCCAATGCGGCAGCGGAAACGCCCTTTCCAGGCGAGTGACGGCCTCTCTCAATTTCTTCCTCCAGCCCGGCCCTCCGTGCGAATAGTGGGCGGTCATGCCGGGCATCCGATGGCCCAGGAGGGCCTGCCGTACCTCGTAATCGACACCCAGGTCCTGCAGCCGGGTAGCGAAGGTATGGCGGAGATCGTGGAAACGGAGGTCTGGGATCCCGGCCAGATCACAGGTCTCTGACCAAAATCGCTCGAATTGCCGAACGCGGTTCCAGTGGGTGAAGATCCGGCCGGCCGGTGCGTTCTTCTCCTCTCCCAGGATGGCGCTCCAGGCGGCCGTGGAGAGGGGCGTCTCCCGCGGGAGCCGTTTCAGCGGGCTGGCGCCGGCGCCGAAGTGGAGCCAGCGGCCATCGGCGCGCTGGTGAACGCGCTTCCCATCGAGGAACAGGAGCGGGGATTCCCGGAGTCCGGTCAGCAGCTCGAGGGTGACGATGCGCCACAAGTCTGGGGTGCCCAGGTCATAGAGGGCCTTGAGCTCGGCGGGGGAGGCGGTCCGCTCTCGCGGGGCGGGGTCGGGGAGTTCGACGGCCGCCAGCCGGTTCTTCGGGATCAGGTCATACCGTTCCGCCAGATTCAGAATCCGCATGAGGACCTGCCACTCGCGCCGGATCGTGCCCGCGGCCGCCCCGGCGGCCTGCCGTTTCTTGACATAGTCCAGGCCATCCTTCGGGGTGAGCTGGTGGAGATGATGCCGGCCGAAGTGGGGGGCGAGGTGCTGGTCGATGATGCCCTCCGGACGGATACGATCGACGCGGCCCTTGCTCTTGAACGCGGACCAATACAGGTCCACGGCCTCCGCCCACGGGACATCCATCTGTTCAGGGAGATGTCGGGCGGTGATCTTCCGGAGGTGGACCTTGGCCTGGTAGCGGCGGGCCAGCTCGAGCGTGGGGAAGCCGCGGCGCTTCCGATCCTCGCCGCGCACACTCCAGCGGACACAATACCGATCCGTGCCTTTGGACCGATATTTGAAAATGCCGGGATACTTGTCGACTGGACGCATGAGGCTAGGGGCGGGCCTTGCGGAGATCCTGCTCCAGGTGCTCTAAGGCTTCCTTGGTCGTATAGATGATCGACGTCGTGAGATCATCGGTCAGACCGAAGATGCGCGGATCTGAGAAGCGGCCTGACCAGATGACCCGTCCGGTCTCGGTTTCGACTAGGCGCAGATTGAGAAAGGTATTGAAAAAGAAGTCGGAACGGCGGCCGTCGACGCTGCCGACAAAGATGCCCTGAACGCCAAGCTGGCGGCCTAGCGCAGGGAGGTCTGCATCGGCCACGATGCCGGAATGCTGGAATTGAAGCTCTTTGATCAGGGTCGCCATGTGGGGGCGCTCGACCACCTCAAAGCCTAGCTGAATGAGACCATTCGAGAACTGATCAGAGGACGCGATGCTCAGAGAGGAGCTGCCTTGGAACGGAGTTACGGCGACCCGCTTGGGGATGCCGGATGGCAAAGAGACGGGATGCTCTCCCAGGTGGATGCCGGAGGAGGTGGAGCCTGGCATGAGGCTACAGCCAGCCAGGATGACTCCGAGTAAAGGGGCCAGGAGGTACACGATTAGCAGGGCTGTTTCTGCTCTAAGAGATTCAGTCGGCGCTCCGTGTCAGCTGCTCTCTCTCGCTCGAGCTGCCGGCTGAATCTGTAATCCGGTGTATCGAGGACGGTGCCCTGCAGTGGATCAAGTTGGGCCCAGGATATCGTGCCCGCCAAGGACAAGCCCACCAACACGCCAGCAAAAAACGTTCGCATAGTCTCCTCCCAGTCTGGTGCCTTTAGTATACAGCCATTCCCTTATTTGACAAGGGGAGCGTGGTGATGGGGTCCAGGGCACTCCTCGCACCGTGCGTATAAATACGTCCGGTTTTGTCTTGGGCAAAACCCTGACACTGGGCCACACCACATCGTATCGTTTTCCTGAGTCCCCCCTCCCTTAGCCACCATGACCACCGGCAGCCTTCCCCTTGGTCCTCTGGGAAGGGGCTCGCGCCTTTTTGAGCGTGATCTCATCAAACTGCTCCGGCTCCGAGAGGCCAAGGATGATGCGGAGCAAATAGCGGGCATGGTCCGCCTCCTTGCGGAACGCCTTCTCGGCGGCGGTCTTGAGGGCCGCCTTGAGCTCGTCGTCCGATCGGACTCTGAAGTACCGCTCTTTCTTCGTCACGCCTAAAAGCATATGTGTTTCAACCTGTTCCGCGCAATCTAAAAATTGTGCCATTTCGTTCCAAATTGGGACTTGACATGGTTTTCTCTTTCGGCTATTAAATGTCACATTATGGAACAAAGTGGAACAAAGTTGACTGTGGTCAAAGCAGAGGTCGAGGCGGAAATCGTGAAGTGTCTCGATGAGGAGCGGAAGGATCGCGGGAATTGCAGCCGCGCCTCTCTCGTTCGGACAGCTCTCCGTGATCGATACAAGGCCCGCCTCCGCAAAATGAAACGGACATCGGCGGCCTAACCCAGGAGGTGCATTTATGCCCCTCGTTCTTGACCATCTCAAGGATGTGGATTGCGTGGTGGACCCCGTGACCGGCCTTTGCCGGGAGTGCGGGGTCTATCACGGCGATCCGTGTCCTGGCTGTGGAGGGCGGGGCTTTCATTCGGAAAGCTGCCCGGCTCTCGCGGACTGTCAATCGCGCCGGGACTGAACGACTGGGGGCGCATCATGGCACAGCAGACAATTGACCGACCGAAATGCGATGCCTTTGTGGGGTTCAAGCTCCCGGACGAATTGAAGCAGGACGCCCTGGAGCTGGCCGGCCAGCACGGGGCCACGGAGGCAGAGATCTGGAAAGAGACCATGGAGTTTCGCCTCATGTGTGAGCGGCTCGGCATCAAGTTCGATCGGTCCGGTGTCATGGCGTACTGGAAGCTTCGCACGTTCCAGGAGCCCGTGGAAGTTCAACCAGGTTTAACCTTGCGCGGGAAGGTTTAACCAGGTTGAACCATGGCGCTGCTGACCACAGAGCAAGCCTATCGGGCGCTGGGGTATCCGACCGCGGAGGCGTTGGCCAAGGCGGCTACTCGGGGCACGATCCCTGCGCAGAAGCATGGCCGGCGGTGGAAGTTCGATCTGGACCTGATCGCCAGGCGGCAGGAGTGGGATGCGGACCGGGGACGGGTTGCGGGCGCTCTGCCGGCATACATGGACCCCGGAACGAGGCTGTATGAAATCCTAGTATGTACTCCCTGCGCCTGCCCTATTCGCTGCCTGCCATTCCTCTAGCGTAAATTTCATGCCTGGATAGGCTTTGTTCAGGTCTGAGAAATTGTACCCACCCCCACCCCCATCACTCCTGAACGCCCCCAGCCCATACAGTGTGCCGGCCGTAACCGCCCCGCGCCCAATGCTGCTAACCGCATCTGCGTAGGGCTGCGCTGTACGATAGAGGCTGTTCGCCTGCGCCTGCCCTTGAGCGACGGCCAGGTTAGCGGCATTGGTGCCTGCCGCCAGATTGACGTTAGCGCTCTGCGTTGCCGCATTCGCCCCTAAGTTCGTTAATCCAAACAAGTTGGCATAGCGCGTCTGCGACTCATTGAACCGCCTTCCGTAATCGCCCAATGACAGGTCATACAGGCTCATTTCTCTGGCACGGTCGGCGGTCACGCCTGTTTCGGCGCGGAGAATGTCACGGTCAGCGGCTTCGGTATTGAGGCCGTAGCTAGTGAGATCGCGGTTGAAGTTGGTTCTGTAGGTTTCCAGTTGCCGGCCAAACTGCCGGTCTGAATCTTCCGCCATTAGGCGCGTGACAAAATCGTTGAGGACTTCCGTAGCCCGTCCAGAGGAAAACAGCCCCCGTGCGGCCAGGTCTCGATTCGCGTACTTCTCGCCCAGCGCCTTCTTGGCAAGAAATTCCGGCGTCTCTTGATATGGCTGCGGGGTAAAGCGGTCGGTCGAAAACCGCTCGGTCGGCGTATCCAGCAAGGCCCGATAGCGGGCAAAGGCCGGATTGTCACTCCGCAATACATCTAGAAGCGATTGCGGCACAGCAGGAATCGTCGGCAGGGCCGGACCCAGGCTGGCCGACAAGTCTGAAATCTCCTGCTCCGTGGCCTGCCGGGTCGTCGCTTCCTGTGCCAACGCATCCTTAATCTGTGCGGCATAGGAAGTGGGGTCATTGAAGCCATAGGACGTAGAGCCTTCATCGCGCCGCGTCGTCGCGTCCTGCTCTCGCAGGTAGGCATTGGCAATCTTCCGCACAGAAGCCGGGACGTTGGAATCGGCGGCTAGTTCTCCAAACAGCCCGCGCCCGCCATGTGGACCCTGCCGCAAGAAGGTATTCGGGTCGCTTAGGTCGCCGTACTGCTGCGTCAAGGCCTCCGGCGTATAGATCGTGCTATTCAGGTCGTTTGTGGCCCGCTGAAGCGCGAAATACTGCGGGTTCATAAAATATGGGAACAGCGAGGGAATGGCGTTGAGACCGAGGCTGCGAAAGGGAGCCACCTGATTGATGCCTGAGAGCCGCGCCCGCTCCTGGGCGTCCATCGCAGCATTAAACTGGCGGTCCTGGGCGCGACCGGCGGCGGCAGCGGCGTTGGATTGCATAAACGCACCGCCTAGTCCGGCCCCAGCACCTATCACGCCAGCACCAACGATAGCCGCCGCAGTGCCCATATTAGATTTCCTTCACGTAGTTTGTTTCTAGAACCCGAAATCCCATCCGTTCATACAGACGATCCAATTGACTATCTTTCCGACCATGCACAAAGACCATAATGAGTTGCGACGCGCCCTTGCCTTTAGCCCATTTTTCAAACGCTTCAATCAAGCGAATACCCTTACGTGCGCCACGATGAGACGGGAGGATATACCAAAAGCATTCCACTGCCGTGAGGTCTCCAGTATTGGGATTGGGTGCTAAAATGCCGCCAATTCCACCTATGTAGGCGTCACCTTCCCACAGGCCAATAATGACACCCATATCCAGGTCGTAAAACCGCTCCCACGAGCCCTGAAAGTGTTGAGCAGAAAAGCGCCCAGGGAGCGATACTTCTGCATAAAATGAAAGCCCCGATGGAAAGCACAGCGGAATTTCCTCACGAGTCAGAGGCCGTATAGTCCTGGAACGTTCAGCAACCGCGTTCATGTGCCCACCGAATCCACCGTGACCCGTGCTGCCCAGGACACGTTATT
>VGXC01000073.1 GCA_016873495.1 Nitrospira sp. | reverse complement strand
GAGGCCTCGCCTATGTGCCACAGGGGCGCGAGATCTTCCCCCACCTTTCGGTCCGCGAGAATTTGCATCTGGGGTTCGAGGCGGCCCAGGGGTCCGTGAACGGGAGGTCTGAGCAGGCGGCTTTGGATGAGGTCTTTACGTTGTTTCCAAAACTGGCCGTATTGCTGGATCGGCCTGGTGGCGTGTTGAGTGGGGGAGAGCAGCAGCAGTTGGCCATCGGGCGGGCTCTGCTCGCCAAGCCCAAGCTTCTGCTGTTGGACGAGCCGACTGAAGGCATCCAGCCTTCCATTGTCGAGCAGATTGAAAACGTAATCGAAGGGTTCAAGGCTGAGCGGCGCTTCGCCATCCTGCTCGTGGAGCAATATATGGAGTTCGCGGCCAGGCTGGCGGATACCTACGTGATTATGGCCAAAGGGGCGGTGGTGGCGTCGGGGCGGGCAGCCGATTTGACGGAGGAGCAGGTGAAGCGGCATTTGATCGTGTGAGGATTGGGGCTGACCGGATGCCCTCCCCCCAGAAACCTCGCCTCGTCGCTCGAGTTCTCCTCGCCATACTGATCACAGTTTCAACCGTTCATCCTCTCCGGGCTGACCCCGCGGAAGAACGTCGTCCCATCCTTGAAACGCTGGAGCACATCGCGCTGCGGGCGAAGGAATCGGAAAAGGCCGTCGAGAAGCGGCTGCTGTCGGAATCGCTGCGCCTGCACTTCTATGGATATTTCGACGCCTCCTACACGCAGAACTTCAATAGTCCCTCCAACCGGATCAACGAGCTCCGCATCTTCGACGTGAATTCCAACCAGTCGCGCTTCAACCTGGCGCAATTCGTGCTCAGGCGGGACGCGCAGGCCGGCGACTGGCTGAACCGGATGGGCTTCAAGGTCAAGTTCAACGCCGGGCGGGACTCCGCCTTCATCGGCGGCAACAACATCGGCCCCTGGACCGATTTCCAGGAATACTATCTCCAGTACCTCGCGCCGGTGGGCAAGGGGCTCGACCTGAAGCTGGGCCAGATCAACAGCATCGTCGGCTACGAAGTCGTCGAAAGCCGGCACAACGCCAACTATTCGCGGTCCTGGCTGTTCGGGCTGGGGCAGCCCTTCACGACGCGAGGGGGCCGCGCGACCTACGAGTTCGACCAGCGCGCGTCACTCTCGGTCGGGGTGATCGAGTTCATCAATTCCTCCCGGGCCAGTTCCTCGCACGACCCGCTGGTGGAAACGGCGCTGACGCTGGCTCCGTCGGACCGGGTGAAGCTCACGCTCTACGGCCTTGCCGGGCCGAGGTCGGGCGCCTCCGGAACAGGCGGCGGCACGATCCTCCTGGCCGGCGGGTTTGCGAGTCTCCACGTGAGCGATCAACTCTCAGCGGTGCTCGAGTCCTATTACGCCAATCAGCCGAACAGCAGCACGATCAGCTCCGCGAAGAATGCGCGGTGGGACGGCGCGGCGGTCTATCTGCTTTATGACGTGAACCGGCAGTGGGGTTTTCGGCTGCGCGGGGAGATCTTCGAGGATGCAGGCGGCTTCGCGTCGTGCGGCGGCACGACAGCCTATCAACCGAGGGCCAACGTCTGTTTCGGCGCCACGTCCGTTGCCTCGGCGCCTCCGGTTGCGCAGACGCTGTGGGAGTTCACCGGCACGCTGCAATACAAGCCGGTACCGTCGCTGACGACTCGGCTGGAATACCGGTATGACAAGTCAGATAAGAACGTGTTCCAAGTCGGCGGGCGCGCGACGAGCTACCAGCCCACGCTCTCCTTCGAGGCCATCTACGCCTTCTGACCGCCGCCGAACCGCTTGAGGTTCTCTTCCGGCGTGGTGGCATCGGCAGGCGCCACCGGGATCAGAGCCGGAAATCCGTTCTTGGCCAGCAGCATCAGCCATGTTACGAATACGAATGCCGAGGTCAGCACTGGCATGCCCGACGGTTCCAGGAAGATACCGAGCGATGCCCAGACCCGCGTCGTCACGAGCACGCCGATCACGGTGTAGATGAAGCCCGGCAGGTTGAGCACGTAGAACAGGCCGCCGAGGGCCATGGCGGTCAGCGCGGCGTTGTAGCCGAAGAGGCCGTCGCGGATCGCTTCATCGTGCGCGCCGTAGAAGACGCCGACCGCGACAGCCAGCGCGGACCCCATGAGCGCCATCACTGCGCCGATGCGCGTATTAATGGCGATGCCGATCAGGATGATGATGCCGGAGATCCAATTATCCTGAAAAAAGATTTCGGCGATCCCGTTGAAGATTCCAAAGTTCCACGTGTCCAGGGTGTAGTCCGGTCTCGGTCCCGTGAAATCCGAGGGCGACGTCGGTTTGAGCGCGGTGGAGACGTCAATGGTGGTGAACTGCAGGAGGGCTCCCAGGAAAAACCAGGTCGTCAGCACGAAGGGCATGGTCAGGCCGGGAACCTTGTGCGGACCGAGGAGGGCGCCGAAGGCCGGCACCATCACCGACGTAAATGCCGCGCAGAGCACGATGTAAATCCACAGGTGGACGTTGGGCATGTTGCCGGTCGTGAAGTTCTGGCTCGTATAGGCAACGAGGGCGATCGGGATCAGCGCCCCGTTGAACCCGTAGAGACCATCCTTGATCATCCCGCGGTCGGCCTTGAGCCACAGGGCCGTCAGGGTGCTGATGATCGTGCCCAGCAGGCAGACCGTGCCGTAGATCCAGGAATTGTAGAAGATCGCCGCCAGGATCACCGCGCCGGAAATCGGGTTGTTCTGGAAGACGACCTGGCCGATTCCCCGGAGCACCCAGTCGGCGAATCCGAGCGTGGGGTGGTCTCGAAGCCGGTCCTTCAGCGCAACATCGGCCACGGGGGCCTCCTTTCTGTTCGGTGGGGGACTCCTTGACTGAGGTGGAAGCGTAGACTACGATGCTGTTCCCCGCAACTGGATTTTCACGTTCATCCCGGAACGATGAGGAGGTCCCATGCATCTGACGCCCAGGGAACAGGAGAAGTTGCTGATCTACACGGCGGGGCAGTTGGCCGCCGACCGCAAGAAGCGCGGGCTCAAGCTCAACCATCCTGAAGCTGTCGCCTACCTGACCGCCGCCGTTCTCGAAGGCATCCGTGACGGCAAGTCCGTGGCCGACCTGATGACCTACGGGACCAGGCTTCTTTCCCGCAAGGACGTCATGCCGGGCGTGCCGGAAATGATTCACGAATTTCAGGTTGAAGGGACGTTCCCGGACGGGACCAAACTCGTCACCGTGCACGATCCGATCAGGTGAATGGAGGACTGACGCCATGAAGAAGAAAGCAGGGAAAGCGAAGGCTGCTCCGGAGAAAAAAGGTGGCTCTCTGGCTTCTGTGATCAAAGCCGAGCTGGCCAGGCCGGTCATTCCGGGCCAGATTCTGTTCGGCTCCGGTGACATCGAGGCGAACGCAGGCCGTCCGACGAAGGAACTGTCGGTCGCCAATACTGGCGACCGGCCCATCCAGGTGGGCTCTCACTGCCATTTCTTCGAAGCCAATCGTGCGCTCAAGTTCGACCGTGAACAGGCCTTCGGCTTCCGGCTCTGTATTCCAGCCGGCACGGCGGTGCGGTTCGAGCCGGGTGAGGAAAAGCGGGTGACGGTCGTGGCGCTGGCCGGCAAGCGTGTCGCCCACGGGATCAACGGATTGACCGAAGGCTCATTGGACGACGCCCAAGTAAGGGCGAAGGCCTTGGCACGGGCGGCTGAGCAAGGATTCTCCAGCAAAGGAGGGGCGAAGTGAAAATTCCTCGCAAACAATACGCGGATCTCTTCGGCCCAACCGTGGGCGACCGTGTCCGGCTCGCCGATACGGAACTGGTCATCGAGGTCGAAAAGGATTTCACGTCGTACGGCGACGAGGCGGTCTTCGGCGGCGGCAAGGTGATCCGTGACGGCATGGGCCAGTCCCCGCGCGCGACCAGCGAGCGCGGCGCGCTCGACACGGTCATCACGAACGCGCTCATCCTCGATTACTGGGGCGTCGTCAAGGCCGATATCGGAATCAAGGACGGCCGCATCGTCGGCATCGGCAAGTCGGGCAACCCCGATCTCATGCCGAACGTCACGCGCGGGATGGAGATCGGCCCCGGCACCGAGGCCATCTCGGCCGAAGGCTGCATCGTGACAGCGGGCGGGGTGGAAACGCACATCCATTATATCTGTCCGCAACAGTGCTGGGAGGCCCTGTCGGCCGGCATCACCACAATGATCGGCGGCGGCACAGGTCCGGCGACCGGCACCAACGCGACGACCTGCACGCCGGGGCCGTGGAACATCCACCGGATGCTGGAAGCCTCCGACGGGATTCCCATGAACCTGGGCTTTCTCGGGAAGGGCAACTCGTCGCAGCCAGAAGGGTTGAACGAGCAGATCGAGGCGGGCGCCATCGGGTTGAAGCTCCATGAGGATTGGGGCACGACGCCGGCGGCGATCGATACCTGTCTGAGCGTGGCGGAGCGGTACGACGTGCAGGTCGCGATCCACACAGACACGTTGAACGAAGCGGGATTCGTGGAGGACACCATCAAGGCGTTCAAAGGGCGGACCATCCATTCCTTCCACACGGAGGGCGCGGGCGGCGGCCACGCACCGGACATCATCAAGGTCTGCGGCGAGCCGAACGTGCTGCCGTCTTCGACCAACCCGACGATGCCGTTCACAGTCAACACCATGGACGAGCACCTGGACATGCTGATCGTCTGCCATCACCTCAATAAGAGAGTGCCTGAGGACGTGGCCTTTGCCGAGTCACGCATCCGGCGCGAGACGATCGCCGCGGAAGACGTGCTACATGACCTTGGCGCGATCAGCATGATGTCGTCCGACTCGCAGGCGATGGGGCGGCTGGGGGAAGTGATCATCCGGACATGGCAGACGGCCCACAAGATGAAGGTGCAGCGTGGGCATCTGTCGCCGGGCGGCGGGAAGGATTCCGACCGGCACGACAATTTCAGAGCGAAGCGCTACGTGGCCAAGTACACGATCAACCCGGCGCTCACGCACGGAATCGCGCACGAAGTCGGATCGGTGGAGGTCGGGAAAATCGCCGACCTGGTGATCTGGAAACCGGCCTTCTTCGGTGTGAAGCCTGAGATGGTGTTGAAGAGCGGCTTCATCGCCCAGGCGCAGATGGGCGATCCGAACGCGTCGATTCCGACACCGGAGCCGATCATCAGCCGGCATATGTTCGGCTCGTTCGGGCGGGCGCTGACCAGCACGAGTTTCACGTTCCTGTCACAGGCGGCGCTGGATCGGGAGATTCCGAAGAAGCTCGGCCTGCAGAAGCGGGTGGCGGCGGTGAAGAACTGCCGTACCATTAAAAAGCGCGATCTCAGGCTGAACGATGCGCTGCCCAAGATCGAGGTCGACCCGGAGACCTATGTGGTGACGGCGGACGGGGTGCGGCTGACGTGCGAACCAGCTGCAGTCCTCCCGATGGCACAGAGATATTTTCTTTTCTAG
>VGXC01000072.1 GCA_016873495.1 Nitrospira sp. | reverse complement strand
CGCCGTCCGCATAGCTCACTCGGGCACCTGACCCCGAACGAGTTTGTCGCGCAACGTCAGGTTGAACAGACCGCCGAAGAGGTCTTCTGCTCTGGTTAAGAACTGTCTCAGAACGGGGCCAACGTCATCCCCCAAACAGCCGGTTCAGTAAGCGGCCCGCGGAATGGGCCGTCCTGCGAGCGGTCGTTGATTTTTCGTCCCGTTCGGCGTACTTCTGGACAGGTTCAATTCGCGACGAAGCGCCATGAATATTGAGGGCCTGGGCTGGGACGTCACGGTTGCCGGCCCGGGGAAAAGGATGCGTCTTGGCGCATCCGGGGTGGGCGGGTGAGATAGCGTCCCAATGTGGGCCAGCTATGCCGGCGTGGTTCTCGCCGGCTGGCTTTCGGTCATGCTCCGGCGGGAGTCATGGCATGGAAAGAATTGAATGACGAAAAGTTTTCCGACACTGTTCCCGCGTCGCTGAGGAGGCACGGTATGGATGAGAAACAGGCCATTGTTGAAGCCTGGAAGCAGACCGTGGCCACCCAAATGCACTTTAATGAGATGGGCATGAAACTGCGCGGGCTTGCGCTCACGCTCCTGGCCGCGATTCTGACGGCAGAGAGCCTCGTCAAACCTCCGGGCGGTTGGCTGGCCGTCTGTGCCGCGTTGATCAGTTGGGCCGCCTTCTACCTCCTCGACCGATGGTACTATTATTACCTGCTGATCGGCGCCGTCTTGCACGGGGAGGCCCTTGAGCTGCGCGCGAAAGAATTGGGCCTCGTGCTTCCCGGCGCGCCTGACTCTCGGGACTCGATGCTTGGGCTCACATATCGGATCTCGAAACTCAATCAAGAGGGGTGGAAGACGCTGGGGAAGTACAAGCTGGATATGTACTACGTCGTGATCGCGCTGGCTGTCCTGGTTCTCTTGGTGTTGAGGTGGAGAGGCCGTTGAGCTATGGCGTCGATCCGCAGGGCTTTGCTCCGGCGGGGGCTCGGTTCGGGAAAGGGCTCAACAGCACAATGGTATTTGAACACCTTTCGCCTTTTGAAAAGTTGTGCCCCCCCTTTTTTACACCAGGGCCAATGAAGTTGAGTCCGGTGCTGCCCGGGACCGGTCTTGAAGGTTGTGGATGAATTCCATCGGGGTCACATCCCCGATCGTGCTGTGCGTCCGCTCCTCGTTATATTCCCGCCGCCAGGCTTCAATCACGACCTGGGCTTCCTGCAAGGTCACAAACCAGTGCTTGTTGAGCCATTCGTCCCGGATTTGCCATTGAAGCTGCCCATCAATCAAACGCCACTCCCGCTTTACACCGCCCAATCTTTGTCACGACATTTCTATAGGTTCGCACAATAAACCTGAATCACTGAAATCCTGGTCGGCAGGCTCGGATGGTCGCCCACATAATCGGCCCAAAGCGAGTCGCCGCTGTGCCGGCGGAGGACCTCCAGCATCTTCGTCATTTGGTCGCAGCCTGAGGGTTTGTTAGGTCCATTCCACTTCATGCCGGCTTCCTGCAAAAACCTCGCTCCCTCCAGATCCGCCGCCGTTTCATCCTCGCGCGTATAGGCGTTGGAGATGGCATCGGTCGCCAGCGAGCCGACGTTGCCGATCGCGTAGCCGATCCAGGTGATCTGCGAGATCACATAAAAGACGGTCTTGAAGGCCATCTTGATCTTGTGCCGCTTGGCGTAGGCATCCAGGTGGCCGAGGGTGTAGTGCGACTGTTCGTGGGCGAGGACAGCTTGCAGCTCATCGTCGCGCAGATTCTGCAGGGCTCCCTCAGTCACCACCAGACTATGAGTGCAACGCTCTTTATCTTCCGACGTGACGAACGTGACCGCCGCATTGATCTTCTCGGTCTTTTCGATCGCCAAGCAAGCCCTTGGCTTGGGATCGAGCGGGGCTTCCAGCGGCGCCATCAGCGAAGCCAGGCGCCGCAACTCCGTCTCCTCCGCCTGCCGCGTCTGTTTCGTACACCCCGCTAGGAACACCAGCAGTACGATCACCATCCCGCGCATCGCCGCAATCATGATCTGTCCGCTCAGTCGCATGTATGCCACGAAGCGATAAACGATGAGAGTATTATTGTGGTGGCTGAGCGAAGCGCCCTCTCTATTTTCCCCATGGCCGGTGAGTTCATGCGGGCGGGCAGCCGTGCTGTCCCGGACTGCGCGCATCGAGCGAGCACGTGTTCATTGCGCGCTCTGCGAGCAAAGGGACGGCACGGCTGCCACAGCCCGCCTCTTGCTCACACCGGCCACTCCTCCTCGTTCCAGGCCATCTCCCAAAACATCCACTCGTACCGCGAGCTGATCACGAAGGCCTCTTCCATCCGTTGCCTCTCGGCCCGGCTCGCCTCCTTGGCCCACTGGTCCACCTTGGCCCTCATCCATTCCTGGACGGCCGCGAACTCGGGCGAGGCATAGAGGAGGAGCCAGTCTCGGTAGGGGTGACTCTCGCGCGGCAGGCCGTTCCGCAACAGGTGCTTGCCGACGACACAGTAGATCCAGGCGCAGGGGAGGGCGACGACCGTGATTTCCGCCGCCGAGCCAGTGGCTGCGACCGAGAGCATGTGTCTGGTGTAGGCATAATTCGTGGGCGCCATGGGGACGGAGGTCATCTGCCTGGGCGTCATTTTCCATTTCTTGCCGTAGCTCTCGTGGAGGCTCCGTTCAACCAGAATCGTCTCCTCCGCCAGCTTGTTGAATTTGAGCGCCGACTCGGCGTCCGGCGCCTTCTGTGCCGCAGCCGAAAAGATGCGGGCCAGGTCTCCGAGAAACCGCGCGTCTTGCAGAATGTAATACTTGAACTTGCGCTGCGGCAGCGTCCCCTTGCCCAGGGCTAGGACGAAGGGATGGGTCAATTGTGCGTCCCAGATGGGTTGAGCCAGTGTACGAAGATGGTTGCAGAAGGACATGGTTACACTCCCTGGAGCGGATGGCGTATAGCCGATAGCCGGAATGAAGGTCGCGTGACAGGGAAGGGTCGATCGGAGCGGGACATGCCGTTAGTTGCGGCCGAGGCGATTGATCCCGTCCAGGGCCGCGGTTCGATAGCATTCGGCAAGCGTGGGGTAGTTGAAGACGTTGTGGACGAAGAAGTCCACCTTCCCTCCGTAGGTGATGACCGCCTGGCCGATGTGGACCAGTTCCGTGGCTCCCTCGCCGATGATGTGGATGCCCAGCAGCTCCAGCGTGTCCCGGTGGAAGATGAGCTTGAGGAGTCCCTCCAGGTCGCCGAAGATCTGGCCTCTGGCGATTTCCTTGTAAAAAGCCCGGCCTACTTCGTAGGGGACCCCGGCTTTCGTCAGCTCCTCTTCGTTCTTCCCGACGGTGGAAATCTCGGGGATCGTGTAAATGCCGTAAGGCATGATCTTGGGCAGGGAGGACTGGGCGATATTGAAGGCGTGACAACAGGCGAGCCGCCCCTGTTCCATGGAGGTGGAGGCCAGGCCCGGAAAGCCGATGACGTCGCCGGCCGCGTAGATGTGAGGGACCTCGGTCTGGTAATGCTCGTTCACCTTGATCTGGCCCATCTTGTCCGTGGCGATGCCGATGGCGCCCAGGTTCAGCTCGTCCGTGTTGGCCATGCGGCCCATGCAATAAAGCAGCATGTCCGTGATCACGGTCTTGCCGCTCTTGAGCGTGGCCACGACCCGTCCCCGTTCGTCCTCCGCGACTTTGTCGAGGTCCTCCCCGAGCTTCATCATGACCCCGTTGGTGCGCATGTGGTAGATCAGGGCCTGAACCACTTCCTGGTCGACGAAGCGCAGGAGTTCGGCGCGCCGTTCCAGCAGTGTGACCTTGATGCCGAAGGCGGCGAACATGGAGGCGTACTCGCAGCCGATGACGCCGCCCCCGACCACGGTCATAGTCTTCGGGAGCGAGTCGGTGGAGAGAATCGAGTCGGAATCGCAGATGGTCTTATCGTTGAACGGGACCTCGTCGCCTCGGCGGGGGCGAGATCCGGTGGCGATGACGATATAGGGGGCCGAGAGCATATATATCTGGCCGGTTTCACGCCTGACTTGCACCGTGTGGGGGTCCAGGAAGGAGGCGGTGCCGTAGATGATCTCGACATCGTTGCGCTCGAGCTGGTTGACGATGACGTCCAGCTCGTGCTTGATGACCAAGTCCTTCCTGGTCATCAGATCGCTCATGGTGAAGTTCTTCTTGATCGAAAAGGCCATGTTGGGCAAGGAGCGCATCTTGAACCCGTGCAGGTAGTAGATCGCGTCCTTGAGGGTCTTGCTGGGGAGGGTGCCGGTATTGACGGAGGCGCCGCCGACGGCCGTGTGTTTCTCGATGATCGCGACGCGCTTGCGCAGCTTGGCTGCCTGGATGGCTGCCTTTTGGCCTGCCGGGCCGCTGCCGATCACTATCAAATCGTACTGGGCCATGGTTTTCCTTCGGGAAAAGGTTGAGGCTGAGGCTAAGGGAGCCGGAATAGGCTCACCCGTAACCTGGATCTCAGCCTGTTGCTCACAGCAACTCTTTGGCAGCTTTGAACGCCGCGTCCAAGTCCGGCAGCTGGGCCAGCTCCGGTGTAATCTGCAGGTATCGGATCACGTTGTCCTTGTCCACCACCATAACCGTGCGGGCCAGAATGTGGGGACCCGTGACCAGGAGACCATAGGCCTTGCCAAAGTCCCCTCCTCGGTAATCGGACAAAAAGGTCACATTCTTGATCTTGGCTTCCTCGGCGAAGCGTGTTTGGGCGAAGGGAGTGTCCACGCTGACCGTGATCAGCTCCACATTTTTCTCCAGCCCCTGGCTTTTTTCGCTCAAGTAATGGGTTTGCTGCTCGCAGACTTTGGTGTCCAGCGAGGGTACGATGCTGATGATCCGGACCTTGCCCTTGCCCCCGGCGATGTTGGTCAATCCCAGGTCTGCCTGGGCCAATTGGACCTCACGAAGGGAGTCGCCGACCTTGATGCCCGCCCCGGCCAGCGCGAGGGGCTTGCCCTTGAACGTGACGGTCTGCCCCTCTCCCCCCGTCGCGCTGGTTTTGGCGACGGGGATATCCTGATAGGCAAAGCCTCGCGGCTTGTCTCCGGTCCCGCCGCATCCGGCCAGGCCGGCGCAGCCGATTGCGACGATACACATCCCGACCGTCTGTATCCGCTGGACTCTGGTCATGTTGTGGCCTCTCATGAATACCCCCTCCGCGGCTTGCCGTTGCTTGCTACTCCTATCGCGTAAGCATAACGCAAGGCCGTCCGATTGTCTCGTCGTTTTTTATTGAAGGAACCGGAGCAGCAGGGGATTGACCAGGTCGGGGCGCTCCCATTGGGGGATGTGGCCGGCCTTGAGGAGGAGCTCGAAGGTCGAGCCAGGGATGACGGATGCCATGTCTTGGCCGACCTGCGGGGGAAAGACCTGGTCCTCCGCTCCCCAGAGGACGAGGGTGGGGCGGCCGATGTCGCGCAGGCGCTTGGCAAACCCCTCTTCCCACAGAGGCAGGGCCCTGGCCTGGGCCATGAGGGGCGGGATGAGGCCCGGTCGTTGGCGGTTGCGGTAGGCCCGTTCGATGACCGCGGGGGTGAGGCGGCTCTGGTCGTAGACGATTTCCTTGAGCACCGCTTCCGTCACGCCGCGGCCGAGCAGCCAATTGCCCAGTCGGATGAGCCAGACCGGCGCGTCGGTCTGGATGGCTCTTTTGGTCAGGCGCCCGGTGAGCTTCTCCTGCACGTGGTCCGGCAGCCCGCCGATCAGCACGAGCCGGTCCACCCGCTCCGGATGAGCCAGGGTCATGCCGATGACCAGCGCGCCTCCCATCGAGTTGCCGACGAGCGAAGCGCGGGAAAGGTCCAGGGCATCCATGAAGGCGGTCAAGAAGGCCACCATCTCCTCGGGGGTGTAGTCGATGTCAGGCTTGTCCGAGAGACCCGAACCCAGCAGATCCAACGTAATCAAGCGGTGAGTGGCCGAGAGCGCCGCCTGTTGGTACTCCCATTGCCACATGGACCCGCCGAACCCATGGACGAGGATGACGGGAGACCCCTGGCCCTCGTCGAGGTAGGCAATGCGATGGCCCTGGACCGTGACCGTTTTGATGGGGCGCCGCTGGAACGAGTCGAACCAGGGGGGCATATCTTGGGTGGTGACGCAGGAGGCCAGCAGGCAGGACAGGAAACAAAGGGCGAGCGGCAGCGCGGGGGCGGACACAGGGGGCATGGCTACTCGAGTTGAATGAGCGTTTCGTCGGTCTTGACGTCGTCCCCGTCCTTGACGTAGAGCGTGCCCACGGTCCCGCCGACGGGGGCCGGCACCCGGCTTTCCATCTTCATCGCTTCGATGATCAGCACCGGATCGCCGGCTGTGACCCGGTCGCCCTTGGTCACCAGGACTTTCACGACGCGCCCCGGCATGGGGGAGCTGATATCGCCCGGCTTGGTCGGCTTGGGCCGTCTGGGTTTGCCGGCCTTGTCCTGGTCCGGCGCTTCCGGCACGCCGGCCAGCACTTCCTGGATCGGCTCCAGGTGGACTTCTTCAAGCTTATCA
>VGXC01000071.1 GCA_016873495.1 Nitrospira sp. | reverse complement strand
TCCTCTCCGACCATCCGGCCCTCCTGGTGAAAGCCGACAGTCTAGCAATGAAGAGGACATTTCTATCTTGGCGAAAGCGGACATTCTCATGTTGGGATTACATTGTTTCTCGATGTGTGCAGGCGAGAGAGGAAGTACTCAGGGCTGAGTATTCACCAGAAAAAGAACCGGGGACGAGAGTTACTGGGTCAGGAACCTGTCGCTGGATCCTTGTCGCTGAGCCGTGTCTTGACCGTAACCGGCACTTCGGCCGGAGGCAGCTTGGTGACTGTCCCGGTACGCCTGGCCTTTAACTCGACTTGGCCCTGGGCCAGTCCTTTTTCGCCGATCACGAGGTGAAGCGGCGCGCCGATCAGGTCCGCGTCGTTGAACTTCACTCCGGCCCGTTCATCCCGATCGTCCCACAGTACCTCGATGCCGGCTTGGCCGAGCTGGTCATACAGAATCTTGGCTTGCTTCTGTACCGCGTCCGACTGGCTGAGGGGCAGGAGGTGGACGTGGAATGGGGCGATGGGGACGGGCCAGATGATGCCCTTGGCGTCGTGATTCTGTTCGATGGCGGCGGCTGCCGTGCGGCTGACGCCGATGCCGTAGCAGCCCATAACGGCCAGGCGCTCCTGGCCCTGGGGGTCTAGAAAGGCCGAGCCCATGGCCTTACTGTACTTGGTGCCCAACATGAACACGTGGCCCACTTCGATACCCTTGGCGATCTTCAGCCGTCCATCGCCTCGTGGAGAGACGTCTCCAACCAGGGCATTGCGCAAGTCCGCGACCTGGACGCCTGCAAAGTCTCGATCTTTGTTGGCATCGACGTAGTGGTGATTCGCTTCGTTCCCTCCCGCGACGAGGTTCCGCATGACGGCGACGGATTGATCGGCCAGGATGCGGACGTTCTTCAGGCCGATCGGACCGGCGAAACCCACAGGGGCTCCGGTGGTCTTGGCGACGGTTTCCGGATCGGCCAATTCCAAGTCGGTGACGCCGAGCAGTTTTTTTAGCTTGACCTCGTTGGCCTCGTGGTCCCCTCGAATCAACACGGCGACGATTTCCTTTGGGGTTTTGTACAGGAGCGTTTTGACGAGCTGCTGGGGAGAGACGTTCAGAAAGGCGCAGACTTCTGCGACCGTTCGTGCGCCGGGGGTCGCCACCTTGCGCAATGGGCGAAGAGGTTCCGTGGAGGCCTCGGCCGGCGGGAGTACCTCGGCCCGCTCCACATTGGCCGCATACGTGCCTCCGTCTGCATAGACGATCGTTTCCTCGCCGGTCTCGGCCAGGACCATGAACTCATGCGAGGAACTGCCGCCGATCAAACCCGTATCCGCCTCCACGGCCCGGAAGGTCAAGCCGCAACGAGCGAAGATACGCTGGTAGGCGTCGTACATCTTCTGATAACTGAGCTTGGCCCCTTCTTCGTCCTTGTCGAAGCTGTAGGCGTCCTTCATGATGAATTCGCGGCCGCGCATGAGCCCGAAGCGAGGCCTGATTTCATCCCGGAATTTCGTCTGAATCTGGTAGCAGTTCAGGGGCAGTTGCCGGTAGGACCGGACTTCGCGGCGAATCAAATCTGTGATGACCTCTTCATGGGTTGGGCCGAGGCAGAAGTCCCGCTCGTGCCGGTCTTTGAACCGAAAAAGTTCTTTGCCGTAGAAGTCCCAGCGGCCCGTTTCGCGCCAGAGTTCGGCCGGCGAGGCGATGGGCATGAGCAGTTCCTGCGCGCCGGCCCGGTTCATCTCCTCCCGGACAATTCCCTCGACCTTGCGGAGCACCCGCAAGCCCAAGGGGAGATAGGTGTAGACCCCGGCCGCGACTTTTCTGATCATGCCGGCCCGCAACATGAGGCGGTGGCTGACGGTTTCCGCTTCGCCCGGATCGTCGCGAAGCGTCGGAATCAACATTTGGGATGTGCGCATGGGGCAGCCTTAAGCTTTCAGCGATCAGCCGTCAGCTTCGGAGTCGGCCCTCCGTTCTGACGCTGAGGGCTGACAACTGATAGCTGATGGCTTCTGTTAATGTGAAATCAGCCGTTCAATGTCGTTCCAGAATGCGAAGACCATGATACTGACGAGCAGGAGCAGGCCCACCTGCTGGGCGATCTCCCGCTGCCGATCTCCCAGCGGCTTGCGCAGAATCGCCTCGATCGCAAAAAAGAGCAGATGCCCGCCGTCCAGGATGGGGATGGGAAGCAAGTTCAGGACGCCGAGGTTGATGCTCAGGATGGCGATCAGGAACGCCACGCTGGACATGCCTTGAGCCGCGGCTTCGCCCGACATGTTAGCGATGGTCAGGGGGCCGCCGATGTTTTTGCTGGAGATCTCCCCGGCCAGCATTTTATAAATGCCGATGGCCGTCAGTTCGGTCCAGCCCCAGGTTGCCTGTAGCCCATACAAGGTGGCCGTGAGCGGGTTCGAAGCCCGGATGATCGAGCGCCCCGGTCCTGAGATGCCGATCTTGCCCACTTCGACGGTTTTGCCGTCCACGGTACTTTTATCGGCTGCGGGGGTCACGACCAGGGGGACGATCAGGCCCTCGCGTTGGACCTGAAAGTGGAGGGGGCGGTTGGGGCTGTCCTTCACGAAGCCGGTCATCTGCGACCAGGTTTGGATCTCCTGTCCCTCGATGGTCAGGACGCGGTCGCCATCGTGAAAACCGGCGGCCATGGCAGGGGAGCCGTTCATGACGGCGGTGATGACGGGGGCGGTTTCCTCGATGCCGAGGCGGTAGACGACCACATCCTTCCCGTTGTCCTGAATGGTCGAGGGGGCCGGCGTGATCACCAGGGTCTTGACCTGATTCCCGCGGCGCACATCGAGGGTCATGGCTTGGCCGTTGCTCTTGGCCACCGCGTCGAACAGTTCGCTCCGGCTGGAAATATCCTTGTCGTTGACGCGGATGACGCGGTCGCCGGTCTTCATGCCGGCCAGATCGGCCGGGGAGCCGGGCTTGAGCGCGTCCACGTCCGGGGTGAGGTCATGGAACGTGGGGACGAACAGCGGCGCGCCGGTGGCCAGCCAGCCGGAAAAAATCAGATAGGCCAGCAGGAAGTTGAATCCGGGGCCGGCTGCCACGATGGCCATTTTGCTGAGCAGAGGCTGGTGCACGAAGGATCGTTTCTGTTCTTCCGGCGTGATGGCGTCGGTTTCCTCCTCGCCGAACAGCTTGACGTAGCCGCCCAGCGGGACGGCCGAGAGCAGGTACTCGGTCTCGCCGACCTGGCGCCCCATCAGTTTGGGGCCAAAGCCGATCGAATACTTCAGGACCTTCACACCGATCCAACGGGCCGCCAGGAAATGGCCCAGTTCATGGAAAGACACCAGCACGCCCAGCACGAGCAGGAACCACCAGGCTTTCTGCACGAACACCCAGATAGTGTCCGGCGACCAGGCGAATAATGTGGACAGCACGATAGGTACTCCTTAGATTCAGGCTGTGGTCATGGGCGGCTGCGGACCAACTCGCCGGCCTTCTCCCGTGCCCAGCGGTCCGCTTCCAGCGCGTCGTCCAGTACAGTCACTTCGCGCCGTTGATGGGCATCCATCGTGCCTTGAATCACGGCGGCAATGTCCAGGAATCCGATGCGTTCGTCCAGATATGCGGCTACCGCCACTTCGTTGGCGGCGTTCAAGGTAGCGGGCATCGTCCCGCCGATCTTGAGCGCTTCGTAGCCCAGGCCCAAACAGGGGAAACGGTTATGGTCCGGGCGGTAGAACGTGAACTTGCCGAAGGCGGCCAGGTCCATGGGTGGTTGGCCCAAGGGGAGCCGTTCCGGGTACGTCATCGCGTAGGCAATCGGGGTGCGCATATCGGGCAGGCCGAGTTGGGCGATTACCGACCCGTCCCGGTATTCAACCAGGGAGTGGATGATACTTTCGCGGTGCACGATCACGTCGATCTGCGAGGCGGGAATGTCGAAAAGCCAGCGGGCCTCCACCACTTCCAGACCCTTGTTCATCAGGGTGGCGGAGTCAATCGTGATCTTGGCGCCCATCTTCCAGTTCGGGTGCTTGAGCGCTTGCTGGGGTTTCACGTGCTTCATCGGCTCCAGCGGCATGTCCCAGAGAGGGCCGCCCGAGGCCGTCAGGATCAGGCGCTGGATGTCTTCACGCCGGTGCCCTTCCATGGATTGGAAGATGGCGCTGTGCTCGCTGTCCACGGGGAAAATCTTCACGCCCCGCTTGTGAGCTTGCTCCTGCATAAGCTGTCCGGCCATGACCATCGGTTCTTTGTTGGCCAGAGCGACCGGCTTGCCGGCTTGTATCGCCGCCAGAGTCGGCACGAGGCCCGCTCCGCCGACGATGGCCGAGATCACCAGATCGGCCTTGGGAAGGCGTGCGATTTCCGAGAGCCCCTCCACTCCGGATAGGATCCGGACAGGCTGGCCCTTGCACCGGACGCGCAACGTTTCCGCCGCCTTCGGGTCGGAGAGCGCCACCGCCTCCGGTTTGAACGTGCGAATCTGCTCTTCGAGTTTATCGACGTTGCTCCCGGCCGTCAGACCCGCGACCCGGAACTGGTCGGGAAACTTGGCGACGATATCCAGCGTGTTGGTGCCGATGGAACCGGTTGAGCCCAGGATCACGATGTATTTCATAACGTCTCCGTTAGGCGCGAGTCGTCAGACGAGAGAGCAGTAAGACTCGTTCTGTCGTCCCCTCGCCCTCGCGCGTCATCCCTCACAAGCCCTTGACGAGCGTCACGTAATAGTACAACGCAGGCGCGGCGAACAAGAGGCTGTCCAGTCGGTCCAGCATGCCCCCATGCGCGGGAATGATTCCTCCCGAGTCCTTGACTCCCGCGCTTCGCTTCAACACCGATTCGGTCAAGTCTCCCACTACCCCTGCTCCAGTCAAGAGCAAACCGGTCGCCAGACAGTCGATCGGGTTGAACGACGGAAGGAACCAGGCTCTGGCAAGGAATGCGACCAGCACCGCCAGGAGCAAGCCTCCGACTAAGCCCTCGATGGTCTTGTTCGGGCTGACGACCGGGGCGAGTTTGTGACGTCCCAGGGTCATACCCGCATAGTAGGCGCCGGCATCTCCGGCCCAAGTGACGAGGAACAAGAAAAAGATCAACCACTCGCCCCCAGGCAACGACCGGGTCGACAAGAGGGTGCCGAGCGTGAGGCCGACGTACAGGACCCCGAACAACAGCACCGCCGAGTCGAGGAGCCCGTGCGTAATCTCGCGGGGCGTCATCAGCCGTGAAGCGAGGACCGTCACCAGCGCGGCCAGGAAAGCCGTACGGACCGAAACTAGCCCGGGCCATTGAAGACTCGCCAACAGGATGGCCAAGAGGCTCAAGCCGAGACCGACCTCCACCGGCGCGCGCGCGTTCCGAAAATACAGTTTGTAGAATTCTGCCAAGGCGCACAGCGCCGCGCCGGTCACCAGCGCAAAGAACAGAATCGGGGGTCCGTACCGCACCAGGGCGTAGAAGAGGGGGATGAAGACCAGGGCCGGATAGATTCTCCGGCTGTCCAACCGCCGGCTCTTGGGGAGGTCCACCGGCTCGTTCGTCGTCTGTGCGGCGCCCAACGGATCTCCGAATCACCGCTCGCCCTGCGAGACGGCGTCCGGGACCTGGCCGAAGCGCCGTTCGCGTTTCTGGTAGTCCAGGAGAGCCAGGAGTGCCTCGCGTCGGCGGAAGTCAGGCCAGAGCGTGGGGGTGAAGAACATTTCAGTGTAGGCCAGCTGCCAGAGCAGGAAGTTGCTGATTCTGGTTTCTCCGCTGGTCCGGATCAGTAGGTCTGGGTCAGGGATCCCATGCGTGGAGAGATAGCCTTCCAAAAAGGCCTCGTCGATGGATTCGGGTTGAACCGTGCCCGCTTGGACGTCTTCCGCGAGCCGCCGGACCGCATCCACGATCTCGGACCGCCCGCCGTAGCTGAGCGCCACATTGAGCATCAACTTATCCAGATGGGCCGTCTCCCGTTCGACTCGGCGCACCCAGCTCAACGCCCCGGAGGGCAGCGTATCGACGCGGCCGATGGCTCGGAACTTTGCCCCCTTGCGGATCAATTCGTTCATCTCGGTCTGGAGGTAATTCTCCAGCAGCATCATCAGCGCGTTGATCTCGTTCGCCGGACGTTTCCAATTCTCCTGCGAAAACGCGTAGATGGTCAGAGCGCCGATGTCCAGATCGCGGCAGAGGGTGATGATCTCGCGCACCGACTTGATGCCCTCGGCATGGCCGGCGATCCGGGGCAGCCCGCGGAGCTCGGCCCACCGGCCGTTTCCGTCCATGATGATGGCAATGTGCCTGGGCAGCAGCTCTGGGTCCAGCAGGGCGAGGAGCTCGTCCTCCGACAGGTGGTCGCGGCTGGTATCTGGGTCTTTGGTCATGCGAGGCGCAGCGATCCTTTTCCCACAATATAACTTCTTAGGCGTTCGGTGTCTTCAGGCGGGTGAGCGTAGTCTACCGAGCAAGGGCTCAAAAGTCAAACGGTTGCGGGGTGTCAACCCAATTTAGAAATGTCCTCTTCTTCCCAAAGTAGAAATGTCCGGTTTTATGTTCCGGCCGCCGCCGCGTGTCGTCCACGTTCCGGCAACAGCCGT
>VGXC01000070.1 GCA_016873495.1 Nitrospira sp. | reverse complement strand
ACTCCCGTTTCGGGCGACTACATCAAGGCCGAGGGCATGGCTGGGCGCATGGGCGCGCGGCTGATGGCGATCGTCGCTGAAGGTGATCGCGGGCGCGTCTATCTCGCGCCGACGCCGGAGCACGAGGCCGCGGCGCTCAGGGCGAAGCCGGAGTGGAGGCCGGAGGGCGAGATTCCCAAGCGCATGACCGGTGGCAACTGCACGCCCTACGGTCTGACGTCGTGGGGCGACCTCTTCACCGCCCGCCAGCTCGTGGCGCTGACGACCTTCTCCGACCTGGTGCAGGAAGCGCGCGAGCGGGTGCAGCGCGACGCCCTCGCCGCCGGCCTCCCCGCCGACCCCAAGCCACTCCGCGACGGCGGCAACGGGGTCACCGCCTACGGCGAAGCGGTGGCGGTGTACTTGGCGTTTGCGGTGTCGAAGATGACCAACATCGGGTCGTCGATCGCATCATGGATGAGCGACCGTGGCGCGTTTCGCGAGACATTCGCGCGGCAAGCGATTCCGATGACGTGGGATTTCGCGGAAGCGAACACGTTTGCCGACACGGGCGGCAGTTTCGCAATCGCCATCGACAAGGGCGCGATGGCGATCGATGCGTTCCCTTCGGACACGCTGGCAACGGCTGCTCAAGTGGACGCTGCGACGCAAACGATGAGCATTGGCAAAGTTGTTTCCACCGATCCGCCCTACTACGACAACATCGGCTACGCTGACCTGTCGGACTTCTTCTACGTCTGGCTGCGGCGCTCACTGCGGCCGATCTTCCCCGATCTCTTCGCCACACTCGCCGTACCCAAAGCCGAAGAACTGGTCGCTACGCCCTACCGCCACGGCAGCAAGGAAAGGGCTGAAGCCTTCTTTCTTGACGGCATGACGCACGCGATGCACCGGCTCACCGAGCAGGCGCATCTGGCGTTCCCAGTCACCATCTACTACGCGTTCAAGCAGTCGGAGAGCGAAACGGAGGCAGGTACCGCCAGCACCGGCTGGGAGACCTTCCTCGCCGCCGTCATTGAGGCCGGATTCGCAGTCAGCGGAACCTGGCCGATGCGCACAGAGGGCTCCGGCCGCATGATTGCGAAAGACACCAACGCCCTCGCCTCCAGCATCATTCTCGTCTGCCGTCCGCGCGCCGCCAGCGCCTCCACCGCCTCGCGCCGCGAGTTCGTCACCGCGCTCAAGGCCGAGTTGCCCGTGGCGCTCGCTCACCTCCAGCGCGGCAACATCGCGCCGGTGGACCTGGCGCAGGCGGCCATCGGCCCGGGCATGGCCGTCTACACCCGCTACGCCAAGGTGCTCGACGCCGAGGGCAAGCCGCTCAGCGTGCGCGAGGCGCTGGCGCTCATCAACCAGACCCTCGACGAGGCGCTGGCCGAGCAGGAGGGCGACTTCGACGCCGACACTCGTTTCGCGCTCACCTGGTTCGAACAGCATGGCTTCTCGGAAGGGCCTGCCGGAGAAGCGATCCTGCTGTCTACCGCAAAGGCCACGGCTCTCAACGGGCTTGAACAGGCCGGCATTATCGAATCTGGTCGCAGCAAGGTCCGCCTGCTGAAGCCCGAGGAGCTGCCCGCCGACTGGGACCCGGCCACAGACCCGCGCCTCACCGCGTGGGAGATCGTGCATCACCTGATCCGCGTACTCGCGAGCGGCGGCGAAGGCGTGGCGGCCGAACTCGTCGCCAAGCTCGGCGCCAAGGCCGAGATCGCTCGCGAGCTGGCCTACCGCCTCTACACGCTCTGCGAGCGCAAGAAGCGCGCAACCGAGGCGCTCGCCTACAACGGCCTCGTGCAGAGCTGGCCCGAGATCATCCGCTTGGCCAGCGAAGGGGGCAAACCAGCCAAGAAACAAACCGCCCTGTTTGACGAGGAGGAGAAGGAGTAGCCCATGGCCATCACGAACCACGAACGCGTTGGCAAAGCGATGGACCTGCTCAAGGAGGGGCTGCAACCATTCGTCGAACGTGAGATGAAGGCGCAGCACGCGCAGCTCTGGTTCGAGCAGATGAAAGCCTCGGTTAGCGAAATCCAAGCGAACATGTTCGGGACAGAGAAGAAACCACGCTGGGACGTTGCCGCGCTCCTGTCGGTGATGTGGAATCAATGGCAGCTCGTCTTCCGTAAGACGCTGGGGCAGGCCGAGCGTACACTCGTCAGCGAGTTGCGCGACGTCCGCAACAAGTGGGCTCACCAGCATCCCTTTTCCGGCGACGACGCCTACCGTGCGCTCGATTCAGCCGGTCGACTTCTCATCGCCGTCTCCGCACCGCAAGCGGATGAAATCGAGAAGATGAAGATGGAACTGTTGCGCCTGCGTTTCGACGAGCAGGTGCGAAGTGAGAAGCGTAAGAGTGCTGGCACAGCCATCGAGAGTACGACGACGGGCAATCTTAAGCCTTGGCGCGAAGTGGTGACACCACACAAAGACGTGGCTAGTGGCCGCTACCAGCAGGCTGAGTTCGCAGCGGATCTCTGGCAAGTCCATCTCGGTGAGGGAACGGATGAATATCGAAAGCCGGTCGAGTTTTTCCGCCGCACCTATCTGACCGACAGTCTGAAACGCATGCTGGTCGGAGCGGTCCAGCGCCTCTCTGGCCAAGGGGGCGACCCCGTGATACAGCTTCAGACCAACTTCGGTGGCGGCAAGACGCATTCCATGCTGGCTCTCTATCACCTCTTCTCGGGCACGACACCGAGCGATCTGGTTGGCATCGATACCGTCATGCAGGAAGCCGGCGTCAAGACGCTTCCTAATCCACGGCGGGTCGTGCTGGTGGGTAACAAAATTTCGCCCGGTAATCCGGTCAAAAAATCAGACGGCACTGTTATCCGCACACTCTGGGGCGAACTGGCTTGGCAGCTTGGAGGCAAGAAAGCGTTGCAACGCCTCGCCGCCGATGACGAGCGAGCAACCAGCCCTGGCGATGTGTTGCGCGAGCTCTTTAAGGAGTATGGACCGTGTCTCATCTTGATCGATGAGTGGGTTGCTTATGCACGCCAGCTTCACGACCAGAGCGACTTGCCGGCTGGTAGCTTTGAGACGCAGTTCACATTTGCCCAAGCCCTGACCGAATCGGCCAAGCTTGCGAAGAACTGCCTGCTCGTTATTTCCCTTCCTGCCTCGGACACGCAGGGCTCACCGCACACCCAGGCCGATGATGTGGAGGTGGGTGGTCAGCGAGGGCGAGAAGCGCTTGATCGGTTACGTAATGTGATCGGGCGAGTCGAATCTTCGTGGCGGCCGGCGAGCGCGGAGGAGGGATTTGAGATCGTGCGCCGGCGGTTGTTTGAGCCGCTCGCCGATCCGGCGCAGTTCAGAGACCGCGACGTGGTAGCAAGGGCATTCGCGGATTTCTACCGGGCGCAGCACCAGGAATTTCCGCTTGAGTGCCGCGATGCCGACTACGAAAAGCGCATCAAAGGCGCGTATCCCATCCATCCTGAGATTTTTGACAGACTCTACACTGACTGGTCGACATTGGTGAAATTTCAACGCACGCGTGGAGTGCTGCGTCTGATGGCAGCAGTGATCCATAGCCTGTGGGAAAAAGGAGATAAGAACCCACTCATTCTTCCGGCGAACGTTTCGATCGACGACCCGCGTGTACAATTCGAGTTAACGCGCTACCTCTCGGATAACTGGGTGCCGGTGATCGAAAAAGACGTTGATGGACCGAACTCCCTGCCGTTCCGGTTGGATAGTGAAGTGCCAAACCTCGGGAAATTTGCAGCCTGCCGGCGAGTGGCTCGCACGATTTATTTGGGTTCTGCACCGACAGCCACGGCAGCCCATCGGGGCATTGAGGACCGACGTGTCAAGCTTGGCTGCGTCATGCCCGGTGAATCACCAGCGGTCTTTGGCGATGCGCTACGAAGGCTCGCAGGTGCGGCGACGTACCTCTATGAGGACAGGCCGCGTTACTGGTATTCCACGCAGCCGACCGTCACCAAGCTGGCTGAAGATCGAGCCGAACAGCTCAAGCGTAATCCAGATAAAGTTGTGGAAGAACTCGACCGGCGCATCCGTGCAGACCTGCGCAAAACTGGTGATTTCAGCCGTATCCATCCGCTTCCCCAGTCTGGGCAGGACGTGCCCGACGATCTTGATGCACGGCTCGTTGTGCTCGGTGCCGATCATCCCTATATCAAAGAGGCAGGGAGTGTGGCCGAAACGACGGCAAAAGCAATCCTCGAAACGCGCGGCACCACGCCGCGACTGTACCGGAACACGCTCGTCTTTCTCGCTGCTGATAAGACACGATTGCAGGACCTCGATGAGGCAGTGAGGCGCTACCTTGCCTGGGAATCCATCCTTGCCGAACAGGTGCAGCTCGACCTCTCGCCGCACCAGGTGAAGCAAGCAGAGGGACAGAAAGCTACTGCCGACAGTGCCGTAACGGCTCGTTTGCCTGAGACATATCAATGGCTTCTGGTGCCGGTACAAAGCACACCGCAGGCTGCGGTTGAGTGGCAAGCATTTAGACTTTCCGGACAAGATGCCCTTGCGGTTCGTGCAAGCAAGAAACTCCGGAACGATGAATTGTTAATAACGTCCCTTGCCGGGACTCGGCTTCGAATGGAGCTCGACCGTATCCCTCTTTGGCGAGGGAACCATGTCTCGATCAGACAGCTATCAGATGATTTCGCGCGTTATCTGTATCTGCCCAGGCTTGCTGACACACATGTTCTCATGGAGGCGATCGCGACCGGGCTAGGGTTGCTCACGTGGGATCAAGAGTCATTCGCCTATGCGGATGGCTATGATGAGGCAACAGGTCACTACCGAGGACTGCGTACTGCACAGCGAATCTCTGTCACGGATGGAGATACCGGTCTATTGGTACGTCCTGACATCGCTCAGAAACAACAGAGCAAGGACAGCGTTTCGACTCCGGGCGCTGCACCTAGACCATCGGCAGAGGATGGCGTTGCAACAGTGGAACCAACAAGCGGAGCGGGGGCATCGCCTACACCTCAACCAGCCGCTCGTCCGAAACGCTTTCATGGCAGCGTGCCCCTTGATCCGACGCGTGTAGGTCGAGATGCAGGCCGGATTGGCGATGAAGTCATTGCGCACTTAGTTGGGTTAATGGGATCGGATGTGAAGGTGACGCTAGAGATCGAGGCGGAGATTCCTAACGGAGCCCCAGACAATGTGGTCCGCACCGTGACCGAAAACAGCCGGACATTGAAATTCACGAGCCAAGGATTTGAAGAGGAGTAAATCTTGGCGGCAAGTGTTGAAAAACGGATCTATGATTATCTATTGAGGAATAGGCTGAAATATTTCTGCGACAACTGTATTTCACAGAAAGTGAACAGGCCCTCAGGAGGACACATCAACCCAACCCAGGTACGAAATGCAACGTCCGCTGACTCCGCGATGGCACTGTACTTTTCATGCTAATTGGCATAGCATTCACAAAGTATGAAAGGCGCAAACCCCTCCAATATACCTGTCCTCTTATTCTGTTTGAGTTTAAGCTTGCAGGCTTGCGTAGGCGGAGCTATTGGGAATGTTCGCCCAGAACCGTCCTCACACACTACGGTTGCACTTCCTCTCTCAGTTCGCATTGAAATGCGCGATTATAAGCATCGAACGATTGCTGAATATTCATGGAAGGACGATGCGTTCAAAGATGCGGTGGCTCATTATCTTAAAGAACGAGGCACTTTTCGCACAGTTGTAGATGGTCCTGCTGATGTCGTCTTGTACCTTGAGGCAAAATACAATTTTTACCTCTTTCTGCTTCTACATTCTTGCTCTCTAGAAGTGACCTTGACCAGAGGAGAGACAGCGGGTAGCAATGATGGAGAGCCTCTTGGATCATATAGCGGGCATGGAACTCATTTGGATACTATTATTGGTAATCCAACTTTGATTCGTCAAAATACAATAGCCGAGGCTTTAGATGATCTCTTTGTAAAAATAGACCGGGACCGCAAAGTTATTCTAGCGAAGACCGCGCAAAAACCTCTAGTGATCACTGCGTCAAATTCTCCAACTCCGGATGCAGTTTCACAAAATCCTTTGGTCACTGATGCGGCATTGGATGATGTGGATCGGTTGCCAGATGTAACCTCAAAAAAAGTTAATGGTTATGCCGTCGTGATTGGAATCGAGCAGTACAGGGAGAAACTGCCCAAAGCGGATTTTGCAGATCGTGATGCCAAACTCGTTGGGGAGTACTTGACGAAAATGATGGGCTACCCGGAAGAAAATGTCGTGGTGCGGACCAACGACAAGGCGTCGATGAACGACTTTGTGAAGTATTTGGAGAGTTGGCTACCGAGCAATGTGGAAAAGAATAGCTCAGTTTTCATCTATTACTCCGGTCATGGAGCCCCTAATCCTAGAACCGGTGATGCGTATCTGGTCCCCTATGACGGTGACCCGAGCTTTATTGACAGCACGGGCTACCCGGTGAAACGCCTCTATGCAGCTTTGGATAAGTTGCCCGTCAACGATGTGACAGTGGTGTTAGACTCCTGCTTCTCTGGTGCTGGTGGCCGTTCCGTTCTCGCTGAAGGCGCCAGGCCGATGGTGCTTTCAGTCAAAA
>VGXC01000069.1 GCA_016873495.1 Nitrospira sp. | reverse complement strand
GAAGGCCACTGTGGGACACCCGGAGCACATGGCCTGCGGGCAACTGAGCAATATCTTGGTAAGTGGACTCGTCGGGATGGTTATCGAAGTACCGGTAGTGCCCACCCGCAAAGATAGCGGCAAACCGCCGGTTAATGTTTCGGCTTGAACCGGGCAAGGCCAGCAAGGCGGCAGGGCGTGACGCAAAAGCGAACCAGTCGCGGGTATTGACGTAGTACAGCGGCTTCACCCCAAATCGATCGCGGGCCAGCCAGAGGGTGTCGGCGTGGCGGTCGTAAAGCGCGATCGCGAAGTCGCCGTTGAGGCGGCACAACGCCTTTTCGAAGCCATACTGGGCATACAGCTCGGCGATTAACTCGGCATCGCCAGCGGCAGGATCGATGTCCGACCTGTTATAGATCCGTCCATCGAGCGCGACGAGGACTCCATGGGTATCGGTCAGTCCGGGAAACCGCCAGCCAGTCCATCCCAGCACCGCGCTGCCGCTCTTCTTGATTTGAGAGGCCCAGCTTTCATCGCCGCACGAAGCCGCCAGCATCGGCTGGACAAGCCCCGTATGGTCCTCCCGGTTATCCCTAAAGTAGAGCCCTGCGATCCGACCCATGTCTTTCTGCTTCAGCCGGCCTTCACGGCGGTCAAGTGGCACCAGGGCTGAAAGAGGGTGCCACGAAACAGCATCCGCTGACCGGATTCCGTTTTCACGGTGTAGGTGTTCAATTCTTCCTCTCCGTCGCAGTTATCCGTGAAGACCACACCCTTGGCGAGATCGATCGGGATGGCGAAAGGTAAAAAGTGCACGCCTGTGAAGCCGCGTTTTTCCAGAATTTGCTTCACGACGGAAAAGGGACGGAAATACAGGTTCAATCCTCGAGGATGCGAACGGGACTTTTCGACGATGTGAATGTCCTGCTCATAGGGGTGGACAAATTCGAATGAGAACCACCGGCCGCCGCGTTTCAACGCGAGGCCGATGCTAGCAATTGCCTGCTCATACTGAGCGTAGTCAAAGAAATACGTCGCGGCATTTGTCACGATAATGTCAAACCGGTCGCGCGGCAGGTCAAAAATGCCCATCACCTCAAACTGAATTCCGGCTAGTGCCGGGTTCCTCCGGCACGACTCGATGGCGGAGACCGCCAGATCGCATCCAACGAGGTTCAGCCCCGGCACGGCGCGCTTCAGATGTAAGAGGAAATTTCCGGTCGAGCATCCGACATCAAGCAGGGCGACCTGGTCTCCAGCCCCCAACCGTTTTGATGCGGCATCCCTGACAAGCTGGATGAGTATTTTGTCACCCTCCCGGGGTTCCTCCGTATAGCGTTTCTGATAAACGTTGTACTTTTCGGTGAATGAACTCAGGTAGACATCGGACAGATACTCTTTGGGCTGTGGTTTTTGTCCTGACATAGAACTCCTTAGGTTCTGACGGCGAGGAAAAAGACCCAATAGTGAGGATACCCGATGACGTCCTGAGGCTTCCCGGCGCTATGACGATCGAGAATCCGCGTGACTGTGAATCCATAGGATTCCATGAACCCCGTGAGTTCCCGAATCGGATAGGCATTGACGTAGACCTTCAGATCGACTCCGCCATCGAGGTACTTGTCCGGGACATAGGCATATTCCGCTTGCTCCCGAGCCGATTCCCGAACGATCACGGTTTTCCGGGCGCATCGCAGCAGTCGCTCCAATGGCCGGTGGTAATTGTCCAGATTCGACAGAACGTTCATGCAGACGACATGATCCACATCGCCATCCAGATCCTCGATTCGCATCACCTGCAGCCTCTCGGCAGCCAACCCGTACTGCGGCAGAATTTGACGGCCGATTTCGACCAGCGATGGAGCAGCATCAATCCCGAAATATTCCACCGGGATCCCCCGCTTTCGCAGCGAGTGGAAAAAATAGCCGCTTCCGCATCCGGCATCGAGCAGGCTGTCACCCGGCGTGACATGAGGTGTCAGCATCTCGGCGCATTGTGCCGCACAGGTCATCTCCTGGACCTCCAGTCGGCACCGCCTGGCATACAGCTCCTTGACCCTGGAGCTGTGCTCCCAGATGCAGTACTTGGCCCACCCGTTTCCGTTGATCACGCCCTCGTGCCCGCCAACAAGAAGGCCGAAGCCATGAAATAGCCGCGCCAGTCCTCGGGATCCTCCATTGTGAGACTCTGTTTCCGGAATAGCTCCGGAATGTGCGCCTCGACCATGGGTGGAAGGCAGTGATAGTGATAGAAGAGTAGCGTGACATCGGTGAGCCCGGCCGCAGCGAATTGCTCCCTGAGGACCAAGGGATTGTGTGAACGCGACAGCACCTCGTCATAGCCGGGCTCCCCCTCTTTCCCTTTGCGAACTGGTGGCAGATCCAACCGAAAGTGCCGGCGGATTTGATCCAGCGCGCGCTCGACGCCGTCTGCTTCCTCACCCGCCTGGGCCCGCAAGGCCTCGACCTGGACGAGGTCCTTCATGAAGAACTCATAGGAGATACGGTTCAGCGTGAAGAGGGAGAAGAGCTGATTCCTCGCTTCGATCACCACCAGCCCCCCCGTCTTCACGGCATCGCGGAGGTGCCGGATCACCTTGAGATCGGCTTCCGGAGGTATGTGCGGAAACACCCCGACGCAGATCGCGGCGTCGAACCGAAAGTCGCGGCCCTTCCCGGGAGGGCGAAAGGACTCGGGTGACAACACGCTTCCTTCCCAGACATGATCCTCTGGTACGCCTTGGGCTTGCAGAACTAGTCGGGCCTCCGCGACCATTTCCGGCGTCACGTCGAACCCGTAGCGGTCGGTCCCGGTCTCCGCGAGATCCCTGAGGAACGATGCGGGGCCGCAGCCGGCGTCCAGAACCGTCCTGGCTCCAGCCTCTGCCAGCACCCGCTTCAGCAGCTCACGATGCACGGGTGGATAGGGCGCCTTCTGGCCGTAGTACTCGTCGTAGTACGTTCCGCTCCACGTCGAGTAACACGCACGCACCGCGTCTGTGATGCTCTGATCCTTAGACAACTTGACCTTTTGCGAGGTGCGCGGCGTGATTGTCGTTGGCGCTCCGGGCCGCGGCGTGGGCGGCCAGCGCACGACGCTGGGCGTGCACTTTCCGGATCGCCGCGACCAGCAGATCTACCGATGCCGCATCGAGGTCATATGCGCACGGCTCGAACGTAAGGAGCTCCGTTTCGTGCATTCGCTCCGTCACGGAACAGGTGACCTGGTCGTACCGAACCGAGGTGAGATTGAATGGATACCCGTGAGCGCCGATGGCGACGCGCCGTTGGAACAGCGGCAGCCGGTACAGTGGTCTCACGTATCCCACGCTGTGGGGGAAGCCTTCCGCCGCCAACGCCCTGCTAAACTGCTGCCGAGTCACGCCCAGAACGGATTCATCGAGTCGTAGGCCCCAAACGTAATACACGTGCCGACAGCCCGATCTCACACGCGGGGGCGTGAGCCCTTCGAGTCCCAGCACGCCTTTAGTGAGTCCCTCTCCCACCCATTCCCGCCGGGCCACGTGATCGCCGATGCGCGCGAGCTGATCGAGCCCCACCGCGGCGCTCAATTCGGTCATCCGGTAGTTGAAGCCGACAAGGTTCGTCAGATCCGTGACACCCTTTGGCTCGACGATGTTCTCGCCATGATTCCGGATCATTTGTAGACGGAGGGCCAGCTCGTCGTCGTTGGTCACACACATGCCGCCTTCGCCCGTATGAACGTGCTTGTGATAATTGAGACTGAAAACCCCGATGTCACCGACAGTGCCGGCATAACGTCCGTGTTCCGTGGCCAGAGGAGCCTGCGCGTTATCCTCGACGAGACGGATCCGATGTTGCTCCGCAATGGTCTTGAGCTCGGCGAGAGGCGCCGGATGCCCGAACAGATTGACCGCCAAGATGGCTTTGGTACGCGGTGTGAGCGCCCGTCGTACCGCCTGCGGACTCAGGCAAAACGTGTCCGGATCGATGTCAACAAATACCGGTATGCCACCATAGACGAGCGGGGCCATGGCGGTCGCGGACATCGTATAGGGGGGGACGATCACCTCGTCACCGGGGCCGATGCTAATGGCTCCCATCGCGGCGAACAGACCCGACGTGCCTGAATTGACTGACACGGCATGTCGGACCCCGAATCGCTCGCACCAGGCCTGCTCGAAGGCGCGAACCATCGGCCCGCCCCAGAACTGGTCGCCCCAGCTTCCATAGAAGGCAGACAGACAACCGGATTCCACCACTCTCATGACGGCCTTGAGTTCCGGTTTCCCCACCGCGGGATAGAGACGCAATGGGGCACGCAGGACGGGCGAGCCGCCGAACAGGGCTAGTGTTTCCTTCCCGCTCATCTGGCCTGACTCATACGGGCTTCCTACTTATTTCGGCCAGCCCGGTATGGTACACTCGGCCCACTTGAGACGGCATGGCTTCTAAGATCAGGATTCTCCACATCATTGAGACGCTGGGGCGTGGCGGAGCCGAGGCGCTACTCTATACGAATCTATCGCGGATTGACCGAGAAAGGTTCGAGGGGCTGGTCTGCCACCTCTACGAACGGGACTTCCACTGGCGCCACCCTATCCAGCAACTCGGCTATCCTGTTGTCTCCCTCGGGATGCACTCGGTCTCCGACGCCCCTCGAGGGCTGTTCCGCCTCTGGAAACTGCTGGCACAAGAGCAGGTCGACCTTATTCACACCCATTTATATGGAGCCAATTTCATCGGCCGCCTCGCCGGCCGGCTGAAACGCATTCCTGTCGTCAGTTCGATCCATAGTGTAGACTACGAACCCTCGCTCTTTGGCCACGACGCATTCACTGCTCCCTGGAAGCTAGAAGGGATTCGACTTCTGGATCGGCTGTCGTGCCTGGTGGCGGCTCCCGAATTCATCGCGGTTTCCGACTATGCCAAGCGTTCGGCCATGACGCACCTGGAGATTCCGTCGCACAGGATTCGGGTTATCTACAATTCCGTCGACCTGGCTGCCTTTCAGCCGTACGGCACGCACGCCGCCTCGCTGAGAGCCGAACTCGGGCTGGCGCCGGACGACCCCGTGGTTCTGTGCACAGCCCGATTCCATCCCGAGAAGGGTCTCCGATTCCTCATTGAGGCCATTCCGCTCTTGGTTGCACGATTTCCCAGGGTGCGCGTCTTGTTTGTCGGCAGCGGCTCCGCTGAGATGCAAGGGTTCTACGCGGAACTGGCCGAACGTCTTGGTGTCACGGCTCACATCAAATTCCTCGGCGTCCAGAGCGATGTCAGGCCTTATCTCGAGCTCTGTGATGTCTTCGTCCTCCCGTCGCTCTGCGAAGGCCTGGGGCTTGCGCTCATCGAGGCGATGGCCATGGAGCGGGCCTGTGTCGCCACTCGGGTCGCTGCCCTGCCGGAAGTTGTCCTCGATCAGGAGACCGGACTCCTGGTCGAACCGATGGATCCCAAAGCGCTGTCCGAAGCCATTGCCCGGTTGCTTGCAGATCCCATTCTTCGGGCAAAGATGGGCAAACTGGCCAGGGGTGTCGCTTTCAGGAGATTTAACATCGAGCACAACATCCGTGAGCTGGAGGAGACCTATCAGAGCACGCTGAGAAGATGCGTGAAAGGAGAGGCGTGAACGTGTCATTTCCCGAGCCCCACCTCGGCCGTACGATGCATGGCCGCGTAGAGGCCTCCGTGCCTCAGGAGCGCCTCGTGGCGACCGCTCTCCACCACTTTCCCCCGATCCAGCACATAGACACGGTCGGCCTGGCGCACCGTTGAAAGACGGTGGGCGATCACGACCAACGTGACCGTGCCGCGCAACCGATCGAGCCCCTCTTTAATGACTTCTTCCGATTCCACGTCCAGCGCGCTGGTCGCTTCATCCAAAATGAGAACGGCCGGCTCCCGGACGAGGGCACGTGCCAGCGCAAGTCGCTGCCGCTGCCCTCCGGACAGCGTCAACCCTCGCTCGCCGACGCGGGTCTCCAGCCCGTCGGGACAGTCGAGAAGACACTGGTCCGCGCCGACGAGGCGTAGCACGTTGCGCAGTAGATCTTCGGGGCAGTCCGGACGAAGCAAGACGAGGTTCTCCCGGACGGTCCCGCTCAACAGGAAGCTGTCCTGTGCGACGACGCCAAGCTGGCGCCGCCACCCCCTGATGTCGAGCTTGGTCAGATCAACTCCATCCACGGTGATAACGCCCCGGTCTGGGCGATAAAAACCGCACAGGAGATCCACCAGCGTCGATTTGCCCGACCCCGAGGGCCCGACGATGGCCGTGAACGAGCCTCGAGGAACCTCAAGATTGACCCCGGCCAGCGCCTGTTCGCGGCCTGGGTAGGCAAAGTGCACGTCCCAGACGACGATCCGGTCGTGAAAAGCGCGGGACGATCTCGGCGCGACGGCTTCGGTCTCAGCGGCTTCTTCCAAATGCCTCATCTCTGTGTAGATCTTGTGCATGGCTGGCATGGCCTGCTGAACCTGCACCCACGTGCCGGCCGTCGCTGAGAAGCTCGGCAGCAGGCGCAGCGCGGCAGCGAATGCCAACCCGATCGAGGACATGACTGATGCCTCTCCCAAGCTCGGCAGGAGGAAAAGCAGGATTGCAGCAAACCCGGCCAGGAATACCAGCTCGATGAGCAGCCGCGGCGACGACCCGGCAACGTTGACCTTGAGCGACAGGTCCCGCATCTGGGCGAGATTGGAGGCCGCCCGGCGCTCAGCCTGTTCCTCGAGGCCGAAGACACGGAACTGTTTGATCGCCCCGAGCATCTCCGTGAGATAGGCGTAGCCATCGCCATAGGCCTGAGACCGCTTTGCGGCAATGGCGCGCGAATACCTCGACAGCCCCACGATCATCGCGCCCGCGCCCACGGCGATGACCGTCAGACCCAACGTCATGGCGGGGGAAATGGCGAGCAAGACGATGCACACCGTCAAGGCGGAGAACGCGTTCTGCGCGAGCACGCCGGCCGCGCTGAGCCCGGCGCTGACCCAACTGGGTTCGTCGAGGATCACCTGGAGCATGTCGCCTTGTCGCTTCTCGATCCGCCTCAAGGGAGCCCGGAGATAGCCGCTGATCAGACTCATCTGCCAATCGTCCGTCATCCTGAACGCCAGCACAAAGGACACATATGTGGCCCACAGGGCTATCAGAGCTTTGCCGACGTACGTGAACGCCACAGTCAGCAAGAAGACGCTGGGGTTGTGCTCGACATACGCGTACAGGGAACTCAGGACGACTGCTCGTTGTGTCCCCCCTCCAGCGCCCACGAGCACGTTCAGGAAGATTGAGAGGAGTAGCAGACCGGCTGCCTCGGCGAGCGCGGACATGAGGATCAGTGAGAACAAACCGGCGAGTCGCCCGATGTATGGTCTGAGCAAGCTGATCGGACTGCCCGCAGTTGTGTTCGGTATTAGATTCACTCTACGAGCAAGCTCGTTCCGATGGTGGGAACGAAAGACTCAGCGTCTTTTCCTTCTCCCAGATGCTCGATCAGATCCGCGACACGATGGCTGGCTCGCCCATCCGACGCAAGATAAAACTGCTCGATATACCGCTTGTGGCTCTTCAACAAAGCGGCCCGAGCGGTAGCGTTCCGAGTCAAGGATATTAAAGCATCGCGCATCTCGGTTTTGTCCCGAACCACGCGACAGCACTTCCAGAACTCCGGTCCTCTCGCAGGGTGCTTCAGATCATTGCTGCCGGGAGGAATTTCTGGAAACCTAATCCCAACTGCTGGGCGCCGCATGAAAATCGCGTCCGTCAAGGCCATGCACCGCTCAACTGCGACCGCAACGTGGCACGCTGCTAACAGATCCGGGGTCGTGTGCTGGCGTTCGCCAATTACCGCGAACGCGTCCGACGGCAATAAAGAGCCTAGCACCTTCTCGCACAGATCGCGTTCGTGCTCGCCCGCGGGGTGGAGTTTACAGACCAGGAAGCAATCCGATGGCAGCACTTCCGCGACCAGCCGCAGCAAACGGTCCTGCAGGGCATGGACCCAGAACAGGCTGCCGTACTCGGCAAACACCACGACGACATACGGTCTCTCCGCAGGCTGACCCAGACTCGCAATCTCCGACCTCCTGTCCCCCAAGGCCGCCGCGCGAG
>VGXC01000068.1 GCA_016873495.1 Nitrospira sp. | reverse complement strand
CGGCGACGTCGATGAGTTGCTCGGCCAATCGGAGGTCGCCGTTATGGTTGACTCCGGCCTCGGCAATAATGAAGCATGGCCAGCCTGATCCGATGCGTCGTTCGCCAATCGTAATGGGGGTCATGAGGATCTACCGGCGAGCCCGTCTCCTACCACACAAACCGGCTCTTGTAATATTCGACGACGGCCTTGATCTCGATATCAAAGTCCTTGGCATTGTTCCAGCCCAAGGCGCGCAACGCGGAATCGTCGAGGGAGTACCGGATATCTTCCCCCATGCGTACGAAGTTGAATTGCACATATTGCTCCAGATCAACAGGTGCCCCAAAATACGCCTTCAATACTTTTGCAATGACCTCCTTATTGGAGGCCTCATAGTTGCCCGAGACGTTATAGATCCGGTTCCGCTCTCCATGCTCAACAATGTGCAGGATGGCCGAAACGGTGTCCTCGACATGCAGCCAGTTTCGGATATAGGTCCCATCCCCATGCAGGGGAATCTTCTTGCCCAAGGAAAGGTATTTGATGGCCTTCGGAATGAGTTTCTCCGGGTATTGGTCAATCCCGTAGTTATTGGTCGGCCGGACGATGATGTAGGGAACCTTGTGCGTGCGGTGCCAGCCTATGATGAGCATATCGGACGAGGCTTTGCTGGCCGAATACGGATTGCTCGGCCGTAATGGATCGGATTCGGTGTGCTTGCCGTTCAGGACATCTCCATAGACTTCGTCGGTGCTGATCTGCACCAGGACGGGCATTTCATAGTTGCGCTTCCCTCTGATCAGCTCCAGCAGGTTTTCGACTCCCATGATATTGGACCAACTGAAACGCGCGCTGTCGATGATGCTGTTATCCACGTGCGTTTCCGCCGCGAAGTTGAAGACGTAATCTACGTCATAGAGATGCTCCATCTTGACGATGTCGGCCTCCAGATACCTGAAGGATTTGTGCTGCCCAAATTCCTCCAGCAGCTCCGGACGGGCCGCATAGGTTTTTTTGTCCACCCCCCAGACCATCCACCCCCGCTGCAGGCAGGCGCGGGTGAAATGGGAGCCTATGAAGCCCAAACAACCGGTCACGGCGATCACCTTTATGCCTTGCATTCTTGCCTCCTCATCCTACCGCGGCAACGACGGCGGCTTATCGTATGATCTTGGCCTCGGGCACCGGGACAATGAAATCACCCGGATACTTAATCATGCGGCAGCGGTGCTTGATTTCTGTCTGAAAGTTCCAGGCCAGTAGCAGAAGATAATCCACCCTTGAGGACACCAATTCATCGATGCCAGTGATCCGCATGTGCGACCCAGGAGTGTACCAGCCCCATTTCTTCGGGTTGTCATCGATGACAACCGGGATCAGATCCTTGGTAATCCCGAAATAATTCGTCAAGGTGTTGCCCTTGGCGCTGGCTCCGTAGGCCCACATCGCCTTGCCCCCGGCTTGGAGACGTCCAAGGAGGCTGAGCAGTTTCTCCTTGGTCCCCTCAACCCTTCCTCTGAAGGCTTCATAAGGCTCGATGGTCTGAATGCCGAACGCTTCTTCCTTTTTCAGGTAGAGCGCCACATTCGAATCAACCGGGTGCCGCCCGGACCGACCCACGAAGACGCGAATAGTCCCGCCATGGATTTCGTGAAAATACTGCACATTACAGACCGCGAACCCGTGTTCCTCCATCAACATCCGCAAGGGGTGGATCGCCAGGTAGGATAGATGCTCGTGATAGGCCGTGTCGAACTCGTTCTTCTCGATAAAGTCCAGCACGTACGGGCATTCGAGCACAAAGATTCCCGCCGGGTCCAGGCAATGATCCACTGCCCGTACGAACTCATGCAGGTCATCGGTATGTCCGAGGACATTGGTTGCGGTGATGATCCTCGGCCGGCCGAATCGCCGCAGCACGGACTCGGCGGCCGTGGTGGACCAATAATCACACAAGGTCGGGATTCCCGACTGATTCGCTTCCGCAGCCAGATTTTCGGCAGGATCGACCCCGACGACGCTCATTTCCAGATCCCGAAACTTGGAGAGCAGACATCCGTCGTTGCTGGCGATATCTAGAACCCACTCCCCCTTTCGGCACCCCGCCATCGCCACAGACGTCTTGGCCAGCTCGACGCAATGATCTCGAAAGGTCTTGGGCGTCGAACTGACGTACAGATAGTTCCTGAACATCAAGTCCGGATTGACGACCTTGGTGAGTTGGGAGAGCCCACAGTCCGTGCAGACTTGAAGCTTCAGCTCTTCCTTGAATTCCGGGACCTGAAGGTCCTCCGCGCGGAGATAGGAGTTCGCCAGGGGTGTGCGTCCCAGGTCGAGATATTCATGGAGGTTCGTGGAACGACAAATCCGGCAGATATCGTGCGATTTGGACTGTGCGGCTCGGTCAACCAACGCTCTCTCCGCCCTTTCTCAACCACAGTTCAAAGTTCAGCAAAACCCAGAGCTGGGCTCCGTAGTCTCGGATATTGTCTTGGTGCTCCTGATGAATCCGTCGAACCGCCTCTTGCCGGACGAACGCCGCATACCGCGGTGAAGGGCCCAGCAAGAGGTCTTGCACCAACCCTTGCAGTTCCCCTCGGAACCAGGCTCCCAATGGAACCCCAAACCCGCGCTTTCCCCTCGTGAGAATCTCCCTCGGCAGGAGATCCGCAAATGCTTTCTTGAGTATGTATTTGAGCGTCCAGCCGTTCGCCTTATAGCGTGACGGAAGAGAGGCGACGTATTCCACGAGGGCCGTATCCAAGAACGGCGACCGGGTCTCCAGGGCGTGAGCCATGCTCATCCGATCCATCTTGACCAGCAGGTCGTCCGGCAAATAGGTCTTGAAGTTGAGATAGAGCAGGCGGTGCAGCAACGAGCAGTTTGCCGTCTCATCCAGGCAGCGATCAAAGCTGCTCCGGATTCCTGGTGGAATGGGGACGATTAAGAGCTGTGCCAGGAAGTCCTGTGAGAAAAACGAGCACCACGTGAGATACCGCTCCGCTAACGGCTTGGCCGCCTGCAGGAAGAACCGGTGGGCCCGCGCGACTTCTCGACGAACCCGCCAACTGCGGGGCAGGACCTCGATCAGAGCTCTGCCTAACCGAATCGGGAACTTCGGTAATCGCTCTGAGAGCATCCCGCCGAGAAAGCGCTCATAGCCGGCGAAGACCTCATCTCCCCCGTCCCCGTTCAACGCGACCGCGACATGCTCCCGCGCCAGCTTCGAGAGGAGGAACGTCGGGATCGCCGAGGAATCCCCATATGGCTGGTCATGATGCCACAGAAGCCGTTCGACCAGATCGAAGGCCTTGGGCTCTACGACAAACTCGGTGTGATCTGTTTCGAAATGCCGCGCGACGAGGCGGGAGAACGGGGTCTCGTCGAACTCCTTGTCGCCCGTAAACCCAATGCTAAAAGTCTTCACTCGTCCCCTGAGCCGGCTCATCAGCCCGACGACGATGGATGAATCAATGCCTCCACTCAAAAATGCGCCCAACGGGACGTCACTGAGCAGCCGCCTTTCGACCGCCGCCTCAAGCAGCCTTCGGACCTCCCGGCAGGCTTCGGATTCGGAAACTTTCCGTTCTTCCCCGACGATGGGATATCGAAGCTCCCAGAAGACGAAGGGGCCCCGTACCCGTCCTCGCTCCACGACCACGTAGGAGGCCGGCGGCACCTGCGAGATCCCTCGATAAAACGTGTCCGGGCAGGGAACATATCCGTACGTGAAGTACAAGGCGATCGCCTCTGGGCTGATCGTGTGGCGTACGCCGGGATGAGCAAAGAGCGCCTTCATCTCGGAGGCAAAGACACACCCGCTTGAGTCCGCATGGTAGTAGAGCGGTTTCTTCCCCGCGCGGTCTCTGGCCAGAAGCACGCGCTCACGGTCCTGATCCCACAAGGCGAACGCGAACATGCCGTCCAGCCGACGCACAAAATCGTCGCCATACTGCTCGTAGGCATGCACCAAGACCTCGGAGTCCGTCTTGGACTTAAACACGTGCCCGTAGGCTTCCAGCTCGCTCCTCAGGGACAAAAAGTTGTAGATTTCTCCATTGAACACGGCCCAGATGCGGCCATTCTCATTGCTGATCGGCTGATGCCCGGCCTGGGAGAGATCCAGAATGCTCAGTCGAGTGTGCCCGAGAAAGACCGAGAGCTCTTCTGGATTGCGCCAGGTATGCATCCCACGGTCATCAGGGCCACGGTGGCGGAGGCTGGCCACCATGGCCTCTGCGACCTCCGGCTCCGGCGCCGCTCCGGCGAATGTCACCGCTCCGCACAGACCACACATCGGCAATCAACCTTTCACTTGAGACCCAGCACCACTCGAACCAACTTGGCATGATGCGTAATCCAGCCCAGCGGCCACGTCATCTTCCCTCTCAGCAAGGCCTCGAGCACGAAGAGGGCCGCTGATTGGAGCAATCCAGTTCGATAGCGGCGGAGGTGCTCACGGACCCGCTCCACCTCCTCAGGGGTCAGGCAGTAGTCGGCAATCTCAAACACGGATCGGTCGCATCCGCCACGAGCAGGAATCGCTTGACGCTTTCGGTAGTACAGTCCCAATTCATAGGCGAGCGCCCAGAACAGATAGCGGCTGATATCTCTCCTCCACTTCGCGACGAGGTCCGCATGACCAGGCCACCGTCGCAAATGGTCATCGCAGTAACGATTCAAGTTTTCGTCATAGTCGCGGCTCAGTGATTCGATCGTCCGCCGGCTCAACGACTGTTTGTGAAGCCGATATCGCCATAGCCGCCGTGGGATGTGCCCGATAGAGGCACGCTCGGCGATCTGAAACCAGATCACGAAGTCCGCAAAGCCAATTGGACCATCTAGCCGGAAGCGTACAGATCCGAGAGCTGACTTACGGATCACCGCTCCGGGGCAGGCGATGAAAGACTGCCCAGATCGTATCGTCCGACTGATGTATTCCAGGCCCGGCATGACGGGGGGCACGTCATGGTCGCGCACTCCGATCTGTTTCCCATCGTCTTCCAGGAGTTCCCAATCCGAGCAGACGATTCCCGCCTCCGGGTGCTGGACAAGAAAGGCGACAGACTCGCTGATGAGTTGAGGTTGGTGCTGGTCGTCGTCATGAAAGAGACAGACAAACTCGCCACGACTCTCGCTGAGGCAAAAATTATGGTTGGGGTAAAGTCCCAGCCGCTTTTGATGCCGCACGTAGCGCACGCGGGGATCCCGACTGGCCAGCTCCCGACAAAGCCGTTCCGTCTCATCGGTTGAGGCATCATCACTGATTAAGATTTCAAGCGGGGAATAGCCCTGAGCGCAAATGGTGCGCAGGCTCTCCTGCAACAACGCGGCCCGATTATGAGTAGGAACGCAAATCGAAACTAATGGGGATCCCATACTCTGTGGCTCCTGGAGTAGGATTCCAGCTCAGTCGGGGAACAGCATCTTGTGAGTTCTGCTGAACACAGCCGCACTTGGGGAGGTTGAACCGGCCATCTTGATGACGGAGTCTTGCGAATGTCTAGGCCTTCGGACTCAGCAGGGTGCCGTACAGGGCAGCGTACTTTGTCACCCCCTGATCGAGATCAAAGTACTTCTTGGCAGTCTCGCGACATCGCTGTTTGATCAGGGGATCCCGCGTCAAGGCCGCGATGTCATCCAACGCCGCTTCGACGTCCCCCAGGTCTGTTCCCGGCAACACCACTCCGACTTTCTCTTGTCGGACCAGGCATCCGGAATCGCCAATCCCGTCATTGATCACCACCGGGACACCGGTAGCGAGGAACTCTCCCAGCTTGGTCGCGGCAGAGAATTTCTTTGAGAAGCAGGGCTTGATGAAAAATAGTCCAAAGTCCATCAACCGAAGATAGGCCGGCATGTCTGAAAACGTCGCTCGCACCACCACCAGCCGGGAGGAGGGGATCCCCGCCGACCGTGCATCCGCGAGGAGCCGATCATGATCCTCAAGCGTGACCATAAGAATCTGCAGACGGTTGAGCGACCGAGCCAGGTAGGCCAAGCAGCCAAGCATGGGCTCTCGTAGATAGGTATTGCTCATATTCCCGGTGCAGCCGACCACGACATGCCCGTCCAGGCCAAGCTTGGCCGCCAGCGCGGGATCTTTCGAACCCAGAACGAATCGGTTGAGGTCCGTGCAGGTCGGGATCACCTCGATGGGGATGCCCGCTGGGATCCGATAGCCCAAGGAGGGAAAAGCGGCCACTCCCGCCTCTGTCAGCGACACGATACCGTCAGCCGACTCGAAGAAGCGGCGTTCCCATCGTTTGGCAACCCGATAAATCCGCGAACCGGGCGGCCAGTGCCCCGCGTCAACCTTTTCATTGGTCCAGAGCCCGCGCATGTCAAACAGGAACTTGACGCCGGATACACGTTTCAGGACCCATGCGATCAGCGCCGCGACATAGCTTCTTGCGTGGACGAGACCCGGCCGATGAGAGCCGATGAGCAGAAGGCCAACCACGATGCCTCTGATGATGTCATACGTGGTCGCAAGGACCGTCGGCTTCTTATGGTACCTCATCGGCACCCACGTGATCGCTCGGGCAGCGAAGCGGGCTTTCATCCTCTGCATGGCGTCCCTGTCAGCCAAGTCTGAACCCTTCTCGAATGAAATCAGGATCATCCGGCCGAATCCGGCAAGCCCTTCCACATACGCGACCGCCTGAGACTCGCCCAGCGGTTCCAGAACGCCGTCGTAGGAAATATAGAAAGCGAGGACTGAATCAGACTTGGCCGCTCCGGCATCTCGTGCCCGAACGGCCAGGGAGGAAAGGGCGCGGGGACTCATCAGACGGCTCTCACACTAGACGACGTTGTCCTCAAGATGTTGGCCGGGATTCCGCCTTGCCCCATCGAATGCTCATAGCGAACGGCGGAGGCCCCGGTATTGTAGGGGATGTTGAGAATGCTCCGAACATCGGCCTCCAGCCAGTCACGCAGCCGGACGAGCTCTTCCTGGCTCAAATAGTCCGTAAAGGTAAACGACTGATATTCGCCGGGAATCCCTTTATAGTATTCGGCGACTTCACGATAGTCGACCTCGACGCTGTGGAGTCGATCTCCGGTCTTGGGATAGGTGTAGGTCCAAACCCCCGGTTTGCTCTGGACCGCTTCATCGAAATAGGGAGTCCCCGGATAGGTGGTAATCACGGTGGCATCGAAGTCGTCTGGCTTCACCGACAGCAGCCAGTCACGGGTCGCTCTGACGGTTTCCTCCGATTCCCCGGGATGTCCAAGAGACATTAAGGCTTTGACTTTCAGGCGATACCGCTTGGCGATCTCCATGCATCGCGTATTGTCCTCCTGGCTGGCCTTTTTCTGAATGTTGGTCAGAATGCGTTCATGGCCGGACTCAAACCCCACGAGAATCCATCGGAAGCCAGCCCGGTACATCGCCTCGGCTTGCTGATCCGTAAAGAGTTCCGCCTTGATGAAGCCTCTGAGCCGGAATTCCACTCCGAGGTTCACCTGGGTTCGGGCGATGAGATCCATCAGCTCGACGATTTTGGGATTCACGTTCAACTCGTCGTCATACAGCATGAACCCCGTCACCCCGTACATCCGGTACAGGTGCACCATTTCCCGAACGATATTCTCCGAAGTCCGCATGCGGATGCGCCGGAGGAACGGGCTCATGCGCCCCCCGCAGAACCCGCACCCAAACGGGCAGCCAAGCTGCGCGATCATGGAAAGGGCCCGGACTCCGTCGATCGTATAGTGATAAGTGCCCACATCAACGAGGTGACGAGCGGGAAATGGCAACTCCTCCAGCTTATGGTTGTTCAGGAAGAGAGCCGATTTGGGATCATCCCCGTCGACCAGTTTCGGCGGATTATCTGCAAGCGCCTCGAAAACGGCGATCTCTCCATCGCCGACGACAAGGACGTCGAACATCTCTTCAAGTTGGTGAAGGGCGGTCGTGGCACGGCCTCCGGTGTTTTGTTTTCGCTCAAACTTGTGTGCGGCGTGAATCAACGTCACGTGGGGGCCACCGAGGATGAGGCGCGCGTCAGGCTTGCCTGAACGGATAACCCGGGCAATCTTCGCCGCGGCCGGCATCTGAGGAGTCGTCGCGGTCAGGCCGTAATACCTGGTCGTGCTCCCGGTCACATGATCCCGCACGACATCTTCATAGTTTTCCACGCCTGACAGATCGAGCATCTCGACATCGAACCCGGCTTCCTCCA
>VGXC01000067.1 GCA_016873495.1 Nitrospira sp. | reverse complement strand
CGAGGCCGGACCATCCGTGGCGCAAACGGCTGTTGCCGGAACGTGGACGACACGCGGCGGCGGCCGGAACATAAAACCGGACATTTCTACTTTGGGAAGAAGAGGACATTTCTAAATTGGGTTGACATTAAACGAAGACTTAGATCGCATCAGGGCCCGGCTATGGAGGCGAGGGCTCGCTCTGGGTCGAAGCATCGCGCAGGCTCTTGAGTTCGGCTTCGAATTGGGCCGCCTCCTGCTGCCGACCCAAATCGCGCAAGAGCGCCATGGCCCGATTCAACTCGGTCAGCGCTTTGGGAATGTCCCCGGTGGCCCGGTAGCTCCAATAAGCCCGTTGGGCATAGCTGAGGGCGGCCGCCTTGCGTTCCTGCCGCTGCGCCGCGCGGGCCAATCCAGCCAGGTCCGAGGCGATCGCCGCCCGGTTCTCGCCCGCCTTGTCCAACTCCAGAGCCGCCTCGAACCGGCTCTGGGCTTCGACCCACTGCTCGGCCTGCTCGGCCAGCAAGCCGAGATTGGCCAGGTTCGCCGCCTGGGCCGACCGGTCGTTTAACTCCTGGTTGATCGCCAGGGCGGCTTTGAATGAATCGCCTGCCTTGGCCCGTCCCCCGGCCTTGAGCTCCACCAATCCAATATTGTTGAGCAGGACCGCCTCGCTATGCCGATTTCCTGCCGATCTGGCCGAGGCCAGCGCCTGGTCGTACAAGGATGAGGCCTTGGCGGACTCCCCGGCTAGCTGGAAGGCCGTTCCCAGTCGGGCCAGCGAATCGGTCAGCAAGTCCGGCCGTCCCACCTCCCAGGCCAGGTCCAAAGCACGCTGGTGCAGATTCAGCGCCTCGCCTACCTGCCCTTCCGCCACAGCCACGTAGCCGAGCCCGTTCAACGCCAGGATCAGTCCCGGCAGGTCATCCAGGCTCTCCGCCAGCAGTCGGGCCTCCTCGTAAGCGCCCCTGGCACGCTCCAGTTCCCCCTGCGCCACCAGCCGCTGCCCTCGGGCCTGGAGTTCATGCAGCCGCAAGGACCATTCGGGAGCAGGCGCCGGTGGAGCCCCGACGGCGCAGCCAGCCAGCAAAACCAGGGCCCAGGCACAAGCCGGGCCGGCTGTCAGCCGGGCCATCTTCACTGCGGCAACTGGTCTCCCCTAAGACTCGTGAGCCCGTTGCCGGGAGCACCCGCCGGCTTTGTCTGTTCCGCGTTCTTGATCATGGTGCTGACCGGGAACGTCCGTTTGGCGCCTTTGACGATGAGATTCACATCCTCCAACGTGGCATGGGCTGTCCGGACCATGGGCGGCACGGATTTACTCACCGCCTTGATGGATTCGGTGGAGGCCTTGATGTTGTTGACGGCGTCCTGAGCCGCCGTCACAAGAGACGGCAGCTTGGCGGTGGTTGCCTTCACGTCGGTCACGATCCCGTTGACCTTCCCCAGTGTGTGCCTGACCGACCCGGCCAGTTCCGGCAGTTCCGCCGTCGTCTGCTCCACCGATTTGACGCTGCGCTGCACCGACGCCATCACCGCCGGCAGCTCGCGCGTCGCCTGCTCCACGTTGGCCATCATCCGCCCGCCGATCTGCACGGCCTGCTGCACGTCCTTAGTAATCTCCTCCATGCGCAACACCGTCCGCTGCACGGACTCCAGCACCGGCTTCACCTCCGACCGCACCTCGTTCAGCAGCACCGCATAGTCGGTGGGAGGTTGCACACGGATCGTTGAGCCGTTGGTCAGGACCGGCTTGCGCTGGTCGCCCATGGCAACCTCCACCTGGGTCTGCCCCATGACCACGCCGCTCTTGGTGATGCTGCCCTCGGAATTCTCCCGCACCATTTCCTGGTACCGGCTCAGGAGCTGAAAGGTCACGGCCACCGTGCCGCCGTCCGCAAACTCGACGGTCCTGACACGGCCGATCGGCAGGCCGGAGATCATTACCTGGTCGCCGGGAGCCAGGCCATAGGACTTATTCAGTGTGGCGTGAAGCTGATACTTTTCATCGAAGAAATGCTCGGCTTTCAACATGAAGATGCCGACGCCGATCAACCCCAGCAGGGGGACCAGCACGAAGGCGCCCACCAGCTGCGCCATACGCTGGCCGGACAATTTGTGAGAATAGTGCATTGGCATAGACGACCTCTCTTCCCGATGGTGTTCCCGGCTCGAACGATGCCCTATTGCAAATAGTCCTTCATCCCGTCGTCGGCCGAGGCTAGAAGCTCTTCATACCGCCCTTGAGCCTGCACCCGTCCGTCCCGCACAAAGGCGAACCGATCCACCATGGCCAGGAGGGAGGAGGCCCGGCGGGTCGTCGCCAAAATCGTGAGCGGCCGGCTCTGCCGCTGCGCCTGCAACCATTCTCCCAAGCGTCTGCTGGTCAGCGCATCCAGCCCTTCCAGCGGATCATCCAGCAGCAGCAGCTCCTGGTCCAGCGAAAGAGCACGGGCGATCGCCACGCAGCGGGCCTCCCCCTGATTCAACTCTGCGGGAAACCGGTGGCGCAGACCCGCCACACCCAGCGCCTCCAGACGGACCATCACCAGCGGCTCCAGCTCCTCGTCGGAGAGACCCCGGTGGTAGCGGAGCGGCAAGGCCACATTGTTGAACACCGTCATATTGCTCAGCAAGCCGGGGGCTTGCAGGACCGTGCCCACCCGCTGCCGCAATTCTGCCAGTCCCTCCTCGTTCAGCTCGTTCAGGTCCTGCCCGAACAGCCGCGCGGCGCCCTGTTCCGGCGTGACCAACCCGGCGCAAAGTTTCAGGGCCAGGGTCTTGCCGCCCCGGTTCGGCCCGATCAAGGCGCACGCGGCGCCTTCATCGAGAGACAGGGTCAGGTCGGACCATTGTCCCTGCCCTTCCATCTCGACTGCCGCGCCGGAAAGCTCCAAGACAGGCATGGTCAAAAATACGCCGTGACGGTCACCACGATATCCAACACCAGGCAAATCTTGAGGGAATTGATCATGGCCCTGGTCGTCTGCTGGGGCACCTCCGTAAACGACGTGCGGACGGAGAGCCCGTGGTGGCAGCAAATCGCGGCCACGGCCATGCCAAACAGCACCCCCTTGGTGGCCGTCACCACGAGATCCGTCACCGAGAGTGACTGGGTCACAGCTTTGGCAAAGGCGGCAAAGGGCACCGTGAGCTTCAGCTTGGCCACGACGAATCCGCCCAGCACGGCGACCGTATCGAAATACAGGGTCAGGCAGATCATGGAGAGGATCATTCCCATCATCCGCGGCATTACGATGAACCGGGTGACTTGCACCCCCATGAGCTCCAGCGCGGTGATTTCCTGCCCGACACGCATGTACCCCAACTCGGTCGTGATCGCGGATCCGGATCGTCCGACGACGATGAACATCGTCAAGAGGGGCCCCAACTCCCGGATCACCGTCACCACGATAATGTTGCCGATCTGATCTCCAGCGCCGACTTTCGGCAACTGGGTGCCGGCCTGGGTGATGATGATGATGCCCACCATCAAGGCAATGGCGCTCACCACGGGCAGCGCGTCGACGCCGGTAAACAAAATCTGCCTCAAGATCACCCCGGAGGCCGTCCGGCGCACCCGCTCGACGGGATTGGCCAACTCGCGCAAGGACAGGTATACCAGCGCCATGAGATCGGCGATATAGGCGTACCAGGCCATGACCTTGCAACCAACCCAGGCGACGACAGCCCCGGGCCCCCGGTCTGTCGTCGTGACTTCCGTAGCCTCCCCCAAGGGTTTCACCTTTACGATCGAAGACATAGACATTGCGTGGATTCTAGGAGAATCAAGGAGTGATTGCAATGAAAGGCGGGAAATAGCCCAATCAAGCCGCGAACTTACTACTGTTCACGGTCGCTCCAGGACCGAAAGAGGAGGCAGTGGCGGATGCCGGCGCGGTCCGGTCTTGACTTAACCCCAGGTACGGTGGCGTTCGCTCACAATCTCGACCCCGCGAGTCTTCTCGATCTCCCACCGCATATCGGTCGGCACATCCACTACTTTGAGCTCCGCGCAGTACCCATTGGCCTTTCCGCCAAGCTCGGTGACCACCTGCACCAGCTTCAGATCGTCCCGTGGGATCATCCTGCCGCACTGATTGAAATCCGGCTCCTGTGGCGAGGCCGAGAGGAACCAATAGAGGGCGGGATCCGCTTCTTGCAGCGCATTTTGCTGACCCAACTCGCGCAACCGCAAAAACGCCTGATGACTGAGACAGAATTCCCCGTGACTCTTATTAATGACGATGTGCGGCATGGTGCACACTCTTCCCAATAGCCGGAACAGATGGCCGACGAAATCGCTCTATTTCGATTTAACGAACCGGTCGGCCCCAAACGTGCCGTGCAACTGCGTACTGACGACGCCCCGATACTCTACCTTCTGCTTCAGGATCAACACCAGTCCGTTGGCATCCGTAAGAATCAGGAGATCGTCCTCCACCGCCAGTTTTCGGCTGGTATCTCCTACCTTAATGCGGTACTGGGTGCGCCCGTCAGGATTCCGATCCAACCCCTCGACAATTTCCGTCAAGCCGTCAATATAGCCTTCAAGGCCCTCCTGACGATGCCGAACCATCGTCCCATCAGGAATCCGGACCCAATGCTTCCGCTGCTCTCCCTTATCCTGTTTGCTGTCGCTCATAATGGTGTGCTCCTTCTTACGGCGCCATGTTGGGATGGCAGGCCCCTTCCTGCCACAGACAGACGACCAGGTCGCAATAGGCCTCGACCGGAAGAACCGCGAAGACTGGAAAATCGATCGCGTATGAAGGACGGGAAGCGCGAGAGATAGGACAGTCAGCGTTGTTCTATAAGTTCTCGTCACATACTATTATATTAATCGATGTAAGTGGCCTGGTCAAATATCATGGGCGGAACCTCATCTCTCGCCATTGGGCTCGGTCACTCCATCGTCTTCGGATGGTCGGGAGCCCTGATCGCACAACCCCGCCGAGGCAGCAGCGAGCCGCCGATCATGCCGGCCCCGGCCATCAGAAAGCCCACCAACTGCGGCGGCCACAGGGGGGCCGGCGGTCCAACCAGTTCGAGCACAATCCAGGTGGTGAGGCCGGCCGCGATGGCGCACAGGGCCCCCTGGTTGTTCGCCCGCGACCAGTACAGCCCGGCGAATAGAGGGATGAAGGCGGCCACCAACGTCACCTTGTAGGCGTTTTCAACCATCTTGAAGATGCTCGCCTGGGAGTTCAGCGCGAAGGCCAGGACCATCGCGGTGAAACACACCAGTACGATTCGCATCGTCCGCAGAAATGTGCGGTCATTCATGCCCGGACACGAACCTTTGACGATGTTCTCACTGAAGGCGACCGACGGCGCCAACAAGGTCGCGCTCGAACAGCTCATGATGGCCGAGAGGACGGCGCCGAAGAAGACGATCTGGGCCGCAACCGGCGTGTGCTGCAAGATCAGGGTCGGCAGCACCAGTTGCGGGTCCTTCTCCAGCAGGGTTCCGAACATGTGCGGGTCCACCAAGGTGGCCGTGTAAGCCAGAAACATCGGTACGAAGGCGAACAGGAAGTAGAGCGTGCCGCCCAGCACCGAGCCGCGCACGGCGGTCTTCTCGTCCTTGGCCGAGGTGATGCGCTGAAAGACGTCCTGCTGCGGGATCGAGCCTAACATCATGGTCATCCAGGCCCCCAGGAAGGGAATCCATGCGTGGAGGCTCGCTTCGGGAAAAAACTCCAGCTTGCCGGCCGCCGCCGCATGGCTGATCACCGCCCCGACCCCGCCGGTCAGGCCGCTGATCAGGTGACCGATGTAGAGCATCCCGCCCATGATGACCGTGATCTGGACAAAGTCGAGGATCGCCACCGAAAACATGCCGCCGAAAGTCGTATAGGTCAGCACAATCGCCGCGCCGATGATCATGCCCAGGTACTGCGTGACCGAACCGTCCGAGACCACATGAAAGACCAAGCCGAGGGCCTTAATCTGGGCCGAGACCCAGCCTAGGTAAGACGCGACAATGCACAGCGTGCACAACACCTCCACCGAGCGGCTGTACCGCAACCGATAGTAATCGCCGATGGTGAGCAGATTCATACGGTAGAGACGGCGGGCGAAGAACAGCCCGGCAAGAATCAGGCACAAGCTGGACCCGAAGGGGTCGGCCACCACCCCGCGCAGTCCCTCCTTAACGAAGATGGCGGAGATGCCCAGTACGGTTTCGGCGCCGAACCAAGTAGCGAACACCGTGGCCGTGACGATCGGCAGCGGCAGACTGCGGCCAGCCACGGCGAAATCTTTGGCATTGTGCACTCGGGTTCCGGCGTAGAGGCCGATCCCGACAGAGACGAGCAGATAGAGAATAACAAACCAGACGATCATGGGGCGACCCGACTATCCGACTTCCGGCCCATATCTCTCGAGTAGGTAATCCAGGACGGCGGGAGCCTGGCGAACCAGATTCTGCTGGGCTTCCCGGTCGGGGCAGAAGGCCGCTTGAAGCCAACCCATCGCCTCCTCATGGTCGCCGTTGCGATAGTCGCGTATCGCTTTGACCAGACAATCGTGCGGAGAGGTCCGCCCACGGTAGAGCTTGAATGGCCAGGCTTTGACGAGAAAATGCAGACACTCCCCGCGAGGCACCGGATTCGTATCCTGCCACAGCGCGTCCAGCTTGCCGGTGAAGGCTTGCACCGGCTCCGTATGGGACAAGATCAACAGCGCCAGCACGGAGCCGGCAAGGGCGTTGCGCGCCTTGTTGCGCCAGGCCATCAGCGGCCGCTGTCCGTCAAAACAGCGGATGATGGGGCGCAGACCAGGCCGGCACCTCGGTCGGCGCATTCCCCGCATTGCCCAAAAAATGCCATGTGCCACCTTCTTTGATCAGATAGTGGATTTCGCGAAACCAACTGTCGATCGTGACGCGCCTGCCGCTCGCCTTCTCCACAGCATAGAGCCCACCCGTGCAGGTCAATTCCACGCGGGCATGAGAACCGGCCTGCACCACTCGCACCTCCGTAAAGTGATGCGTCGAGGCGATCGTCCGAAAGTGAGTAAAGACCTCACCCCAGACACGGCGGACGTCGGCCTGCTTCAACCCGTTGTAATTATAGTTTGCGGCGTAGAAGCGCATCAGGGCCTCAAGGTCATGTTTCTGCAGGGCCTCCTCCGCTTGTCCAAAGGCAGCCAACACTTCTTTCACAGTGGGATTCCCGACCACTGCCGCACGATCAAAAATGACCTGGCCATCGATAGTCAGCGACGTACCCGTCAGCACCTCCACTTCGGCCCACGCATCCCGAAGAGCCCCCGGCCAAAAACAGAGAGACAGGAACAGCAAAAGAGGCCAACAGAGCCGAAGAATCGCTCCTTCCGCCCCGTTATGGACATCGCATTTCGACGTCATCCGCATTAGTCTCACCGACCGCTCGCCAACTTATTGGCCGACCTGGGCGCCACGGCGCGAACCATTGCGTCGGCAACCGCCACCGCGACACACCCACACGCCGATCGGGCTTTCATCTTCAGGGATCGATCTCCCTCAACACCCCCCATCCCCTCGAATGCTTGCCGGCATTATAGAAACACCCCGCCGATTGCAACTTCACTCCTCGTGCACCGCGAATGCTCCCGTTTTTTCATCTTGCTCGATAGCCTCAAAAAGACTGTTCACCGGCCGTTTCGTGGAATGAGGATACAACACCCACTTCTTCACCAGATGCCGGGTCATAAAGCCAGGCTGCCCCGGAGCGCCCAATCGCGGCGCCAGCGCATTCCAGTCGGCGATCCGCTGTTGGGTCACGCCTGGCCGTTCTAGAAACCAACGGGCGAGGGCCTCGTCGTCCTTCGCCCTTGCAATAGCGCGCACAACCTCCCACCGGGACAGTTTGAAGTGGCGGAGAAAATAGCCATCCATCCCAAGGCTGCTGTTCAATGCAACCCGGTAGAGAAACGGTAGTTGGCCGACCAGGTACAGGCGAACCTTATCAGCATATCGTGCGAGCCAACAACAGCCGGCAATGTGTTCCTGTGGACGCCGAATCACCATCGGACACGGCTCCTCCACAACATCGGTCACGGGGCCATGCTAGCATTGCATCGTTCCGATGGGCAAGGCGCCTACCCTAGTCGTACTATCTCGAGGAGCGCGCTCGGTTGGCAGATCGCCCCCTTTGCAAGCAAAGCAAGACTGACGTACTATACTTCCGCAAACGGAGGCAGACCATGCGGACTGCTGTGCCCCACTAAAATTTGGACAGGTCTCAGCGGTCAGGAGGGATAATGGACACAGCGGTGAAACCTATCCAGAACGGACGGGGTCGGAAGCGTCGGTGGCCAGCTGAGCAG
>VGXC01000066.1 GCA_016873495.1 Nitrospira sp. | reverse complement strand
GGCCGGTGCGCAAAACTTCTTCAGCCGTGCCGTCCGGGCTGTTGTCGTCCACGAACAGGATCTCGCACTCCGACGCCAGGGGACCGAACGCCGCCAGAATGCCGGTCGCGGTCGGCTCGATATTGGCCCGTTCGTTGTACACAGGCACGACGACCGACAGGCGCGGATCAGCCACCGGCGCAGCCTCCCCCGGAGGTCCGGGACATTAGATGCCCTTGCCGTGCAGGAACCCGGCCACGGTCTCCGCCACGTAGCGCATGTGGCGTTCGTCGAGCGCGGGATGGATGCCGATGAAGACCAGGCGGTCGCGCAGGAAGCGCGAGTTCGGCAGCTTCCCCACCACGCGCCCGGGCGCCTGCCTCAACCCGGGCTGATCCGGCAGGCAGCCGGCGAAGAGCGGCCGGGTCTCGATGCCTTTGCTCTCCAGATGCTCGGCGAACTCCCGCCGCGTGCATTCGAGCTTCTCGTGCAGCACGATCGGGAAGGTGTAGTAGGTATGGACATAGCCGTCCTGCTCGGGAGACAGCTCCAGCAGGGGGCCGGCCACCTCCCGCAGCAGCTCCTTGAGCAGCGCGGCGTTGGCGCGCCGGCGCCGGTTCATCTCCTCGAGCTTGGCGAGCTGCTCGATGCCGAACGCCGCCGCGATGTCGGTCATGCGCAGGTTGTACCCGATATGGTCGAAGACGTAGCGCCGGTCGAAATCGACGAGGACGTCGTCGGAATAGAACCGGCTGCTGGCGACGTTTCGCTGATCGCAGCGGCCGAACTCACGCAGGGACCGGCAGGCCACTTCCAGGGTTTCCTGCTCGGTCACGATCATGCCGCCCTCGCCCGTGGTCATGTTGTGGGCGACGAAGAAGCTGAAGGCAGCGATGTCGCCGTAACTGCCGACCTTCTTCCCATGGATGGTCGAGCCGTGCGCCTCGCAGCAGTCCTCCAGGACGAGGAGCCGGTGCTCGGTCGCCACCTTCATCAAGCGGGGCATGTCCGCGGGATACCCAAGCGTGTGGACTGGCATGAGAACTCGTGTCTTCTTGGAAATCGCCGCAGCCGCCTGATCCGGGTCAATGTTCAAGGTGTCGCGGCAGACGTCGACGTACACCGGCACCAAGCCTACTTGAACGATGGGCATGGCCACGGTGGCAAAGGTCGCCGCCGGCACGATCACTTCATCGCCGTCCTTGAGCCCGTGCACCTGCTTCAAAGCCAGTAGCGCCAGCAGGTTCGCCGAGGAGCCCGAGTTCACCGCCACTCCCTTGGAGCATCCCACGTATTTCGAAAAATCCCGCTCAAACTCCCGCACGTTCGGTCCTTGCGAAATCCATCCGTCGAGGATCGTCCGGATCGCTCGCAACGCCTCACGAGCATCGAACGCGGGCGCGCTCAGACTGACCCGATCGATCCGATCAGGCCGTTGCTGCCCGAGCAAGACATAATGGCGTCGAACCAATTCTTCGATTTCTTTGTAAGTATTCTCCACTCTCAACCTCTCGCTAATGAGATATGAGCTGGTGCCTTCAAGCTTTCGATAGTCCGTCTCAACCCCTCCTTCAATGGAATAGTGGGCTGCCATCCGAGCACCGACTTAATTCGGCGCACATCCGCCTCGTGATTCCTATTCGCCTCATTCTTTGTGCGTTCCTCCGAGGAAAATTCGATTCGTTTCGTCACACCCAAGAGGTCGGCCAGGAGAAAGACCAACTCCCTGATGCTTGTCCCCCTTCCGGACCCGACGTTCAACGCCGCCCATGACTGGCCGGTGTTCCGAAAGGTCAGGCCCGCGACAACCGCAGCAGCGACGTCCTCGACATAGACAAAATCGCGCTTGACCTCTGGCGCTCCAAACCGGGCGGCCCCTTCACCCGACTGGAGTTTTCTGATGGCCTCTGGAATGAACTGTGTCGGCCTGGACCGAGGTCCATAGACAGTGAAAATTCGATACGCCAAGGCATGAAAGCAGCCGGCAAGAGCCCGAGCCTTAACCAGAGCCTCTCCGGCAAGCTTCGTTGCACCAAGATTTTCGGCAGGGACAGCCATCGCTTCTTCATGGAATGGGCAAGTCACAACCCCTGAATACACGTACACGCTGCTCGCCAGCAGGAACAACTCCGCCCCGGCTTCGCGGGCATAGTCGGCCATTCGCGCAGTGAGGAGGACGTTGGCTTCCGTCTGGCTGGTACAGTCCCGAGGCTCGACGAACGTTCGCGCATCGCCAGCTAGATGGATGAGCCCATCAATTTTGGCCGGCAAGCGGTCGCGCACAATTGCCGGATTAAGAAGGTCGCCTGATACATATTCGCAATTCGGCCCGTCTATCCATAGAGACGGCCCCGCACGTCTTCCCACACCGATGATCGAACTGTTAGGGCATTCTCTCGCGAGGGTTTCCATCACCCACGAGCCAATGAACCCTGATGCGCCGGTGACGACAATAGTCTTGAAAACCATAACTCTAAGTCGACGGATACCTTGTCCAGACCGTATACGACGAGCGGCTGGATACAGCCATTTAAATCAGCCCGCCGCGGCCGTAATAATTCCAGACGTCGAAAATCGGTTTGTTTTTGCTGTCGAGGTTCTTGTACTCGGCGTGAGGAGCGCACAGAATCAGCAGATCGCTTTTTTCGACAACCTCCTCGGTAGGCACAAGCTCAGAGTCTCCCTTGACATGCGGGTCGGTGGTAAGCACCCGTTTTGCGCGGAAGAGGAGCACTTTCTTCAGTTTATAACTCAACGACGACCGCGGATCGTCGCTGTCAGCCTTAAAGGCCATTCCGAGCAATCCCACCGTCAGATTCGATAATTCGTATTGCCGCGCGATCTGATCAACCATGTAGAGCGGCAGCCCTTCATTGATCAACATGGCGCTGGATCCCAGGCTGAACTCGTTGCTGCAGAATGCGGCCAACTGCATCGTATCTTTGAACAGACAGGGGCCCGCGGCAAAGCCCGCCCGCGGCATGTCCTGCATCCGCCGGTAGCCTTTTTTCATGCCCTCCAGGATTCGGTAGTAATCCAGCCCTGCCGAGTTGGCGATCATAAAGAACTGATTGCTGATCGAGAACTGGATGTACCGATAGACGTTGCAGTAGAGCTTCGCGAACTCCGCCTCCATAGGTTTCAAGTACACCAGCTCGGGGGCGATCGACGAAAACAGGGTCGCAGCCATCTCCTCCGCTTCCCGAGTCGTGCCGCTGACGATCTGGGGCAAGCCCTGCAACTCCTGGATCGCCTGTCCCTGCAAGATCCGTTCGGGACAGAAGGCCAGTTTGACGGCCTTTCCTTTCCCCCGGAGATACCGGTCAAGCCATTCCGTCGTGCCTGGCGAGACCGTAGAGCGCAACGCGACCAATTGGCGGTCCGACAGATACGGCAGCAGGGATTCGAAGCACCGGATTATCGCCTTAGTGGAGGGATTCAGAAACTCATCGATCGGGGTACCGATTGTGACGATGATGATGTCGCAGGACTCCACCTCCTTGTAACTCGAGGTGTAACTGATCTCGCGGCCCTGCTCGCGCAGTTTTGCCAGCAGTTCAGCACCGCCTTGTTCCAGAAATGGAAAATCGCCGTTCTGGATTTGACGCATCCGCGCTTCATCAGTATCCACGATGGTCACGTGAAAGCCGCGATCAGCGAGCACGAGCGAAAGGGGCAGCCCCACGTGGCCGGCACCGCCAATGACAGCGATTCTCCACGATTTCCCGAGGCTAGAGTTGGTTTTTCCTTTCATGCCCTGCTCACCTCTTTGCTAGGGTGTCCTACACTTCGGCACTCGTGTCTCTCCTCTTCACATGGTCTACACAACATCGGCAAAAGACCGTTCCATGCGCCTGAAGTAGTACAGCCCGCTCACGAGCAAGACAACCACAACCACACTGGATACCGCAAGAAGAGAGCCTGGCGCCTTGGCCGTTCCCAGCAGGGCACAGCGGAATCCCTCGACGACTCCGGCCATCGGATTAAGACCGACGAGCGCCTGCCAGGGCTCCGGGACCAGACTGGCGGGATAGGCGACGGGAGTGGCAAAGAGCCAGAACTGCGTGAGAAACGGGAGGGTATACCGCACATCCCGATACTGGACATTCAGAGCGGAGAGCCACAGGCCGACGCCCAAAGCCGTTGCCAGTGCCAGCAGAAGGAACAACGGAAGGGTCACCACCGCTCCCGTCGGCGCGATGCCATAATAGACCATCATTCCCAACAGCACGAGAAAGGCGATGGCAAAATCCACGAGACCGGCGAGGAGAGACGACAATGGGATCACCAACCGGGGGAAATAGACCTTGGTAATGAGCCGCTCGTTGGCCACCAGGCTGTTCCCAGACTCGGTCAGAGCATGGGCAAAGAACTGCCATGGAAGCAGAGCACAGTAGGCAAAAATGGGATAGGGAACCCCATCTGAGGGAATTTTGGCCAGCCGGCCGAAGACAATGCTGAACACCACCATGGCGAAGAACGGCTGGAGAATAGCCCAGGCGGCACCGAGTGCGGTTTGTTTGTAGCGAACCTTCACGTCGCGCCAGGCTAGAAAGTACAGCAGTTCTCGGTACTCCCACAGTTCCCGCAAGCGCAGAGATACCCACCCTCTCGAGGGCCGGATAATCAAAGACGGAGTGGCACGTACGTCTAGCATCGTTGCATGAACGTGAGGCTTGGTTCAGCTTCCGCCATTTACGAGGTGACTCGGGGCACCGACCCTTGCATCATCGGCTGCTGTGCGTCATGCTTCGTTCGCTCGTACCAGGCCACGGTCCGTCGCAGCCCTTCCTCAAAAGGTACCTGCACGCGGAAGCCGAATAGTTTGTCCGCCCTGCCGGTATCCAGCGAGCGGCGCGGCTGCCCGTTGGGCCTGGCGGTGTCCCATCGGACTTCGCCCTTGTAGCCGGTCAACCAGGCGATGAGGTCGATCAGGTCCTTGATGCTGATCTCCATCCCCGACCCCAGATTCACCGGGTCCGGGCCATTGTACCGTTCGGCGGCCAGCAAGATGCCTTCCGCTGCATCTTCCACGTAGAGGAATTCCCTGGTTGGTGAGCCGTCGCCCCACACTACGATCGAGTCGGCCCCCCGTTCCCGAGCCTCGCAGCATTTTCGAATGATTGCTGGAATGACGTGGGACGTTTCCAGATCGAAGTTGTCGCGTGGTCCGTACAGGTTCACGGGAAGGAGCACGATGGAATTGAACCCGTACTGCTGGCGATAACTCTGAGCTTGCACCAGCAGCATTTTCTTAGCTAAGCCGTACGGCGCATTGGTTTCTTCGGGATACCCGTTCCAGAGATCGTCCTCTTTGAAAGGGACCGGAGTGAATTTGGGGTAGGCGCAGATTGTCCCAATGGCCACGAATTTCTCGATCCCCACCAGGCGACCGACCTCCAGTAACTGGACTCCCATGAGAAGATTGTCATAGAAAAACTTTCCAGGATTGGCCAGGTTCGCCCCGATCCCGCCGACCCGAGCGGCGAGGTGAACGACGATGTCCGGCCGGGTCTCGCGGTACAGCCGCTTGACGGCTTCCATGTCGACAAGGTCGTAGTCTTTGCTCCGGGGAATGAAAATTTCACGGCACCGCCGCTGCCGGAGTTTCTCGACCACAAAAGATCCGAGGAAGCCGGCTCCGCCGGTCACGACAACGCGTTTGTTCTGCCAAAAATCCATGATTCTACCGTTCCGCGGCCGTCTGCCGATGCCATGGAACGACCTTGGCAAGGATATGTTGCCCCTGCCCGATCGGTTTGAGTCCCGCCGCTTCCATGTCCGCGTCCACCATGATCTGTACCAGCTCTTTAAAACGGATCTTCGGTTCCCAGTTCAATTGCCGGCACGCTTTTTCCGGGCTAGCCAGCAGGCATTCGACCTCGGTGGGCCGAAAGTATCGCGGGTCTATCTCTACGTGCTCCTTCCAGTCCAAGTTGACGTACCCGAACGCCTGCTCCACGAACTCCCGCACAGTATGCGACTCTCCACTGCCGATCACGTAATCATCCGGCTTTTCCTGATTAAGGATCCGCCACATCGCCTCGACATAATCAGGCGCATACCCCCAATCCCGCCGAGCTTCAAGGTTGCCCAGGTAGAGCTTCTTCTGACGTCCGGCCAGGATACTCGCCACCGCCATCGTAACCTTGCGGGTGACGAACGTCTCTCCCCGTCGAGGACTTTCATGGTTGAACAAAATCCCGTTACAGGCATACAGACCCGCGCCTACTCGATAATTGACGGTCATCCAATAGGCATAGACCTTGGCAGCCGCATACGGGCTTCTTGGCTGAAAGGGAGTCTGCTCGTTCTGGGGAGCCGGGGCACTCCCGAACATCTCTGAACTGGACGCTTGGTAGAATCGGGTCTTGATCCCGCTCCGGCGAATGGCCTCCAGGAGACGCGTGGTGCCCAGACCGGTCACATCGCCCGTATATTCCGGGGCCTCGAAGCTTACCTTGACATGCGACTGAGCACCCAGATGATACACCTCCGCCGGCTGCACGTTATAGATAAGATTGGTCAGCTGCTCTGAATTCGAAAGGTCGCCGTAATGCAAAAACAGTCTGTTGCCCGGCTCATGAGGATCTCGATAAAGATGATCGATGCGGCTCGTATTAAACGTGCTGGCGCGACGGATGAGGCCATGGACCTCATAGCCATTTGCAAGGAGCAGTTCGGTCAGATAGGAACCGTCTTGCCCGGTGATTCCGGTAATGAGGGCAGCCTGTCGTTTGGTCATTGGCCTCTCGATTCTGTCAAGGAGCGTTGCTACGATTCAAGGTGCTTGACGTAGAGCTTGCATCACGCTTGGCAAGTCAACCTTACGCCTTGCCGTAATACTCTCTGTACCATTCGACGAACCGTCGAATGCCTACTTCAATGGATGTGTCCGGCTTGAACGCCACATCCTGGATCAAATCATCCACGTCTGCATATGTAGAGGGAACATCGCCGGGCTGAATCGGCAGCAATCGCTTGTCAGCTTTTTTGCCTAAGGCATCCTCAAGGACTTCGATGAAACGCAGCAGCTCGACGGGCCGGTGATTGCCGATATTGTACAGACGGTAGGGCGCGGCACTCGTGCCGGGATCAGGCTCCTGACCAGACCATTCGAGGTTAGGCCTTGCCGGACGGTCGAGTATGCGAATTACTCCTTCAACCACGTCGTCAATGTAGGTGAAATCACGTTGCATTTTTCCATGGTTGAACACCTCGATGGGCCTGCCCTCGAGGATCGCCTTGGTAAAAAGAAACAAGGCCATGTCGGGACGACCCCACGGGCCATAGACCGTGAAGAATCGCAGACCCGTACAAGGCAGTCCGTAGAGGTGAGCATAGGCATGGGCCATTAGTTCATTGGCTTTCTTGCTCGCCGCATAGAGCGAGATCGGGTGATCGACATTGTCATGCACAGAGAAGGGAAGATGGGTGTTTCCTCCATACACCGAACTGGAAGAAGCAAAAACCAGGTGTTGGCTCCGCGCATGCCGGCAGGCTTCCAAGATGGCCAGAAAACCCACAATGTTGCTGTCAACATAGACATACGGGTTGGCAAGCGAATGTCGGACTCCTGCCTGAGCCGCAAGATGGACGACGCTATGGATTGAATGATCCGAGAATATCGTCGCAAGACCCCTAGGATCTTGAAGATCCATCTTGAAGAATCGGAACCGTTGGAAAGGCTTGAGTTGGGCCAGGCGGGCTTCTTTGAGGCAGACATCATAGTAGGGATTCAGGTTGTCGGCTCCCAGTACTTGGTCACCACGCTCCAGGAGCCGCCGGGCTACGTGATAGCCGATGAATCCGGCCGCACCTGTAACCAAGACGATCCGGCCTGTATTGCTCATCTGATCGGCCAAGCTGGTTCGAGGTAAAGCCGATTGAGGCCGCGCATCACTGGTTTAAATCGGAATAACATCGGCAGCATCCATTTCCACGGCGGCGGCTTGTTTGATCAAGTGGACCGAGAGAACTAGGCGGTATCGTTTATCCTTCCGGAGCAGGATCCCTCTGACCCCTTCGAGAGGGCCGCGAATGACTTTCACGGTCATCCCTTCTTTCAGATACGGATGCGCATCGTAAGAGAGGGCGCTGGTTATCAAGATCTTAAGCGCGTCAATTTCTGCCTCAGGAATCGGCTCCGGCCTCGCCCCGCTGCTCACGATCGTAACGACCCCGGGCACCATCAGCACCGGCAATCTGTCCTGCCAGGAGAACCGGGCAAAACAGTATCCCGAGAATAGCGGCAATTCGATCGCTTTTCTCCGGTCTTTCCATTGGCTCAGTCGGGTCAACGTCGGGAGAAGATGTTCGACTCCTTGCCGGGCTAGCCTGTCCCGGACCAATTTTTCATGGCGAGAACGGGTCCGCAGGGCAAACCATTGGGGCAGGCCCTCGGCATCAGGCATAGCTTCGCCCTCTCACTTACAGACCCACCTTCCGCCACAACCCCTCGGTGGTCAGGACTCTCGACGGCCAAACGGGCGGCCGTCTGCGAAGCCACCGTCTTACGTGCCCGAGACGAGAGCTACGATC
>VGXC01000065.1 GCA_016873495.1 Nitrospira sp. | reverse complement strand
TCCACCTCGATGACCGGCTGCAGCGCCGTCAGCGCGAGGGCCTTATCGGCCACCGCCACCGCCGCCACCGTCCCGGCCGAGACCTTCAAAAACTGTCTCCGTGATAAAAACATCGACAACACCTCCCTGCTAAAAAGACCGACTGATGATCACTACCTCAACACCCTGCACCTTGTGTTTCTCCCACCCCCCTTCCCGTATCCCTGGTATCATCCCGTTCGGACGACTGGACACGAAGACCAGGGATAGACAAGCCTCTCTCAGCAAGGTTTCTGCCAACTTGAGTCTTGCATTTCGAACTTAGCAGTCAGTTCGCGTAAGTACTTGTTTTCAAATAAGAATATGCTGCGATACGGTGCAGGAAAGCTTTAGCCAAAAGGCGGCGAAACGGCGGGAGTGAATATCAATCTATGCCCGACAAACAATGACCAGATTTATTATCAAGTATTTTCAATGGCTTAACTTGTCGCATACGAAAATTTTTATACAAAATTACAAGCATGATTTCATCGATGACCATCCAAATACTATGAGCAGGATGATTTTCGAGTGAAGGCTTGTCACGAAAGAGAAACGCCGACAAGTCGAGAGAGAGATTACAGCGAATTGTCAGCGCGGCACGTCACTGTCAGGGAACGCGGAGAGGGTTATGTTGCGTTGTAGCCGTCCGGGCTTAATGGGAGGTGTCGCGATCGAGATAGCGCTTCATCAGGAGAGAGAAATGCTGTCGCGGGATGCCGCTGTCTTCGGCGGCTTTGGTGATATTGCCATCGTGAATGGCCAATTTGGCCTTGAGATAAGAGACCGTAAACTCTTCGAGCACCCGTTTCTTCGCCTGCATATATGGCAGAACGGTGGCGGGCGGTTGCTGCGCATCCCCGGCGGCTTTCTTGGCCGATGGGAGCAAGGCTTTGATCTCGGAAGAGGAGATCGCATCTTCCGTCGCCAGCATCACCGCCCGCTCGATCACGTTTCGAAGCTCGCGGACGTTCCCGGGCCAGGGATACGCCACCAATTCCGTCATGGCGGAGGCGTCCAGCACGCATCGCGGCTTCACCATTTCCCGTCCGAAACGGGCGGTAAGGTGGCGGGCGATCACCGGAATGTCTTCGATCCGCTCTCGCAAGGGCGGCACGGGGATCGACAGCACGGCGAGGCGGTAATAGAGATCTTTGCGGAATTCCCCGTTGCGCACCTTCGCTTCCAGGTCCTGGTTGGTCGCGGCGATGAACCGCATGTCCACCCGTTTGACCCTCGTTCCGCCTACCGGGCGCACCTCGTTGTCCTCCAGAACCCGCAACAACTTGGATTGCAACGGAAGCGGCAACTCTCCGATCTCGTCCAAGAACACCGTGCCGCCGTCGGCCAGCTCGATCAAGCCCGGCTTGTCCGCCACCGCCCCCGTAAACGCGCCCCGCACATGACCGAACAGTTCGCTCTCGACCATCCCTTCCGGAACGGTCGTGCAGTCGATGACCTGGCAGGGCTTGTCGCGCTCCCGGCTTTGCTCGTGAATGGCCCGCGCGATCAATCCCTTGCCCGTCCCCGTCTCGCCGGTGATCAGCACGGTGGATCGCACCTGCGCGGCCTCGCGGATCTTGTCCGTAATGTGCTGAAACGCCTCGCTGGCCCCGACCAGCTCCCCGGCCTTGGGGCCCTGCCTGGCGCTGCGCTCGTACGCGGCGTTCCGCCTGATGATTTCGGATAATCGAATCGCCCGATGGAGGCGCATGCCGAGATCCGACGGGTCCACCGGCTTGAGGATGTAGTCGTAGGCGCCGCGCCGCATCGCATCCACCGCCGTGGAAATTCCGCCCATTCTCGTCACCACCAGCACGGGCAGGTTTCGATCAATGTCCTGTATTTGGCTCACCAGATCCAACCCGTCGATCCCCGGCAAAACCATATCGGTCACGACCACGTCCACGGACTGCTCGCCGAGCACCTGGAGCGCCCCTTCGGCGGTGGCGCGCACTTCCAGCTTCACCTCTCCTTCGATCGACTTCAGCTCCGCCTCCTCAATGGCGCGCAGCATCAACTCCGCATCGGTAGGATTATCCTCGACGACGAGGATGGTAAACGGAGCGCGTGAGGATCGCTTGGACGTGCCGGAAGCCGCCATCAGATTCGCAGCCTCGTCATCGGGACATCTCCTCTTCGATCGGGCCATCCCGCCCAGCGCCATCAACCGTGCCGGCCTGAGGGTTCGGCAACGACAGGCGTTCAACCTTCTGTGCGGAAAGCGGCGGCTCTTGCTCCCTGGTCAACTCCCCCAGCATCGGAAGCGTCAACGAGATGGTGCACCCTGGGCCCTCGTTCGGTTCGACCCAGATTCGCCCCCCATACATTTCGACGATGCGCCTGACGATCGTCAAGCCGATCCCGCTGCCTCCGGCGGCATCGGGGGTGAGCCGGACAAACGGCTCGAACACACGCTCCCGCTGATTTGCCGGGATGCCCGGGCCGTTGTCGCTGATCCAGAACCGAACCTGTTCGCCCTCGCGCCGGCCTCCGATCGTGATGGCCGGCGCGGGACTCTTGGCCAAAAATTTGATCGCGTTGGAGATCAGGTTGTCGAACACCTGGCGGACATAGGCCCGATGGCCCGCAACGAGCGGCAGCCCGCGCTCGACCTCCACGGTAATCCGCCCCTCTTCAATTTCCCCCGCCCTGGCCTTCAGCACCCCTTCGATCACCCAGACAGGATCTACCGCTTCGACCGCCTCGGCCCGCGATCCCACCCGCGCCACCGCCAAAATACCGTCCACGCGCTGGGTCAGGTCCTTTCCGTTCTGCTCGATCATCCGCAACCACCGTGCGGCCCGCTCGTCCAGCCGCGCGCCGTATTCCGTCAACAACAGGGAGGCCATCCCTTCCATGCGCTCGCCCGGCGCCTTGAGGTCATGGGCCAGCATTTCGGCTTGCTGTTCGAGTCGCCGCAGCCGAATTTTTAAGCCCTGCTCTTTTTGATGCGTCGCCTCGTAGAGACGGGCATTGGAAATCGCGATGGCGGCGGCGTCCGCGAACCCCCGCGCCAGAGGAAAATTCCAGGCGTGCCCGGAAACTTTTTGTTCTCGCAGCAAGGCCAAGACCCCGACCGGGACCCCCTGCGAGAGCAATGGCACGGCAAACATGCTCTCTCCGATCAGGTTCCGCCTGACCACTTCGGGCCTGAGATCCAGACGCAGATCCTCGCCGCAAGCGGGTTCTTTCGTTTCAAACGCCTTGACGGAGACCGGCAACTCCTCCCACAACAAGACGGACTTGTGCAGCCGATCATGCCACTGTCCGGACGCGGCCTCGACGACCCAACAGCCCATCCGCTCATCCCGGATGAGGACCAGGCAAACATCTGCCTGGAGCAGCTCGACCGCGTGATCGGTGATGCGGCGCAGCACCCCGTCCAACCCGTCCGGCGCGAGGGCATTGATAGCGCCGCCCACGGCGATAATGGCCTCCAGTTCACGGACTTGCCGGCTGATGCGTTCCGCCATGTCTTCGTAGGCGCGGGCCAACTGGCCGATTTCGTCGAGCGACCCGATGGCGATCTTCTGTGGCTCCTGACCCGAGGCCTGTTCCCGGCCCAGGGCGGCCACGGACGTCTGGAGGGTCGCCAGGGGCCCGGTAATGGACTTGGCCAGCAGTCTAGCCCCGACGAGACCGAGCCCCAACCCGCCGAACACCGCCAACAACAACCCGGCGAACACCCGCTTGGCCAACGCTTCCCGCTCCTCATCCAGTTCGTGAATCCGTTCATCCAGACGATCCTGGATGCGCCGAAAATCCTCCCGCAATCCGTCCGAAAGCGCGATGCCCTGCCCGGAACTCACATAGGCCAATACTTTGTCCGCTTGACCGGCGCGAACCTGGCTGATCAGCACATGCTTGGACTCCAACAAACTCTCCAACCGTATTGCCGTATCACGGATGTCCTGCGCCAGCCCCGGAATGCCGAGGACCAGCTCCGCCGCCTGGGCCGCAACCGGTTCGAATTTCGGCTCAGCCTCCCCCAGGGGAATGAGGAAGGCCTCCTGCCTGGTCAGCAGAAACCCACGGAACGCGTCTTCAATGTCCACGGCAATGCGGCGTAGAACGAGGACTTGCTTGCGGGCGGTGGCCAACTGCCGATGCTGGGCCTGCATCTCCAACAAATCATCGATGATCGATGCATGCCAGGCCAGGGCGGAGACGACCGGCACGAACACCACCAGCAGAATGACGAAGGCCTTCTGCTGGACTCGCAGACGACGCCAGAACAGGTTGACCAGCTCGCGCATGAAGGACGCCCCGGTTCAAAGCGCACAACAGCGAATAGAGGTCAATTAGTCGAACCGCCAACGATTGTCAAGGTTCCTCTGCCGATAGGCCGCGGGAGAACACCGACAGTTCCCCCCTGCCTGCCATTGTGCGATAATACTACCATGCTGTTGAAGCGTTGGCTGGTGGGGCTCCCCCTCAAAACGGCACAGGCGGTCCACGAACGGCTCTCCAAGCGGCTGGCCCTGGCGGTCTTCTCCTCCGACGCCCTGTCCTCCGTCGCCTACGCCACAGAAGAAATCTTGCTGGTCCTAGTCCTGGCCGGGACTACCGCCATTTCAGCCTCCATTCCGGTCAGTCTAGCCATTATCGGGCTGCTCGCCATCCTGACCATGTCCTACCGCCAGATCATCTTCGAATATCCCAACGGAGGCGGCGCCTATATCGTCGCCAAGTCCAACCTGGGCGACTGGGCCGGGCTGACGGCCGCCGCCGCGCTGATGATCGACTACGTGTTGACCGTCGCCGTGAGCGTCGCCGCCGGCATCGCCGCCCTCACCTCGGCCGTGCCTTCGCTGTTTGCCCATCGCGAGGCCCTCTGTCTGTTAGCCATCATCCTGGTCGTGATGGTGAATCTCCGCGGCGTCCGCGAGTCCGGAAAGATCTTCGCCACCCCGACCTATGTCTTCATCGGCAGCATTCTCCTCATGTTGCTGGTCGGCTTGGCGCAGTTTGTGTTGGGACAATCCCCCGGGACGCTCGCTCAACCGGCGGCCACCCCGGCCGCCGTCGAGGGGCTGACGGTGTTTCTGCTGCTCCGCGCCTTCTCCTCCGGCTGTACCGCGCTGACTGGAGTAGAGGTCATTTCCAACGGCGTCTCCGCCTTCAAGCCGCCGGAGCCCAAGAACGCGGCCATCACCATGATCGGCATGGCCGTGATCCTGGGCACCCTCTTCATCGGCATCAGCCTCTTGGCCTACCAGTACGGGGTCCTGCCGCGCGAGGATGAAACCGTGGTCTCTCAGATCGCACGCCAGGTCTTCGGCGGAGGCTTCTTCTACTACCTGATCCAGGCCTCGACCATGATGATCTTAATCCTGGCGGCCAACAGCAGTTTCGCGGGTTTCCCTCGGCTGGCCTCGCTGCTCGCCAAGGACAGTTACATGCCGCACCAGATGCAGATTATGGGCGACCGGCTGGTCTTCTCGAACGGGATCGTCATCCTGGGGCTCTTCTCCTGCCTGCTGATCGTCCTGTTCAACGGAGACACCCACGCGTTGATTCCCCTCTACGCCGTCGGCGTCTTCCTCTCCTTCACCTTCTCGCAGGCCGGCATGGTCAAGCGCTGGCTGGTGAAGGGAGGACCGGGCTGGCGCCAGAAACTGATCGTGAACGGGATCGGCGCCGTCGCCACCGGGATCGCCACCATCATCATCGCCAGCACGAAGTTCCTGCACGGGGCCTGGATCGTCATCGCCCTGCTGCCGCTGATCATCATGTGGTTCCGGGCCATCCATGCCCATTACGTCGCCGTGCACGAACAAGTGGCGCTGACTAGGGACCACCGGCCCCCGCCGCCCCGCCGCAACACCGTCATCATTCCGATCAGCGGGGTGAATCGTGCGGTCGTCCGAGCCGTGGACTATGCGCGCGGCCGGGCCGGGGACATCCGCGCCGTGATGGTCAACGTGGACAAGGAAGAAACCGCCCTGACTCAGATCAAATGGGCCCAATGGGGCTGCGGGGTTCCGCTGATCCTCCTGCACTCTCCCTACCGCTCGGTGATGCGATCGCTGCTGGAGTACATCGAGGACTTGCTCGACAAGGACCCCGACGGCTGGGTGACGGTGGTCATCCCAGAAATCCTGCCGGCCAAGTGGTGGCAGAATATCCTGCACAACCAGCGGGCGCTCATGCTGAAAGCCGCATTGCTGTTCAAAGAACGGGTCATCCTCACCGACGTCCCGTTCCACCTGGAAAGATAATTTCAAATGAAAAATGAAAAGTGCAAAGTGGTGGGGAGGCTCCACTCATTTTGCATTTTGCATTTTGCATTTGGCATTTGGCTGCTGGCGCAGCCGGCCTATGCGTTCAAGATCGTGGCGCCGGCCGAGCAGGCCATCCTGATGGCCGGCCAGACCGTCACGGTGAAAGTAGACCTGGGCCACGATACCGGCGTTATCAAGGTCCGCTACTATTGGTACGCCGAACAGAGCGAGACTCTGGTGGAGCAGGAGGAAGTCAAAGGGGATGCCGGCGCCGGCAAGAACAAAATCGCCGACGAACGCTATTGGCAAAAGGACAGCACCGGCGGCGCCATCATCGCCCTCGCCTCGCTCGTCGCCACGGCGCAGGACAGCCCGCCTTTCGGAGGCCAGCTGCGCGTGCCGTCCGACGCGATCGGCACCATGCGCTTGCTGGCGGTGGGGGAAATCTCCCGAGGCAGGCTGGGCACCCGCACCCTGTTCGACGAAATCCTCGTGCAAGTCCGGCCCGAAGCCGAATTGCTCTCCATCGACTTCGAAACGGACAAGCCGCTCCAGCTCGGGCGGACCGGACAATCGGCCAGCTACGGGCAGATCGATTCGCTCGGCAAAATCTTCGACCTGCCGGTCGTCGGCCTCTTTGCCGACGGGGTCACCAGGCCGATTGCCCATCCCTCGGCCGGCACCGCCTATCAGTCGTCCAACAGCAAAGTGATCAAGGTCCTACCTGAAGGCATGCTGCAAATCGTCGGGAAAGGGTCGGCCACCATCACCGTGACCAACCGTAGCAAGCAGGCGTCGCTGGACGTAAAGGTCGAGGTCAACGACGAACCAAACGAACCGCCCGTGGCGGAAGCCGGGCCCAACCGGATCGTCAAGGCCGGGACCAAGGTGGAACTGAACGGATTGAACAGCAAGGACCCGGAAGGCGAAGCCCTCTACTACGCCTGGAGCCAGGTGCGGGGGAGCAAAGTCCCGCTGCTCGACGTCAACATGCCCAAGGCCAGCTTCCTGGCTCCGCAAGTCTCCGAGAAACGACTCTACCGCTTCAAGCTGCGCGTGACCGACAAGAACGGGGCGGACAGTGTGCCGGCGTATGTGGACGTGGTGGTGGAACCGTAGCTGTGTGAATGCCACGAGCCATGGCCTCTTGACCCAGCTTCGTTGCGGTTCTAAAATGACGCCACAATGACTCCATCGTGAGGCGCTATGGCAACCACGACCCTTTCCATCAAAAATGTACCCTCCGGCCTTGCAGAACACTTGCGCCGTCGAGCCGCACGTCATCATCGGTCCTTACAAGGTGAACTGATGGCGATTTTGGAGCACACGCTCGCCGCTCAGGAGCCTCTGCCCCCCAAGGCCGCTCTAGCGCAAATTCGCAAGCTGGGCCTGCGAACCCCGGTAGAAGCGGTCTCGATGGTCCGTCGTGACCGGAATGCCCGTTAAAGTCGTCGATGCGTCCGCATTGGCGGCGCTTCTTTTCGGCGAACCGGAAGCAGAAATCGTCGCGTCTCAGCTTGAGCACCACACGCTCGCCGCTCCGACTATTCTGCCCTTTGAGATTGCGAGTGTCTGCCTAAAAAAGCTGCGCCGGCACAAGGAGCAGCGTGAAGCTATCGTGACCGCATACGCACTGCTGGATCGCCTGGCGATTGAGTACGTTCAGATTCACTTTTCGGAGGTGATTGCGTTGGCGGAACGGTCGAAACTGACGGTGTATGATGCCGCGTATTTATGGCTGGCTCAGTCCTTGAACGCGGAACTGGTCACCTTGGATAGTTCATTGGCTCGCGCCGCTCAACGTCCGACGCACAAGCCAAAGGCAGGGAAAGGACAGTAGCCGTTTCAAACTGCGCGTGACCGACAAGCAGGGGGCTGATTCGCTGCCGGTCTATGTCGACGTGATGGTGGAACCCTGAGCCTTGTTCAATACCTTCCCCATCACATCACCAAAACCAGCAAGGACAGGATTAGGAGGATTTCGATTTAATTCTTCGAAAGCAATAAGGGCTTTGCTGTACCTGACTCCCCATGGCAAATTTCTTTCAGGCAAAAGGCTTCCAAAATAGTTCAAAGTTATCATCAATGCCCACGTAACAAGATTAATAATATTACCTGCCATTTCGGTCTGGGCCTTATCGAACTCGGGCAGGAAACTAATGGGCTTCCCTTCCTGCGCCCGCTTCATAATAATCGCCATTCCTAAATTTGACTTGTGCGTCGACTGATTGATGATATTAAGAAAAACGTTGACAGCATGCCGGGAGGCCGCATTGAGATCGGGATTTTCCCAAATTAATTTCTTCTGAATCAGACGATCTGCTTCTTCAATGCGATTCTTGAATGCCCGTTCGTTTACTGGTTGACCTGGCGTAGAATGGCCACCAAATACATCTTCAACCTTAACAATATTGCGATTAATAGCAGCCATCGTAATAGCGATTTCCCAAAGCGATCTAGCCAGACTCATTGCCTCTGTGTAGTAACCTCGCCTGAACAAGTCGAACACTGTGTAATGACGATTTGCCGCAAGAATATGCCAGTAAAAGAAATGGAGCTTGTCTAGTTTTGGAAGTCTTTTTATGCTGAAGCATGGCCTCTTCCTTGTTGCCCAGGACTCATTTGTCGACCCGACAACTCCGGGCATTGATTCGGCTCTTTGCTTTGGAGGTC
>VGXC01000064.1 GCA_016873495.1 Nitrospira sp. | reverse complement strand
AAGAAATGCCGAAAGGCTGGCAGACCTGCTCGCGTCTATTCAAATCGGAGACACCCTGAGAGTTCATGGAACCCGCACTGTTATTGGGGTTTCGCAAAATCGCCCTGTTCTTAACCGGACACCACTGATCACTTATCATTCATTATTTTGTGACCCCTCTGGCCGAGCAACCCGGTACAGCAGCCAGACGACGCTTCCGACCGCCAGCACGCCCGGCCAGGCTCCCAGCGGCGGCGTTGCGAAGAGCCGGAACGGGTCCGATCCGAGCGAAGGCCAGAGACCGCTCAAGGCGATGGGCAGGGCCAGCAGGATGCCCATCAAGGCTTCGCCGGTCACCAGCCCTGCCGCGAACAAGAGTCCGCCGTTGCCCGATCCCGCCCCTTGCGGCTGAGCCTGTCGGGCCAATTCAGCGATCACCCCTCCGATGAGAATGGCGGCAGACAGTTTCAACGGGAGGTAAATCCCGAGCGCCACGGCAAGCACTGGCGCACGAAACGAGGCCCCACGCCGCTCCTGGCGACGGTCGAACAGGATGATCCCCGTCCCGATGACTGCGCCCAGCCCGACAAGCGGCCAGGGCAGCCCCTCCCCGAACACCCCGCCCGCCAAACTGGCCATGAGCGTCGCTTGCGGGGCGCTGAGCGGATGCGGGTGGGTTGCCGTGACCTTGCCGATCCCATACTTGGCCTGCAGGAGCGCCAGAACCGGCACGATCACGATGGCGGCTACGGCCACGCCGACCACTTGCATGATCTGTTGCTTCCAGGGCGTGGCCCCGACCAGATGACCGGTCTTGAGGTCTTGCAAGTTGTCCCCGCCCATGGCCGCGGCGCAACAGACCACCGCGCCGATCAGGAGCGTGGCGGCCGGGCCTGCCGGATTGCCCTGCCCCATGACCAGCACGAGCAGCAAGGCTGCCAGCATGATCGTGGCGATCGTGACCCCGGAGACGGGGTTGCTGGAGCTGCCGACCAGGCCGGCCATGTAGGCGGCGACGGAAGAGAAGAGAAAGGCGGCGACGACCATCACGAGCGTCATGCCGATTCCCACGCCGATGTGCCCGACCACCTGCGCATAGATGACGGTCATGGGGATCAGCGCGAGTAGGAAGGGGCCGACGATCCAGGGCAGCGAAGCGTCGCGTTCGGTCCTGGGGACGGCAAGGCCGGCGCCGGTGCCGGCCGCGCGGTAGGCTTGTCTCACGGTCAGCAGACTCTCGTAGATCGGCCTGCGCAGTTGCACCAGAGTCCAGAGTCCCCCGACGAGCATAGAACCGATGCCCACATAGCGAATGTGGCCGCTCCATATAGATTTCGCCGCAGCCAGCGCATCGGCCCCGTCCGGCAGCCCGTTCACCAGCCCGTAGAGTGGCATCAAGATGAGCCAACCTAACACTCCGCCGAAGCAGACGACGACGGCGGTCCTGAGCCCGATGATAAAGCCCACGGCCAGCAGCGCGGGCGAGAGGTTGACGCCTGCATAGACGACGGAGCGTCCAAGCCTGGTCGCTCCTTCCAGTGCTTCGGCCCAGAGGCCGAGGCCGCTTTCCCCCAGTTTGACAGCCCCGCCCAGCAAGGCGGCCGTCAGCAGGGTCTTCACCCCCTGTCGCGCCCCTGCGTCCGACGAGTCGTCTTCGGCGCTTGCCCCGACTTTCAGCACTTCGGCGGTCGCTACCCCTTCGGGGAAGCGCAGGCGCGCCTGGACGATAAGGGCCTGGCGGAGCGGGATCGTAAAGAGGACGCCCAGGAGGCCGCCGACCAGCGCAATGGAGGCGGTCTGCCAATAGTCGAAGCTGGTCCAGTAGCCGATCAGGATCAGGGCGGGAATGGTAAAGATAACCCCCGCTGCCAGTGCTTCGCCGGACGAGGCGGCCGTCTGGACGATGTTATTCTCGAGAATGTTGGAATGGCGGAAGAGCCGCAGCACGGCCATGGACAGGACGGCGGCCGGGATGGAAGCGGACACGGTCATGCCGGCGAAGAGGCCCAGGTAGGCGTTGGCGCCGGCCAGCACCGCAGCCAAAACGATCGAGAGGAGCATGCCTTTGAGCGTGATCTCGGGCAGTTCCATCTCCGGAGGAATCACGGGTCTTTCCGCAGGGTCGGTCCGGAAGGGCGGGTCGGTCGCGCTCGGCTTCATCGGGGCGATTATAGTACAATCGGTTCGACATTGGCGGCATAAGAGAACGAGGAGAAGGGCATGGCAGAGACAAGGACCATCGGGTCGGTATTGCTGGAGCGGTTGCACGGGCTGGGGCTGAAGCATATCTTCGGCGTCCCCGGCGACTATGTGCTCACCCTGTACAAGCTGATCGAGGAGTCGCCCATCACGCAGGTGGGGATGACGCGGGAGGACTGCGCCGGATTTGCCGCGGACGCCTATGCGCGGATCAGAGGCATCGGCGGGGTCTGTGTCACCTACTGCGTGGGCGGGTTGAACGTCGTCAACGCTATCGCCTGCGCCTATGCAGAACGGTCTCCGGTGGTCCTGCTCACCGGCTCGCCCGGCATGGCGGAGCGGGTGCGCAATCCCTACTTGCACCACATGGTCCGAGAGTTTTCCACGCAGAAAGAAGTGTTCGAAAAAGTGACCGTCGCGTCGGTTGTGCTGGACGATCCGTTGACGGCCGAACGCGAGATCGACCGGGCCCTGACGGCCCTGGTGCGGTACAAACGTCCCATCTATATCGAAATCCCGCGCGACCTGGTCCATGCCCCCATCGAGGGGCCGTCGCGCGTGCCGGCGAAGGCCGGCCAGTTGAGTGACCAGGCGGCCCTGATGGAGGCGGTCGCCGAGGTGCGCGAAATGCTGGCGGCGGTGGAGAAGCCGGTGCTGCTGGTCGGCGCGGAAGTGCATCGCTTCCGGCTCCAGGACGATCTGTCGCGCTTGGTCGAACGGATGAACATCCCGGTCGTCTCCACCCTGCTGGGCAAGTCCGTGATCAGGGAGGACCATCCGCTCTTCGTGGGTGTCTACGGAGGGCTCATCGGCCGCGACGAGGTGCAGGAGTTCGTGGACGGCTCCGACTGTCTCCTAATGCTCGGCTCCATCCTGACGGATATCGAGGACCTGGGCGCCCAGTCCCCGTTTTTAGCCGAGGGCCGCGCGATCCACGCGACCGCCGACGCGATCACGATCAAGCACCATCGGTACGAAGGGGTCTACTTCGAGGACTTCGTGCGGGCCCTGATCGCCGCGCCCATGCCGACCTTCCATGCGCGCCGTTTGCCCTCCCGCGATCCCGGCAAGCAGGAGGCGCCGGCCGCCGGGAGCCGGGTCACGCTCAGTGGTTTGTTTCATCAACTCGAGAGCCTGCTGGACGAGAAGATGCTGGTGGTGGCCGACATCGGCGAGGCGCTCTTCGCCGGGGCGGACCTGCGCGTCCACAAAAGCGCGGAGTTTCTTTCTCCCGCCTACTATACGTCCATGGGGTTTGCGGTGCCCGCCTCGGTGGGCGTCGGATTCGCCGACCCCTCGCTCCGCCCCATCGTGCTCGTGGGCGACGGGGCCTTCCAAATGACTGGCACGGAACTGAGCACCTGCTTTCGCTACGGCCAGGCCCCGATCGTGATCGTGCTCAACAACCGGGGCTACGGCACGGAGCGGGAGATACTGGACGGGCCCTTCAACGATGTGAACGAATGGCGGTATGAGAAGGTTTGCGATTTGGTGGGCGGCGGCGTCGGCCACCGGGTGGCCACCCACGGCGAGCTGGTTCAGGCGCTCCTGGCTGCGCTGCGCGACAAGAAGCAGATGCACGTGCTGAACGTGCTGCTGGACCCGGCCGATCGGTCCCCCGCCATGGTGCGGCTGGCCAAGCGCCTCGCTAAACGGCTCTCACCGGGGAAGTAGCCAGGTTTTTCAGGCGATCGTTATGGAAGCTGCCGCTCGCTCTTCGGTGACGTTGATCGCTTCATGGGGCTATTCCCTTCGTGGGGGACTGTCGAGTCGTCTTCGCTGTTTTCCGGCGATGCGTATCGCGTCGGCCACGGTGCTGAGCGGGAGAATTAGTTTGAGCGGATCGTCCAACAGCGGTCGGGCACCAAATTGTTCGTACCAACGTGCCGCCTTCTCGTCCAGTGCGTCAATGGCCAATGCGATGCCGCCCACTTCGGCTGCCACGGCCAAAGCCCGTTCGCCGGCGGCCATCAGCAAGTCGCCGCCGAATCCCTGACCCTGAACGGACAGATCAACGGCCAAACGTCCCAGCCGAAAGACAGGCACCTCGTAGCGGCCTAGCTTCTTGGTGAGTTTGGCGGGGACGCGGGAGAACTCGATGGCTCCGGGGCTGATCGAATAGAACCCCAGCACGCGCGTGGGGGTGGCTGGTGAGACGGCGACAAAGGTCTTGGCGCCACCGGACTCGTGGTTTTGCCTGGCGTAGCGGGCGAGATAGTCGTTCAGGTCGCGCGAGCCGCAATCGAAGCCGGTGCGATCGTGATGTCGCCCGATCGGCTCTTCGCGCCAGTCCAGCAACGGCTTATGTCCTGGCCGCACGCCGCCGCGCGGCGGCCAGTAGCGCAGCGGTCGGCTTCGGTGGATGCTCCAGCAACTCCCGTACGCGCACGGTGTCGCGCTCGGAGAGGACGAGGCGTTCGGCTCGGTCCACGACCTCGCGGGCAGTAGAGAGCACGTTCCGCATGATGAAGCTGGTAACGTCCAACCGCTCGTACGCGGCCGCCTGGGCCAGGAGGCGCTTTTCCTTCTTCGTCGCCCGCAACTCGATCCGATCGTCGCGTCCCGCGCTGGTTGGTGGCATCGTCCCCTCCCTCGTTGCCGTGCCTGTAATCGTGTACGGATTATATCCGTACGCATGCGCGAACGTCAATTCCTGGAGTCATGAGGGGGTGCGCGTTTCGTCACGCAGCGAGTTCGTCCAATTGCCCCAGACGGCCCTGCGAGACAAGAAGCAGATGCACGTGCTGAACGTGGTGCTGGATCAGGCCGACCGGTCCCCCGCCATGGTGCGGCTGGCCAAACGCCTCGCCAAGCGGCTCTCGCCGGGGAAGTAGCCGCGTATTCCCGGTTGTCTATCCGATGACTATCTGGAAGTGTTGCTGTGGCGGCCTGGGCGTCGGTCAACGCTGAGGAAGCCAGACATCAGTATTGAAGAGAATATTCCATCCATGAAAAAGGAGGGAACCTACTGAAACCCAAAGCAGTACGGTAGCGACTCGATGGCAGTATATGAGCCATCCATAGACTTCAAGCCGCGCCCACAGCCAATCCCATGCGTAACGTGCCGTCCATCGACCGCGTATCGGCGGTCCAAATCCATATGGAGGGGTATGCCCTGAACGCTCTTCTTCGTCGCGTAGAGGCGTCATTATCCATGTCATCACCCCTCGGAGACAATTGTATGTCACGATAGCAAGCGCTGTCGCCCAGAACAACCAACCATCGTGCCATCGAACAAGGGCTGCCGCCACCGACTGTTTGACGCACTCCTTTGCTAGGCAGGGCTGAACGGTAATTTTAAGGTTGTCGGCGACCTTATCCACCAATGCTTTCAGCTTAGGAATTTTAATCCCATTCTGTTTTGCAAGTATGTCGTTCTGGCTTTGCAACTCGATCGCCAGTTCCTTTAGCTCCGCATTTAGTTTGTTCTGCTCGGAGACTAAGGCAACTTGGCCCTGGTTCACTCCTACCCAAAACATGATCTTGACTCCATAGACTAGAAGAAACATGACCAAGAACAAGAGGTGGAATAAGAACTTACCTCCGGTATAATTCCGTCTAAGTACAGACCAAGGGTCACTAGCCCAGGGCGAGAAACGGGCATGCCGGACGACTGTTGAATTCAGCAGCAAGCCTTGGACGCCTCTCAAATCGGCACGACTTAAATTTGTGCCCCATAGCGCCGCACCTGCCAAATTCGAGGCTGCAAGGTCTGCGCCTTCAAAGTTGGCGTCAACCAAGTTGGCCTCAACTAAATTCGCTCCAATAATCTTGGCATTTTCAAGATGTGCACTGCTGAGATTGGCCTGAGTTAGGTCAGCCTCGTCTAGGTTAGCGTTTGCAAGGCTTGCACCATCAAGCCTAGCGTTTGCGAGGCTCGCGCCCCGCAAGGTTGCTTCCTCTAAATGTGCATAGGCTAATGTGGCTGCTTGCAACTGAGCGGATGAAAGGTTTGCCCCTTCCATATGTGCCCACTCAAGTCGAGCCTCTTTAAGGTGTGCCTGGGAAAAGTTGGCACCCGCCAAGAGAGCGCCACGAAGGTCAGCGGTTTGAAGACGGGCTTTTCTGAAGTCCCAGGCTTTTTGTAGATCACCATGATAGGTGACCCGCGTCAGATCCGGCGGATCGCCGTTTTCCATTTTTAGCCAGTCTACATGCTGATAAAACAGTGAGATTGACTCCTCTTCGGATAGTTTGCCTGGGAGTGGCGTGCACTCCATTCGTTTCCATTGATCTCTGTGTGTGCAAGGCGATGGCATCAGTGCGATTTCAACTTATCGAGCGAAGGAGTATCGGTGAAAGGCTTGGCAGGTGGCATCACTGTTCAGGCCATATACGTCAGACGTGATAAGGCTAAAATAGGACGCTTGCGTCGCGCTGATCACTTCTCAATGGTCTGTTCGAGCAACTTGCTCTGTGCCCCTGCCTGGTCCAGTATCTGCTTTGGAACGTCACCGCGCCCCTTGATCATGTGGTTGTTGCTGTAAGTAAGCTGCGTGGGATAGGAAATCTTGGTGGTCTTGTCCGTATAGGGGCAAATGTCGAAATAGCCCTGCGCGGAATAGGGGTCGAACAGCACATCCTTGTGCAGCAGGTCCGATAGGAAACCCGTGAGGATCAAGTCCGACAATCCGATGAACAGCTCCTTGGCTGGGATCGTTCCTTCCAGCCAATAGTTATCTTCGAAGACAATCTCCCCATAGGTGACGCAGCCACCGCTATCGCTTCCGTAGGGGATGGTGTTGATCTTGGCCACCGGAAATGTCGTCGTATACGGAAGGGGATCGCCGGGCCTCGGGGGGAGGCCGAAGTCCATCTGTCCGATGGGATTGTTCAACGACACGTTGCTCTTGAGTCTAATATACCGGCTGCCCCCGTCCGTATAGAAGGTGTTGCCTCCGCCCGCCGGACGTTTGCCGATCGCCACATTGCCTTCGATCAGCAACGGATCGTCCGGGGAATGGCCCTGTTGGCCGGTCGTGTAAATCGCGCCGCCGTCCCAGCGGTCGCCGAGGAACCGTTCGAAAAGATTGTAGCGGATCTTGTTCCCGCTGTTGGGTGTGAGCGGATACTGACCCCACTCATGCCATGTGGCCCCAGGCACTCCGGGGAACCCGCTCTCGTCGAGCAGTCCCCAGCCCCACCCGATGGCAATGCCCGACCAAGGCACATCGGAGATGGTGTTGTGTTCGATCAGGGTGTTCCGGGTGAACCCCACGAACATGCCCGCCGTGTCCACGAAGTCCCGCCCGGTTTCTTTGATGACGTTGTTCTCGATCGTATTGTCGCTCGTAATGTGAGGTTCACCCTGCGGCAGCGGGGGATGGTCCATGTCGGACACGCCACCCAGCTGAATGGCCGCTGAAGAGATGTCTTGGAATAGGTTGTCCCGGACCCGGTTGCACTTGCTCCCGGTGTTGAGGTCGAGCGCCACCGCCCCCAAGTGTTCGAAGTGGTTCTGGCGGAACGTGACGTGGGACGCATAGAGAAAGGACAAGTTGCCCGGCGTGCGCGTGACGTTCTTGCTGTGGCCGATCTGGTTGGGTCGGTGGCCTAAGCCCTCAAGGATGAACCCACTCTGATCGGGAATGTAGCCGTTGTCGCTGCTCGGCCCCATCCATGTGGCATGGGCGAATGTCAGGCCCTCGAAACGGAGATGAGACAGGGGTTTCTCCGGCTTCCCGCGCCCCTCAATGAGCACGTCCAACCGAGGCAACTCGACGTGGGCCCCGGCCAAGTCTTCGCCGGGGCGGGGCTTGTAGTACAGCTCATGCCCCTCCTTCCCGGTTTTCAAATACCACTCTCCCGGTTCATCCAGAAACTCAAGGGCGTTTTCGAACCGCTCGACTTGCCAGAAATTCCAGATCGGCTTGGTGGTGATGTTGGCGTTGGTCCAGGCGGGCTGCCGGAGCGTCATCAGTCCAAGCCCGTGGGCCGACGTCATGGATGCCAGCGGCACGATCGCCATTCTCCACCAGTCTTTGCCCACGGCTTCGATTTCTTGCACGTTCGTCCACGTCATAGGATCGCGCCATCGTTGGGGGTTCAAGTCGGTCACGGCATAAAAAATCCCCCCGCCGGCCGGATAGGGCGTGCCGAGCTCGACATGCGATGGACGGACCGCTCGGGGTTGGAACCCGGCGGGATAGGAGTCGGTTCTGGCGCGGACCGCACGGTGCCCGTTCACATATAACTGACGCGACCGAACCTGCCCCACGGAAGCCTTGTAGATGTTCAGATCCTTGTCGTACAGGGTCCAGCCCGTGACTGGAATCGAACCGGAGAGCACCGGCTTGGCGCCGGGCGCAGCACGGTAGACGACGTCATGTCCGTGACGGCCGGAATTGTCTTCATGGAGCACGAAGGGTCGTTCGAGCCGATAGACCCCATCCTCGAGGTAGACCACCACATCGCCTTTTTCCTACTGCTTCGCGTCCACACGAGCCACAGCCTCGCGAGCCCGCTCCAAGGTCTTGAACGGTTCTTTCCGCGTTCCCGGTGCTGCATCATGGCCATTGGGGGAAATCCAGAATTCCACCGAGACGGCGGATAGATTGGGAGCCTGACAGGCACTGAAGACTGGAGGAAGAGGTTGGCTGCCTGTTGAGCCTGCGAGGGCGCTCGCCAATTTTTCGGTTGAGGCGCGCTGGGCTTCGCTGTCCCGTTCGATGTCGGTCAGCAGCTTGCGCTCCTGGCCCAATTCGGCGCTCATCGCGGCCTTGGCCTGTTCCCGTTCCAGCCGAAGCTGCTTCACATCTCCGGAAGAGGCACAGCCGACGAGCACGCAGGCCCAGAGGAGCAGCGCTCCCCTCTTGGTTGTGGGGCCATGACTGATGGCAACGGAAGGGTCAGGGGAGATTAGGCGGGTTCTTTCAGAGTGCCGGCTGTGCATGTCGTAGGTATCCGAATCGTAGAGGTAAGCGGTGCCATTCCGCTCCATGCCGAAGCTACGTCTTCGATTTTGTCGAGAAGACCGTCGCGTCGCAGGCGATGTACTTGATCTGTTTCATGGGGATGATGATGACTTCCTTGGCCGAGTCCACTTCCAGCACTTCCATGTCCTCGCTGATCGTGTGCCGGATC
>VGXC01000063.1 GCA_016873495.1 Nitrospira sp. | reverse complement strand
CAGGGAAGTGGCGGGGGCGGGGCTAACTTGAGCGTGCTTTTGGAGGGACTTGGCGGGGCGAAGGCCGGGCCCACGATCATGGAGACGTTGCGGGCGCTCCTCCTGTCTCGTCGGATGGCCGTGTCAGTGATCAACGAGCTGAATCTCCTCGCCTACTATGATGTGGCATCTATGTCTCAGGCCGTGGAAATTATTAATGGCGAAATGGATCTTAGGCGGACGCAGGATAAGACCTATGAAATTACTGTTCTCACGCGAGATCCCGAAATGGCGGCGAAGATTGCCAATACCTATGCAGACAATGTGGACGATCTGAACCGTGAGCTTGCACTCACCTCGACAAAACGGCATCGGACCTTTCTGGAGCTTCGTCTGGCGGAAAAAACCAAAGCGTTGGAAGTGGCTGAGGAGGCCCTGAGGGAGTTTCAAACAAAGCATCGGATGTTCGACATCTTGGATCAAACCGAAGCGGCCATGGTATCGGTCGCTAATCTTCACGCGCAGATTGTGCAGCAGGAAGTTGATCTTGCTGCGCTCAGAGAATACACAACTCCCGATCATCCGCAGATCGCCAGCTATCAAGCTCAAATCGCTGAACTCCGGCGACAATTGGATCGACTTGAGCAGAACCAAGGGGGGATGGGTAAGGAGGGTAGGGGGCAACGGTCTTTGTCGAAAAAGACCTTCTTGGCATTCGAAGAAGCTCCAACAATTGCGCTCGATTATCTTCACCTAACAAGGCAGGTCAAGGTGGAGGAAGCGATCTACGGCATGCTTGTGGGAACCCTCGAGCAGGCGAAGATCGCTGAAACCAAGGATCTCCCGACGGTCCAGGTTTTGGATTACGCGGTGGTGCCAGAAAGGAAGAGCCGGCCGAGGACGTTACAGAATGTGATCGCTGCATTTTCGGTTTCATTCATTTTTGGCATCCTGCTGGCCTTTTCTCTAAATTTTTTGGAATGGTTGAAGGCTCAAGAGGACGTGCCAAAGGTAGCGTCCGCTCACTCCGGAGAGCTGGTTGGTACCCCTGCATACCCGACCAATGGCAATGGAGGGCGGCAAGAAGACATGCTTGTTGATACGCCTCGAGAGGTCGAGCGGTTATGATTACAGAGCCTACGATGTGGCAGAGGACGGCTGCGAGTGTGGTTTGCCCATACCAGTAGCCTAAGATCTGTTTGTGGAACCGCGTCCGATCAGGGTGGTCAGAATCATCGCCCGTCTCAACATCGGCGGACCCGCTGTTCACGCAGTCCTTCTTACGGCGGGGCTTAATAATGCAGAGATCCAGTCAACGTTGATTGCGGGAACGGTCACACCATCGGAAGGCGATATGATGTACTTTGCGCAAGCGCACGGGGTACGCCCCGTCTATATCCCTGAGTTGGGTCGTGAGATATCCTGGAAGGACGACGTCGTTGCCTTCTGGAAAATCTGGCGCTTACTCTGCAGGGAGCGTCCCCATGTTGTTCATACGCATACGGCGAAAGCCGGCACCGTGGGACGTATTGCCGCGGTGCTTGCAGGGGTTCCTGTGCGCATCCACACTTTTCACGGGCATGTGTTTCACAGCTATTTTGGTCTCATCAAGACGCGGCTATTTTTGCTTATTGAGCGATGCTTGGCCGCATTCACAACCAAAATTGTTGCAATCAGTGAAGCCCAGCTGGAGGATCTGGCTGTACGGTACCGAATTGCGCCCAAGTCTAAATTTTGCGTGATTCCGTTGGGGCTGGATCTGGCCCCGCTGCTTGCGATCTCCCGCGGGGGCGATGTACTTAAAGCCGCCGACTTTTCGACAGCCATCAGAATCGGCTTCGTGGGTCGGCTGGTTCCAATCAAGAACCCCGCTATGGCTGTGAAAATTATGGAGCGGCTGGTTCAACAAAAGCCGTGCTTGAGGCCGATTCGTTTGATCGTCGCCGGAAATGGCGAGTTAAAGGAAGCCCTGCTCGAACAGGTTCGGGAGGCGCGATTGGAGGAGCATGTGCAATTTGTCGGGTGGCAAGAAACCCTGGTGGAGTTTTATGCGGGAGTAGACCTGGCCGTCCTCACGTCGCTGAACGAAGGAACTCCCGTGGCATTGATCGAAGCGATGGCTGCAGGCCTCTCTTTTGTTGCGACCAGGGTGGGCGGAATTGAGAATCTCATGCAAAGCCCCCGAGAAGAGTTCCGTCGAAGCGATGGACGTCCGTTGTTTGGGTTGTATGCAAATGGAGCGCTTGCCGAGTCTGGGGATGAAGAAGGCTTCGGGGCGGCGGTGGCCTATCTGTTGCAAGATTCCGCGCGAAGAGAGCGTATGGGGCAAGAAGGGCGGCGGTTCGCGCAAAAGCGATTTTCGAAGGAGCGATTGGTGAACGACACAAAGGCACTCTATTGGCAATGTTTGCAGTTATCTGTCGGCGCACAAGGTGCACTATAATATGCACTTCCTGATTACCGGAGGGGCAGGATTCATTGGCTCTCACTTAGCGGACGCCTTGCTCATGCGAGGTGACGATGTCGCCATCATTGACGATCTGTCGACGGGAAGCATCCTCAATATAGAGCACCTTAAGCCAAATCCGAGGTTCCGCTATGTGCTGGATACGGTAATGAACCGGCCGGTCCTTACCGAAATGATCGATCGCGCCGACATCATCATACACCTGGCTGCCGCCGTCGGTGTCCGTCTCATTGTGGAGAGCCCGGTCCGCACGATTGAAACCAATATCAAAGGGACCGAGCTGGTGCTCGAGTTGGCCGCCAAGAAGAAGAAAAAAGTTCTGATCGCCTCCACCAGTGAGGTCTACGGGAAGGCTGTCAAAGTGCCTTTCTGCGAGGACGATGATCTGGTTATGGGGGCAACCGGCAAGGGACGATGGAGTTATGCCTGCTCGAAGATGATCGATGAATTTCTGGCGTTGGCCTATTGGAAGGAAAAACAGGTTCCCACCGTGGTCGTGCGTTTGTTTAACACAGTCGGCCCCCGCCAGACTGGTCAGTACGGGATGGTGGTGCCTCGGTTTATCAGCCAGGGCCGGCGTGGTGAGCCGATAACAGTTTACGGCGATGGTCGCCAGCGCCGGTGCTTTACCTGGGTTGGAGATGTCGTGCAGGCGCTGATCGCTTTGTCCACGCACCCGGGTGCGGTCGGCGAGATTTTCAATCTTGGGAACACGGAAGAAGTCACCATTCTCGAGTTAGCCGAGCGGGCCAAAGGGCTGACCGGAGGCCGGTCGTCGATTACGTTCATTCCTTATGAGCAGGCCTATGCCGAGGGGTTCGAGGACATGCCCCGCCGCGTTCCGTCTATTGAGAAGGCCAACCGGTTGATCGGGTACCGACCGACTCTTGGGTTGGATGGGATTCTGAAATCCGTCAACGAGTATTTTGAACAACATGAGCGTCGAACAGCCTGACACATTGATGATGGCGATCATGGGAGGGTTCATGGCCTTCTTGTTGTCACTGGCCCTCACGCCGGCGATCCGCTTCGTAGCGCGCCGGTACGGATTTGTGGCGCAACCTCGGGTGGACCGGTGGCATCAGCAGCCGACGGCCCTCTTCGGCGGCGTGGCGATTTTCATCGCCTTCGTGGTGCCTTTTGTAGCGCTCCATGCCTATGACCGAAGCATCCTGTTCTTGATGGCCGGGGCAACGGTTGTCTTCGGCCTCGGTATCGCCGACGACCTCTACAGTATCCAGCCGTACACTAAGCTAGTGGCGCAGATTGGAGCCGCCAGCCTAACCACATTTGGCTCATTCATCCCCTCCTCGGATATGTCGTTGATTCTGATCCCATTGGCTATCTTCGGTCTTGTGGCGTTGACCAATGCCTTTAACCTGTTGGATAACATGGATGGGTTGTCCGCGGGAATTGCCTGCATCGCAGCCTTCTTCCTCTTCATCATCTCCTTTACCATGCAAAACTGGATGGTGGCGTTGTGTGCGGCGATCCTGTTCGGCGCGACGTTCGGGTTCCTATTTTTCAACTTTAACCCGGCCACGATTTTTATGGGGGACTCAGGGAGCATGTTTCTTGGGTTTCTCTTGGGCGCGCTCACGATGAAGAGCAATTGGGAGCAAGCGACAAACTTGTTGCTGATGTTGTTGACGCCCTTGCTCGTCCTGGCGGTCCCGATTTTCGACACCACCTTTGTCACCCTGGTCCGTTGGATGAATGGGCGGGCCATCTCGGTGGGCGGCCGTGATCACACCTCCCACCGCCTGGTCGCGTTGGGCCTGTCCGAGCGGCAAGCCGTCCTGTTCTTTTATCTGATTAGCGCGGTCTGCGGATTCGTCGCTGTTTTGGGTGTGCGGTACAACGCCATTCTTCCATCATTGCTGGGAACTCTGATGGTAATCGGAATCTCATACTTCGGGATGTTTCTGAACGGGGTTGTGGTGTACGGAACCGAAGGCGAGGTTGCGAGAAAGGTGCCTGCCGATCGAGGAGTCGTACTGGATATTTTTGTAATGCATAAGCGCCGCATCCTCGAAGTGTTCGTGGATATGGCGCTCATGACATTGGCCTACGTCGCGAGTTTTGCAGTCCGGTTTGACGGGGATATCCCGAAGGATCACTTTGCCGTACTGGCTAGATCGTTGCCCCTTATCATTCCCCTTAAACTCATCGTGTTCTCGTCTTTCGGTCTGTACCGGGGCGTCTGGCGCTATGTAGGCATGCAGGATCTTATCGCGATTCTGAAAGCCGTGACGGTCAGTTCCATGCTTGCGATCACCGCTATGACTATGTTGTTCCGGTTCGAGCTCTTTCCGCGAGCCGTGTTTGCGATTGATTGGATGGTGCTGTTGTTGCTTGCGGCGGGAGTTCGAGTCTTGATCCGGGCAATCCGTGAGTATCTCTTCAGCATTTCGGATACCAAAGGAAGGCGAGTGGTGATTGTGGGAGCAGGAGACGCAGGCGAATTGGTCCTCCGGGAACTCAGGAATAATCCCCGGCTCAGCTGTATCCCGGTAGGGTTCTTCGACGATGATCCCTACAAGCAAGGGCGGAAGATTCATGGAGTGCCGGTCTTGGGTGGAATGAATACGATCGTCGATACGGTTCAACGGTTGAGCATTGATCAGATCATGGTGGCGATTCCCTCAGCACGTGCAGAATCGTTAGTTAGTATCGTCAGGCTCTGCGAAGCTACGGGCCTCCCAGTCACGGTAGTGCCGTCACTGGCCGATCTTCTTCAGAGCGGCCTGCCGCCGAGACCGCTGCGGAGTGATCCGTGGGAGTCGCAACTCCCCGTCAAGGAGATTGCGAGAGAACAGACATGGCACTAATGAGCACACAGTGCAGGGTACGGGGCCTCACGCCAGCGAGGCTGGTAGCCTATTATTGGCTGCCGCTTTTGGCTTGCCTCTTGGCCGCCTGCCAAATGCCCCACTCGGTGCGGCCAGGAGAGGGCCCATTGCCCGTGGAGGGGTCGGACCGCTTACAGTTTCCTGGTTGGATAAAGGCGCTCGCCTTTTCCCAGGGCGGACGTACGCTGATGGCTGGAGGGTGTGAATTTGGAGGAAACAGTGAGGCGCCTTGCACACGCGGCCTCGTGTCCGTGTGGAATTTGCAAGAGATGACGTCCGAAGCGACCTTCAGGTTCCCGAAGGCCGTGACGGCGATGGCTGTTTCTCCGGACGGTACGAAGTGGGTGGCCGGGGATTCCGAGGGGCGCTTGATTTTGTCGACCGAGGCGGCAAGGGGGCGGTCTCCCCGGTTGCTGCATCAGAATAGAGCCATCACCGCATTGGCCTTCTCACCGGATGGACAGTGGGTGGCTTCCGGCAGCCTTGATGCCTCCTTCCCTTTGGGGATTATGGAGATGAAGACCGGCGGGGTCATCAGGGTTAATGCGATGTTTGCACCTGTCTCGGCCGTGGCCTTCTCGCGGGACGGGAAAGATCTCGGGATCGGAATGCAAAATGGCAGCCTAGTCGTCTGGGGCGTTTCTTCACAGACAACCCCCATACCGATCACCGCTGGCAGCGGCGAAAGGTGGGCAATCTCCAGTCTGGCGTTCTCCCCTGATGACCGGCTCTTAGCCTACGGCAGGCAGGATGGACGGGTAGTGATAGTTGATCGTGCTTCGGGGCAAGCTGTGTCTGAGATCCGGCGAGGCTCCGCGGTGACGGCGTTGGTCTTCTCGCCCGATGGCCAATACCTTGCGCTCGGGCAGGACAACGGCAAGGTGGTCCTGATCGAATCGGATGGAGCACGAGAAATTTGGTCCAAGCGTCATATTGTCTCGGTCGCTGATTTGGCCTATTCTCCCGATGGGATGTCTTTGGCTGTTGCGGCCCAGCAGGGTGTGTTCTTATACCAAATGGGAGGTGCGGACTCGAATCCCAGTTCCCTGCCGCGGGCAGAACGCATGACTAAGACCAACTATCGATACAATGCTATCCCCGATCCGCGACTGACTCGTTCCCCAGAAGTATCTTCTCGGAAATTTTCCCGCGTGTTGCAGGTCAGCCAGGACGAGTATTTTTGGCTGCTCCCATTTGATCGACTCATCAGCAGTTCGATTGATGCCATGCGGAAAGTTGTTCCAGGTGCGGTGGTCGAACGAGTTGGCCCGGCTGGGCCGAACCAGATAGTGTTGGTTGCGGGGGGGAGGTCGCTGGCGATTGATTTGAGTCAATTGAGGCGGGCTGAGGGGCGAAGCGGCCTTCGGCAAGCGGTAGAGACATACGAGTCGGCCCAGCGAGTCTTTTTGGCGGCATGGCCTGGAGCGGCGACCGTTCTTGAAGATGCCGCCGTTTCCGCAATTCTGGCGGAATTGGGTCCGGGGTTGCGGCTAATGCCCCAGCTTGAGGTGAGCCCGCGGACACAGGCGAGAATGGATTCGGCGAAAGACGACCACGGTAGGAGTTTCTCGGCATCGATCCAGGGTGCCGAAGAGGCAGTGTTGGGAGATGGCATACGGTATCTAAAGCTGGCGAAGTTCAGCCGGTCTTCAGCCAAACAGGTCCAGCGGTGGGTTGCCGGAGGTGCAAGTACGCAGGGGGGAGCGATCGCCCATGTCCTCGATTTGCGAAACAATGCCGGGGCGGACTTGGACTCGGTGCTCGAAACGGCAGAGAGTTTTCTCCCTAATGGAGAGGTGATTACTGAGTTGATCGCAAGAAAAACAGGAGAACGTACCCAATATCGCTCGAAAGGCATAGGACGTGCCCCACGAGGCCTTGTTGTTCTTGTGAATGAGCGGACCGGAGGAACGGCGGAATTGCTCGCCTGCGCGATTCGGGAATCTGGCGTTGGGATGCTTGTGGGAAGCGGTACGTCCGGCGTGGACGATGTTTACGGTCTGTTCCCTCTTCCGGGCGGGGATGCGCTTCGGGTGAGCACCGGTCGATTTTTTTGCCCAGGCCAGCGGAGTCTGCGCTGGAAGGGGCAAACCGTGGATGTGGAGGCCGGTCAAGTCTCTCCGATAGGCGGTATCACGGTTGGAGTATCGCGGACAGAATCCTTCTTGCGGTCTCGCATTGCGAGTCCGCTTCCGGCAGGCCTGCCGGTGACGACCGACTATCAGTTAAGAGTCGGAGTTGAAGTTGCCACGTGCCTTGGTCGTGTCCAGCTCAGGAACCAGGGCATGGCCTCCCCAATCCGCCGGACAGAGGGTTCGATCGGTCTGCTGACTGCCTGTCACATGAGCCCGCAGTGAGCCTCGCTTCATTTCCCCCCCTGCGGTACACCTACATCTCTTCACGGCTTGAAGATTCACGCATGTGAAAACCATGTTGGGCGAAAGTCATGCCCATCGGCGGTGCTTGCATGCTGAATGCGGTGTTGTTGTAGATGAGAAAAGGAATCAGGTCGAGTAAGATTTCCAAGCAATGGCTGGTGGCCTTTGCCGTCGGTTGTTTTGTATTCTTCGCTTGCCAAGTCGAAGCCTCTGTCAATCTTCCCTTACACCATTGGACTTACGAGGCCATCGATCGCCTCGTGGTGATGGGGTTGGTGAACGATGCCATGATCGTTACCAAACCGTACACTCGTAAACAAGCAGCCCGGTATGTAGCTCGCGCTCTGGAGCGGATCGAAGGGGCGTCGGATTCGATGGAGGATCAACGGGCCCTGGCCGATCCTCTGTTGGAACGGTTGGTGCGGGAGTTTCGTCTGGAACTGGCGGATCTTGGGGCGGTGCCCTCGGCGTCCGGCTCATCCAGCAGTTGGTTTCGATATGGCGGGCGCGCGCAACTCGAAGTCGATGCCTTTTCCGTGGGACATGGCGGGTCCGGTCTGGGAGTCCGTTTCCGGGAAAACCGTGGCGGCGAATACTATGCCAACGGCGAGCAGGCCCAGATGGATTTTCGCAGCTGGTTTGAAATTGGTGACCACATTTCAATTGTGGCCCAGCCCAAGTACATCACCAATCCGCACGTGCTGGGACAGGGTGCCACCAACAACGTCCACAATGCCTACATGCGGGAGTTGAACCTCAAGCTCAGCATCGCCAATATCGCGTTGGAAATCGGCAGGGGGACGCAATGGTGGGGGCCAGGCTATCACGGGTCCTTGATGTTGACCGACCATGCTTTCCCGATGGACATGATCAAACTCGGGAGCGAGGATCCGTTTCAGCTGCCCTGGATTTTGAAGGACCTGGGCTCGTGGAAGGTCAATAGTTTTCTGGCCCAGTTGGAGCGAGACCGTGATTTCCCCCGTGCCAAGGTATTCGGTTTGCGGATCAGTTATTTGCCGGCCAGTTGGTTCGAGCTCGGGCTAACCCGCCTGACGCAATTCAATGGGCGGGGACACAACCAGTCGTTTCCTGGGACGGTCATCAAGACCTATTTCGGGAGCGGGGATGAGTTGAATAATGGGGTGAACGAACAGGCGATGGTCGACTTCCGGGCCACGATTCCTCATATAAACTATTTCATCCCATTCCCTTCCGGTCTTCAGTTTTACGGAGAGATCGGCTCGGAGGACAAGTGGACGAAATTCCCCCTTCCCACCAGGGCGGCAGTGTTAGGGGGCATCTATATTCCCCAACTGTTTGCGGGCGACACGATGGATCTCCGGCTGGAATATGCGGACACGGATCTCGATCGCCGCAGGACCGGGATGGGCAATGACTGGTACAACAGCGCCACGTTTCGCAGCGGCATGCGGTATCGTGGATTCCCCTTGGGACATTGGGTGGGTTCAGACGGCGTGGACTATTTCCTCCGGACGACCCGCCATATGAGGGACGACCTGCAAGTGGGGATCAACCTGGACTACTCGGAGCGCGGCAAAGGGAACCCGGTCTTCGAGAAAAAACGGGAAGCGGCGGTGGACGTGACTTGGTGGATTTCCAAGCAATTCCAGCTCACCGTGGCTTATACCTACCAGCGTATCGAAAATCCAGGGCAGATCACCCGCATCAATCCCTTCCAAGAGACGTTCCAACCCGGACTCGTGTCCAACAATAATTTTGTCTGGACGAATCTGGCGTTTGAATTTTAATTCGCTGACGGATCGCATCGGGCATTGCCGGAATTACCGCCATTCCGACGTGATAGAGACCGATTCAGGCAATCAATTCTACCGGTGTCGGCTTTCAGACACGCGCCCGCAATTCTTAAAGTATCCGCCCCTGCTGGTCCTTCGTTGTAGCGGCTACGAGCACAGCGAGTCCTAGCCATTATCCTTTTGCAGCCGGTTGCTTGGCGCAGAAGAATATTCGAAGACATCTGTGACTGATCTGACGATCTTAAGCGAACTGCTGCTGATCTTTGCCGTGTCGATCGCGGTGGTGTTCATATTCCACCAAGTTCGGTTGCCGTCGATCGCAGGCTTTCTCGTCGCAGGAGCGCTGATCGGTCCCTATGGGCTGAATCTAGTGTCCGATCTCCAGCAAGTCAATGAGCTGGCGGAGATCGGGATCGTCCTGCTTTTGTTCACGATCGGAATGGAGTTTTCGGCTGCCCACTTACGGGCGGCCCGGCGGCTGCTTCTCGTGGGCGGCCCCTTGCAGGTGGCCGGCGCGCTCA
>VGXC01000062.1 GCA_016873495.1 Nitrospira sp. | reverse complement strand
GTTCACGCCAATGTCACCGAGGTATTTCAGGGTCTCCTCGACCGGTTTGCCGGCCAGCTTGCTGGAATAGCCGGCTGCGGGTACTACGGCACGCCGCACAAGTCCGTCTCGCTGCCAATTACACCCGTGATCTTCACGGTCGTCCTGCTCGTCAAGGGCCAGGGGCCGCCTCGCTACTATTTTGAATTGCCCGACGAGGCCCGGGCCGTCGCGGACGCGGCATTGGACTCCGTGCAGGGGAGCAAAGTGAAATCGGTCGAGTCCGTATTCGCTGGCCATCGGTCATGACATCGTTCAGGGACGCCAGAATCGCCATCATCGGGCTGGGTGGCATGGGCGTGCGGCATGTCCGCGCAAGCCGGCAGCTCGGTGCGCAGATCGTGGCGCTCTGCGACACGAGAGGGGAAGCGCTGGAGGCGGGGCTTGGCGAAGCGCCGGGCGCGGCGACTTACCGGTCGCTGAGCGATTTCGCCTCCGCGGCGAGCCGCGCCGATCTGGTGTCGGTCGTGACCAACACCTCCACCCGAGCTAAAATCCTGATGGAACTGCTCCGGGCGGGCGCCCGCCGGGTCCTGACGGAGAAACCGTTCAGCACCAACCTGGCCGATGCCCACGCGGTGACGGCGGCCTATGAGCAGGCAGGCGCCCAACTGACGGTGAACACCTATCGGCAGTTTTGCGACAACCACATCCGGATGAGGGACCTGCTCCGGTCGGGCACGCTCGGGCAGCCGAGACACATAGCGATCCACTCGGCGTCGACCGGCCTGGGCAATATGGGCTCGGTCTTCTTCGACCTCATGAATTTCTACCTGGACAGCCGTCCCGTCGAGGTTACCGGCGCCATTGACCGGACGGGCACTCCCAGCGTGCGCGGTCCGCAGTTCCGGGACCCGGGGGGCTGGGCCGTCGTCCGGTACGAGAACGGCGCCCGGGGATTTCTGGACTCCAGCGAGGACACCGGCGTGCCCTATACCTTGCATCTCGTCACGACCTACGGACGGATCGTGATTGACGAGCTCTTCAATCACTGGAAGGTCTCCGTTCGGAGCGAGGTGGACAAGGCGCGCCCGCTCACCTATTATCCGGCGCCGCTGGCCGATGTGTCGTTCGAATTGACGCACGGCTACGATCCGGTCCAGATGACCGGCGTTGCCATGGCCGCCGCGTTGAACGGCCTGCCGGACGCGGCCAACGCTCGCCAGGCGGTCACGGTCATGGAGATGATCATAGCCGTGCACGTCTCCGACGCCGCGGGACGCGTGCCGGTCCGCCTGCCCTTGGAGGGGCAGCACCACGCGCTGGACATCCCTTTTGCGTGAGACCTGAGAGCGATGGGACGCGGGACGGTCTTCATTGCGACTGAGATCTTCGCCGGCTCCATCCGCGAGCCGGCGGACCTGCTCGATGCCGCCGGGTTCGTCGTCTATCGCAACTCGCTCAACCGCCGGTTGACCAGGCAGGACTATCCCAAATGTCTTGAAGGGATCGACTACGTGCTGGCGGGACTCGAACCGTACGATCGGGAGGTCTTTGCCGCCTATCCGCGCATCAAGGTGCTCTCGCGCATCGGGATCGGCGTGGACTCGATTGACCTGGAGGCGGCCCGGGCCCACGGCGTCGCGGTCTACAACGCGCCCTCGGCGCCGTCCCGCTCGGTCGCGGACCTGACTCTCGGCTTCATCCTCTGCCTGACGCGGGGCATCCTTCCGATGCACGCGGACTTTCACCGGGGCGTCTGGAATCCCGTGCTGGGACGCGAACTGGCCGGCCTCACCGTGGGCCTGTTAGGCTTCGGCCGGATCGGCGGGATGGTGGCCGAGCGCCTGCATGCGTTCGGGCCGCGCCTCCTTGCCTGCGATCCGAAATGGAATGGCGAGAAGGCGGAGCGCCTGGGCGTGGCCCGGGTGGACTTGCCCGGGCTGCTGGCCGGCTCGGACATCGTGTCGCTGCACCTGCCGCTGGATCCCACTACGCGGCATCTGCTGGACGGTCCGAGTCTGGATCGCATGAAGCCCGGGGCCTGGCTCATCAACACGTCCCGCGGCGGGATCGTCGAAGATGCCGCGCTGGTGACACGGCTCCGCTCGGGGCGCCTGGGCGGCGCGGCGCTCGACGTCTTCGAAGCCGAGCCGGAGACGGCGCCCTATGCCGGCGTGCCGAATCTGCTGCTCAGCCCGCACGTCGGGTCGAACACGGTGGAGGCCTGTTACCGCATGGAGCTCCAGGCCGTGCGCAACCTCATCGCCTATGTGGAAGCCAAGGAGAGGGGCGAGCCGCCTCCTCCCGGACCGCTGCCATGAACCTGTGCCGGGTCTCCCTCAGCATCTACAGCTTCGGCTATGCCGCCGGATTTTTGCACGACGACCGTCCGGAAGCCGCGCCGCCGGCCGTCACGATCGGGAACGTCGCTGAAATCGCCCGGCAGCACGGGCTCGGCGGCATCGAGTTTCCAGTGGACCGGTACTTCAAAATCCACGAGCTGGACAGGGCGGAGGCCTTCATCGGCGGGCTGCTCCGGAACGGCATGAACGTGGCCGTGGATCTGGAGAACTTCGATCCACCCTACATCCGGGCTGTTCTTCCGATCCTCTCGCGGCATCGGCTGCGGTTTGCGCGCATCAAGATGTCGGGGTTCTACGGCGGCAACCGCTATCTGGAGCCACGGTTCGCCGAGCAGGTGGCCGACTTCGTCCGCGCCCTGCGCTCGCTGCTCCCGGAGCTCCGCCGGGCGGGGATCAAGCTGTTGATCGAGAATCATCAGGACCTCGGCGCCGAAGACCTGATTCGGATCATCGGCGCGACCTCCTCCGACTGCATCGGCATCAACTGGGACATCGGGAACTCCCTTGCCGTGCTGGATACGCCGGAGACCTTTTTGCGGAAGGCGGGCGGGTTCGTCGGGAACGTCCATTTGAAGGACTACCGGCTGTACCGGTGCGAGAAGGGCTTTTACCTTTCGCGTTGCGCACTGGGGGAGGGCGTGGTTGAGTTTGCATCCATTCTGGACGGCCTGAAGGCCCGGCAGGGCCAGGTCCCGATGGCCATCGAGCTGGGCGCGCAGATTGCCCGCCGCGCGGACGTGTTTGAGCCGGCCTATCTGGAAGCCTATGGGCCCCAGGCCGGACTCGAGATGGGTGAGTTCTTTGCCTTTCTCGATGTGCGCCTGCATGATGGCGAGGATTGGAAGAGCCCGTGGGAGCGAAACTGCTCAGGCCAAGCCATCATTGAATCCGAAAAGAACGAGATCATGCGATCGGTGGCGTTTCTGCAGCAACTGATGGTGTGAGAATGACAGATCGCCCGACTCTATTGATAACCGGTGGGACGCGGGGGATTGGCTTGGCGTGCGCGCGGCGCATGGCCAAGGCAGGGTGGAACCTCGCACTAACCGATATCAGCGATAAAGCGGTTCGGGTCTATGGAGAAGCCGAGTCAGTAGAAAAAATTCTCGTTGAACTTGCGGCATCGTCCGCCAAGGCCCGTTTCTACCCTGCCGATCTTTCCGACGAGTCCCATGCCCAGGCTGTGGTGCGGGCGGTCGAACAGGACTTCGGCCGGATTGACGGCCTGGTGACCTTGGCAGGAGGGGACATTTGCGGAACCGATGATGCTGCTGCCGGGGGCAAGGCTCCCAACAATACGGCATTCGTCGCGCACGACGACTTCATGGCGATCTTCAACCGGAACTTCCTGACCTGCACGTTCACCTGCCGGGCGGCGGCGGCCGGCATGCGCGAGCGCGGGCGGGGCAAGATCGTCACCGTCGCGTCGGTCTCTGCGGGCTTCGGCGTGGCGCGGGAGACCAGTTATGCCGTGGCGAAAGCGGCTGTGGCGCATTTTACCCGCTGCCTTGCCACGGAGCTGCGTGCGGCAGGCGTCAATGTGAACTGCATTGCTCCCGGCGCGACGGACACGGCACGGTTTCGGGCCACGTTGAAGGACCGAACGCCGGAAGATCTCCAGCGTCTGCATGGCAAGGGCCGCCTTGAGCGACTTGCTGAGCCGGACGATGTCTGTCGCGTCATCGAGTTTTTTCTGTCATCGGACTCTGACTTCATTTCAGGCCAAGTGCTCCGCGTGGATGGCGGGCAGTTTACCGGCCCGATCTGAAATCGAGGCGACATCGTCGGGAGATTTATACGGGGCCGGGAGGTGCGGATCTGGCCCTGCGCATTGAACAGAGGCAACCGCCGACCGTCGCATTCCAGGCACGACGGGTAGAAAAGGGGCTGTGTTGAAGGCCATTACCCTTGACTTTGACGGGGTGATCCTCGAGTCCGTGGATATCAAGACACGAGCTTTCCGTCACCTCTTCAAAAACTACCCCGCGAAGGTCGAGGAAATTGTCAGGTTCCACAAGGGCATGGCTGGGATCTCGCGATATGAGAAATTCAGGATCATTTACCGCAACATTCTTCACGAGTCGTTAACTGAATCGGAAGCCGAGCGCTTAGGCCAGGAATTCTCCACCTTTGTTGGGCGTGACATTTACACCTGTCCCTTCGTGCCAGGCGCACTCGAGTTTCTGAAATGCCAATCAAGCCGCTTGCCAGTCTTTATTGTGTCTGGGACACCGGAAGATGAGCTTCATGATATCGTAACCCGACGGGACCTAGGCAGGTACTGCTGCGGTGTTTACGGTTCGCCGCGTCCTAAGGAGGCGCTCCTGCGAGCGATTCTCACTGAGCACCATTGGCAGCCCTCAGAAATTGTGTTCGTCGGTGATTCCATGACCGACTTTGAGGCTGCCGACTCGGTCGGTGTCCACTTTATCGGACGAGTCCGTGCCGACGAGGCAAGTCCATTCCCGGATTCGGCCCAGTGGGTTGTGCCAGATCTCAAGCATCTAACAGATCAGTGGGATTCCGTCGTCGCTCAGCTAGTGAGGTAATATCATGCCCGAGACGACTAGCCTTGGATCGGGCGCGTTGGGGCCAGGGTTGTCCGGCATGATTGATTCGTTGGGAGAGTCATGGTCCGCTTGATCGTCTGTTCCGTTCAAGCAGCGCTCCGGCTTGCTTCTTCTGGCACGGAGAATGACGGCTGGTTGTACTTGGGGAAAGATCTCGAAAAAAGGGAGGTCGTGGCGCGCTGGTTGGGCGAAAAAGGGATCCTGCCCCTGGGCGATCGCCTTCAGGAGGTGGCCGAGAGGCTTCGGCAGCCGTTCCTGGACTTTATTGCGGCTCTTGGGAAGATGCAGGCCGACCGACTCGGCTGGTGGTCCAGTTCGTGCTCGTGGAAAGATCCAGGGGCGTCCGACCTGTTTCTTCTGATCTGTTACGAGCATTTGGTAGAACAACTCACACGTGAACGTCAGGGAGGTGAACGGCCTCTGGTCGTCGTGGTCGAAGACCCGTGGCTGTTTCGCCAACTCAGAGACGCCTATGCGGGGAGACCGGACGCCCGATTTCGAGGAGGCTCCTCATTGTGGTCCAAGCAGGCGAAGGCGTTCATGCTTGGGACCGCGTCCCGTGCAGTCTGGACGGGACGCCTGGCAAGAAATTATCTCGAGCAGAAACGGTTCTGGAAGCGGAACAATCACCCCAAATCTTCCAAGCCGATCATAGCCATTTACAGCTATCCCCAGGCGCGTTGCCTCAACGGGTTCGACGGGTGGGGTGATCCCTACCTCGGTGGTTTGGATCGCATCTTGGAGGAAGCGGGGTATGCGGTTTGCCGATTTTCTCCCCCCGAAGTCGGGGGATTTGAGGAGGCGCTCGGGAGGCGATCGAGGTATTTCAGGCCGCTCATCCTTTTCATCACTGCACTAGGTCTCCTCCGTGCCGTCTCTGCGTCGTGGCATCCCACTTGGCCGACTGACCCTGAAGTCGGCGGGCGACCTATTCGCTGGCTGCTTCTCCGGGAATGGTGGCTGGACCGATGGCGATCTTCGCACTTTCTCTTTCGTCTTTTTTTTCAATGTGTGTCGAGGTTAGTAGAGACCGACCAAGTAACCCTGGCGATCTACCCTTATGAAAATCAGCCATGGGAAAAAATGCTGGTGCTTGCCACCCGGGCGCATGGAATCCCGACGCTTGGGTACCAGCACGGCGGCGGATTGGCTCGGTTCACTCTGCCATACTTCCATGGTTTGGGCGAGGTGGAATTCGAACCACTTCCCGACCGGATTGTCACTTCAGGACCCTATTCACACGAGATGTTGGAAGCAGGCGGGACGCCACGGGAACACCTGATCCTGGGGGGCAATTTTCGTTATCAATATTTATGGAAATACGTTGATTCTGAGCCAAGATTACCATTGGGGAGCCCCATTCGAGTCCTAGTCGCCTTACCAATCGAATCGGTCTTAGTGCAGCACCTCCTGCACGCGCTGAGACGGGCATTCCCGGACGGTGGTCGAGCCGAGGGAGTGGAATTTGCCGTCAAATCCCATCCGATGAGTGCCGTGAGCGAGGAGTCACTCAGATGGCCGACCACCATCGTTGCCGGGACTTTTGAGGAGGCGGTCCGTCCTTGCGCGGTTGTGATCTATACCGGGACCTCGACCGGTATGGAGGCGCTGGTGATGGGCCGGAGGGTCATCCGGTACCGACCTGAGCTCCTGTTGGATATGGACCGAGGGGCGTTCCCCATGCAAGAAGATGTCGTGGAGTGCGGAGATCAAGACCTCAGAACTAAGGTGTGTTCGGTGGCTCAGTCGTTGGGCGAGGGAGGTCCGCGCCGGCGTGAATGGGGCGGCCTGCTTGACCGTGTTTTCCCTCCGGTCAATGACGCGGCCTGGCTTGACGTCATTGACCGGCTTAGCCGGAAGCGTGCATGCACGGGGGATGGGGACGACGATCGTCTAGGGCGTGGGAACTCAGCAGCTTTACTGAGCAAGACCGTGCGCAGTTAGGTTTGCTGGTCTTGCTAATGTTGCCGCAGTGGGAGAGGCACTGCATTAGAGGCGAGAGGTATGAACTAAGAGCGGCCCTTGGGGAATTCAACGGTTCAGTTCCGGCCGAGGTTGTGCCATCCTTGGCGCAATGGTTCAACGGTGAGCATGGTGCGGCCACACAACGAGTGGCAGCGGCGAAGGGCAAGTGATGTGTCGAGGTGAGTCCACGTGAAGGCTACGCAAGGGCTCGATCAAAGTGAGGGAGCGTTGACAGTCAAGGAATGGCTATTCAGCGTGGTGATCCCGGCTTATAACGCTGAACAATATGTTCGGGAGGCGCTGGATTCTGTTGCCAGACAGACCTTCACTGAGTATGAGATTGTCGTTGTGGACGATGGATCCAGCGATGGAACCCCCAAACAAGTCGCGTGCTGGGCCGTTGATCATCCGCGGATCGAGCTGCGCGTCATCCAACAAGAGCATGGGGGAATTGGCAGGGCCAGAAATGCAGGTGTGCGAGGAGCCACAGGCACGTACGTGGCGTTTCTGGATGTTGACGACTTATGGATGGAGCGGAAACTGGAAACAGTGGCGTTGTACTGTCAGCAGCCGAAGGCGGTTGAGCTTTTCTGTCACGATGAGTGGCTGGAAGAAAATGGGCGTCGGCGACGGCTCCGATACGGACCGTATGCAACCTATCGGCAACTCCTCTTTAAAGGAAACTGTCTCTCTACGTCTGCGACGGTCGTTCGTCGAACAAAATTACTTGAGGTTGGAGGGTTTTCCGACAACCCGCGATTCAACGGCGTTGAGGATTACGAACTGTGGCTGCGGCTAGCGCGGACTGGTTGTTGCATCGAATATATTCATGAGCCGCTGGGGATTTACCGCGTGCACGGTCGAGGGATCACGAGCCGTATTGAGGAGCATTGCGCGCATTACCTGAATGTTCTGGAGGCTCATTTCGAGTCCTGGCAACCGCAAACTGCCTATTGCCGCTGCCTCATGCGAAGGCGTCGCGCCGCCGTGCTCCGTGGGGCTGGCCGCGCCTCTCTTAAGGTAGGGAGGCATCGGGAAGCTCGCCTCTGGTTTATGAAATCGTTGCTTCAAGATCCTTTTTCCTGGAAAGCGTGGGCGTTGAGCACGTTGAATCTGTTACGCATCAGCGTGTGACTGCAAGGTCATTCACGTTGTACCCACCAGGCCGCGAGATTCTGGATGCATTGCGGGAAGCCATCAAGGACATTCTCGTCTGTCCTGTCTGTCAAGGAACCCTCTCCATTGGCGAGGCGACCCTTGATGTTCGGTGTGCCTGTTGTCAGCGTGCCTACCCGATCCAAGACGGCGTGCTGATTTTTCTCCAGGGGCAGTCTGAAGCGCAGGATGGCGACCGGCGATTTCGAGATGCCTTGGCAGCTGAACATGTTCGGAGTGATAGCAAGACTTTACTGGAAATCGTCGCACGGCACCATTGTGTTCCGATCATGCAAAAGCAGGCTGAGAAATTCCATGCGAGGTTCGACCCCCGCGAGTGGATTCTAGACATCGGGGTAGGGTATGGCTGGCACTGGGCAGACAGGAGAAAAGGTGCCAGAATCCTTGGCATAGATATGTCTCTTGGCAATCTTGTCTTGGCTCGGCATCTCCTCGGTAGAGAGAACAACCGCGTGGTACTTGTGTGCGCGGATGCGGCCGCGCTGCCGATCCGTGAACGCAGCATTTCTGGTCTTTGGAGTGTGCAGATATTCCAGCATTTTCCGCCGGAGGTGCTCCATTCGGTTTTGGCCGGGCTCCATCGAATCCTGAAAGATGAGTTTGTGATGGAGCTTTATAATCTGAATCCAGCATTGCTCCATCGAGTGATTTATCGTCTCTTTGGAAAACGGCTGCCTTGCAAAGGAAAGGTCGGTCCCATGGAATTAACCCGCCTGTCTGCCGGAGAGTGGGCTGCTTTCTGGCAGCCATTTCGCAGAGGGCGCACGCGGATCACCTGTGGCTATTCTGAACTGTTCTTTCACCCGGACCTCCGGATCCGTCCGCGGCGGTACCCGATCGGACTGGAAGAAACTCTTGTTGCGAAAGTTCCAAGGCTGACAGCCCTATTTGATCGGCAGGTTCAGGTGAGAGTCGTGTCCGACGGTCAAGCGGCATAGGGTGTGCCATTCTTCCGGTTAGACACGAATGAAAGAGGCTTGATGCTGGATGGCGCCTCAATGAAGGGTGGGGCAGTCGATGGTTCGGCTTGGAGTGGGCACCGAGGACTCCCAGGGACTGATTTGGAATCGGCATTGGTCGGAGTCTATAGCGCGCGTTGCCGAGGGGGCGATGGCTCGGGCATGGGTCGGATCCTGCCGGCGGATCGAACCCGATTCTACGGATACGGGCGACAGGCTCTGACGGAAGCGCTCCGTCTGGCTGGAGTTAAGGAGGGAGACGAGGTCTTGTTGCCCGGTTTTCTCTGCGGCGAGGTGCTCGCGAGCCTGGCGGTTTTGGGGACGGTCCCAAGATTTTACTCGGTGGACGAACGGCTGCGTGCCGATGTGGCGTCGTGGGATCGGGAGGTTTTTGGGAGCATACGGGCCGTTGTGATGGTGAACTATTTTGGGTTCCCGCAATTTCTTGGTCCTGTACAGGCTTGGTGCCGGGCGCATGGCGCGACGCTCATCGAGGACAATGCGCATGGCTTTCTCAGCGAAGATGGGGAAGTGCCGCTGGGCCGACGTGGAGACCTCGGCGTGTTCAGCCTGCGAAAGACCCTGGCGCTCCCCAACGGCGCCGCGCTAGTAGATAATCGTGTCAACAACAAGATGGATCCCGATGGATTCTCCTATGGAGGGTCCTGTCGGCTGGCTGAATGGCGATACCGATCCAAAGTTGTTTTGAAACGGTTGATAGAGTGGGGCGGTCTGAAGAGTGCTCTGGTCATCCTTGCATGTATCCGGATGGCTCGACTGGCTGCAACCGGACATGCAATCCCGGTTTCTTCTTCCAGACGAGAGATCACCATGCTACAAGAAGCTTGTTCGTCCCTTACTCCCCAACTGCTTCGTCGCTGTGACTATGTAGCGGAGTGCCAGCGCCGCCGGACCCTCTATCAATTGTGCCTGGATCTGTTCGACGGTGCTCCTGACGTCCGCCCCCTGTTCGATCACCTCCCGGATGGAGTGGTGCCTCAGGGCTTTCCGTTCCTCTATGCAGGGAAAGACCGCCGCTCCTTGATAAAGACATGGGGGCAGCGTGGGGTTCCAATCTTGTCATGGCCTGACCACCTCCCTGCTGCCATTCATCTGCATGCGCCGGATCATTATGGGCGTGTCATGTTCGTGCCCTTCCTGTGGTAACCGAGTGGGTCGAATGGTCTGAAGCGGAAGCAGTGTCGAAGTGGGACACCGCGCTGACGGCCCTGCCAAACTATACCCTCTATCAGTCCTATGGGTGGGGAGAGTACAAGCGGCGTCACGGCTGGGCCGGGTCCGGGAGCGGTAACGATACAACCGCGATGGCCATAAGGCATCCTTCGATTGAACTCATCAGTCTTGACATCAGCGAAGGTGTCTACCACACATACCACCGCACAACCGGCTTGTCGAAC
>VGXC01000061.1 GCA_016873495.1 Nitrospira sp. | reverse complement strand
CGCCGTCCGCATAGCTCACTCGGGCACCTGACCCCGAACGAGTTTGTCGCGCAACGTCAGGTTGAACAGACCGCCGAAGAGGTCTTCTGCTCTGGTTAAGAACTGTCTCAGAACGGGGCCAACGTCAAGAGGTCTTCTGCTCTGGTTAAGAACTGTCTCAGAACGGGGCCAACGTCATACTGGGGATTTCCCAAGTAAAGCCATGATGATGTTAGTGGGTTATGACTTTACAGATTCAACTAGTCTAATCTCCCCGCGTGACGCCTCCACGATCACCGGCGCGCCGGCCTTGAGCAGGCCTGTGGCCCTCCGGACGTTGGCCACGGCCGGCAGGCCGTACTCGCGGGCAATGATCGCGCCGTGGGAGAGCGTCCCGCCCATTTTCACCACCAAGCCTGCCACGGGGTTCACAGGCAAAACCAGGGAAGCGCCGTGATCTTGTCATGCAACTGCAACGGGCGTGGGCAGCGGCAGACGATATACCCGTGATGGGCCTGCCGGGGGTGCTCACCGAGGAACGTCAGCACATGCCGCGCATCCGAGGCGGTCGGATGCTCCGACCACTTGACCTCGATAGGCGTGAGGCGGCCGCCGTGCTCCACGATGAAGTCCACTTCCGCTCCATCGCGTGTGCGCTGGTAGTAGAGGCCCCCTTCGCCGAGATACTGGAGCCGCTTCCACAGCTCGATGCCGACCCACTGTTCCAACAGCGGCCCAGGGTCGGCTTGCACCAATGCCTCGGACGGCGTGAGGCCTGCGGCCGTGTGCCGGACCCCGAGGTCGAACAACAGGAACTTGGGCGTGGAGAGCAGGTTCTTTCGAGGACTGCGGCTGTAGGCGGGAACCCGGAAGCCGACGAACATGTCTTCGAGCAGTTGGTAGTATCCCTTCACCGTCGGCTGGGAAATGCCAACCTCCCGCGAGATCGAGGCATAGTTGAGCACCTGTCCCGATTCCCGGGCCGCCAATTGAAGGAAGCGAACGAACGCGCCCCAGTCCCGCACCAACGCCTCGCGCCGAATCTCTTCTTCCAGATGGATGACGGCGAAAGCTTTCAGCAACTCCGGCCGATCCCGTGCCTCACTCGTCACAATCCCCGGCAGTGCGCCATAGGCCAGTCTGGGCTCCAATCCCCACGCCGGGAACCGGCTGTCCGAGACATGTCCGGTCGGCCACGGAAAAGGCAGGGGGGATACCGCCTGTCTGGGTGGGTGGGGCGACGGTGGATGCTCGGTGAGCGTGAGTGGATAGAGCCGATGGAGAAAGCTGCGGCCCGGCAAGAGATTGGCGCCTGTCACGCGCAATTTGCGGGCGGAACTGCCGCACAGCACGAAACGCCAGCGCTGCTTGTCCGTATCGTAGAGGTGCTGGACTGCGTCGAATAGGGCCGGCACGGTCTGGGCTTCATCCACCAACACCGGCCGGCTCTTGCGGCCCGTCGGCAAGGCACGGCACGCCTGAACGAACAATTCCGGCTTGGCCGACAGCCGCGAGCGCTCCCCAGGATCGGCCAGATCGAAGACCACTGTGTCGTCAGGCAGAAGGGCTCGAAGCAGCGTGGACTTTCCCGTCTGCCGAGCGCCGAACAGCAGGTGCACGAAGGGTCGGTCCAGTTTATCGGTCAGCGGTTTGGCGTACCAGCGGCTGAACATGCCTTCAGTATACGCCACGTATTGTGAAAGTCACTTTATATTTATCGCTTAAATCTAAACCGGCGAAACATCCTCGAACCGGGATGAATTTCTAGGACAGATTCCTGATCTCTCCCAGTGAGGCATCCACGGTGACCGGCTCACCGGGTTTAAGCAAACGTGTGGCCCCCTTCACGTTGGCCACGGCCGGAAGGCCGTATTCGCGGGCGATGATCGCGCCGTGCGAGAGCGTCCCGCCCATCTCGACGACCAGCCCGGCCGCCAGGCCCAGCACCGGCGCCATGCCTGGGTCAATCACCGAGACCACGAGAATATCTCCCCGCTGAACCTTTTTCAGATCGTCCGGTGAACGGATGATGCGCGCCGGTCCTTCCGCGTATCCGGAACTGAGAGGAATGCCCATGAGCGTCTCAACATGGGCAACGGCTTCCCGAGGCGCTGCTCCTGCTCCTTCGACCACCGTGTCCAGTGCTTCGAGCAGAAGATGCTTGGCCCGTTCCGCCTGGCGGATTGTTACCAAGCCTTTTAAGTCTCTTCGTTGGTTGTTCACCGCAGCGCGAATCTCGTCCGCCGTCAGGAAGAAAATATCTTCCTTCGACTGGAGCAAGCCCAGCGCGACGCACGCGGCACCCAATTGCAATTCGCCTTGGCGCGCAGCGGCGGTGAAATACATCAAGTGGTGGCGATTGGCCTCACGCAGGGCGAGGAAGCGACAGAGACGATCGTAGGTGTAGCGAAACAGGAGCCATTCGTGCCGGCGCCACCCGAAGGCCGAACGAATTTTCCGCAAGGCCTTGGTTCGGGCTGCTTCCTGTTCTCGGCGGACGACTTCGACAGATCTGCCGGGCTTGGTGGGAGATGCTTGCAAGTGGCTTCGGATGACGCCGAGCAAGTAATCCGGAATCTCTGCAAAGCGGGTGGCCATGGGGTCCGATTCGCCGACCGCCCTGTGTCCGTATTCCGCCATATACGCGTCGAAGCCGCGCAGGAAGCCGGTGCCGGCTAGCTTGTTCCGAAATGAAAACGACTCCCAGGACTCGGCCAGTAAAAAATCCCGCGCAATCGGTTCATGCTTTGCTTTGTCCGCCAGCTCGGCCAGCCAGAGGATTTGTCTGGCGCTGATGATGGTACCGATCCCTTGGAGCGCTTCGTTCAACAACGGCCGCCAGTTTGGACCGAGCCGGCGCGGCAGCAGCAAGCCGAGCGCATACAATCCTTGGGAGACTCCGGCCACAATCGCAAACGTCAGGTCTTCTTCACGCAGCCGCTTGTTCAGTCGATCCAGTCGAGCCAGCAAGTCAGCCGGCTTCTGCCCTCCTCTCCCTTCATCCGGCCGTTCCTCCGCCATCTGTTTCATTTCAGCAAACCAGGTCGGCGCCTGTTTGGCCGCACGTCGGATTTTGCTTTCCATCAACAGCCCGGCGCGCAGAATCTTCCACCAGGGCAAGCGCGGAGGGCCTTCGATCGGCGGCCGATCCTCGCCTCCCATTTGCTCGACGACCAGCCCGGGGTCGCCGCCCAATTGCACGGTGAAGGATTGGAAGAGGGACACGTTGATGTAGGGCCGTCCCCGCATGATCCGCACCGTCGGCCAGCCGTCCGGGACGCGGCAACCCAGCTCTCGGTAATGGTTGACGATGTTGGTTTCCATGAAGGCTTCGAGGAACGAGAGGCCGAGGGGGCTGGGCACATCGGGCATCGTCTCTTTGAAATTGGCGCGGGACCAGACGATGGGGGGCGGGGCCGACACTGGTCTTGACGCCGGGATCGGCCTGGCTTGGAGCAACCATGTCCCTTGATCGTCCATCGCCCATTCGATGTCTGCGGGAAAGCCCATCTGTCTCTCGATGTCTTTGACGAGACCGGCCAGGGCCAGGATCTCTCGTTCGCCCAGGACCGGCGCCGCCTGATCCGGTTCGGCAAGCTGCCGTTCGACGACCGTGCTTGAGCCGGTCCCATCCCCGACGTCTACGACATATTGGTCCGGCGACACGGTGCCCGACACGAGCGGTTCAGCCAGGCCGAAGACCGCGTTGATCAGCACCTGTTGCGGTTCGCCTGTGATCGGATGACGGGAATAGGCGACGCCGGCCGCGCGCGGCGCCAACATGGCTTGGATAATGACCGCCATGGCCGGCGCGACGCTTCTTCCGCCAACCCGGAGGCGGTACGCCAAGGCCGCTTCGGTCCAGAGCGAGGCCCAGCACTCGAGTATGGCCGAGGCGAGTGCGTCGCGGGGCACTCCCAGTTTGGTGCGATAGAGACCGGCAAACGTGGCCTTGGCTCCGTCTTCATCGGAGGCGGAGGAACGGACGGCGAACGTCGCCTCGTTCCCGAGCCCCAGGCGATGCAATTCTTCATCGATGAGGTCGAGGAGAGACTGAGACAAAGACAGGGACGTGATGAGACGGCGATCTTCTTCCAGCATTGCCGGCCGCCGCTCCTCCGATGCTTGGCACAAGCGCGCCCAACGGGCGGCGGCATCGAACCCGCCGGCTCGCAGACATTCGCGGTAGACCCCGGTCGTGACGCAGAGGCCCGGAGGGACCTGGAACCCGTTCCGGATCAGGCGGCCAAGGCCGACCGCTTTCCCCCCGGCAAGTTGCGGGTCGGTGCAATCCTTCAGCGGAAGGACGATCTGCCCAGGCATATTTCTGAAGCTATCAGCCATCAGCTATCAGCTTCTCCTCGCGCTAGAGCGCGAGGAGAATATAGAGGTCGTTCACGTTGGTGCCGGTGGGACCGGTTCGCAGATGGCCGCCGACTTTCTTGAAGAAGCCGTAGGAATCGTTGCGGGCGAGCATGGCCATCGGGTCGAGGCCGAGTCTGGTGGCCCGAAGGACCGTGTCGCCGCCGACATGCGCGCCGGCGGCGTCGGTGGGTCCATCCGTGCCGTCGGTCCCGAAGGCGGCAATCCAGACGTTGGGCAACCCGGCGATCTCCATCGCTGCCGCCAACGCGAACTCCTGGGCCCGTCCCCCCAACCCCCGTCCCTTGACCGTGACCGTCAACTCGCCTCCGGCGACGACACAGGCAGGACGGCGGACCGGCTTGCCGGTGGCTGCGATCTCTTTCGCGATCGCCCCGAACCACTTGGCCGCCTCCCTCGCCTCTCCGGTGAGTCTGGTGGTGAGATTCAACGTATGGAACCCCGCCTGCCTGGCTGCCCGCGCCACTGCTTGCACGGCCCCAGCATTGTTTCCGATGATCTGGTTCTGCACGCGGCGAAACAGGGCCGTGCCGGGCTTCGGCGTTTCGTCGCGCTCTCCTCTGCATCCGGCCTGCAAATGATTCCGGACTTCGACAGGAACGGACCGGTAGATCTCGTGCCGCCTCAAGATCTCGCTCGCGTCGGCGTAGGTCGTCGCATCCGGGGCGGTCGGCCCAGAGCCGATGGAACCTAGGTCGTCACCCAACACGTCGGAAAGGATGAGGCTTACAACACGTGCCTTGGTCGCCGCCGCCAGCCTGCCTCCCTGGAGTGCCGAGAGGTGCTTGCGGACCGTATTAATCTCCTGGATCGAGGCCCCGCAGGCAAGGAGCAACCTGGTGGTCTGCCGCAGATCTGAGAGCGTCAGGCCGGCGGCCGGCGCCGGCAACAGGCTGGATGCGCCGCCCGACAGCAACACAAAGACGAGGTCTCGATGGGAGAGATTATTGAGGAGCGCCATCAATCGGGCTGCGCCTCGCTGCCCGGCCCGATTCGGGACCGGATGGCCCGCTTCCAGGACCTCGATGGTCTTGGTCGGCGAAGCGTAGCCGCTTTTGACGACGATCTGGCCTCCTTCGAAGCGGCTGCCCAAACATCGTTCCAATGCCGCCGCCATCTTGGCCGAGGCTTTGCCGGCGCCTACGGCCACGACACGATCATAGGCTCGCAAGTCGTATCGTCTTACCCCAACTTGCACGACAGCGCCGACCCGTTTCACGGCTTGACGTAGGGCGAGCTGCGGGTCCGCCGCGGCCAGGGCGGCTCGGACCAGACGGTCCACTAGGCGGTGCGCCGTCCGCTGAGGATGCGACTGCCTGGTGGCCGGGCGCATGAGCTTACGGAGTTTTGTCTTGCTTGAAGCAGCGGTTGGGGCAGTCTTGCTTGGGAACTTTGAGCTGATGGGTGCCCTTGGGCAGGTATTCTTTGCGGATCTCCGGGTTCAGCATCTTGACTTCCAGGAAGTACGAGCCGAAGTCCTTCGCGATCAGGGCCAGATGCCGCTGCGGCTCCTTGATCGTGACAGTGACCGTTTCCAGGTCCAACGGCGCATAGAGGTCCTTTTTGGTCAGGCCGAGATACTTCTCCGGCTGGCTGTAAATCTCCTTGGCAACGATGATCCGGGGCACGTAACGCATCGTCTCCCGCACGTAGTGGAGTTTCCAATAGTCGTCCACGCGCTGTTCCTTGAGCAGCTTCCTGATCCGGTCCTCGCCCGCGTTGTAGGCGGCCATGGCGAGGAACCAGTCGCCCAGATCCTGTTTGAGGAAGCGCAAGTACTTGATCGCCGCCTCGGTGGACATTTCCAGGTTGCGCCGATCGTCCCGCCACTGGTTGCTGTTGAGTTTGTAGCGTTTGCCGGTGGACCCGATGAACTGCCAGGGACCCGACGCCTTGGCCTTGGAATAGGCTGCGGCGACGCATTTGCTTTCCACCAGCAGCATGAACTTCAGGTCATCGGGGAGGCCGGACTCGGCGAGCTGCTTCTCCACCGGAGGAAAGCAGCGGCCGGTCCGTTTGGCCAGGATGATGCTGTCGCCTTCGTCTTCCAGAAACTGGTAGAATTCGTACTCGAGTCGTTCGCGGACCTGCCAGTTGTCCAGCGGCACGGGCTCGCCGGCAAACACCAGTTTGTCCGGGAGTTTGAACGAGCTTAAGAAGCGACGCTCCCCCTCGCGCTTGATTTCCGGCAGAATCACGAGCCGCTCTTCCGCGTCGGGGGTTGGGTACAGGGTCTCGGCCGGCCCATGGTCCGGTTCGGCGGCCGGCGGTCTGTTCATCGGGTGAGCGGGAGGCGCTGTGTCGTGGGAAGCCGGGTCAGCGGGCGCGCTTCCTTGCTGCGCTCGTGCCGGTTGCCGGTCCAGTGCAAGGGTAACGGTGAGGCAGGCAACGAGCAACGCCATCAGTGGAAGTCCCATCTAACTCTCCTCCTCGGTCAAGATGTCCCCTTGCAGGTGGCTCATGCTAACAGGAAGCCCTAGGAGCGGCAAGCGCGAATCCCTTAGTCTCGTATGCTACACTGCCCGCCCATGCGCGGCCTGACGCTTCTCAACGAACAGATCGTGGCCTGCCGACGCTGCCCGAGGCTGGTGGCGCATCGGGAATCCATGGCTCGCGAGAAACGCCGACAGTTCCGGGACTGGACCTATTGGGGCCGTCCGATCCCTGGATTCGGCGATCCCAAGGCGCGTCTCTTTGTGGTCGGTCTGGCCCCCGCCGCTCACGGGGGGAACCGCACCGGCCGGGTCTTCACCGGCGATCGCAGCGGCGACTGGCTTTATGAGGCCTTGCACCGATTCGGGTTCGCCAATCAGCCTGAATCCACGCACAAGGGGGACGGGTTGGCGCTGGCAGATTGCTATATTGCGGCGGCGGTGCGCTGCGCCCCGCCCGGCAACAAGCCTACTCCAGGCGAGTTCGACACCTGCCGGCCCTATCTGGCGGAAGAGCTGCGCCTGCTGACGCGGTTGCGAGTGGTCGTGGCCTTGGGAAAAATTGCGTTCGACCAGTATTTGAAAGCCTGCCGCGAGACCGGCCGGCCGGTCTCGTCTCCTCTTCCCCGCTTCGGCCACGGGGTCCGCTACCCCCTACCTTGGGGCGTGACCCTCATCGGGTCCTATCATCCGAGCCAGCAGAACACCTTTACCGGCAAGCTGACCAGACTGATGTTCCACTCGGTGTTCAAGCAAGCCCGCGCGTGCCTGATCGGTCGCTGAGGACTCGTTATTTGCCCGCCGGGCTGGCGTTCCAATCCGCCAAAAACTTCTTCAGTCCGCTGTCGGTGAGCGGATGTTTGTAGAGCGCTTGGAACACGCTGTAGGGCATCGTGGCGATATGTCCGCCGGCCAGGGCCGCCTCAACGACGTGCTGCGGATGCCGCACGCTGGCGACGAGCACCTGGGTCTTGAAATCGTAGTTGCGATAGATGGCGAGGATCTGTCGAATGAGCGCCATGCCATCCGAGCTGATGTCGTCCAGCCGGCCGATGAACGGGGAGACGCACCAGGCGCCGGCCTTGGCGGCCAAGAGGGCCTGGGTGGGCGAGAAGCACAGCGTGACATTCACCCGGGTGCCTTCCGAGGCCAGCTTCTTCGTCGCCTTGAGCCCTTCGGGGATGAGGGGGATCTTGACCACGATGTTCTTGTGAATCTTGGCCAGCTCCCGTCCTTCCTTGATCATGGCGTCGGCCTCGACGCTTACGACTTCGGCGCTGATGGGGCCGTCCACGAGGCTGCAAATCTCATGGATCACGTCTTTAAAGCTGCGGCCCTCTTTGGCCACCAACGAGGGGTTCGTCGTGACTCCGTCGATGAGGCCGAAGCTGGCGGCTTCGTGGATTTCCTTGACGCTGGCGGTATCGAGATAGATTTTCATAACGACATCCTTTCGTGCGCGGACCAAGCCGCTCCCATCCACTTCCCTGTATCGGCTATTCTATGAACAACGGAAGCCGAAAGCAACGATGTTGGGCTCGTCTGGCCTTTTGACAGGGTCCTGGCCGGCCGGTACAATCACCTCGGCGTGACTCACGGGGCCATGGAGGAGGGGGTACCATGCGGGGAACGATCGGGTTGGTGCTGGCACTCGCGTTGTTGGTCGGGTGTGGCGGAGGGAATCCGTACCTGGATGCCACTCTGAAGCCGGCCGAGTTCGAAGGCAAGGACAAGGGGTGGTTCGAGAAGAATTGGGGCGACCCCAGCGGGAAGGCGCCGCGGTTTTTCGGGGGAGAGACCTGGACCTATTTCCGCATCGCGGGCGCTCAGAGCGGACTCTTCAACTTTGCCCCCAACCAGTGTCAGATCACCCTGAAGTTCGGAAAAGACGAGAGGCTGAGTTCATACAGCTATTCCGGTTGTTAGCGGAATAGGGTCCGGAGTTACCCGGCCAGTTGCTTCCGGAAGGTCTGCGCGCAATCCTGGCTGCAAAAATAATAGGTCTGGCCCCCGATGTTGGCGGACACAGCGTTGCCGCGCGGCACATAGATTCGGCACACGGGATCCTGGAGCATCTCGTTGTTGCCCGGTAGCGCCGGCTCCTGTCCGTTCTTTCCCTTCAGCTCCCGGATCGCGCTACGCAAAAGGAAGTATAAGACCACCAGCAGCCCTACAACGAGCAACAGTCGGTACATACGGTCTTCTTTGCCTCGATTCTCACGGGCCGGCGAATGGCGCCGACCAAGGGCCTGGACGTCTGCAGCGCGTCCATCCTATGGAACCCCTTGCAGCCTGTCAAGGCAGCCGACACAACAGAGGCTTGCAGTCGGCCCGATTTTAGCCTATGCGCCCAGGGCCGAAGGACCCATGGCCGGATCGGGCCGGAGGCCCTTTGCTCTTACTTGTGGGGGCTTCCGACCGATAGACAGCCTGCTTGACCAATGTTACCTTGTGGCCATGAGAACCTGCGACAAATGCAATGGCACCATGCTGCTGGAACGAGCGGTGGACATGGATGCCGGCCTCGCCATCACGGTTTTTGCCTGCCTGAACTGTGGGCGTCGGAAAGCCGTGGATAACGAACCCCGGCCCTTAACGGCTCGGCACTGACCCAGGCCACACTTGCTCGTTCCCTCCATCGTAGGGCAGAGGTGTCTCTGTCTGCGGGGGATTGCTCTGTCTTCGAGCAGAGCCCCGGAAGTTGTCTGAAACTTAGGCAGGGTTACGATAGAGGCGGTAGGATAAGAACTCGATGAAACCCGTCATTACAAAAGTCGCGACCGTCCCGCGGACCCGGCTTGTCTGCTGTCCCGAGTGTTATCAACTCATCAGCTATGACCCGCTCCGGTCCTTGGTCCAGTGTCATGCCTGCGGGACCATGGTGTCGGGACAGACCCTGCCCCCATCGTTGGACCAGTCCGTCGGTCCAAGCTGATCGCCGCCCGATTCACCCATCAACGCTTGGTGAGCAGCCTCTTCATCTCCTCGCTGAGGGGCCCCGCCTTAGCCGGATCGATCTTGGGCACCACGCCGGACAGCAGCTCCTGCAACTCGAGATCGTAGTTCTCTTCTTTCAGCTTGCCCGTGGACTGCATCCGGACCAATCCGACCGGCCTGGCCTCGTCGCTGACCCAGATATCCAGCTTTTGACCCGCATTCTCCACCCGATAGTGGCTGCACTTCACCGCGCCCGCCGGGGTGGTAATGGTCTCCTGCCCGACATTCTTTAGGTCGCGGGTCGTTCCCGTTCGGAGGTCCGATTCCGAAAGCAGAAAGAGACTGACATCCAGGCTGCCGACGCCGGAAAGGTATTGCTTGGGAAGGGTCATGGGGGCTTTGTTGCCGACTTGGATATACCCGGACTCCAAGGCCGGGCGATCGCCTTTGACATCGAGCGTGAATTGTTGCCACAGCGGATCGGCCAACTGGGCGGCTGCATAGACCTCGATCACCGCGCGTGCCGCCGCGGGGTCCACCTTCACCAGCCCGACGTTCAAGTCGAAGGTGCTCCCCTGCGAGCGCATCGTGAATCGGGACCCGTTGCCTTGTTCCTTAGCCAGCCCGGTCAGCGAGGCTCCCCGGGCGTCCGTCAACGCCGCGAGCCCCGTCACGATCAACAGGAATCCGGCCGCGAGCGCCCGGCGCCCCCCGATCATCGTCCCGCCTCCCCTTTCATCAGCTCCTCCAGCGCCGCATCGCTTTTCGCTCGGTTTTCTTTGATCTGCTGCAGTTGCTGCTGCAGATCTTCGTACATTTTCTTCTGCTCCGGCGTCAGCCCCTCCGGTTCGGCTTGCTGGGACATGGCCTGTCCTTTGAGGTCCCGCCGCTTGAGCCCCTCCTTGGCCGGCACGGGGCTTTTGCCTTGCGCCCCGCCGAGCCGCTTTTGCAGGGCATCCAGATCGTGAGCGGGGTTGGCCTCCTGAGCTCCGGAGGGTTGAGCCATTGCCAAGGAGGCGAGAAGGGCGCAAGGAAGAGCGAGCATCCGTCGTACCCGGGTCATGGAGTCCTCCTTCTCGGTGCACCTGCGAACATGAAATCTGCAGCTAAGATGCGGTTGGAGGTTAGCCTAGGTCAGGCTCGAAAAGGTGTCAAGCAATGGGAGATTTCCGACCCTTATCTTCGGGCTCCTCCTTGCCGACTCGGTCCGGTGTAATCCCAACATGAGAATGTCCGCTTTCGCCAAGATAGAAATGTCCTCTTCATTGCTAGACTGTCGGCTTTCACCAGGAGGGCCGGATGGTCGGAGAGGACAGAGTCACGATGAGTGGGAAGGAA
>VGXC01000060.1 GCA_016873495.1 Nitrospira sp. | reverse complement strand
GTGGCGCAAACGGCTGTTGCCGGAACGTGGACGACACGCGGCGGCGGCCGGAACATAAAACCGGACATTTCTACTTTGGGAAGAAGAGGACATTTCTAAATTGGGTTGACAAGAATCGCCGCAAAAATTGACGACCCGGAGAGCCTCTGTTAGACTTTTCTCAATCTCCCGCCCACTGTCCGCCCAACAAATCTTATGGATACCGGCAAGACGATCCGTTCGCTTCAGTCCAATGTCGAGCAGGTCATCCGGGGCAAGCCCCTGGTGGTGGAACGAGCGGTCATCTGCCTGCTGGCCCGCGGCCACCTGCTGATCGAAGATGTGCCGGGCGTCGGCAAAACTACATTGGCCCATAGCTTAGCCCGTTCCTTGGACTGTTCGTTCAAACGTATCCAGTTCACCAGCGATTTGCTGCCCTCCGATATCCTGGGCGTCTCGATCTTCAACCAGTCGTCGCAGCGCTTCGAATTCAACCCGGGGCCGATCTTCGCCCATATCGTGCTGGCGGACGAGATCAACCGCACCACCCCCAAGACCCAGAGCAGTTTGCTGGAGGCATTGAACGATGCGCAGATCACCGTGGACGGCCAGACCCATCCCCTGCCCCAGCCCTTCATGGTTATCGCCACCCAGAACCCGATGGAGCACCACGGCACCTTTCCCCTGCCCGAGTCCCAACTGGATCGGTTCCTGATACGGATTCGAATCGGCTATCCGGACGTCGCGGAGGAGAAAAAAATCCTGGATCGGCAACTGGCCCGTCATCCGGCCGAGGAATTGTCGGCCGTGCTGTCCGCAGAGGCCGTGCTGGACCTGCAGCATCGGGTGGAGAAGGTCCGCCTGGACGAGAGCCTGGCCGATTATCTGTTGGCGATCGTGGCAGCCACGCGCCGGAGTTCGTTTCTCAGCCTGGGCGTCAGCACCCGCGGAGCCATGGCCTTGCACAAAGCGGCCAAAGCGCGCGCCCTCTTCAAGGACCGAGACTACTGCCTGCCCGACGACATCAAAGACTTGGCGCCGGCGGTTCTGTCGCACCGGGTGATGTTGAGCGTCGGCCACAACGAGGGGCGGGCGGGCGGCCATCGTTTTGAAGACGCCGAGCGGATCATCCGCGAGATCGTGGACTCTGTGCCGGTGCCGCTCTGAAATAGCCGACAGCCATCAGCCGTCAGCACAGAAAGCAAGAGGCTGATCCTGCTGAGAGCTGACGGCTGAATGCTGATAGCTTCCTATGCGCTTCGAAAAAATCCGCGAGTTCTTCCGCTGGTTCTACCGCTACCGCTCCATCCGCCTGACGCCGGACGGCGCCAGGTTTGTGTTGCTGACACTCGCCATCGGGGTGGCGGCCATCAACACAGGGAACAACCTGTTATACCTCCTGTTGGCGATGATGCTGAGTCTCATCGTCATGTCGGGGCTCCTGTCTGAACAATGCCTCCGGCAGCTGGAGATCCAGCGGCGCTTGCCCCTGGAGGCTTTCGCCAACCGACCGACCTCCGGCGGGTTCTCGATCGCGAACCGGAAGCCACGTCTGCCGACGTTCTCGCTGCGAGTGATGGATGTGATCGGCTCGACCGCCATCGACCGGGGCATCCACCTGCTCCACCTGCCGCCGCAAGCCGTAACTATTCAGTCCTATCCGCTCCTGATTCCCCACCGGGGACGCTACCGCCTCGACGGGATCAAACTGCTGACCAAGTTCCCCTTCGGACTCTTTTTAAAAGCCGCGAATCTGCCCCTGAAAGATGAACTGGTGGTGTATCCGGAAATCAGACCGCTTCCGGAGAGCCTGGTCCACGACCTGACGGCGCTGGGTCATGAGCAGTCTGTCTCTCGCCGCGGACCTGGCGTGGCCCTCTACAATCTCAGGGGGTACCGGGCGGGCGACGAATCGCGCGCGATCCATTGGAAAACATCGGCCCGCCAGGCCCGGCTGATGGTCAAGGAGACTGAAGCGGAAGATCAGCGGCATGTCACGCTGGCCCTCCCCACCGCTATGCCGCACGCGGATGACGCGACATTCGAAAAGGCGGTATCGCTGACGGCGTCGCTTGCTGCCTTTTTCTATGAACAGGGCTATGCGATCTGCTTGATCCTTGGAGCGACCGTCATCCCACACGATTCCGGGCAGGCGCACCTGCACCGACTGTTTCACGCTCTGGCCCTCTGCCGGCCGGACCTGACCTCGCCCTCCGCCGCCTTATCAGACCCCTGGCTGGCGTTGGGCGAGCGGACCGAGCAAGGGGATCTGACCCTACTGGTACTGCCCTGTGAAGACCCCCAGTTGGCCCGGGTACGAGCGCAGGTGAGCCGGGTTGTGAGGATCTCCGAGTCGTCATGAAACCAAACCACGCCTTGCAACTAAGCTCTACCGTTCTGGCCGCCTCCGGCTTCACCGCACTGGCCTTGACCGGAGAACTCCCCGTCGCTCTTCTGCTGGCCGGCGCCGCGGCCCTCCTCGCCAGCCTCACTCCTATCGCTCCGTGGAAGGACTCTGATGAGTCGGCCTCGGCCGGAGCTCTGCTTCGACTCTCGCGTCCCATCTGGAACATCCTGCTGGTGATGGCCTTGGCCGGATTTTTAGTGGATTGGTGGTGGGTCTCGATGGATTTGCTGCCGGCCGGCATTCACTTTCTGATCCTCCTGATGATCATCAAGCTTGTGAGGTTGCAGGAACGAAAAGACTTCCTCCATCTCTATGCAATCAGCCTGCTCCAGCTGCTCTCGGCCGCCGCGCTCACCACGGAGCTCTGGTACGCAGCCGTCTTTGTGGTCTTTCTCCTGGCCACCATCTGGACCCTGCTCTTGTATCACCTACGCAACGAGGCGGAGGACTTGGCGGCCGCGCTGCCGGCTTCGGAAATCGCGGCTGACCCGGTCCATGGACCCGGGCCCCTCACCAGTCGTTTCTTCTGGACCACCAACCGGATCGCCGTCGGCGCGTTCTGCCTGACGTTGGCGATCTTTTTCCTGACCCCACGTATCGGGACCGGGTTTTTTAACAAGCACCGGGGAGAACAGATCAGGACCACCGGCTTTTCTGAACAGGTGGATCTGGGCACGATGGGCGCGATTAAGCTGGACCAGACCGTCGTCATGCGGGTGGAATTGCCCGAGCGGTCGGAGCCCCTCTCGGCCGCCGAGCGGGTGTATTTCCGCGGCGCCGCGTTCGATGTCTACAACGGGCGGTCCTGGATCAAAAGCCCTGCTTCTCGGCGCTTGGTCGGGCGCACCGCGGACGGCCTGTTCAAGATTGCCCCTGAGCAGACTTCCCATGAGGGACAGGCGGGCCTCAGGCAGGACATTCTCATTGAAGCCTTGGACACGACGACATTGTTCGGGGCCTCCTTCATACAGTCCATCAAAGGCGCCTTCGATTTTCTCCGGGCCGACGAATTGGGCGCACTATCTTTGCCCTACATACCGATGACCCGGTTCCATTACACCGCTTGGTCGTTCCCCGTCCAAGTGCGGGATGAGGAGCGGACCGCCCAGACCGTCTCGTATCCGCAAGAGATCGCCGATCAGTATCTTCAGCTCCCCGATCTCAGTCCCAGGGTAGATGTCTTGACCCGGCAGGTCACGGCGCAGGCACCCACTCCCTATGAACGGATCGTCGCGGTGGAAGGACATCTGCGCAGCGCCTATCAATACAGCCTGGACGTCGGCACGGCGGCGCCCGTGAATCCTGTCGAGGAATTCCTTTTTACCCGCAAGACCGGCTACTGCGAGCACTATGCCACGGCCATGGTGATGATGGTGCGCACGCTGGGCATTCCCGCGCGCCTGGTCACCGGGTTTCTCCCCGGCGAGTGGAACGGGTTTGGGCGCTACTACACGATCCGCCAACGCGACGCCCATGCCTGGGTGGAAGTCTATTTCCCCCGCTCCGGCTGGGTGACCTTCGACCCCACCCCCAGCGTGCCCGCCGCAGCCTCAAGCCAACTGTGGGTCGGCGCAGGCCGGGTCATCGACTCCATCCGGCTTAAGTGGGACCGGTTCATCATCCAGTACAGCCTCCGCGACCAGATCAAAATGGCGCAGGGCATGCGTGAACAGGGCGAGAAGGTGCGGGGCCGGGCCCTGGGCCTGGTTTCGACTTTCCACCGTTGGGCAGCGAGTCTGCAGTCCTGGCTCAGGCACCTCACGCTCTCGTCGGAGAAGCTGCTGCCGGTCGGGTTGGCAGGCGGGCTGCTGCTCCTCCTGCTCGTCATCGCATGGACCTGGAGCCAACGCCGCCGCCCTTCCATGTTCCCCACGCTTCGACAAGCTACGGCCGTCCGCCTCTACAGCCGAATGTTGCAGCTCTTGGCGACGCGCGGGATCGTCAAGGCACCGGGCGCGACGGCTATCGAATTTGCCGGCCTGGTCACGAGGGACTGGGCGGATGCCGGCCGGTATGTCGCGCCATTGACCGACCTCTACTGTCGAGTCCGGTTCGGGCAGGCCCCCCTGTCGCCGGAGGAGTTGCAGCAGGCGGAAGCGCTGCTGTGTGGATTGCGCAACGCCGGTTCGCAGGGAAATTCTTAAGAGGTGACTGGATGCTCTTGAACGGCTCTGCTTCGTCCGCTCGACTGCCGGGACTCTTCGTGGTGTTGCTGTTCCTGCCGGCCTGCACCCACTTCAATCAAGGGCTGACCGCCTACAAGCACGGGGATTTTCAGACGGCCCTGGTGGAGTTTCGCCAGGCTGCCGATGGAGGCGACGCAGAGGCCCAACATAACCTGGGGCTGATGTACGTCAGGGGTCAAGGGACTGAGCAGAACGACATGGAAGCGAGACATTGGTTCCGAAGAGCGGCGGAGCAAGGCACCCCCGCCGCTCAGTTTAACCTCGGGCTGATGTGCGCCAACGGACAAGGCGGCCCGAAGGACACAGCGGAAGCGGCCCGCTGGTACAGGAAGGCGGCGGACCAAGGGGACCCGAAGGCCCAGTTGAATCTCGGGGTTCTGTATGATGAGGGCGACGGGGTCTCGAAGAATCAGGAAGTAGCGGTTCGCTGGTTTGGGAAAGCCGCGGATAAGGGATTAGCCAAGGCACAATTCAATCTGGCCGTGGCCTACGACAAGGGCGAGGGCATTCCCCAAGACGACAAGGAAGCGGTCCGCTGGTACAAGAAGGCCGCGGAGCAGGGCGATGCCCAGGCCCAGTACAACTTGGGCTTGATGTACGACGAAGGAGAAGGCGTACCGCAGGACGACATGGAGGCCGTGCGCTGGTACCGCAAAGCCGCAGAGCAAGGCGATGCTCATGCCCAGCACAATCTGGGCCTCATGTACGCCAAAGGCGAAGGGATCGCTCAGGACCGGGTCTCGGCCTACCTCTGGCTTAAGTTGGCTACGCTTGGAGGCTATAAGGACCCCCTAGATTCTCAGGAAGCGCTCGCCAAGAAGTTGACCCCTCAACAGCTGGCGGACAGCCAGAAACTCGTCAAGGAATGGCAAGGCAGACTCTCGCCGGCCCCCTTGATCCACTGAACAGCCCCGACGCGTCTCGAAATCCCCCATTTACAGGCCCTGCCCACCGTCGCCTGCCCTGCCAGGGTGACTTTATCCGAACGCGCATCGTCGGTCCGAACGAAACCACCTGAGTAATCCGCTCGCCCTTCAGTTTCGGGTTGCAGTTGCCGATAGAGATTGCAGTAATGCCGTGGTGTTCATCGCTCATATCCGTTCTCATTATCTGCGACCATATCTCGGCCAACACGTTAGTTTATGAGTCAAATTGCTAGGTAAGGAGCGGCTCATGCACAGCGTTGCCTCGCCAGCGGACCGCTTGGTTGCTCAGAAGCGAAAAATCCTGATCGTCGATGATGAGAGCACCATGCAAACGATTCTCACGCGCAGTCTCGAACGACTCGGCTATACGCACATTATAGCGGCCCGGGACGGACAGGAGGCTTTGGACAAGCTCAGGTCTACGCCGTTCGATCTCGTGATCTCCGACTGGGATATGCCGAAGCTCACGGGCATCGAATTATTGAAAATTATCCGGACCAACGACGCCTATAAGAACGTGCCGGTTCTGATGGTCACTGGCGAAGCATCAAAGGACAAAGTGATTGAGGCGGCGAAGGCTGGAGCGAGTTCCTATATCGTCAAGCCCTTCTCCTTGGAATCCCTTCAAGAAAACATAGAGAAAAGCTTGAAGCGGCGGAAAGGGTGACGGATCTCTCTTTTCTTTCAACCCTCTTTCTCGTGCGACATCGTTTCAGCGGTCAGTAACGCTCCCACGGTCTCAAACTCGGCGTCCAGCAAGGCCACCAGCGGCTCCGCGCCGGTTAGGTCCCCCGCGTCTCCGCACCTCTGGAGTTGCAGACACACGCGCGCCAACCGCGTGGCTCCCATATTATTGCAACTGCCCTTGAGCCCATGAGCCGCCCGACGCAATTCCACTGCCTGCGCCCGACGCAATGCTGTCCGGATGTCGGCCAGGCGCCGGGGCGCCTCCTCAAGAAATTGCGCGACCAAATTCGGAAAGAAATCCGGATCATCGTCCCCCCCCCAGATCACGCAGTGCGGCCAACTGCTCCGGGTCTAGGGCGGGCTCAAAGCCCTCTTGTTTGTCGGTCCTCATGGCAATCTCCTTCGCGCGTGCTGTGGAATCCACCGTAAAAGCATAGCCTCCAGTTCCTGGATCTTGACCGGCTTGGAAAGGTAGTCGTCCATCCCGGCCGCCAGACACCGCTCTCGATCTCCCTCCATCGCATTGGCTGTCAGGGCGATGATCGGGACATGGCCCATCGCTCCCTCTTCCCGCCGTATTTCCTCGACTGCCTGAAAGCCATCCATCTCGGGCATTTGCCAATCCATCAGCACCAGGGTGTAGTGGACCTGGCGGAACGCTTCGATAGCCTTCAGGCCGTTGTCGACCAAATCAACCCGACAGCGGAGCTTCTTCAACATGCGGGCGACGACCTTTTGATTCACCGCATTGTCCTCTGCGACGAGGACGTGGGCACGGACACCCGTCTCATCGTCGTGCGGCCGATTAGACGCCATCGCGAGCTGTGAAGGAGCGCCGACTGGTCTCGATCCGAGCTGGGGCACGGCTCCCATGACCCGGGCAAGGGCGTGATATAGCTGCGCTTGGCGGACAGGCTTGGTCAGGTTGGCTTGAATGCCCGCCTGCCGCGCCGCCTCCAACTCCCGGGGTCGGTCCGGGGAGCTCAACAACACCAGCTGTGTTCCTGCCAGGGACGGCTCCGCCTTGATGGCTCGCGCCAATGTCAGCCCGTCCATGCCAGGCATCTGCATGTCGAGGATCGCCAAATCGCATGGCTCTCCTCGCATCGCCGAGTCACGCATGAGGGCCAATGCCTTCGGTCCATCCGTGGCGCTCACAATGTGCAGGCCCCATCCGCGCAAGTAGTGCACAAGAATGCGGCAGATAACGGTATTGTCGTCCACGATGCATGCCCGCAGGCCTCTGAGTTCGGCGCGTGGTGGCGTAGCGCGGGAGCCGGCCGGTTGTTTCGCAAGCCGGGCTGTGAACCAGAAGGTGCTCCCCTTGCCCACCCCGCTCTCAACCCCAATTTCCCCCCCCCATCATGGCGACAAGCTGCTTACAGATGGCCAGTCCCAACCCGGTGCCACCGTATTTGCGGGTGGTAGAGCCGTCCAACTGGGAGAAGATTTGAAAGAGACGGGCCTGCCCCTCAGGAGAAATCCCGATTCCGGTGTCCACAACTGCAACCCGCATCAGCACCGAATCGGCGGCCTCCTCGGTCACGGACACGTGGACCGTCACCCCGCCGCGTTCCGTGAACTTGACCGCGTTGCCCACGAGATTGACCAGAATCTGTCGCAGACGGAGAGGGTCCCCCTGCACGGCGGACGGCACTTCGGGGCGCAGCAGGCTGGACAGTTCAATCCCCTTACGATGCGCCGACTCCACAAATTGGCTCAGCGCCTCTTCAATGGTCTCGTGGAGGTCGAAGTCAATGGTTTCCAGGGTCAGACTGCCCGCCTCAATCTTGGAACAGTCGAGAACGTCGTTGATAATTTCCAGCAAGGTGTCGGCCGACTGCCGAATTGTTTCCGCACAGTCGCGCTGATCGGGCGTCAGCTCACTATCGAGCAGAATACCGGTCATACCGATAATCCCGTTCATGGGCGTGCGTGTTTCATGGCTCATCGTGGCCAGGAAGGTGGATTTGGCTTGGGTGGATGCCAGCGCCTCCTTGTGAGCCTGTTTCAATTCCGCATCCGCCTGTTTTCTTGCGGTAATATCCCGAAACACCAGGACCGCGCCCATCTCAGCGCCCTCTTTCCTGATGGGATTCAGGACATACGAAACGGGCAATAGCGTGCCGTCCCGCCGTCGGAACTGTCCGTCGTCGTTTCGATGCGTCTGGCCGGCGGCGATGATGCGCTGCAGATCGACAATCGGTTGCGCCTCCTGAGTCGGCTCGCTCATCCCGTTGAAGGCATCAACGAGGTCGAGCAGGTTGCGCTCGGCAAGTTCTCTCGTCGTCCAGCCGAGCAGGCGCTCGGCTTCCAGGCTCATGAACTGCACGCGCCCCTGTGAGTCGAGTGCGCAAAGGCCTTCGCCGACGGAGAGGATGACTGCGCGCAACGTGTCTTGCTCCGCCGCTAATCTGTCGCAGAGCCCTTGCATCACCTTGGACGAGACCTCCTCCGATTGTTCAAGATCGTGGCGGACCCGTTCTGATTCCTCATAGGTGCGGCTGACCTCCTCCAGAAAACTCTTCAAGGCTTTTGGGGACGGCGGGACTGAGATATCCGTAATGCCAGCCTGTCTGAGCTGACGCATCACGAGAGGGCAAAGTTTGAGGTTGAAAAGCCTGGTGGCCTTCGCGAACAGGCTCATAAAGGCCTCAGTAGAAAGAGGGCCAGGGACGTTCCTCGATCACTGTTAGGAGCCTCGTCCGTTTGTGAAGCTGGCATGGGCCTGTCCAGTCCGGTCAACGTGTGAGATTCGATTCGCCGACAATCCGACGAGCGGTTGCTCTGAATCAAACAGCCCCGGCGACCGGGCCACAATCCCTTAGACAGGCTGGAATAATGACTCTCTTTGCTTACAATGAGCCGAGTCCTTCCGCGATATTGCGCGGATCGAACCCTACAAGTGCTGGCTTTATAAACAGTATCGGGTTGGAACCAGGGAACCTTAAGGATGGGAGACGGAAATTGGCAGTTGTGAACAGGAGGATGAGCGGTTCCCCCGCAGGGGCCGTTCAAGCTTCCGTTCAGTTATGACACGAGGGTGGCGATGTGCTGCCCACTCACTGGTCCACCGCTCCGCACTGGGTCAAAGTAGCACCATAGCAAACTGCTGGAAGAAACCGCAGCTACAGGACCAGGGCGAAGCGCATAAATAGCGAGGGAATACGAAAGATAGCTTGGAAGAGGTACGAGAGGTAAGTATGGAGCGGGAAACGGGATTTGAACCCGCGACCCTCGCCTTGGCAAGGCGATGCTCTACCACTGAGCTATTCCCGCTCGCGACTTGTGGTTGGAAGAGGCCCGATTCTACTCACCGCGTGACTCACTGTCAAGTTAACCTTGCCTCGACTTTCCCTCATCGCCATCCGTAAAACCCATCGTTTCACCATCCTGCTCAAGTCATCGACAGGGATTCCAACGCCCGAAATTCATGTAACGCAATGCTACTTCGTTACCAAATCGTATCATTGTAAAAAATTATTGCAAGACAATGTATTTATTCAATATTTAATTGTTTTTTTAATGCAATAGCTCTGTCGCGCTACGATTGATACTCAAATCTGTTCATTCTCTCAACTTCTACCGCTATCGCATTATAAAATTTTATAATTATATCAATTGGTTAATATATTTTTATGCGCCCAATACTCAGGCGCAATTTGGTTTCAATATTGCTTCTCTTCATAGGCCACCTGGTCATTATCAATGCGTCCATTGGCCATTTATCGCAGGAAAGTTAAGAGGCTTCTCGAAACCATGGTCTGGCAAATGGCGCAAATCCAACGAGGAGGGGGGTGATCGAGAGGAGTCGGTCGGTATTGCGGTCTCTTGTGCTGGATCACCAGCATTCAACTTAGGAGGTGTTTTCGATGTTTTTATCACGGAGACAGTTTTTGAAGGTCTCGGCCGGGACGGTGGCGGCGGTGGCGGTGGCCGATAAGGCCCTCGCGCTGACGGCGCTGCAGCCGGTCATCGAGGTGGGCAACCCCCTCGGCGAGTACCCGGATCGGTCCTGGGAGCGGGTCTACCACGACCAGTATCGGTACGATTCCTCGTTTACCTGGTGCTGCTCCCCCAACGACACGCATGCCTGCCGGATTCGCGCCTTCGTGCGCAACGGCGTCGTCATGCGTGTGGAGCAGAACTACGATCACCAGACGTACGAAGACCTCTACGGCAACCGCGGGACGTTCGCGCACAACCCGCGTATGTGCTTGAAGGGGTATACGTTCCACCGCCGGGTGTACGGCCCCTATCGGTTGAAGGGCCCCTTGATGCGCCGCGGCTGGAAGCAGTGGATGGACGACGGGGCGCCGGAGATGACGCCCGAAGTCAAGCGCAAATATAAGTTCGATGCCCGGTTCCTGGATGACATGCTCCGCGTGTCCTGGGACACGGCCTTCACCTATGCCGCCAAGGCGGCGATTGTCATCGCCACTCGGTACAGCGGCGAGGCGGGGGCGCGGCGGCTGCGCGAGCAGGGCTACGCGCCGGAGATGATCGAGATGATGAAGGGCGCGGGCACCCGCTGCTTCAAGCATCGCGCGGGCATGCCGGTGCTGGGCATCATCGGCAAGATGATGAATACCCGGTTCAACGGCGGTATCGACACGCTGCTGGACAGCTGGATCCGCAAGGTGGGCCCGAATCAGGCGCAGGGCGGCCGCTACTGGTCGAACTACACCTGGCACGGAGACCAGAACCCGGCCCACCCCTTCTGGTCCGGCGCCCAGACTTCCGACATCGACCTCTCGGACATGCGCTTCTCCAAGCTGAACACCAGCTGGGGCAAGAACTTCGTCGAGAACAAGATGCCGGAAGCGCACTGGAAGCTGGAGAGCATCGAGCGGGGCGCCCGGATCGTGACGATCACGCCGGAGTACAACCCGACGGCGACGCGGGCGGACTACTGGATTCCGGTCCGGCCGGAGACCGACGGAGCCCTATTCATCGGCGCGATGAAGATCATCGCCGACGAAAATCTGCACGACGTGGACTTCATGAAGGGCTACACGGACAGCCCGCTCCTCGTCCGCACCGACACCCTGCAGTACCTGGACCCGCGGGACGTGATCAAGGACTTCGCGTTCCCGGACTATTCCAAGCGGTACTCGGGCCGGGTCCAGTCGCTCAAGCCGGAGCAGATCGAGCGGCTCGGCGGAGCCATGGTGTGGGACTTGGCCAAGGGCCAGGCCGTACACCTGGATCGTGAAGCGGTGGGCTGGCATTACCAGCAGAGCGGCATCGATGCGGCCTTGACCGGCACCTACCGGGTCAAGCTGCTGAATGGCCGCGAAGTGGACGTGATG
>VGXC01000059.1 GCA_016873495.1 Nitrospira sp. | reverse complement strand
GATCACATAGACGATCTGCTCCTCGGAGAATTTCGACCGCTTCATGGGTCCCTCCTTTCGCACAGGACCGTCGAAGCCGTCAGTCTACTCTAGTTTTGAGTTGCCGTCGTTTTCCGGGGAGACGTCAGGCAAACATGCGCTGACCGGCGCTGGCGTCCTTGGGAATCCTGGCCAGACAGGCCAGCAACGTATCTTCGGCTGCGCCAGATGCTACAAGGCCAAGCTCTTTCGACGGTTCCGCGGCCTGCGTCGATACCGCAGCGCTCCCCGGAATCAGCATGAGCGATGCAACGAGGACTGCTTGGTTGATGTTCAAAAAGGTTCTCATGGCGTATACCTCCCTGGTGTGAACTCGAACATGGTTCCGCCACCTGGTAACCGTCGCACAAACTGTGGCCCGGCACTGCTGGCCCCAACCGGGGCGGTTGAAGGGGTCAGCTATTCGCCTCTATTCCCATGCCGGCACGAGAAACACGAAGGCCTTGGAACTTGGCGGTGACAAATGACCGGTCACGTCTCAGAGGGCCAGACCGGGGAGCGGCGGAGACTGGGGAATCGGACGCGCAGGAAGAAACCACAAAGCGCGAGGGATAGGACAGTCAGCGAGACTCAGTACATCTCGCGTCCACCCTACAGGGAGAAAGCAATGGCGTCAATGCCGTTGGTCAACGCAGGTGCCGTAAGATCATGATTCCATGCGGTTTTATATTTCCACGCCTGTCTGCCTCCGTGGCCTCATGTGGCCGAAGTGGGCAGACACCGGCCGTCCCCTCCCTCAGTTGCCCACATCTGCCTCGTGGATTGTCGAGACAGAATGGCGTACAGTGGGCGGCCAGGTTAGGCGAGGCGAGGAAAAACAGAACCTCTTCGGAGCTTCTCCGACGCGCAATTCATGAGCGCGTCGGGACACGCACGCGAGGGATGATATAGAGAAAAACTCTTTGAGGTATTAGCGGCCACACAATTGTACGTGTCCGCCAAGCAAGCTCGGGGTGGTGGTCCCAACGGGATTCGAACCCGTGTTTGAGCCTTGAGAGGGCTCCGTCCTAGGCCAGGCTAGACGATGGGACCAGCCGGTCTTCAGCAGAAGGGGAAACAATGGCAGACGGCCCGGAACCATACCACAGGGTTCCTATGATTGCAACGCGCAGCGGGGACACAGGAAAAAGCCTTCAGCCGCCGGCTCTGGCCCTGCTCCTCCTGGCCCTGGCGCTGCTGTTCGGCTGTGAGACCGATCGCGATCGCCTGATGCGGGACAAGTACCCGTCGTATCCCGACCCGATCAAGCGGGCCATCGACGAGAGCTATCTTCTAGCCGGCATGGACCAGGAGCAAGTGTACTTAACCCTGGGCCAGGCGATGTGCAAAAAACAGGTGCAGCGGAAGGGCAGGGAGGTCGAGGTTTGGCTCTACCCACCCGGCGGGCGAGAGCCCTGTCTCACGGCCAAACACCGGGTTTATTTCGAGCAAGGCCGCGTGACGGAGTGGGAGGTCAAGCAAGAGGTCAAGTGAACAGCCTGCGAGAAGGACCAACCCGGATTGGGTTAAGGGAAAAAGTGGCTGGGGGACTAGGATTCGAACCTAGGTAGTCAGATCCAGAGTCTGACGTCCTACCACTAGACGATCCCCCAACCGTGGGAGCAGCCTAATATAAGGTCCGCGGGAGAGTCAAGCGTTGCCGCGCTTGGCCCGCGCGATCCCCTTCCGCAGCCGGGCCAGCGTCCGGTCGCGGCCCAGCAGTTCGATCACTTCGAAGAGGCCGGGACTGGCAGTCCGTCCGGTCACGGCCAGCCGCACTGGTTGGGCCAGTTGCCCCATCTTCAACCCTTCCTCCTCGATGACCTGCTTGAACACCTCTTCCAGCGGCGCATGTGAAAAATCCGGCGCGGCCTGGAATCGTTCCGCGAGTTTCTCGAGCGCGGGCGCGATAGCCGATGTCAAGAGCTTGACCGCCGCGTCCGCGTCCATCTCGATTGGCTCCTGCAAATAGGGTACGGCCGCCTGTGCCATCTCCACCAATGTGCGTGCCCGCTCCTGGAACAGCGTAACCAGCTTCGCGAGCCAACCATCTGGGGCCTTGCGTGCTGCGTCACCGACGCCGACCTGATCCAGGAACGGGAGCAGCAGCGCGGCGATCCTGGCCGGCTCGCTCTGCTTGATGTACTGGGCGTTCATCCAGAGAAGCTTGTCCGGGTTGAATACCGCCGCGGATTTCTGCACATGGTCAAAGGAGAAGTGGTCGATCATCTCCTGCAGCGAGAAAATTTCCTGATCTCCGTGGGACCAGCCGAGGCGCACCAAATAGTTGATCAGCGCCTCTGGCAGATAGCCCATCTCCTTGTAGGCCAAGACCGACGTGGCGCCGTGGCGCTTGGACAGTTTGGCCTTGTCCGCCCCCATGATCATCGAGAGATGCCCGAAACGCGGGATCGGATGGCCCAGGGCCTGGAAGATCGGAATCTGGCGCGGAGTATTGTTCAGATGGTCGTCACCACGGATGACATGGGTAATGCCCATCAAGGCGTCGTCCACCACGACGGAGAAGTTGTAGGTCGGGTAGCCGTTAGAGCGCAGGATGATCAGGTCATCGAGCACCGCGTTGTCGAACGTCACCGTCCCCTTGATGAGGTCCTCAACCACCGTGTGGCCTTCCTGGGGCGCGATGAATCGTAAGGCCGCGTCTCCTGTCGGCTGCGTAATGCCGCGGTCGCGGCAGCGGCCGTCATATTTCGGAGTGAGCCCCTTGGCTTGGGCCTCCTTGCGACGCATCTCCAGCTCGTCGGCGCTGCAGACGCACCAGTAGGCCTTTCCTCGCTCAAGCAGCTGCATGGCCCGATCCCGGTATAATCCTATTCGATCCGTTTGGCGATACGGCCCCTCATCCCAATTCAGCCCGACCCACTTCATACCATCCAGAATGATCTGGATCGCTTCGTCGGTGGAACGGTCCCGATCGGTGTCCTCGATCCGAAGGATAAAGGTGCCTCGTTCATGGCGCGCCCAAAGCCAATTGAACAGGGCGGTCCTAACCCCGCCGATGTGAAGGGAGCCGGTTGGACTGGGCGCAAATCGAACTTTGACGTGGGTCACGGCATAGGCTCGCTGAAGGCCGGGCATGATTAGGAGGAGGAGACCGGTTAATGACCTTCTTTGACGAGGTTCTTATTGACGGCCGGAATTTGCACGACCAGATCCATGGTTCCATTCGGCACACACTGGCAGGCCAGGCGCGAATTCAGGGTGATCTCCGGCGCCTCTTCCAGTTGGTCGAACTCGTCATCCGTGCCCTCGTTGCAGGACTGCAGCCCCTCTTTCACGATGACGTGGCAGGTGGAGCAGGCACAGACACCTCCGCAGGCATGTTCCAGATCAAAGCCAGCTCCCAAAGCGATATCCAACAGGCTGCCGGGCAAGCCCGTCTCTCCATAAGGGACTTTCGCCGGGTCAACATCTACCTTAACGGTCTTGTCCGTCGAGACAAATGTCACCGTATAGGGTTTTGTTGGGCGCTCGTATTCGGCTTTTTCGATGTAGGGATTGGTTCCGCCCATTAATAGCCTCACATCACCTGATCAATTGCACATGCGGCTCACTCTACCACATGAGAGTTGCCTTCCGCATCTGATATTTAAATCGCACAACTCCATGGAATAATTCGATAAATTATTCATTGACAGCGAAAGCTTCGCAGTGGTAATTTGAGTGCGACTATTTTGATCGGCGATTGATTTAGTCCCCGATCTATGAAGTCGGAGGTCAACGTTGCTGAAACTATCGAAGAAGGCAGATTACGGGCTCATGGCGTTGCAGTACATCGCCTCAGTACAATACGGCGATGTCGCCCGTGCGCGGATTGTGAACACAAAGGAGATCGCGGAAGAGTACCATATCCCGGTCGAACTGCTAGCCAAGGTCCTCCAGACACTGGCCAAGCACGGGATCGTCGAAAGTCAAAACGGACCCAAGGGCGGGTATCTGCTCGCCCGCCGTGCAGGGAGCATCACGATCGCCCAGGTGCTGGAGGCCATCGAAGGGCCTCTCGGCATCACCGACTGCTATCACGACAAAGACACCTCCTCCTGTTCGCAACGCGAGCATTGCAACATCAGGACCCCTCTCCTGAAAGTGCAAAGCAGCATTTACCAACTGCTGAACAGTATGACCGTCGAAGATATGATGGGCGGGACCCCCCTGATCACGGTCCAGTCGATCACCACCGCTGAAGGAGTTGCGCGATGAAGTTCCCGATTTTCCTCGATAATCATTCCACGACCCCGATGGACCCGCGGGTGCTGGAGACCATGCTGCCCTACTTCTGCGAGAAGTTCGGCAATGCCGCCAGCCGGAACCATCCCTTCGGATGGGAAGCAGAAGAGGCGGTCGAGACGGCGCGCCAGCAGATCGCCAAACTGATCCACGCCGACGCCAAGGAACTGGTCTTCACCAGCGGCGCCACGGAATCCGATAACCTGGCGATCAAGGGCGTGCTGGAGATGTACAAGGAGAAGGGCGACCACATCATCACCAGCGCGACCGAGCACCGCGCCGTTCTGGACACGGCCAAGAGCCTGGAGTCGAAGAAGGGCATCAAGGTCACCTACCTGCCGGTGGACAAGTACGGAATGGTCAATCCGGATGACGTGCGGAACGCCATCACCGACAAGACCATCCTGATCTCCATCATGATGGCCAACAACGAAATCGGGACCATCAACCCGATCAAGGAGATCGGCAAGATCGCCAAGGAAAAGGGCGTCCTCTTCCACTGCGACGCCACGCAGGGCGTGGGGAAAATCCCCGTGAACGTGCAGGAGATGGGCATCGACCTGATGGCCTTTTCCGCCCACAAGATCTACGGCCCCAAGGGCGTCGGCGCCCTCTATGTCAGAAAGAAGGCCCCCCGGGTGCGGCTGGCGCCGATCATCGACGGAGGAGGGCATGAGCGAGGGATGCGATCCGGCACCCTCCCCGTCCCCCTGATCGTCGGCTTCGGGAAGGCCTGTGAATTGTGCGAGCAGGAAATGCCGACCGAATCGGTGAAACTGGCGGCCCTGCGGGACCGGCTCCAGGACGGCATCATGAAACACATGGACGAGGTCTACCTCAACGGCCACCCGACTCAGCGGTTGCCGCACAACCTGAATATATCCTTTGCCTACGTCGAGGGCGAATCGCTGTTGATGGGCGTCAAGGAGATTGCTCTCTCCTCCGGGTCCGCCTGTACCTCCGCGACCCTGGAGCCCTCCTACGTGCTCCGGGCTCTGGGTGTGGGGTCCGACCTGGCCCATTCCTCGATCCGATTCGGGCTGGGGAGGTTTAACACGCAGGATGAGGTTGACTATACGGCGAAACGGATTATCGAGATTGTCACCAAGCTGCGGGAGATGTCGCCCCTGTACGAAATGGCCAAAGAAGGGATCGACTTGAAGTCGGTCCAGTGGAGCGCACACTAATTTGCAACGATAGAGACCGACGCAGAGGAGGATTGCACCATGGCATACAGCGAGAAAGTGGTCGATCATTTCAACAATCCCCGCAACATGGGATCGTTCAAGAAAGACGAGGACGGCGTGGGCACCGGGATCGTCGGCGCGCCTGAGTGCGGCGACGTCATGAAGCTGCAGATCAAGGTCCAGAACGATACGATCGTGGACGCCAAGTTCAAGACCTTCGGCTGCGGCTCCGCCATCGCCAGCTCGAGCCTGGCCACCGAGTGGCTCAAGGGCAAGACGGTCGAGGAGGCGCAGCAGATCAAGAACACGGACATCGTCCAGGAGCTGAACCTCCCGCCGGTCAAGATCCACTGCTCGGTGCTGGCCGAGGACGCGATCAAGGCGGCGTTGAACGACTATAAGAAGAAGGCGGAAGAAACCAAGTAACATTCGGGCACACCAAGGAGTCTGCGATGGAATCAACAGACACGACGACCTCCGGTCCGGTCATCACCCTGAGCGAGGCGGCCGTCAAGGAAGTCAAGCGCCTGCTCAACGTCCAAGGCATCACGGAAGGCGGCTTGCGCGTGGGGGTCAAAGGCGGCGGCTGTTCGGGTTTGAGCTATACCGTCAACTTCGACGACAAGATCGGCCAGTACGACAGCGTCTATGAGATCGAAGGGATCAAGGTGATCGTGGACGCCAAGAGCGCCATTTACCTGCAGGGCACCCAGCTGGATTTCCACAAGGACTTGATCGGGGGATCGTTCAAGTTCGTCAACCCGAACGCCAACAAGACCTGCGGCTGCGGCGAATCCTTCTCGGCCTAGCAAGATGTTGAAAAAGGCCGTCGGCTTTGTTCTCGCTTCGCTCGGAGCCTCAACGTACGGAATAGAGTACGCCTCGGCCCCTCGCTCTCTGCGGCCGCGCCGAACGGCCTTTTTGACCATCCTGAACTGACCACGGAAAATCGAGCCGCATAGCGGCGACGAATTCGAGCCAAACTTTTCTTTACACACGACCAGGCAAGCTGATGGAACAGAAGCCCCAGGCGCCGCCCAAACGCACCGAACTCCACATGGCCAGGAGCATGTGCTGGCATTGCCAGTCCGAGATCACCGGAGAGTATTTCTGCGAGCAATGCGTCAAGGTCCAACCTCTCTCAAAGGAGCTGGACTACTTCACCTGCCTTGGCCTGCCGCGCCTGTTGAACATCGACTTGGAAGCCTTGGAGTCCAAGTTTTACGCGCTCAGCCGGAGTTTCCACCCCGACTTCTATCACAATAAGACCGAATCCGAACAGGCGATCAGTCTGGGCAATTCCGCCCTGTTGAATATCGCCTATCGGACCCTGAAAGATCCCGTCCAGCGGGCGGAATACCTGTTGAAACTGGAAGCCGGATCGGCCAAAGACATCCGGAGCTCGCCCCCGGCGGATTTATTCGAAGAAATCCTTGCCTTGCAGGAAGATCTGGAAGAGTACCGCCAAGCCGCACCGGAACGGGATCCGGCCGTGCTGGAGCCATTGAAGGCCAAGCTGTCTTCTGACCGGGACCGGCTCGAGCAACGGCAGCGCGAGATGGACACCCGGCTCCCCGAACTCTTCAACGCCTGGGATCACCTCCAAACCCGAGCGGGTGCCGCTCCCGTGGACGACCGGCTCAGGAAAGAGCGCGAGACGATCCTGAAGGACCTCCGGGAACTTCTCTCGAACCGGACTTACCTCCGCAACATCATCACTGACCTCGTGGCCGCCATGGCCTGACCACATAGGCCACGAAAGAGGGTACCACCACAGACATGGCACGGATTCTCGGCATCGACCTCGGCACCACCAACTCGTTGATCGCCTACATGGACGGGCGGATCCCGCGAGTAATCGTCGGGAAACAGGGCCGGGCCATGGTCCCCTCGGTAGTCGCGATGACCGACAACGGGCTGATCGTCGGCGATCCGGCCAAGGAACATCTCGTCCGCAACCCCGAACGTACGATCTATTCCGTCAAGCGCTTCATGGGCAAAAGCCTGGCGGATGTGTCGGAAGAGCTGGCGTACTTCCCCTACAAGCTCCAGGAACAGGGCGGCGTCATTCGCATCCAAATCGGCGGGAAGAGCTACTCGCCTCCTCAAATTTCGGCCATGATCCTCAAAGAGCTCAAGCTCCGGGCCGAAGCGCACTTGGGGGAAGACGTCCGGAGCGTGGTGATCACCGTCCCGGCCTATTTCAACGACAGCCAGCGGCAGGCGACCAAGGATGCCGGCATGATCGCGGGGCTGGAGGTGCTTCGAATCATCAACGAACCGACCGCCGCCTCGCTGGCCTACGGACTCCAACAGAAGACCCAGGGCACCATCGCCGTCTACGATTTGGGCGGCGGCACCTTCGACATTTCGATCCTGAAGCTGAAGAACGGCATTTTTGAAGTGCTGGCCACAAACGGCAACACCCACCTGGGTGGAGACGATTTCGACCGGACGATCCTGGACCTGTTGTACAAAGCGATTCAGACCGAGTCCGGGCTGGACCTGGGCCAGTACCCGGATCAGATGCAAGCGCTCCGGCTGGAAGCCGAACGGGTCAAGATCCGCCTCTCCGACGAACTCAAAACCCAAGCGACCATCGACTTGCCGGACGGCAAGGGAATCTTCCGGCGCGAGATCACGCGCGATCAGTTGGAGGCCCTCGTCGGCGACTTGGTCGAACGAACCCTAGGCCCCTGCCGCCTGGCCCTCAAGGATGCCGCCTTGCAGCCCGCGCAGATCGACGAAGTGGTGCTGGTCGGCGGCTCCACCCGCATGCCGCTGGTGCGGCAGCGCGTGCAAGAACTGTTCGGCAAGGTCCCGCATTGCGAGTTGAACCCGGACGAGGTCGTGGCTCTCGGCGCGGCGGTCCAGGCGGACATCTTGAGCGGCGGCACCCAGGACATGTTGTTGCTGGACGTGACTCCGCTCTCTCTCGGCATCGAGACCATGGGGGGCGTGATGAGCCCGCTCATCCGGCGGAACACGACCATCCCCACCAGCGCCAAGGAAATGTTTACGACTTACGTGGACGGCCAAACCTCCGTGGACATCCACATCCTGCAAGGAGAGCGGGAACTGGCCAAGGATAACCGCAGCCTCGCTCGCTTCCAACTCAAACTCCCGCCTCTTCCGGCCGGAGTGCCACGCGTCGAAGTTCAGTTCCTGACCGACGCCAACGGCATCCTGAACGTCACGGCGAAGGACGTACGCACCAACCAGACCCAGTCCATCGAGGTCAAACCTTCGCACGGCCTCACGGACGAAGAAGTTGAGCGGATGATCGGCGAATCGTTCAAATTTGCCGCTGAGGACCTCAAAGCCCGCCAGTTGATCGAGGCGCGGACGGAAGCCGAGGCCATTCGGAAGGCGACGGAGAAGGCCCTGGGGTTGGGAGGCCGTTTGATCGGACCGGAGGAAACCGAGACGATCCGGGCCTCGCTGGACTCCCTCGTCGCGGCCACATCCGGCGCCGACCATCGGGCGATCCGAACCCGGATCGCCGATGTGGAAAAGGCCACCCATCACCTGGCCGAAGTGTTGATGGACACCTCGTTGAAGGAAGCGCTGCAGAACAAGAAGCTTGAGGAACTGCCGTAAAACGTATCTCGTGAAGCGTATCTCGTTTGCGCTTCACGCTTCACGAACGACGAGAAGCGAGGCATTGACGATGGACTTGAAATGGCAGGACGCGGAAGAGATCGCCATCAGACTGGTGGAAGAGCATCCGGAGACGGACCCGCTCACCGTCCGGTTCACGGACATGCACGCCTGGATCATCGCCTTGCCGGACTTCAAAGACGATCCCAAGAAGTCCAACGAGAAGATTCTGGAAGCCATTCAGATGGCCTGGCACGAGGAGTACCAGGACTCCAAGTGATTCCTGCTCGACCAGGGGCAATCGCGATCCAGCGACCGGCGCTCGCAGACCCGTATTACAAGCCGTGAACGGCTCACCCCGGAAGTGGAGGCGGCCCCCTCTATAACGAAGAGCGGCCTGACAAGTCAGGAAGGGCTGTCGGGAGCTTGGTCGAACTTGTAGAAATCAGCCGGATCGCTATGCATGGGCGCCAGCTCCGTCGGCTCCGTCCCCTTGGCAAAAATCTCGACGGTCCCCTGGCTACTCTGGGTGGGCGCCAGCAGGCCGGTCTCCGGGTCCACCTTCACGAACACGATGTCATCGGGGATTTCGAAGGGCTCCACCGGCAGCGCCGACAGGGCCTCGCGCATGAACTCGATCCAGATCGGCAGGGCCGCATGAGCCCCGGACTCCGTCTCGCCCAACGTCCGGATATCGTCGAACCCTACCCACACCCCCACGACTAAGTTCGGGGTATAGCCGACGAACCAGGCATCGGTATAGTCGTTGGTCGTCCCGGTCTTGCCGGCGATGGGCCGTTCGATGACTTTGGCCGCTTGCCCCGTACCCCGCTGGATCACATCCTCCAGCACATTCGTAATCAGGTAGGCCGTTTCTTTCGTGAGGACCTGGCGCGGCTCGAAGAGGGTCTGCTCCAACACCTGCGCATTGGGGTCCTCCACCCTCATCACCATATAAGGGTCCAGCTTGAGGCCCTGGTTGGCGAACACCCCATAGGCCGACGTCAGTTCCAATAGCGTCACGCTGGACGAGCCCAAAGCCAGCGAAAGATCGTGATTCAGAGGGCTGGTGATCCCCAGTGTCTTGGCAAATTCGATGACCGGCTTGACCCCGATCCGGTCCAGCAAGCGCACAGTGGCGACGTTTCGGGAGTGGATCAACGCATCGCGCAAGCTGGTCAAGCCGAAGAATTTTTTCTCATAGTTCTCCGGCTTCCAGGTCTTTTCCGGATCCTCGTTTTCGTACACCACTGGCGCATCCAATACCGGCGTGGCCGGGCTCAAGCCCTCGCTCATCGCCGTGGCATAGATAATCGGCTTGAAGGCGGACCCAGGCTGCCGGTGGGCGCTGACCGCCCGGTTATACTCGCTCCGTACAAAGTCCAACCCGCCGACCATTGCTCTAATCGCCCCGGTTCGCGGGTCAATCGCAACCAATCCGCCCTCCACGATCGGGGTCTGTTCCAGTCGAAACTGCGCTCCGTCCTTGTCCAGCTTCTTGACCGCGACCTCGATCACATCCCCCGGCTTGAGCAGCGCCTTCACGTTTTGCTGTACCGTCGCGTCCTTGCTCGGATCCTTGCCCCTCAAGCGGCGCTTAGCCCAGGCCATATCGTCGAAAGCCAGCTTGCCGGCAGTCGGTCCAGCCTGCACGGCCACGTAATCCTTGGTCACCTTGGTGACGACCCCCTGCAACAAATCCCCTTCATGCAGCAAGGGAACCTGGACGTTCGGCTTGTCCGTCACCGCCGTGGGATCTTGCTTGCCGATGGGCCCTCGCCAGCCCTGTCGCTTGTCGAGTTCGCGGAGCCCTTTCTGGACCGCCCGCTCGGCCGCCTTTTGCATCTCCACGTTGAGCGTGGTCGCAACCGAGAGCCCGCCCTTGTAGACCATCGACTCGCCGTATTGAGCCACCAGGTGCAGGCGGACCGTTTCGATAAAGTGAGGCGCAATCTGCTCCGAGACCGCATGGCGGAACGTGAGCGCCTGCGCAGCCGCTTCTTCCCGCTGCTCGGCCGTCAAAAACCCTGCTTCCTCCATGCGAGCGAGCACATGCTCCTGCCGCCGCTTGGCCCGCTCCGGATTCTTGGTAGGCGAATAGTTGTTGGGGGACTTGGGCAATCCGGCGAGCAAAGCCGATTCGGCCACGGTCAGGTCCCGCAGCTCCTTACCGAAGTAGGTCTGGGCCGCCGCGCCGACCCCGTAGGCCCCCTGGCCGAAATAAATCTGGTTCAGGTACAGTTCCAGGATCTGCTCCTTGCTCAGGATCAGTTCCATCTTATAGGCGAGAATCAGCTCTTTGATCTTTCTCCCATAGGTCCGTTCCGGCGACAGAAAGAGGGAGCGGGTCAATTGCTGCGTGATGGTGCTGGCGCCCTCGACTTTCCCCCCCCGCCGCAGGTTGGTCCAAAACGCCCTCAAAATCCCGACCACGTCGAGACCCGGATGTTCAAAGAATCGCGCATCCTCCACGGCAATCACGGCGTTGATCAGCGAGGGGGGAACATCGGCCAGCGTGGCTAGGATCCGCCGCTCGACATAGTATTGTCCGATGATCTGATGATCGTCCGAGTAGACCCGGCTGACCTGGCTGGGCTGATACCCTTGCAAAGAATCCAGCGAGGGCAGGTCTTGCGACACAAACCAGAAAGAGCCGGCCACAGCCCCCCCCAGCAAACCGATCACGATGGCCACGAACAGCAACAGGGTGCGCCCCCAGCGTCTGCCGGGACGTCGCGGGGCCAGGCCAAGGCTAGGTGCGGACATAGGCGCAGGACTCCACGATCATGCTCCAAAATGGGTAAACACAGCGGTGGGCAATGAATCACCATACAATGCAGTCCCCCAAAACTCAAGCCAAGCTGGGGGATTTGTCAACCCAATTTAGAAATGTCCTCTTCTTCCCAAAGTAGAAATGTCCGGTTTTATGTTCCGGCCGCCGCCGCGTGTCGTCCACGTTCCGGCAACAGCCGTTTGCGCCACGGATGGTCCGGCCTCG
>VGXC01000058.1 GCA_016873495.1 Nitrospira sp. | reverse complement strand
GATCACATAGACGATCTGCTCCTCGGAGAATTTCGACCGCTTCATGGGTCCCTCCTTTCGCACAGGACCGTCGAAGCCGTCAGTCTACTCTAGTTTTGAGTTGCCGTCGTTTTCCGGGGAGACGTCACGCCACATACCGAAATGTTGCGACAGCAGACCAAAGTATTTGGCGTAAGCCTCTGAATCGCCATAGGTGCCCGCCGCTCCGGCAAGGCCTGCTGCGGATGAGCTAGTGAACATACGTGACGATATTTCCAACAACCACCAAAAACGAATACCCCTCACGTTCTGCCCCCTGGGGGTCTTATGTCCGGAGAATAATTGTCCGATAAGGAAACCAGCCAGCAACCTTAGCACGCCGAGGGAAACCCTACGGCGGGAACCAGGAGGGGATCTTATGAAACGGACCATTGGTATGTTGGTGTGCATGGCAGTGTTGGGCGGCTTCGGTCTTTCGACCGCAGGCGCCGGGGTGCCGGACGTCGATCCGCCCAAGAAGGTCGCGGAAAAGAAAGACGGCGCTAAGAAGGTGTACCCGGATCAGATTTGGGCGAGCGACACAGTCGCTCCCGAGCCGCCTAAGAAGGTCGCGGCCCCGGCCCGCAAGGCCAAGCCCTACGACGGGCCCATCTGGTCGACGGACACGATGCCGGCAGACGGCAAGTAAGACTGGTGCCTCTCTACCCAGCGGGCGTAAAGTCCACCCCCACGACCCCCCGGAGAACCCCTCCGCCGGGGTCGTGGCGACTTACGCCAGAGAGAGCATCATAATGCGCCCTCTAGGGCAACTCGCCCCAAATGAACTTCTGCTTGCCCCCGGAAGGTAGGAGCATTGCCGACCTTGGGGATGACGGAAGAAACGGAGCCTCACCGGTCAAACCGATTTCCGATTGTGGCCAGGGCGGATGATCGTCCAGACTCTCGTGTCTACAGGGCCTTGAGAAGGCTGACGGAATAACCCCCTTCCAGAAAATCCTCGTCCTCGGTCTGCTCATAGACATCCCGGATGACCTCCGATGGATAATAGCGGGAATCGAGGAGCGTAAAGAATGGGTCCGGCATCCGACGAGGCGTTCCCACATTGAGCGAGCCCTCTTCAAACATCGTCGCCACCTGGTCGTGCCGAGTCAACTCATGCCGGTCGCCTTGGCTATAGTCGGCACGAACGCACAGACCTCCCTTCCGAAGCAGGCCTCGCAGATTGCGCGCGATCACTCGGTTCATGAACAATTGATCATAGAGGGCTTCCGCTCCGGCCTTCCCCCGTTTCGCGGCAATGCGCCGAGCTTCGGCGCTGTCCGTCGAATACATCCCCTCGAAATGACTCCGCTCTTTGTCCCCGGTAATGATATTCGGAAACGCAAAGACCACGATATCGGCCTCCCGTATAGGCAATGAAAAGTTCGGCAGCTTGGCGCGGAGCCACTCAAGGGACGCCGGGCGATCTTGGGGCATTCGGTCGGCCCACGCCTTGGCGCGACGCAGCATGGCCCTGGACCCATCAACGCCAAGTACCCGCCAGCCCGGCAGTAACTGGACCAGCTGCTTCGTCAGAAGACCCGCGCCGCAAGCGTAGTCGACGATCAGACCCTTCCGTTTCCGGGCCTGCCGAGCCACATAGCTCGCAATATTGGCATAGGCCTCTGCGTGAGCGTCACTGGCGGTCCGTTGCACCCACCATCTCCCGACGTGCCGGTCATAGGACCGTACACCGGCGGCAAGCGCCTGGTTAAAATCTATGCTCGACATACGTGGGTTACGACAAGGCGAGGCGTTCGACCTTTGGCTGCGAGTTGAAGGAACACCACAAGGAGGGCGCCAGGCGCCTACTCCGATAATGCATACGGGGAGCATTGTAGTGGAACTGCGCGAGGATTGCACCGGTGCGGGTGCGGAATACCGCAGGCCGCCCTCTTCTTAAGCTCCTTTCACTTCTCCCCGGAAGTGGCCTAATTGAAGCACTGCTCTGCTGAAGCGTGCATCAAAACCGTTTTGTGCTCAGCCGTTTCTTTGGTTTTCCTCCACCATCCTTCCTCCATCATTGGTGCGAGGATGGGCAGATGTCTGAGCCGCCTATCGCCGGAGGGCACGGGACACAACTTGCCGCAGCCCGCGCCCTTGCTCGTTGAATGCAAGGGCAAAGCCTGTACTGTTTGAGGCCGCTGCGACCGAGTTTACAGGCTTCAAGCGGGCAAGGCTTGGTTGGGTGCGCCCAAAGGCGCCCTCGGCGGCGAGAACACCTGCCCCGCACTGCCACCCTACCGCTCACTCCCCCACCCGCACCAGCAACCCCTTTTCTTTGCAGATGTTAAACGTCCAGTGGAATACGCCGATGATGGTCGCGAGATAGAGCAAATTCAGGCCCGTTGCCCAGCCGAGATGCGCGACCGGGAGTGATCCCCCACTCAGCACCCCGCGCATGCCCTCAAAGACATGGGTCGCCGGATTGGCCCAAGCGATGGCTTGCAGCCACTTGGGGAGGATTTCGATCGGATAGAAAACGCAGGAGATCGGCTGGAAGAGAAACACCATGCCCCAGGCCAGCACTTCCGCCTCCTGGCCAAAGCGCATGATCAGGGATGTGGTGAGCACCCCGATGATCCAGCCGGTGATGATCAGATTCAACACGAAGGGGACCAATGAGAGCCCGATCATAAAAACGTTGTAGGAATAGAAGAAATAGGCCGCGGCAACCATCACACAGGAGACCATCGCCACCTTGAAGACACTGAGGGCCATGGTCGCCGCGAGAAACTCGCTGGGCTTCAGGGGACTGGCAAAGAGGTTCATCAGGTTTCTGGACCAGATTTCCTCCAGAAACGAGATCGTGATCCCCTGCTGGGCGCGGAACAGGACGTCCCAGAGAATCAACGCCCCGAGGAAAAAGGTCACGACGCCTGGCAACTGGCCCTGGAACTTCATCAGATAGACCGTGATGAAGCCCCAGACGACCAGATCCAGAAACGGCCAATAGAAAATTTCCATCAGCCGCGGCAGGCTGCGCTTATAGAGGAACAGGTGCCTCGTGATCAGGGCATGAATTCTATGAAATTTCATCATGCATCAAACCGTCGTAAAGTCCTAAGGTCTGAAAGTCAGAAAGTCTTCCTTGAACTTTGCGACTTGACGGACTTTATGACTCCCTTGCCAATTTGAGAAACACGTCTTCGAGATCCCGCTGGCCGAACCGCTCTGTAATCTCCTGGGCCGTGCCCTGAGCCACAACCTTGCCTTTTTGGAGAAAGATGATGCGGTCGGACATTTCCTCCATCTCGCGCATGTTGTGCGAAGTGTAGAGAATGCTCAGCCCGGCCGACCGGCGCACGTCCTTGAGCAGCGCGCGGATCTTGTGCGCAATGTCCGGGTCCAGACTGGCCGTGGGCTCGTCCAGGAACAGAATTTTCGGCTCCGTCAGGATCGCCTTGGCCAACGTCAGCCTCGTCATCTGCCCGGACGACAGCTTGCGCGTGAGTTTGTGGCGGAATTCCTCCATCTCCAGCTTCTTGACCACCTCGTCGATGCGCCGCGCAATGTCCGAGAGGCCGTAGAGCTTCGCCGCCACCCAGAGGTTCTCCTCCGCCGTCAGCGAATAGGGCATGGAAATATAGGTGGAGGAAAAATTGACCTGGCTCAGGATCTCTTCCCGATGCATAGCCAGGTCCTTGCCGAACATGCGGATCGAGCCGGCCGTCGGCGTCACCAGCCCCAGCAGCATCTGGAACGTGGTGGTCTTGCCCGCCCCGTTGGGCCCCAGCAGCCCGAGAATCTCTCCCTGCTTGATCTCGAACGAGACTCCGTCCACGGCGGTAAAGTCGCCGAACTTCTTGGTAAGACCTTGAACTTGGACAATAGGAAGCATCGCGCTCTCAGTTGAAGAGGAAGTCCCCGATCTTGTCTGGCAAATGACAGGTTTCACACTTTTTACTGAGAACTTTTCCTTCATATTCCGTCTTGCCGTCGTGGCAGCGGAAACAGTCGTTCATAGCCGAGGCGCGCAGCTTGGAGCCCTCCGGATGGTCCGGGTAGTAGGGTTTCCCGTCCACCGCCACGTGGCCGCGCGGGATCACGACCGGATAGCCCTTGATCGGCCGCTCATGCACGACGCCCGCATGGCAGGTCGTGCAGCCTTCCCCTTTCCCCGGTTTGCCGAAGGCCTCCATATGTTTCTTGTGGCCCATGACTAAGCCCACGTCCTTCACCGGCGGCGGCAGGTCCCTGGTCGCTACTTCGGACACCCGCAGGATCGCCCGGTGGCAGCCGATGCAGACCTCCGAGGACACGGTAGCTTGCAGGTTGTGGGCATCCGTCGGGGTCCCGAACAGGTAAATGGCCACGTCTTTGAGACCCGCGTAGGCCTTGTCGTGGATGAACCCTTCCACGCCGGGCCGCACGTGGCAGGTGACGCATTCCACCTCCTTGTGCGAGGACTTCACCCAGGAGTCGTAGGACGGGCGGATGTTATGGCAACTGGCGCAGAACTGGGGATGGTTGGTCAGCGGCACGGCGGCCCCGCCCAGGGCCGCAGCCCCGAGGAAAATCGCCACCAAGACGATGGCTTTGGGCTTCTTCATGCCTCCGTGCGCCGCTTGGGAAAATGTTTGACGATGAGGTCGCTTAACCCCTTGATGTCGTCGGGATCGATGCAGGGCACCGGGAGGGTGACCGGCTTGTTGGACACCACCGCCAGCAGGCCATCCAGCGACACCGGCACTTCTCCCAATTCGTCCCGCAAGACGACGACCTTGGGATAGCCTTCGTTCTTCCAGCCTTCCGCAATGATCAGATCGATGGACCGGTCCAGAAACCGGTCCCGCAGTTCTTCCACCTTGATCTCATCCGACACGTCCGAGAACATCGCCAGACTGCCCTTGGAAAGCACCATCACGGTGCTGGCCCCGGCCCGCTTGTGGCGCCAACTGTCCTTGCCTTCCGTGTCCAGATCGAACCCGTGCCCCGTGTGCTTGACGGTGGCGACGCGGTACCCGGCCAGGACCAGCTCGGGGATCAGCCGCTCGATCAGCGTCGTTTTCCCGCTGTTGGACCGTCCGACAAAACAGAGAATGGGGATGGGCATCGCCATGCAGTAGAGCCCTTATCCGTTCAGCAACAGGATTGCCGATGGCCGGTTGAAGACGGCGCAGCCGGCTCGCGATCCCACTGGGGCTCGCCCAGTACCTGCACGGTCACCGGGTCGCCCGGCTTCAGCCGTTCCGTTTCTTGCGGAATATCGATCAGGCAATTGGCCTTGACCATCGAGGTCAAGATGCCGGACCCCTGATCGCCCGTGGTCCGCACCGTAAAGCCCCCCGCCTCGCGCGTCAGGATGCCGCGCAGGAAATGACGCCGGTCGGTCCGCTTGGAAAACGTTTCTTGAAATGCCGCCTGCACCACCGGCCGGCCGTAGCTAAGATGCCCGGACATCTTCAACATGGCCGGCCGCACGAGCTGCTCGAAGGTCACCATGGAAGACACGGGATTGCCGGGCAGTCCGAAGGCCAGCTTGCCCTGGATCTTCCCGAAGGCCAGGGGCTGGCCGGGGCGGATCGCCAGCTTCCAGAAATTCATCTCCGCGCCCAGTTCCTTGAACACGGCCTTGGTGAAATCGTAGTCGCCCATCGAGACGCCGCCGGAGAGGACCAGGATATCGGCATTCAGGCCGTGCGAAATCTTTTCCTTCAGCACGGCCGGCTGATCCTTGGCGATGCCCAGCAGGATCGGAATGCCGCCCGCCTCCTGCACCGCCGCGGCGATCCCATAGCTGTTGGAATTGATGATCTTGTTCTCGTCGAACCGTTCGTCCAAATCGGCTAGCTCGTCGCCGGTGGAGAGAATGGCGACCCGAGGGCGTTGATAGACAAACACGAATGGCTTGGCCAGGATGGCCAGCATTCCCACTTCGCCCGGCCGGAGTTGTGTGCCCTTGGGGATGATGCAGTCGCCCTTGCGCACGTCCTCGCCCTGCGGGCGGATGTTGGAGCTCAACGGCTCCGGCTTGAACACCGTGACCGAGTCCGGGGTATGCTCCGTGTCTTCCACCTTGATGACGGCGTTGGCCCCTTTGGGCACCGGCGCGCCGGTCATGATCCGGATCGCCTCTCCCGGCCCCACCGATTTGGTCGCCACCTTGCCCGCCGGCACGTCCTCGACCACCTTCAGCACGACCGGCTTGCCGATTGCATGCTCCTGTTTGATGTCCTCGTGGCGCACGGCGAAGCCGTCCATCGCCGAGTTGTCCCAGGGCGGATTGTCTCGCAACGCGACCAGGTCCTCACCGATCACGCGCCCGAGGGATTCCACCAACCCGACTTTTTCAAGCCCCAACGCCAGTGTGGCGTCTAGGACGATCTTCTGCGCTTCGTGGAGTGGCGTGAGTCCTGACATATTAATTCTCAATGTTGAATTTTGAATTCTTAATTGTCATTGTCCGAAATTCAACATTCACCATTCACAATTCAAAATTCTCAGTGTCTTTTCGGCGTCACCCTGAGCAGCGACCCGCTTTTCTTGCAGAAGGCCTCCACCCTGTTGGCGATCTGGTGGTAGCACTCGGCCGTGGGTGAATCCGAATAGAACATGGCGAAGGGCTCGCCCGCGTCGCACTGGCTGACCACGTCCGGGTCCAGCGGGATGCGTCCGAGAAACGGCACGCCCATGTCGCCCGCGGAGGCTTCGCCGCCGCCCTTGCGGAAGACCTCGATGGACTGGTGGCAGTGAGGACATTCCAGCCCGCTCATGTTCTCCACGATGCCGATGATCGGAATCTCGCTGTCCTTGGCAAAGGTCACCGACTTGCGCGAGTCCAGCAAGGCCACTTCCTGCGGGGTCGTGACGATCACGCAGCCGCTCACGTTCCCGATCAGATCGATCGTGGTCACCGACTCGTTGCCCGTACCGGGCGGGAGGTCCACGAGCAGGAAATTTAGGTCCGCCCACTCCACCCCGCCCAACAACTGGTTGATGAATTCGTACTTATAGGCGTCGCGCCAGATGATCGGATCGTCCGGGTTCTGCAGCAGGAACGACATGGAGGCGATCTTGAGATTGTAGGCCTGGAACGGGATGATGCCGCCGCCCGTGCTGATCTTGAGCTTCTGCCCTTCGGCCCCCACCATCTTGGGAATGTTGGGTCCGTGGATGTCCATGTCACAGATACCGACCTCGTAGCCTTTCAACGCCAGGCTCGCCGCCAGGTTGGTCGTGACGGTGCTCTTGCCCACCCCGCCCTTGTTGCTCATCACGAGGACTTTGTATTCGATCCGCTCCATCCGCTTGGTGACCAGCCAGCGACTGTGGCCTTCCTTATCCTTCTGGCAGGTTTCGTTTTCGTCGCAGATCGCGCAGGCCCACATGTAGGTGCAGGCGTCCCCGCTTCCCGAGCCGGACGGCTGCTGAATGATGTTCAGTTCTTTCGGCATAACGGATATCGGCTCCTTCTAGACCGGCTTCTGGCCCGGCCGTATTTTTTCCACCGTGTGCTCCAGGATCGGAGCCAGCACGGCCAAATTGTCCTTGGCCCCCTTTGGACTGCCGGGCAGGTTCACGATCAACGTGTCGCCCCGCAACCCCGCCGTCCCGCGCGACAGCATGGCGGTCCGGACTTTCTTGAGACTCTCTTGCCGCATGGCCTCGCCGATGCCCGGCACTTCTTTTTCGATCACCTCGCGGGTGGCTTCGGGCGCCCAGTCGGTGGGCCGCACTCCCGTCCCGCCCAGCGTTAGGATCAGATCGGGCGACTCGATCCCACACAGAAACAACAACCGGTCACGGATGGCCTCGCGCTCATCCGCGATCACCTCGTAGGACACCAGGGTGCCTGGCAGCTCGGCGATCATCTGCTCGACCGCCTTGCGTCCTTCGTCCGGCTCGCGCCCGGACAGGATCTTGCTGCTGATGACGACCACAGCCACGCGCATGGAAGTCCCTGATGATATGACTAGCGGGAACGGCCTTGCGGCACTCCTACATATTCGCTCTCGGCCGCCATGGCCGGCTTGGGCGCCATCGTCGGCACCATGCCCGTTTTGGACGGCGCGGTAGCCTCGGCCTGGGCTTCGGCCAACTTGCGCTTCTTGCCGAAGAACCCGGCGCTCACGATCCCCACTTCATAGAACACGTACATCGGGAGAGCCATCAAGCACTGGTTGAAGGGATCGGGCGTCGGCGTCAGCAAAGCGGCAAAGATGAACGCGCCCAGGAACGCCCACTTGCGATACTTCTTCAAAAACGGCGCATCCACCCAGCCGATCTTGGCCATCAAGGTGATCGCCAGCGGCACCTCGAAGATCACCCCGAAGACCAGCAGGAACCAGAGGGCGAAGCCCACGTAGGCCTCGATGGAAATCTGGGGAATGAACCCCGCGTTGACGCCGTAGGAGACCAGAAAATTCAAGGCGAAGGGCAGGACGAAGAAGAAGGAGAACAGGATGCCGGCATAGAACGCGACGGTGCTGATCAGGACGAAGGGGCCGACAAACCGCCGTTCATGGACGTGCAGGCCCGGCACCACGAACTGCCAAATTTCCCAGAGTACGTAGGGGGTGGACAGAACCAACGCAAACAGTCCGGCCACCTTGACGTTCTGCCAAAGCGCCTCGGCCGGCGCCAGAAACACGAAGGGAATGGAGGGCAGGTCCGTCGGCACCCATTCCAGCTTCCCCGGGATGAACGCATTCTGCAACGGGACCCGGAGCCACTGGACCAATTGATCGGCGAAGAAGAAGGTGCCGACGAACAGAATCCCGACGATGATGACCGCACGCGTCAGCCGAACCTGGAGCTCCACGAGGTGCTCCATGACCGGCATTTTCTTGTCTTCCAGCGGCGTGAAGATCGTGTCTTGCAGCCACTGGGTGAACTGGCCCCTGTCGGACATAAAAAGCCCTCAGCCGTTCGCTATCAGCTCTCGGCCCGGAAATCCTGCTGACCGCTGACGGCTGAATGCTGACTGCTGGTCACTTCGGATTCACCGCCACGAACAGGTTGTTGCCCTGCCGGCTCAGCAGCAGCACCGCCATTTCGTCCTTCTTAATCTTGGCGGCGGCCTTGTGATAATCGTCCAGGCTCTTGATGACCTCGTGGTTGACCTCTTGGACGACATCTCCGCGCTGGATGCCCGCGGATTCCGCCGAGCTCCCCGGCTCGACCTGGTTGATGACCACGCCCGTCGTCTTGGCGGGAATGTTGAGCCGGCTCATCGTTTCCTGATCCAGCGACTGCACCCGAAGGGACGCCAGCACATTGTCCGGCGGCTTGACGGATTCCCCCGGCGCGGCCGGCACGGGTTCCTTCTTGGCCAGCATTTCGTCCGAGGGCCGCTCGGCCACCTTGACCGAAATGACTTGCTCTTTTCCATCCCGCAGGACCTTCACCTTGGCATTGCGGCCCACGCCCGTGCGCGCCACCATGTTGCGCAACTGGCTGACGTTCTGGATCTCCTTGTCGTCGTACCCGACGATCACGTCGCCCCGCTTGAGGCCGGCGGCGGCGGAGGGACCGTTTTCGTTGACGTCGCTGATGAGCACGCCCTTGCGCGCTTCCGGCAGCTTGAAGGACTTAGCGAGCGCCGGCGTAACTTCCTGGATAGCGATGCCCATCCAGCCCCGCACGACCTTGCCGGACTTGCGCAGGCTCTCGACGATATCCACAGCGATACTGCTGGGAATCGCAAACCCGATCCCCTCCGACCCGCCGGTGCGGGAGAAGATGGCGGTATTGATGCCTATCAGCTCGCCGTTCATGTTCACCAACGCCCCGCCCGAATTGCCGGGATTGATCGCCGCGTCGGTCTGGATGAAGTCCTCGTAGTCCGCAATTCCCACGTTCCCACGACCCAGCGCACTGATGATGCCGAGCGTCACGGTCGAGCTGAGCCCGAAGGGGCTGCCCACCGCCAGGACGAGATCGCCCACCTGCAGCCGGTCGTAATCGGCCCACTTGATCGCGGGCAGGTCCTTGGCTTCGATCTTGATCACGGCCAGGTCGGTCTTGGGATCGGTCCCGACCACTTTCGCCTGGAATTCACGCTTGTCGCTCAACGTGACGGTGATCTGCGACGCGTTCTCCACCACGTGATTGTTCGTCACGATGTGCCCGGAGGCGTCGATGATGACCCCGGATCCGGCGCTCTGGTCCGGCCGGCCCGGAGGTCCTGGCGGTGGCGGAATCGGCGGCTCCATGCCTGGCGGCTCCATGCCTGGCGGCTCCATGCCACCGGGCGGTTCGTCGCCGGGAGGTCCTCCGCCGGGCGGCCCGCCGAACGGACCGGGAGGCAGAGGCCGGCGGCGCGGTCCCCGCTCACGGCTGCCCCTTTCTCCGCCGACCACCGCGATATTGACCACGGCCGGCGTGACTTTCTTGACGATGTCGGAGAAGCCTTGAGCCATCCCCGCGGGCACCGCCGCTTCGCTGATCGCCTGGTAGGATGGCAGCACTCCCGCGACCAGCCCAATCATGCCGGCGCCGAGAATCACCGCGCTTAGGGCATAGCCGCCCGCCCGCCGACCCCGATGGAACAGACCACCTTGCTCCCGAATCTGCATAATTGCCCTCAATTCTCCCTGCGGTTGCTGATTGGTCTGGCTGCGGTGCCGTGACACCGAGGCCAGGCGCATGGTCTGCACATTCTACACTATCCCCGCTCGCTCGTTCAAAGACAAAAACGTCCTAATCAGAGCCTGTTTGGCGGGTTTGACGGGGAGGAAGACAGGAGCAGGATCGGACGGGACCGCGCCGCCCCGTGGGCGACGCCATCCTCAAGGCTTACCCTCGGAGCGCCGCAAATTCCGCTTCCCGTTTCTTGAGCCAGGCGTCCTGGAAATTGATCACCAGCCGCTTGACCGCCTCGTGCATGGCGATCACACGCAAGGTATGGGGCGCGCTTTCGTAGGTGGGCGGCCACCAGCGCCAGTTCGGCTCCAGGGGGCGCTTCCAGATGACCGGATACCATTGATTGACGTCAGGTGTCGTCGCGCGATCCAGCGTGGCCCAGCCCCGCCCTTCGGCATGGACCAGGACCTGGCTGCTGCGCACATCCAGCAAGGCCACTTCGGCCAAAGACCAGTTGTCCCGCCGTAATCCTGGCACGACATTGGTCGTCCCTCCCACTGCCACGTAGATGGGATATTCCACTTCGGTTGCCGAGGCGATGACCAGGACCAGATAGTCCAGGCCCTGCTTCCGGCCGATCTCGGCGAACGGTGCCAGGCCGTTGCCCGGGCGGACCCCGTCGGCCGGAACGATTTTCTCGATGGTCAGGGGCAGGAACTGGGAAAACTGCTGCTGCAACTGCTCGGCCATCTGGATCAAGGCTTGATCCGGAAGGGTGGGCGACGCGTCAGGCGCCGTGGTGTCGCCGATCAACAACAACCCGGCCTTCAGCGGCCGACGGTCCGGCAGGGGCACATCAGGCGGAGTCTCACGCACCGCCTGCAGCCCGACATAGTCGGCCAACCGATTGGGTGGCACGACCGTCGCGCAGGCAGAAAGACCCGTCAGAGAGAGGACAGAAGCTGCGCACAAGAGCCAGGCCCTCGCTCGATGATTCCGCATGCCCGACCTCCCGCTCAACAGGGTTTGTCACTCGCCTATCAATTGTTACGATCAGGCCAAGGGGGTGGATTTGTCAAGCCTCGTATCCTTTGCAAATCGTCTTGCAATCCACCCGGTTGCCGGGTAGTCTGGCGCCAATTCGGAGTCCGCGTGACGGCATCCCCCCAGAACCAGACCATTCCCCTCTCCATCGTCATTCCTGCCTATAACGAGGCCAAGCGGATACTGCCTTACTTGCAGCACATTTCGGCCTATCTGGGGCAGAGAGGCCAGCCCTATGAAATCCTGATCGTGGACGATGGAAGTCGGGACGAAACAGGTTCGGTTGTGGAGCGGTACCAGACTCAGCACCCTGCGATACGGCTCATCCGGCTCCCGACGAACAAGGGCAAGGGCCACGCAGTGCGGACCGGCATGCAGCAGGCCCGCGGCGAGCTTCGCCTCATGGCCGACGCAGACGGAGCCACTCCGATCCAGGAGTTGGAACGGCTGGAAGCAGCCATTGACAACGGAGCCGATCTGGCGATCGGCTCCCGCCCCCTGGCCTACCGCGATGCCCGCTATCAGGTCCGGGTCCGCTGGCACAGGTCCGTCTCGGGAAACCTCTTCAACTGGTTCGTCCAACGTCTCGGCATTCCCGGCATCAGGGACACGCAATGTGGCTTTAAGCTGTTCCGAGCTTCCGTCGCCCAAGACTTGTTTGCCGTTTCCTGCATCGACGGCTACGGCTTCGACTTGGAACTGCTCTACGTCGCCCAGCGCCGCGGCTATCGGATCGCCGAAGTGCCGATCAACTGGGCCGACCAGCCTGGTTCCAAAGTGCGGGTGCTCCGCGACGGGCTGCGGATGTTTCGCGAGCTACTGGCGGTGAGACGCAACGACAAGGCTGGGCAATATGACTCTGTACACACAACATCACGCAGGAGTTCGCCCAGTGAAAATGCTCAATAGACTGGCTGTCGTTTTTTGGTGATGGCATCGTGATTTGCCTATTTCGGCTTCCCAGCTCTCTGCTTGACCCTGATTGCATTCAAGTCTTTGGTGTGCTGGGTGGACTGTTCGTTACCCTTTTCTTTATTCTTAAATGGGTATGGCGACAGACCTACTACAAGTCCGGTAATTTTCAATTATCTTTCTTCTCTGCACTCCCACCGCAAGACAATGATATCGGCCCATGGAATGGGGTCAAAGAAATTTCGCTTGGAGAAAGCCTGCTTTTACTGAGGGTCAGAAGCGCGTGCAAATTTAAAATGGAGCTTGTCTAGTTTTGGAAGTCTTTTTATGCTGAAGCATGGCCTCTTCCTTGTTGCCCAGGACTCATTTGTCGACCCGACAACTCCGGGCATTGATTCGGCTCTTTGCTTTGGAGGTCCCCGCCA
>VGXC01000057.1 GCA_016873495.1 Nitrospira sp. | reverse complement strand
CACTACAGCCATGCCCTCGATGTCTTTCGGCCCACTGCTGATGGTGGAACAGGGGTGGTCTCAACTGCAGAGTCCCTTGACCCAGTTCTCCTTCATCGCCTGGACCACGACGACCCACCGTTCATGCGAGCCAAGGGCAAGGCGTAGGGAGGGCGTCGCGAGCACGTTCAGTTTTTCGCAACAACTTGTGATTGTCCTGCATGGCCTTGGATCCAGCCCTCCAGTATGCCGGCGTGGCTAAGCCTCTAGTAGATTGTGCTCGGTATGCGCCCTGTGTGAACCGGGTGCTGTGGTAGTCTTGACCCTTTGTTATTAAGAAGTTTTCAATATATAGAGTCGCCATTTTTCTTGACTTTTATCGTGCTGTGTGAGAAAAAGACGTTCATTTCCAAGGGGGTAGGAGAAGATCAGGCATGTGGATAACCAGTAATGACGTATGGTAAGAAAGCTATTCTGCTTAAACCAAGATTTTGGTGCCAGTCCCGGGAGCAAATTCCACCCCCCCAGCGCCTAGCCACCGTGCGCTCCATGTAATAAGTAATAAACCGGTAATTCCTCATAAAGGTCTGTCCGAGACTTTGCTGACGCTGGTTCGACTGGTGGGTAGTTTTCTGTCAGGACTGATCCCTAGTGCCCGGCTGATAGTTCGTTCTGTAATGATTCGCTGTAAGTGAGAGGGCGAAGCTGTGCCCGGGACAGATAACCTTCCGCGCTGGTACACGTTGCGTACCAGATCACCGCACGAAAGGTTAGTGCAGGAGCCGTTTGACTCTCTGCCGGGTCGGCCGGCATGAGATCCGGATGCTCGTTTGTCTCTCGAACCTGCTCTACCTTCTCTAGGTTAAGACCTTGCTTCGGCGTGAGCCTTTCGTTTTCGTCTGGGAGTCCCGCGGTTGCGAGAGACTGGCGCTGGTGCTGCGTGAACGGCAGGCTCCTGCTCACCCCAGTTGTCGGGCGACGGGTGTTCTGCTATGATCCCTCCGTTTTGCAGGGCGGTCGGAGCAGTGGGCCGGACAGGACGATAAGGAGCAGACTGCATCGTGTACGCGATCGTTACCGGCGGTGCCGGCTTCATCGGAAGCCATCTCGTCGAGCTGCTCTTGCAGCGCGGTCATCAAGTGGTCGTGTTGGATAACCTTTCCACCGGCCGACTGGAAAATCTGGCCCATTTGAAAGGCAGCGCCGGGCTATCGTTCCACCGGGTGGAGGTGGGGGATCTCCCCATGATCTGCCCCTACTTTGACGGGGCGGACTGGGTCTTTCACCTGGCGGCCTTGGCCGACATCGTCCCCTCGATTCAGCGACCGTTGGAATATCATCGGGCGAATGTGGATGGTACCCTGGCGGTCGTGGAGGCGGCGCGTCTTGCGGAAGTCAAGCGGTTCGTTTATGCCGCATCCTCCTCCTGCTACGGCATCCCCTACGTATTTCCGACTCCGGAGACGGCAGAGCTTCGTCCGCAGTACCCTTACGCGCTCACCAAGGCCTTGGGGGAGCAGATCGTCCTACATTGGGGGCATGTGTACGGGTTGCCGGTGGTGTCCTTGCGCTTATTCAATGTGTTTGGCCCACGTTCCCGCACCTCGGGAACCTATGGAGCGGTCTTTGGCGTGTTTTTGGCGCAGAAGCTGAACGGGAAGCCGTTTACTGTTGTGGGGGATGGGACTCAGACTCGGGATTTCACCTTCGTAACTGATGTGGCGCGGGCGTTCCTGGCCGCGGCCGAATCGGACGCCCGGCAGCAGATTTTTAACGTGGGTTCAGGTTGTACGTATAGTGTCAATCGGCTGGTCGAGTTGCTTGGCGGACCTGTCGTCTGCATTCCCAAGCGCCCTGGGGAGCCGGACTGTACTTTTGCCGACACGACCAAGATCCGTACGCAGTTGCAGTGGAAGCCTGAGGTGTCATTTGAGGAAGGTGTCGCCCGGCTGCTGGCCAACATCGAAGACTGGCGTTCCGCTCCAGTCTGGACGCCGGACTCTATCGCTGGGGCGACCAGGGCGTGGTTCCAATATCTGAGCAGGTAGCTGGGGGATTTCATCACGGCGGCTGCTGAAGTAATCTCCGTCATCGTCTGGAGAGGGGAGACGAGAGATGGGGCCAACGCGTTATTTTGACGAGCTGGCGGCCGTATTCCGAGGCGTGGAGGCCACGCGGGGGTGTGGCAGTCCTCTGGGTCTCGTTGAGGGCATCGAGCAGGCCATCGCCATGGTCACAAGCTGCGCGGGCGCTGGTCGCAAGGTGATCTTTATCGGCAATGGGGGAAGCGCTGCCATTGCCTCTCATCAGGCGGTGGATTACTGGAAGAACGGAGGGATACGCGCGATCGCATTCAATGACAGCTCCCTGCTGACCTGCATCAGCAACGACTACGGCCATCCGCACGTCTTCGAAAAGCCGGTTGAGATGTTTGCGGATGAAGGGGATGTGCTCATCGCCATCAGCAGCTCGGGACGATCGGAGAACATCCTTCGGGCAGTCAAGGCGGGACAGGCCAAGGGCTGCGACCTGATCACGCTGTCAGGCTTCAAACCGGACAATCCCCTGCGACCTTTGGGTCGGGTTAACTTCTATGCGGCGTCCACTTCGTATGGCCATGTCGAGATTACCCACCTTGCCCTTTGCCACTGCATCGTGGATACCATTATAGAGCGTCGTGCCTAGACGAGTCTTTTTCAGTCTCCTATTCGGAATTCTCATTAGCGCTGCCTGCCTTTGGTACGCATTTCGCGGCGTCGATCTTACCGCCATGGCAGCAGGAATCAGCCGGATTGGCATCTTCTGGGTCCTGGCCAGCCTCTTTGCCGCTATGCTCAGCCTCATTATTCGCGCCGTGCGCTGGCGATTTCTATTGATCGAGGGCAATCGCGTTGGTATCCGGTCGTTGCTGTCAGCCACTTTTATCGGATTCATGGCCAATAGTCTCCTGCCGGCCCGGCTCGGGGAAGTAGTACGGGCTTGGGTATTGGCCAGACGAGAACACACGCCTATGCCGACCGCACTCGCCAGCGTCGTGGTCGAGCGACTTTTTGACGTGATCGCGGCGTTGGCGTTTCTTGGTGTTGGATTGGCTGTCGTGCCTGACCTAGAGACGGGAGCCTCCAGCCTGCTCAAACGGTCCGGCTTGATTATTCTGGTGATTGTGGTCGTTGGTATTGGAGGTCTTGTCAGCGCTGTGTTGTTTCGCACTGGGCTGCTCAGGGCCGCGGAACAGTGGATGGCCAAGAGTCGTAACCCTTGGTCTGCGCGCGGATTGGAGCTTTTGCATCGTTTTCTTGAAGGCTTGTGTGGACTCCGAAGCGGGTGGCAATGGGCGGTGGTTTCCGCTCTGTCCATCCTCGTGTGGGTCAGTGCGATTGCATCCTTTCAGGTGTTGGCGGATGGGTTTGCTCTGGGGCTGACTTCGGTCCAAACCACTCTGGTATTCCTCATTGTCCTCTTTGGAGTCGCTATCCCGTCGGCCCCGGGATTTGCAGGTACCTTTCATGGTTTCTGCGTTGCTGGGCTGGCATTGGTGGCCGGAACCGAGCCCACGAGGGCTGCTGCCTTCGCAACTTTGTTGCATGGCACTCAATGGCTTACGACCATCGCCATCGGTCTGGGGTGTTTATGGGCTGATCGGTCGCTGACATGGTCCGGCATGATGGGGTTGGCTCGCGACGAGAGGTAGAAAAGGTCGTGCTTGGGCTTTAGTCCGGATCATGGCGCCCCACCTTATCCTGTAGTACGGCAAGCCTTCCCCTAGCCATTCCTGAATTGCTTTCTCTCCTAATGGCGGTTGGTCGAAGGTCTTGACTTATCAGAGGAAAAGTGAGAGAAAGGCTAGCCAAAGTTGCCAATGATGCACCAACTTCGTCGAAAGTTAACATGCTCCCGGCGATAGGAGAACGCAAGTTTAAGAGGAAACCTCTCCCCCATTATTCGCCATAGCGCACTTCCTCAGTAAACCCGGCGAAGACTTTTCACATGGGACTTTGCTTTTCCCTTGACTCTAATAGTGTGACGTGTTCAAATTATGAACCTCAAACCTAAATATTAGGGTAAAGTCACATTCCAGCCACCAATTGGGGACGGTGACTGAGTAGGTTCAACACGAGTCGCTGCTGCTTCTCAAGAGAGTGTTTCCGATGATTGTAGCGCCAGACATATTAGGCCAAGTACAATGGCCACCGAGCGCGGCGGATGCCGTCTTTCGCGGTCAGGCGGCGCTTGAGATAGCCCCAGAGGCTTTTCAGGCCGTTGATGCCGTTGATATGGGTGCCGGCTCCACGGCGATAGTACCCCTGTCCAGAGGCAACGAGCCGATGCACAGAGCCTTTAGCGGTAATGCCGGTGTAGCCGCCCAACGTATCCGAACACACGATCACTCCCCGCTGCACCCGACGCCGGATCAAGGCCTGCAACGTCAGTCGGCTGATATCCGGCACCACGTGGGCCCACACATGGCCGCCGCGGCAATGAATGCCCAGGACGGACGTCTTCAGCGTGGTGCCGCGCCCCCGTGGACTGCCACGCGGGCGATGGCGGCGGTTCCACCACTGGCCGCCCAGCTAGGTCTCGTCGACTTCGACGATGCCACTGAAGACGGTTGGCACATCGAGGGCCAGGCGCTGGCGCACCTGCGCCAAGGCCCGCAGCCCGCGGCGTCGTTCGAGGTCAGCGAGTTGCGCGATCTGCGCGCTGCTGACTCCCAGCAGAAAATAACGCACCAGTGCCCGCCATTGCCGCCGGGTCAGCCGCAGCGGCAACTGGCCGGGACGCCACTCGTATCGACAGGTTCCACAACGGCGTTTGTCCCGTCGAATCGCCCAACTTTTTCTGCATGGCACCGAGGGCATCGATCGCCAGTCTTCATGCCACCTGGAGCATAATTCAGGTGGCCGGAATGTGACTATACCCAATATTAAAACCCTACATGAACTTACGGTCTCGCCGAGAGCTTCAGCTTCTCAACGAACTCGAGAAGGACGGATCGGTCACACAACGGACGCTGGCGAAAACTCTCGGGGTCGCGCTTGGGCTGACCAATCTGTACCTCAAGCGCCTGATCAAGAAGGGTTATATCAAGGTCACCACCATCCCCAGAAATCGCATCAAGTATCTTCTGACGCCACATGGAATCGCCGAGAAATCACGCCTGACCTACCAATACATGCAGTACTCCCTCTACTACTACCGGGAGGTACGGGAGCGGCTGAAGCAGGTTCTTGGGGACTTGTCGAGCACGGGCTCGAAGCGGCTTGTCATCTATGGCACCGGTGAATTGGCCGAATTGGCCTACCTCACTCTTCGCGAGATGGACCTGGCACTGGTGGGATTTGTAAACCGAAGTGGTGAAGGGACCTTTCTCTCGTATCCTCTCCTGCCCGTAATGGCCTTATCAACGTGCGATTTTGATGCGGTGCTGATTGCGGACCTGGAAGATACAGAAAAAGCTCGGTTGCAGATTGTTCAGGAAGGGGTGTCACGCGAAAAGATCGTAGCCCTGGTTCCTGGAACTCAGGGATCGATTTCCCAATCGGGTTCTGTTGTGTAGAGAAAGCCCCTGCTATCTAGGGATTGGGGCAGGAAGTTTGGGTATGTAAGTGAAAGGGCGGAGCTATGCCTGAAGGCCATCTTCTTCCCCGCTGGTATGCCCTGCGCACCCGCTCGCGGCATGAAAAACTCGTCCGGGATCACCTGGCCCGGCAGGGGATTGAACGGCTGCTGCCGACCCTGATCCGCCTGAATCATTGGAAGGATCGGAAGAAGAAAGTCGAGGTGCCACTGTTTTCAGGCTATTGCTTTGCCCGGTTCTCCTGGCAGGACCGCTTGCCGATCCTCATGGTGCCCGGCGTCGTCATGATCGTCGGCGGGGGAGAGCGGCGCGAACCGATTCCCGAAGAAGAGATTGACGCGCTCAAGACCTTGATGACGACCACCCTGCCCTACGACGCGCATCCGTATCTGCGCGAGGGCATGGCGGTCGAGGTCACCCGTGGTCCGCTGGAAGGGATTCGGGGCATTCTGCTGCGGAAAGATAAACGGTGCCGCCTCGTGCTCTCGGTCCACCTGATCAAACAAGCGGCCGCCGTCGAAATTGACGCTACCGATGTCGTGCCGATCTAAGCGCCCGGCATGACCGCGCAGCCGAGCAAGCATGGCCGACACGACACGTACAGTACTGGTCACCGGAGCCGCGGGGTTCATTGGCTACCATGTGGCCTGCCGTCTCCTGGAGCGGGGCGATCACGTCCTCGGACTGGACAACCTGAATGACTATTACGACCCCCGGCTGAAAGAGGCGCGCCTGGCGCGCCTGGCCCCGTTTCCAGGCTTTCAGTTCCTCAAACTGGATCTCTGCGACCGCGACGCGATCACCAGCCTGTTCGCCCGCTATCGCATTGATCGGACCATCCATCTGGCCGCACAGGCGGGGGTGCGGTACTCGCAGGTGAACCCGCAGCCGTACATCGACAGCAATGTCGTGGGCTTTCTCCATATCCTTGAGGGCTGCCGGCACGCGCGGGTCCAGCACTTGGTGTTCGCCTCGTCGAGTTCGGTCTACGGCGCGAACACCCGCCTGCCGTTCTCGGTGCGCGACAACGTGGACCATCCCCTCTCCCTCTATGCCGCCACCAAGAAGGCCAACGAGCTGATGGCGCACGCGTATGCGCATCTGTATGGCATTCCCTGTACGGGGCTCCGCTTCTTCACCGTCTACGGCCCCTGGGGCCGGCCCGACATGGCGCTGTTCACATTCACCCGAGCGATTCTCCAGCGCCAACCCATCGAGGTGTTCAATCACGGCAAGATGCAGCGCGACTTCACCTATATCGATGACATCGTCGAAGGGGTCGTCCGGGTGCTCGATAAGCCGGCTGAACCCAATCCGGCCTGGTGCAGTCAGCATCCCGATGCACGCAGCAGTGCCGCGCCCTACCGGCTCTATAACATCGGCAATCATCAGCCAGTGGACCTGCTGCGGTTCATCGCAGTGCTGGAACAGGCGTTGGGCCGGACCGCGGAGAAGTGTTTCCTGCCCCTACAGCCAGGCGATGTCCCGGTGACCTTTGCGGACGTGGCGGATCTCACCGAGGCTGTCGGCTTCAGGCCCGAGACGCCTATCGAGATTGGCATCCCTCGGTTTGTGGATTGGTACCGACAATTTTATTCGGTTTCATGAGGCCAATGTTGTTTGCTTCATGCGCTACACATTCTGCTTCTTGCCCTCGCGCGCGCGAATTGCCGCAATTTAACTGCCCCCTTCCTTCACGCTGGCCATTACCGTGATGTCTAAAGTCAGAGCCTTTGTCCAGGCTCGGATGTCTTCCCAGCGCTTTCCCGGGAAAGTCCTGGCTCCGTTCCGAGGAAAGCCGCTTGTCTGGCATGTGCTTGCCACAGCAGCCCAGGTCTGTTCCCCGTCCAACGTCGTTCTGGTCACAAGCGATGAGCCATCGGACGATCCGCTCGCGCTCTTCGCGAAGTCTATGGGATATCCCCTGTTTCGTGGGCCACTCGACAACGTGTTCGAGCGGTTTCGGCTCTGTGCACGACAATATCCTTGCGACTGGATTCTGCGAATCAACGCCGACAGCCCGCTCCTCAGCCCCAGGATCCTCCGGGTGGTGCTCGAACAAGCCGAAGGGTCCGATTGCGGGTTGGTGACGACAATTTTCCCTCGCACGTGGCCCAAGGGCCAGAATGCCGAGTTTATCCGAACGAGGACATTGCTCTCAGTGAATCCCGAAGCCTTGACGGCAGAAGATGTCGAGCACGTGACGCCCTATTTCTACCGAAACGCATCCCGGTTCCGAATCATCAACGTTGCCTCTCGGGATCCGAAGCTTGCCGACCTGCACATGGCTGTGGACACGGTCGAGGATCTCCGTCATCTCGAAGGGCTGGCCGAGGACAGCGTGGACGAGCTGTTGGCTAATGCGATGGTGCAACAAGGCACGGGAAGCGCGCGCTCATGCTCAGTGTAGCAGTGATCGGCTTAGGTGTCGGGGAGCAGCACGCGCTGGCGTACCACCGTAGCGGGCAATGCAAGATACGGTGGCTCTACGATCTTAACGATACCCGCATCGATGAGGTGGCGGCGAGACTGGGCGAGGGAAGCAAGGCCGAGAGCCCGCAGACCATCTTCTGCGATGCGGCAGTGGACCTCGTGTCCATCGCTTCGTTCGATGACATGCACTTCACTCAAGTGATGGAAGCGTTGTGTGCCAGCAAGCACACGTTCGTGGAGAAGCCGCTCTGCCGATCCCTCGAAGAGTTGCGGACGATCAAGGAAGCCTGGGAACGTAGTCCATCCTGCCACTTGATGTCTAACCTAGTCCTTCGAGCGGCCCCGGTCTATCGCTGGTTGAAGGAGGCGGTCCAGACTGGCGAATTGGGTGAGGTCTACGCATTCGACGGGGATTACCTTTACGGTCGGCTCGACAAGATCACGGACGGCTGGCGAAAGAACGTGAAGGACTACTCGGTCATGCAGGGAGGCGGGGTCCATCTCGTCGATCTCATGCTGTGGCTGACCGGCCAAAGGCCGGCCGTCGTCACGGCGGTCGGGAATCGGATCTGCACCAAGGGGACGGAGTTCCGGTACGACGATTTTATGAGTGCGACATTCCAATTTCCGTCCGGGATGATCGGACAAGTGACCGCAAATTTCGGCTGTGTGCATCGGCACCATCATGTCGTCCGGGTGTTCGGTACAAAAGCAACGTTCATCTATGATGATATGGGGGCCAGGCTGCACACGACGAGGGAACCAAATAATCCGGCCAAAGTGCTTGACTTGTCCCCTCTGCCTGCGACCAAGGGCGATCTGATTCCCGCCTTTGTGAAGTCGGTTCTCAGCGGCGACGATCCATCGGCGCAAGCCCGACACGAGCTCAACGTGATCAGTGCCTGTGTCGCAGCTGATCGGGCCATGGCTTCGTCACAAGCCCTGTCTATCGAGTACGTATGAGCGCCGCACCCAACATCCCCTTCGCCAGGCCCTGGGTTACCGATGACGACCGCAAAGCAGTGTTGGAGGTGCTGGATGGGCACATATTAACCCACGGTCCCCAGGGCCAGGCCTTCGAAACGGAATTCGCCCAGTTTCTCGGCGACGGGGCCTTCTGCGTGTCGGTCAGCTCGTGCATGGCCGCCCTGCATCTGGCCTATTTGCACTTCCGGATCGGCCCAGGCGATGAGGTCATCGTGCCGGCCCAGACGCATGTCGCGACCGTCCATGCCGTCGAATGGGTGGGAGCCACCCCCGTCTTTGTAGACTGCGATCCGCGGACGGGTAACCTCACGGCGGAGAAGATTGCCCCGCACATCACCGCAAGAACGAAAGCGATCTCTGTGGTCCATTTCGTTGGGATTCCTTGCCAGATGCCAGCGATCATGGCGCTAGCCTCTCGATACGGGCTGCTGGTCATTGAAGACTGTGCCATTGCCGTTGGCAGCCGCTATCAGGGACGACATGTAGGGCTGTTCGGAGACGCCGGGTGCTTTTCTTTTTACCCTGTCAAGCACCTGACGACGGGAGAGGGAGGCATGTTCGTGTCACGGCATCGCGAGGTCGCGGAGGCGGTAGGTCGGCTGCGGGCCTTTGGCGTCGATCGCAGCTACACCGAGCGGTCCATGCCCGGCATGTATGACGTGCCATCCTTGGGGTTGAACTACCGCATGAGCGAGCTTCAGGCTGCGCTTGGTGTAGCGCAGCTTCGGAGAGTGCACGAGAATCTCGACCGCCGCCGGACAAACTTTGCACGATTGAAATCGGCGTTCGTCCACATGCCTCATGTCTCGATTCTGGATTCCGACGACCCCTGCTCGACGAACAGCCATTACTGCCTGAGTCTCGTGCTGGACGGTCCGCTCGCTAAGCGCAGGGACGAGGCGGTTGCGAAAATCAACGGCGCCGGAATCGGAACAAGTGTCTATTATCCTAAGCCGGTGTCACAAATGATCTATTACCGCAACAAATATGGAGAAGCGGGTCATGCAGTGCCTGAGGCCAGTCGTCTGAGCAGGCAGTCGATGGCACTGCCGGTAGGCCCACATTTGCGGGAAGAGGACATCGGGTACATCGCCAAGACGGTTGCCACCATCATTGGGGGATTAACCCATGAATGATCTCAAAGGCCGTCGTATCGTGCTGATCGGAGGGGCGGGTTTTATCGGGCACAATCTCGCGCTTTCCTTGAAAGAAGAGGGTGCCATCGTGCACATCATCGACAGCCTGCAGGTCAACAATCTCCTGTGGATCGCTTCTAGCGACTCCGACCTGCCCGAGCGTGATCTTTATCTCCGTGTGATCAATCAGCGCTTGGACATGATCCGGCAGGCAGGGATCTCACTGCTCACGCAGGATGCGAGGGACTACCAGGCGATGTGGCGACTCCTGGATCAAATTCAGCCGGAAGTGGTTGTGCATCTCGCTGCCGTGTCCCACGCATCGCGTTCGAACAAGGACCCCTACAGCACCTTTGACCACAGTCTGCGGACTCTTGAGAACGCACTCGACTCAGTTAAGAACAGTAAAGCTCACTTCATCTTTTTATCTTCCAGCATGGTGTATGGCCACTTTCTCTCGGAGGAGATCGATGAGGGCCATCCCCTGGAGCCGATCGGGATTTACGGCGCGCTCAAGGTTGCCGGAGAGAAGATCGTGATCGCGTACCAGCAGGTCTTCGGCCTGCCTTACACCATCATCAGACCTTCGGCCTTGTACGGCCCTCGCTGCATCAGCCGCCGTGTGGGCCAACTTTTCCTTGAGAGTGCTCTAAGCGGTTGCGAACTTCAGGTGGATGGGGACGGCAGCGAGCGGCTGGACTTCACCTATGTCGATGACTTGGTGGAAGGCATCAAGCTCGTCATCCGGAACCCGGCGTCGCGCAGCCAGATCTTCAATATGACCTATGGCCAGTCCAGGTCGATCAACGACTTGGTTTCGATTGTGCGGCGGCATTTCCCGGGTGTACCGGTCAAGTACGTCGAGCGGGACCGGTTGATGCCATTCCGCGGAACCCTCAGCGTCAAGAAGGCCAAGGACCTGCTCGGGTACGCACCGAGCAATCCAGTCGAAACAGGGTTCCCCAAATATATTCAATGGTATCGGGACCTCGATCCGAGCGGCAAGCTATGGATGGACATCAAGGTCTCCGGGTAGACGTTGAGCCCGATACCTGGCTCGCGGCGATTTTCGGATGTCCAGTGCTGAAGGTTTCGTTCCCGGCCGTAACGACGGAGGCGACTATCCCTCTTTTAGAGGGAGCCATCTTCCGTGAGGTCAAGCCGGCCTTCTATTACGCCAAGCTTTCTACTCGGCGGGTGGCCGAGGTCAGCGCGTTGACCCGTCTGGGATTCAGCGTCGTGGACGTGAACGTCACGCTGGAGCGTTCTCCATCCACTTCGTGCCTTGGACTACAGCAGCGCTCCGTTCCGGTACGGGACAGTCTGCCCCAAGAGCGGCCGGCGATCTTGGAGATCGCGGAATCCTGCTTCGTCTATTCTCGGTTCCATTTGGATCCGCAGGTCCCGAACGAAGTGGCGAATGCCGTCAAACGCGCCTGGGTGGACAACTACTGCCTCCATAAGCGCGGGGACCGGTTGTTGGCGGCCGAGGTGGATGGTCACCCCGTCGGATTTCTGGCCGTCAATAAAGCGAAGGTTGGCGAGCAGCGTGTGCAGATCATCGACCTAATCGGCGTCCATCGTGACTATCAGCGTCGCGGTGTGGGCCTGAGTCTAGTGGAGTCCTTTATCCGCGAGTCGTGCGGCGATACCGATCTGCTGAGGGTGGGGACGCAGGCCGTGAACATCCCTTCAATTGCCCTCTACGAAAAGTGCGGCTTTCACGTGGTTGAAACGGCCTATATGCTGCATGCGCACGTCTAACCTTCGAGCGGACAGGGATGAAACTCGGCACCTGTGATCTTCAGCAGCACGTCATGGTTGTTGCCGAGCTCGGCAACAACCATGAGGGGGACTCGAAGCTGGCGCTCGAGTTGGTGGAGGCGGCAGCGGAGGCGGGGGTAGATGCCATCAAGGTGCAGGTCATCGATCCTGAGCGCCTAGTGCACTGTTCCCAGTCGGAGCGAATTGCCCAACTCTTGCGGTATCGCCTACCAATGGCCACCTTCATCGAAATGGCGGCAATGGCACGGCGTAAGGGCAAGCTGTTCATGGCCTCAGCCTTCGACCTGGGGTCGCTCGAGGCCATCGCTGAAACGGTAGCCGCTATCAAGATCGCCTCGGGTGACCTCGATTTCCTCCCGCTGCTTGTCAAAGCCGGGGATCTGGGCAAGCCGATCCTGCTCTCGACCGGGATGGGGACACTGGAGGAGGTGAGGATCGCGGTCGAGACGATCGCCAAGCAGGTGGGCTGGGAGACACTGGCGGACAGGCTGGCTGTACTACACTGCGTCAGTCTGTATCCGACGCCCCTGGCTGAAGTGAACTTGCGCGCGATTGGTACGTTCGCCAGCACCTTCAACCTGACCGTGGGCTATTCCGACCATACGGTCGGCATCGAAGCGGCCGTGCTGGCACTCTCCCAAGGTGCACGGATCATTGAGAAGCACTTCACCCTGGATAAGACACGGACCTCATATCGCGACCATGCTCTCTCGGCCGACCCGGCGGACATGAAGCGTCTGACGAGCGTGGCGCATGAATTCGAGCGGATCCTCGGAAGCGGTCAGAAAGAACCGTCTCCGGCCGAGCGGGAAGCCGCGGTGACAGCCAGGCGAAGCGTGGTCGCCGCCCGCGATCTGCCAGCCGGGACCCACCTCAGTGCAGCTGATTTCGAATATGTACGTCCACGGAACGGAAGCCCGCCGGCCGCCGCAGCTGCCATGATCGGGAGAAGCCTTCGGGTGCCGCTCAGGCGGCACGATCTCGTGCTCGAGTATCACCTTGATGCGTGATCGTCGGGGTCAACGATGTGCGGCATAGCCGGATACTTCGGGTCCCGTCAGATTGACCGGGAGCGCCTCGAGACCGCGCTCGCCCTGATGCGACGGCGCGGCCCCGACCATGTGGCATCTCGTCAATGGACCAACCGGGCTGGCAATCTCGTCTATCTTCTCCACAGTCGGCTCAAGATCATCGACCTTGATGAGCGCGCCAATCAGCCGTTCGGGCGAGGATCGAAATGGATGGTGTACAACGGGGAACTTTACAATTACGTGGAACTGAGAAAGGAGCTGTCGGGGAACGGGGAGAGATTCCAGACGGAGTCCGACACCGAAGTCCTCTTGTGTATGATTGCGCGCTTTGGGTGGAAAGGTCTCGATCGATGTGAAGGAATGTGGAGCCTGGTTGTGTACGATGAAGCGACCGGCTCGTTGATCTTCAGCCGCGACCGTTTCGGGGAAAAGCCTCTCTATTTGTATCGGGATCCCTCGGGTCTCTATTTCGGCTCCGAGGTCAAGTTCATCACGACGCTCCTGGGCAGACGGCTTGACATCAATGACGATCACCTCTTCCGGTACATGGTGAATGGCTACAAGGCGCTCTACAAGGAGAAGCACACCTTTTTTCGCGGCCTGGAAGAGCTGCCCTCGTCGACCGTCATGGTGCTGGACGCCGACGGCCGGGAGGAACGGTTCACGTACTGGCGACCCGTGTTTCATCCCGACGACAGGATGACGTATGCGGAAGCGGTCGCCGGGGCCAGGGATCGTGTAGTTCGTTCCGTGGAGCTTCGCCTGCGCGCCGATGTCCCCCTGGCCTTCTGCATGAGCGGCGGGGTGGATTCGAATGCCCTGATCAGCGTCGCCAAGCAGGTGTTCGGGTACGACGTCCACGGCTTCACGATCGTCAACTCCGACGCGCGGTACGAAGAGCAGGACATGGTGGATTACGCCGTCGCGCAACTGGGGATCCGGCACACGGCCGTTCCGGTCAACACCCGGGATTTCCTCGAGAAACTACGGACCCTGGTGCGGTATCACGATGCGCCGGTGTACACCATCACCTACTATGCGCACTGGCTCCTCATGGAGAGCATCGCCCAGCACGGCTACCGCATCGCGGTCAGCGGGACTGCGGCCGACGAACTCTTTACCGGCTACTACGATCATCACCTGGCCTATCTGTGTGAAATCTGCGACGACCCTGTAGAATTCAGGGCGGCCCGGCAGGCCTGGGAGCAGTATGTTCTGCCGTTCGTCCGGAATCCCCACCTGCGTGCCCCCGACCTGTTCGCCAAAACCCCATCGTTCCGGGACCATATCTTCCTGGACGCGGACGGCTTCCGCCGATACCTGACGCATGACTGGGCGGAGCCCTTCGCGGAAAAGTACTTCACGCCCTCCTTGCTTCGCAACCGGACGCTTAATGAGATGTTCCACGAGGCCGTGCCCGTGATCCTTCACGAGGACGACCTCAACGCCATGTATTTCTCCATCGAGAATCGGTCCCCCTATCTCGATCGGGAGCTGTTCGAATTCTGCTATCGCATCCCGACCAAGCACTTGGTTCGGAATGGAGCGGCAAAAGCCGTATTGCGGGACGCCATGCGCGGCATCGTGCCGGAAAAAATCCTTGAGAACCGTCGCAAGGTTGGTTTCAATGCACCAGTCTATTCGTTCTTGGACGTGAAGGATCGGGCTGTACAGGATGAAATGCTGGGATCGAGCCCGATTTTCGACCATATCCGGCGCGAGAAGATCGAAGCCCTGATTCGGAAGCCCGACTTGCCCAACAGCGAAAGTAAATTCCTCTTTTATTTCCTGTGCAGCAAGATGTTTCTGGAGGAGTTCGCTGCATGATCGCGACAGCGGCGGCTCCCGTAAGGACGATGAGATATTGTGTCAAGTGCATCCTGCCGGATACCCGCCCGAACCTGATCCTCGGAGCCGACGGGGTTTGCAACGCTTGCGTGGCGCATGGCTCGAGGCCTCGAATTGATTGGGCCCAGCGTGGACGGGCGTTTGCCACGGTGGTCGAGCGAACCAAGTCGAGGGCGCAGGGGTACGACTGTCTGATCCCGGTGAGCGGAGGCAAGGACAGCACCTGGCAAGTCGTGAAGTGCCTGGAATTCGGATTGACCCCCCTGGCGGTGACGTGGAAGACGCCGGCTCGGACCGAGATCGGCGCAAGAAACCTCGCCAATCTCATAAGGCTTGGGGTGGATCACATTGATTACCAGGTCAATCCGAAGGTCGAGCGCAAGTTCGTCTACCGGGCGCTGGTGCAATACGGGGATCCCGCCATTCCCATGCACATGGCGTTGTTCAATATTCCGTTGAGCATCGCTGCTAAGTTCCGGATCCCCCTCGTGGTCTGGGGGGAGAACTCTGCCTTCGAGTACGGAGGAACGGAAGAAGAGAGGACGGGCTTCCGTCTGGATAAGCGGTGGCTCGCCCAATACGGCGTCACACAGGGCACGACGGCCCGCGACTGGGTCTCCGCCGACCTCTCGGAGAAGGAGATGACACCCTACTTCGGGCCGTCAGACGAGGAATTGGACCAAGCGGGCACGCTGGCCGCCTTCCTTGGGTACTATTTCCCGTGGGATCCCGAGACGAGCCTGACGGTCGCCAAGGCGCACGGGTTTCAGGTGCGCGCGGAAGGGCCGAAGACCGGGTACTACGACTACGCAGATATCGACGACGACTTCATCTCCATCCACCATTACCTGAAGTGGTACAAGTTCGGCTTC
>VGXC01000056.1 GCA_016873495.1 Nitrospira sp. | reverse complement strand
TATTAGCGAGTCGTTGATGGTAGGGCCGACACCTATAATGGCTGGCCAATCCACAAGAGAGGCAACGTAGTTCGCTTCGTTCGGCGCTAAGTTTGCTGGCCAAGCGTACATCGCCATAGTTGCCCCCTAATTTGTATTGGCGGTTGCAACCCTACCACCGCCGCAACCGGGTCGGGAGGGGGCTACGCGGGTTTGAAAAAGCGATTCGGGCCCATTTCGTGCCCCCTGGCGGCCAAGAATGCCCCCTGGCGGCCAAAAATGACGGTGCAAGACCTGATCTTGCACCGTCGCCAGAGGCCGCTTTTCAGCCCCTCCTTAAGCGCGTGTCGCGGATGGGCAGAAGGATGGGCAGAGCCATCATCCGAGTCTATAATCCATTGTTTTATAAAGATAATATGCCTGTAAATGGAGGATGGGGTGGGATTCGAACCCACGAGACCCGCAAAGGTCTGCCGGTTTTCAAGACCGGTGCCTTAAACCGCTCGGCCACCCATCCGTCCGCGAAAATCCTGAGTTTTAGGAACTGGGCTATCCCCCAGGAGGGTGGAAAGTAACCCGATTGCAACCCGATTGGTACACTGACGTTCCGGTTTTAGTCCTTTAGGGCGGCCCGTAGGGCTTGGTCGACCTTTAGGGCCGCGTCGGCTTGTAGGCCGGGGACGGCATGGCTGTAAACGTCCAGGGTGATCGAGACGCTCGAATGCCCAGCCCGCTCACTGGCGATCTTGGGGTGGATCCCAGCCTGGAGGAGGTGGGTTAGGTGGGTATGACGAAGGCCATGGAAGCTGATACGGCGAACCTTGGACATCTTAACAATCCGCCCGAACTGTTTGGTCAGGTCCCTAGGGCGAATTGGCTCTCCGGCGGGATCTGAGAACACCGGAACATCTTCCGAGCGTCCTAGCCCCAGTTTCAGGCGCTCTTCGCCCTGTTGAGCCTTGTGGCGTCGCAATTCTTCGACCGTGATAGCGGGTAGGCTGATTGTGCGGCGGCTTTTAGCTGTCTTGGGAGCCTTTGTCCTGATGCCATCCTTCCTGGTTTCCTCCAGGGACAGGTTTACGGCCAGGGACGCCCCATCCAAATCCACATCGGACCAGCGCAGAGCCAAAACTTCACCTCGGCGCAAGCCTGTCGTAGCTGCCAGTAAAATGGCCGGATAGAAATGAGAAGGGCGCGCGGCCTTTAGCAGGATGGCCAAGTCTTCCTGGGTCAAATGCGGGACTTCTCGGCGGGGAGGCCTGGGTGGATCTACAGCCTCGCATGGATTGCGGATGATCATTTGCCATCGGACAGCCTGCTTGAGCGCCTGGAAAAGCACCCGATGCAGATGGTGAACGGTTCGAGCCGAAAGCCCCCCTTTGCCATTTAAACGGCCGCTTTTAAGAGCCGTAGCCTCATACTCCTGAATATCAATCGGCCTAAGTTTGGCCAATTTTATTGCGCCAAGGTTTGGGCTCAGATGCTTCTCGCAGTATTCCGTGTATCTCTCAAAAGTTTTTGGCGATACCCGAGGTTGAGCCGCGTTTGTAAGCCAAAGGTTCAGGCATTCCTTTAGGGTCACCTTGGACGGCTCGATCGCCAAGCCGCCGGCGGTTTCTGCGATGCATTTGGCCAAGGCATTTTCCGCTTCACGCTTAGTTCCCTTGAACGTTTTGTAACGCTGCCTACGCTTCCCATCGATGCCCCGCGGTGCGTCCCATTTGAGAAGCCAGCGCCCATCGCCGCGTCCCTGGATATGGCCCTTCATGTTCCCTCCTTTTTCAACTTCTCTCCGCGGCGATTTATAATTTCTTTGTAGCGCTGTGCCGCGTAACGATGCTCGGCCTCTTCTTTGGCTTTTTCCTTGGATTCTCTAGCCATGGCCGGATCGGGTTCGCCGCGGCGCTCGAGTAAACGTTTGTGCTGAGAGAGTTCCTGCTCAACGGCAGCTCGCACTTGGATTATGGCTCTGGTGCGAAATTCAGGGTCGTCAAGGTCCGATGGGAAGGGGACGTGCGGCGTGTAGCGATACCAGAGCTCAGGCCTATCCCCGGCCGCCACCGTTGCTGCAGTGACAACGGACCAATAAGCCATCAGCCGATAAAAACTCCCCTCATCAAGCGACCAAATGGCCTGGAGCCTTGCTTCAATCCAAGCACTTACCGTTAAACCATCCCGCTTGCTGACCTTTTGCAGCGCGAATGCCAGGGACGGGGTTGCCTTGAATCCGATCAAGCGGGACCGCTTCTCCACTCTGGTCTGTGGGCGTCCGCGCCTGGCACGGACTGTTTTTATATTTTTAGTCACAAGATAGCCCCTTCAGTTACGTTAAACCTTATATAACTTTATTTAATCTTGGTCAAGACCTATGAGTACCCTCGCAACCTATGAAGCGAGGTCACCATGGAAACAATCAAGCCGTATACATTGACCGTTCCTGAAGCCGGGAGGCGGTATTTTGGGCTGTCCAAGAATTCCAGCTACGAAGCTGCGAGGCGGGGGGATATTCCCGTCATTCGCGTCGGGCGACTCTTGCGAGTCCCGATACGGGCCATGGAGCAAATCATGGCACGGACGTGTGGAATGGATTCGGCGCCGCGAAATGAGCCGAGTGATTAGGGTCACAGGACGTTTTATCGATGGCGGCTAATAGCAGGCTTTAGCCGAGGGTATCGGCAGAAGGAATAAAGATATGACGAGCAACTGTGTCACCGTTCTTCAGCTAGCTGGGCGAGCGAACAAGCTGATCCAGCGTAGCGCAACGGGAGAGCTGAAAAAGCATCCGGGACCGCCGATATCCGAGGCGAAAGCTGTGACGGTCAATGTGCCAGATTGCGATGCTCTGTCGAAACTACTCTTGAAAATTGCCAAAGACGCCAATGCCGTGATTATTCCAGGCGGATTTTTTCCTGGAACGGAGCCCGACGAGAATAAGCCCCTGGCTGTCGGCCCTGAATTTTGCGTTTCGTCAAAAGCGACTATTGCCCAACAAATTGGGGTCGACGACGACGATATGGATGCGCTGGCCGGCTGGCACGACATCAATGGCCAGCGCCATATTGCTCGGCTGAAGACAAACATGGCACCGAGCAACTGGATGATTTTCGACCGTGACGAAGTGCAGGGAATGCCTGAAAACATGGCAAAAATGACTGACGACGAGTGGTGGACAGCCATGTGCTCCATGGTCCCGGGGCTCAGCGAAGTTCCAAAGGTCAGGGTGCCAAGTTCAACGGGACGTGTCCTAGTCGACGGTAAGCCAATGTCCGCGTCGGGTCAGCATTGGTACGTTCCGATTCACGACGGGAACGATCTCGAGCGGTTTGGGGCGACGCTACTGCAGCGCTCATTTCTCGCCGGGTATGGGTTTATGAGGCCCTTTTATTCTTCGGATGATAAAAACAAAATCATAAGCCGTCGACAGTGGTCGATTTTCGACCCAACGACGTTTTCGCGAGAAAGGATTGTTTACGAGGGGGCTCCAACTCTCGTGGGGATGGGTCTTTCATTGGCTTCTCCGCAGATTGAGGTGCTCTGATCATGCTCAAGCTCGATACTCGCGATTTAGTCGACCTGAATAGCGCAGAAGCTGATCGTATTTCGGCAGAAACTGGTAATCGCCTTCGGTTCGAAGTTCGCCAAATGAGCGCGCTTGGACGAGATGGGAAAATTTCTCAAGTCCGCGCCAGAACCGCCATGATCGTCAACGATCGCATTCTTAAAGTGGATACGACCATCGAAACCGAAATCGGCTCCATGACGCTCATGGAATTTTGGAAAAGTGATCATCAAAAACTCCGCTGCCAGGCAACCTTCAGGGAATCCAGTTCTTGGAACGGCATCTTGGGGCTGCACGATGATTTTGCGCCGTTTCTTTTTGATAATGGGGTTCGCATCAAATACGTGCTGCCGGACGAAGAGTTAGGCCGCTGGATAACTGAGGCGTGGATTGGCCGGTTGACTGATATGACGCGCGAAGAAATTCTCGAATGCTGGACCGATGCTTTGAGAAAAATGGATGAAACGCAAAGGCGCCGCATTCTGGATTGGGTGCAGGAACAAACGAAGCAGGGCCTTCAGCTACTCAAAGACGTGCTGAAGGCTGCCCAGGAAGAGTGGGATCACGAGCGCATAAAAGCGACGAATGGCAGCATTCTTGAGGATATAAAATCTGGGGGGCGAGTGCCCATCGTTTACGATTCCGCCAATTTGCCGGAGATTTTACCCAAGGTTGAGACCGCGATATTTTCAGACAAAAAACACGACATCGTTTTGACGCACACTCAAGGACTCGTAACCGTTTGTGAAAAACGGCCGACTTCTGTCCGAGAAGTGATGCGCGAAAATGCTGCCGATGGAGCGGATAATTCGCTTGGGCTTCGGATCAGCCGGTATCAGCAACACGAACTCGGAATCCGAGCGATGGAGTCCTGCGCCTTTTTGAAGGAGGGGGGAAATGGCTTGCTTACTGAAATAGCGGCACCCCCAAAGTTGGTCCATACGATGCTTGAGGCCAGTTTTAAACGCGCCCCAGCTCTTGTCGGTATCATCGAGCACCCAGCCGTCAAAGACGATGGCAGTTTGGTCGAGGGGGACGGCTTCGACCCCAACACGGGATTTTATATTCGTGTCCCGAAAGCCCTTGTTGCTGTTCTTCCGGAAGTCATCACCCAACAAATGGCCGCAACATCGTTTCGCTGGATGTGCGAAAAGGTTCTGGCTGATTTTCCTTTTGCCTCTGAGCTTGATCGCACAGGCGCTGTTGCCATGATGCTAACAGCTATTCAGCGACGTATGATGACGGGATGCGAAGGGGCGCCAATGTTCGCGACTTCTGCTCCCGTCCAATCGACTGGAAAAACGGCTTTGGTACGGCTCGTGAATTATTTGGTTCATGGCGTTGGATTGCCGGTCACGTCGTGGCCGTCTAACGATGAAGAAATGGGCAAGCACCTGCTGGCGATCCTGATGGAGGGCCTGCCGATTGTGTTGTTCGACAATCTGCCGGAAGGAGGGCGGATCGAGAGCGACGAACTGGCAAAAGCGTGTACGGCTGAAAAGTACCGCCGGCGCATCCTTGGGGAAAACCGAGAAGGTGAGGCCCCGACAAACGTCGTCTGGTGCTTTACCGGGAACAACATCCAACCTGTCGGCGACTTTAATACTCGCACAATTTCAATCTATTTGGACGCAAATTGTGAAAACCCAGACCGCCGATCATATTCGCGGGATGACCTTGAGTCGTGGTGCCTGGAGCATCGAAAAGAATTTTTCTACCATGCTCTGATGATTTTGGCTGGCTACCGCCGCCATCAATTGAGTTGTCAAGAAAAACGTAAACGCGTGGCCAACGAGCCTACTCGGTTTCAAGATTGGGACCGCCAGGTGCGCGAGCCATTAATTTGGGCTGGCGCACCTGATCCCGCGCAACTCTTCGAACGCAATAAAGCCGAGGACCCGCAAAAGGCCGGCCGCGAAGTGCTGCTTGAGACGTGGTTTAACGTATATGGGAATACCCCAGTTCAGCTAAAGCAAATCCTAGAGGATTGCGACAACACTTGGACTGAGGCCCGAAAGCATGGCCTACATGATGCGATTTCTGATTTGGTGCCGTTCGGTCGATTAAATTCGAAATCGTTTGCCACCCTCCTGCAAAAATTTATCAACCAGTGGCTCGGTGGCTATCGCCTTCAGAAGGCGGAGCAAAGTACAAGATCTAAGTCCTCGGCCAAGTGGTTCGTAGAACGGGAGCAGGAAGCACGTCGTCATGCTGCCGAATAGCCTTTCAGTGAAGTGCAGCTGTTTGCCCACCGCGCCATAATTCTGGCCGCCCCCGAAGGGGTTGAAGGGGTAAAAAGGGGTAAATCCGTCCGGCAATAGTTTGTTCCAATTAGAATCAAAAATTGGTGATCAAAATCACCTTCAGTTGGAAACAACCCTTATTACCCCTTCCAACCCTTCGAGTGGCCAATTTTGTAGGGAATTTCGACAAATGGGTGGATTTGGTTCAGGCGGGTGGAATCGAACGGGGAAGGGGACAACGGCAGCGGGATTTAGGCTGGACGCTAAAAACCTCAGTAAATCTGAAGCGCTCTCACCCGGCTGCCGTGGTACGATAACGTGGACCCGAAAAGGGGAGACCATCGGGGGTGCCAATGTCTGCCCCACCGATGACGGCGTTACCTTGATTTACCGCAGCCGGAGCGGAGGAGGGGAGTGGGCCGACCATTATGAGCAGGTCCGGATTTCCTGGGAGGAATGCAGGTTTGGCGGCCGGCGCCCATTCATCCATTGCCCTTCTTGTAACCGCCGGGTGTTGTTCCTCTATGGGATAGGGCGATTCCTATGTCGATCATGCCATGGGCTTTCATATCCTTCCCAACGGGAGCGCGAAAGCGATCGGGCCCAAAGGAAGGCTAATCGCATTCGATCAAGGCTTGGTGGTGAACTAGGCTGGCAACGCATTCCGCCACGAACGAAGGGTATGCATTGGCGGACCTATGACCGACTGATGCGCGATATCGCGTTGGCAGACGCAATCACCCATGATGCGATAGCCCGGACGCTGGCAAGGTTTGAATAGCTGATCGTGGACGGCTGCACCAAGGAAAGCCCGGCGATCCTGCCCGAGTTCTCGATCTCGGGCGAACGGATCACCCGGTTGCTGGACGAACTGGCCGTCCGGCATGGACTGCCGGAGGAGATCGTCTCGGACAACGGGCCCGAGTTCACCAGCAAGGCTATGTTCCTGTGGTCGCAGCGGACGGGCGTCAGGCTCCGATCATCGATCCGGGCAAGCCGATCCAGAACCCCTTCGCCGAAAGCCTGATCGGGAAGTTTCGCGACGAATGCCTCAACGACACGTGGTTCAGAAGCCTGCCCGAGGCCAGGCGGATCATCGAGGCCTGGCGAATCCACTACAACACCCGCCGGCCGCACAGTTCGCTGGGCTACCTGACGCCGGTCCAGTATGCGGCTCGCGGCGGGGCGCCGCGCTTGCCGGAGGGCTTCGCGCCCCGCCCACTCGCCGACAGCACCGAAACCATGCTACTGAAACGCTCACCCTCTGAGTGGGCCTATGCAGGGGGGAAGGTCAGGTCAACCAAGATGATAACCGCGATGAAATCGTTAGCCACCGAAGTTGGAAAAGCCATAGAGGAATTGGTTCATTGGTTGCTTTCTCTTGACCCGTCATTTGCCTTCTTGTTGGTTCTTCCATTCCTTGTTGGTCTCGCTGGGCTCCTCTCTGAGTATCTAAGGAAGCGTCATGCGGCACCGCATTCAACACGCCGTACCAATCACGGATCACCGTGAGGCTACGTGCTCAGCGCAATTGCAAGCGCAACCCGCGTCTCTTTCGTCGCACCAGGAATGGCCCGGCAGTAACGCCAAGCAACGGAATTGAAACAAGGAAGTTGACCAACGCGACAGCGGTGCGATCCGCCAAATCCAGATCAGCCACGCCGTAGCGCGTCAAGCTGACGACGAGGACAAGCGCAGCGAGTATGCCCACCCATTCGATAAAATCAAACGGCGTCTCGGAGGCCTTCTGCAGGAGGCGATCGCGATCACTGCGTCCGTAAGGACGCAGTTCCGGATAAAGCAGGTTTTCGATCTGCATCCTGATCTTTTGAAGCCTCGGATTCATGATCGTAGATACGAGAGGACTAGATAGGCCGCTAGCATCATGGTAGCCCAAAACGCCATGGCGCCGGTTCGCCAGGTGCGGGCGAGAATACCGCCGGGGCCGTGCGCTTGCTCGATCAGGCCAAGCGCCCTGTGCGCGGTCCACGCGCCGATTGCGGTGAGGCCGCGCCACGCGTCATCGGCGATGCGCCCGATTGCAACCGCAAGCCCGCGCCCAGGTTTGCGGTAGAACCAGTCGAAATCAAGATTGGTCGAGCGTAGTTCGGGCGGGTAGATTCCGCTCCGCACCAGCAGCGTGAATGCGAGTGCGGAGAGGAATAGCAATTGAACCTGCGCCACAACGTGGTCGAGGCTATATGGATCATACGTGGAGTTGAACGGTAGAACGGAATAGAGCAGCGATGGGAAGCTCCCGATTCCAATGCACAGCACCGCTGCAATCGCCATCGCGACCAGCATGTGCGCGGGTGCTTCCTTGCAGCGCTTTCTCGAATCGTGGGCAAAGAAGGCAAAATATGGGATCTTGATTCCGGCATGGTGGAACACGCCGGCGCTGGCGAACAACAGCACGAGCCAAGTCCAGAAATATCCGCCCTCCATGGCTGCCGAGATGACCATGGACTTGGTTACGAATCCGCTGAATAGCGGAAACGCGGAGATTGATGCGGCGCCGACGAGGCAGAATCCTGTCGTGTAGGGCATCGACTTGTACAGTCCACCGAGCTCGGAGCCCTTGACGGTCCCGACTCTAAACAGCACGGCGCCCATCGACATGAACAGCAACCCCTTGTAGAGAATGTGGGCGAAGGCATGAGCGGCCGCTCCGTTCAGCGCGAGCTCGGTTCCGATGCCGATCCCAACCACCATGAACCCAAGTTGGTTATTCAGGCTATAGGCCAGCACGCGCCGCAGATCGTTTTCGATCACGGCATAGAATATCGGAAACGCGGTCATGACTGCGCCAATCGGCACCAGGATGTCGGTGCCGGCGTAGCTGCGGGCCAGCGCATAGACCGCGACCTTGGTGGTGAAGGACGACAGCAGCACCGTGCCAGATGCGGTCGCCTCCGGGTAAGAGTCGGGCAACCAGGTGTGCAGCAGCGGGAACGCGCACTTGATTCCGAAGGCGACCAGGATCAAAAGGCCTGCGGGCGAAGCCAGACCGATGACACCGAAGTTGAGCGAACCGGTGTGCCAATAGTGAATCAGGATGCCGGTCAGGAGCAGCACGCCGGAGCCGATCTGCATGACGATATAGCGCATGCCGGCGCGATAGGCATGCTCGGTCCTCGCCGCCCAGATCAGGAATACCGAGGCCGCCGCTATGCCCTCCCAGAAGAAGAATAAGGTCACGAGGTCGCCGGCGAATACCGCGCCAAGCGCGCTCCCAGCATAGATCAGCGCAGCGGAGTGCTGGGCGGTGTCGCGCACGTGCAGCGCGTACAGGCCGCCCAGAAACGCCGCGATCAGGAAGATGTAGCCGAACAGTAGGCTGAGACCGTCGACGCGCAACGTGATGAGCGAAAGACCCATGACCTGCACGCGACCGAACTCGCCGTGCGGCAAAGCCAGGATATGCGCGAACGCCACAAACGGCAGCACGATCATGAGCCATGGTCGGAGCCGCGTGGGCAGCAACGGTGCGAGCAGCCCGCCACAAATCAAGATCAGGCCCGGAGACAGTTCAACGATCATAATGGTCCTCGGGGCGCATGAGTATCCGGCGCAATTCCTTGGCAATCAAAACCAGCGCAACGCAGGCAACAAAGCCGAACACGCCATAGAAGGCGAAAGTGTGCTCGATTACGAACGGGCTGTGCTTGGGAACAAAAACGTCGATGGCGAGCAACAGCCCGCAAACGACGTAGAAGCCATACACCAGCCGATTGACGTTGCGCGGATCGTCCAGCCAGTAGGTTTCTTCATGCGGATCGGGTCGGTTGATCATGGGTTTAACTCTTTGTCTAGAGTCCTAGAAGCAATTGTTCGACGCGGCCTACAGAAAAGAACAGAGCGACGGTGAGAAGCGCTGTGCAACCGAGCGCGATCACGCAAGCAAGTGGCGCCTCCTTGATGCGCGTGCCTTTGCTGCTTTCTCCCTCCAGAGCGGATGGGAAGAAGCCGCGTGCCACTATCGGCAAGAGATAGCCGACGCTCAACAGCGAGCTCAACATGATTGCACCGAGTGCTATCATCTGCCCGGCGTCGGCTGCGCCGAGCGCGAGCGTCCACTTGTTCCAGCCACCCAACGGGGGAACGCCGATGATGCTGAGCGAGGCCGCCAGAAACGCCAGCATGGTGATTGGCATTTTCCGGCCGATTCCGTTCAACTGACTGACCTCGGTGAGATGGTGGGCCGTGTAGATGGCACCCGCGCAGAAGAATAGGGTGATCTTCGCCACCGCGTGTACCGCGATCTGCAGGCCTGCGCCCAAGATGCTCGTGGTCGTGGCTATCGCGGCGCCGAGCACGACATAGGCAAGCTGGCTAACGGTCGAGTAAGCGAGCCGCGCCTTCAAGTTGTCGCACGACAGGGCGATGAGCGACGCCAGCAGCAGACTCATGGAGGCGACGAAGACCAGCCATTCGTTGGCACCAGCCTGCCTGAGGGTATCGAGGCCGAAGACGTAGACAACCACTTTAGTGACCGCGAAGACGCCAGCCTTCACCACGGCCACGGCGTGCAGCAGCGCGCTCACCGGGGTTGGCGCCACCATCGCCGCCGGCAGCCAGAAATGCACTGGGATCAGGGCGGCCTTGCCGATGCCGAACACGAACAGCGCCAGCAACACGCCGAGGATCGCCGGGCTCGTCTTGCCGGCCAGGATTCCGCCGGGTGCAAAATTCAGCGTTCCGGCCAGCACCCAGGTCGCGACGATCGCCGGCAGAAACAGCACCAGCGAGGTGCCGAGCAGCAGCACCAGATAGAGGCGGCCGGCCCGGATCGCCTCCGTGTTGCCCTTGTGGGTTACAAGCGGGTATGTCACCAGCGTTAGCGCTTCATAGAACAGGAACAGCGTGAACAGGTTCCCGGCGAACGCGACGCCTATCGTGCTCGTCAACGCAAGGGCGAAGCACACATAGAATCCGGTCTGCCGCGGCTCATCGTTACCCCGCATGTAGCCGATGGAGTAGATCGAATTGACCACCCAGAGCGTGGAGGCGACGAGGGCGAACAGCATGCCAAGCGGTTCGACCTTGAGCGCAACGGCGAGGCCGGGCGCTATGGCGAAGACGTTCGCTTCCGGCCGAGCGCCGTCGATCACCGGCCCGAGCAGACTGAACACGACAGCGCACAGCAGCCCCGCCGTTGTGAGCGTCACGGTCTCACGCAGGTTCGGACGCTTGTGAAAAGCCGGAATGACCAGCGCACCGACGAACGGCACGAGCACAGCCACGAGCACAAGCCGCTCGGGTGAGGCGATCGCCGTCATCGCAAGCCTCCGAGCAGGGCCTCGACGGCATTGCCCGCGACGCCCACGGTCCATTCGGTGTCGAAGCCGAGATAGATCGTGGCGGAGGCCAGCGCGAGAACCGGCAACAGCATGGACGGCGGAGGATCGCTGGCGCGCGCAACCTCCGGCGTGGGCTTGCGCAGCCAGACGACTTCGAGCACGCGACCCACATAGACGAGCGCGATCAGCGAGCTCGCCATGATCAGGAAAACCAGAACCCACCAGTCCTTGTCGATCGCGCCGATGGCCAGATACCATTTCGAGATGAAGCCGGAAGTACCCGGCGCCCCGATCAAGCCGAAGCCGGCAATCGTGAACGCCGCCATCGTGAGCGGCATCTTGCGGCCGATGCCGGCGAGCTCGGTCAGCCGCACCGTTCGGGCGCGGTAGAAGATCGCGCCGATCGCAAGGAACAGCGCCGCTTTCATCAGCGCATGATTGACGATGTGAACAAGACCCCCGGTCAGGCCAGGTTGATTGGCAAGCCCGATGCCGAGCGTGATGTAGCCGATCTGTGCGACCGAAGAATAAGCCAACATGCGTTTCAAATTCTCCTCGAACACAGCAATGAGCGAGGCAATGAACATGGCGGCAACCGAAAGAGCGATAATGATTTCGCTGATCGGCAGGGTGTCGACATCGATTGCGACGCCAAAGATCGAGAAATAGAAGCGTATCAACAGATAGATAGCGACCTTGGTCGCCGTGGCCGAGAGAAATACGGTTGCCCACGACGGCGCATAGGCGTAGCCGTTTGGTAGCCAGGCGTGCAGTGGAAATAGAGCGAGCTTGAGGCTAACGCCTACGGTCACGAAGGCCAGGGCCGCCACGATGGCGCGCGAGTATTCCGGCCATGCCGAGTCGAGACGCGCGGCAATATCGACCATGTTCAGACTGCCAGTGAGAAGATAGAGCAAGCCGACGCCGATGACGTAGAAAGTGGCGCCGATGGTACCCATGATCAGGTACTGGAACGCGGACAGCAGCGCCCGCCGGTCTGGACCCAGCGCGATCAGCACGTAGGATGATAGCGACGAGATCTCCAGAAAAACGAAGGCGTTGAACACATCGCCCGTCACCGTGATACCGAGCAGCCCGGTGAGACAGAGCAGGTACATGCAATAGAACCATGCCTGCCGGCCCTCCTCGATCTCGAACGCGACCGAGCGTCGCGCAAATGGCATAATCACGGCGCCAACTATTGACACCAAGACAAGCACAAAGCCGTTCAGCACATCGACCCGGTATTCGATTCCCCACGGTGGCTCCCAGCCGCCGAGGTGGTACGAGATCGGGCCAGTCAACAATGTCTGCCACAGCATCGCACCGGAGATGAAGGGCATGATCCAACTCACCGCCAGCGCGAGCGCGAATGCCACCCCGCCGCGGCGCAGGAACCCCGCGAGCAACGCTCCAAGGAGCGGGATGACAACTTGCAAGGCTGGAAGGTGTGGCAAAACCGCATTCATGTGTTGCGGTCCCGCTCGAAGATTTCATCCTCCTCGACGGTGCCGTAAGCCTCATTGATGCGGACGACCAGTGCGAGGCCGAGCGCGAGAGTCGCTACGCCGACGACAATGGCGGTCAGGATCAGAACGTGAGGGAGAGGATTCGAGTAGACAGTGAACGCCGGATCAATAATAGGAGCGGTGCCGCCGATGATTTTTCCAGGTTCAATGTAAAGGAGGTAGACCGAGGTCTGGAAGATCGATAGACCGACGAGCTTTTTTACCATGTTGCCGCGCGCAACCACGATGTAGAGGCCGGTCATCATCAAGAAGATGGTGATCACGTAATTGTAGTGTTCGATCAAGCTCATCAGCATCGACATCAGCGGCCCCGTTCGACGAAGGCATAGAACAAGGCGGTCATGGTACCTGCTACCGTGATCAAAACCCCGGCTTCGACCAGGAATATTCCGAGCTCGTGCCCATGGGCAGGGTCGCGGGAAAAGACGGAATAGTCGAGATAGTTCTTCCCCATAACCAGTCCCACAACGCCGGTTCCGGCGAAGATCAGCGCACCGAGCGGGATCATCCGCTCGACTAGCGATCGCGGTGCTACGCGCTGCGCCGCCTTGAGACCGAACGTAATCGCGAGCAAAATCACCATGCCTGCCGTGATGACGCCGGCCTGAAAACCGCCGCCTGGGCCGAAATCGCCGTGGAACTGAACATACAGGGCGAATAGCAGAATGAACGGCAGAATGAGCTTGGTGCCGACGCGGAGGATCAAATCTAGGCTCATGGCGATACCTTTTCCCGATCGGTGCGGCCCCTCCGGCGTGCGCCGCGCAAGAGCAGCATCACGCCAATGCCGGCCGTGAAGATCACCGTTGTCTCGCCGAGCGTGTCGTAGCCACGGTAGTCGGCCAGCACCGCGGTCACCACGTTCGGGACATTTGTCTCCTTGATGGTGTCGGCGATGTAGCGGGGCACAACATGTTTGTGAATGACGGCGTCGGCCGTGCCGAACGGCGGCAGAACGAGCGTGCCCCAGACGAGGACCGCACCCGTGACGGCAGAGACGAACAACGGCAGTACATGACGCCGAACCGACCTCATCTCGGTCGTCTTGATCAGATGCAGAGTGGCGAGAAGGATCACCGTCGACACGCCAGCGCCGACGGACGCCTCGGTCATCGCCACATCCACGGCGTCGAGCACGATTAGCACGCTGGCCATAAGAAAGCTGTATATGCCGGCCAAGATAACGACGCCGAACAGGCTCCGTTGGCGCACGATCGCGACCGTGACCACGGCGAGCAGAGTCAGAAGCACCATGTTAACGATAGCTTCTATGGTTGCCTCCCATCGTCCTCATTGCTTTGCCGAGGTCGATCGTGGCCTCTGCGGTCTTCAGCCAGCACTGGTTTGATCTTCTCGTGCAGGCATGCTTGCGCGAGCGCGTGCGCCACGACCGGGCCAGTGAAGAAAAACAGGGCGAGGAGAAACAAGAGCTTCAGCGTCACCAAACCGAACCCTGCCTGCAGACACATGCCGAGGATTAGGAATCCGACACCAAGCGTATCAGTGACGCTCGCCGCATGTATGCGCGTGAAAATGTCGGGCATGCGCACAAGCCCAACCGCTCCCACAATCGTGAAGAACGATCCGAGCAGAATAAGCACCCAACTCGCCACCTCAACGGCCAGCATCATGATCTGGCCTCCTCGTCGACATCGTAAGCAAGATCGCCGTGACGGAAGAACTTCAGCACCGCCAGGGTGCCGATGAGGTTAAGCAAACCGTAGGTGAGCCCGATATCAAGGAATTCGGGGCGGCCAGTCAAAAAACCGACGACCGCGAGCAACATGATTGCGAGCGTGCCGACCGAATTACCGGCGAGCACGCGATCGAAGACCGTTGGCCCCTTGATAGCGCGCGTAACCGCCAAGGCAAGAGCGACCAGAATGGCTGCTGCCGCTGTGGCAAACATCACACGCTCCCCTCGAACTGGCTCACACGGCGGTCCATTCCGCCGCTTTCAAGATCGAGCGCGCCGTCCCGCACCAGGGCATGGACGGTGAGATTTTTGCCGCTTACTCCGACAGTGATCGTGCCGGGCGTAAGAGTGATCGAGTTCGCGTAAGTCGCCACTCCGACCGTGGTTTTCTGACTCGCCCGAACAACGGTTAAAGTGGGCGAGATCGGAAGGCTCGGGTGCAAAACAATCTTAGTCACGCCCCATGCCGATTTGGCGATCTCACGGATCAGCCAGGGAAAATAGGTAATCGTTCCCCAAAAAAGCTCGATCGGGTGTCCTTCCGGGTCGGCGACCCGCATTCGGATCGCCGCGAGGACGCAGATCACAGCACTTGCCGCGCCGGCTGCGACCAGCACCGGCGTGTAATGTCCTGATAGAGCCAGCCAAAAAGCGAATAGGAAGCCCGCTAGACTGAGGTACCGCCGCATCGCCATCCCCCGCATCCGTCTTCTCGATATCGTTACGGTCCAACGGCGTCAGACGGAACGCTGCCCCTGGTGCCCTGGCGCATAGTCGCGCCTTCAATTGGTCTTTCTACCATCTGCCCTTGACAACGACAACTGCGTCCGGGGCGACGAAATTGCCCGCTATTCTGCCCCAAGTCGAGCGAGATGGTCGACCAGCGATCGGCGAGCGAGGGGCCAGTGCAAGAAATCGGTTGCCCCCCGCTGCTTGTCATCGACGGTCAGCAGCGGCTGACGACCTTGACGCTATTAATCGAGGCGCTAGCTCGCGCCGTGGGCGAAGACGAGCCCATCGACGGCTTCTCTGGACCCAAGCTGCGCGAATATTACCTGACAAGTCGGCTGGAGAAGGGCGACCGCTACTTCCTCCAGGAACCTAATTGTTCTCACTCCATACTAATCCCGCTCAAAGGGGTGTTAATCTTTCAGGACCTGTAACCCGATTTGTAACCCAACTCTCTGGGATAAGAAGGTGTGAGGCGGGATTGGAGGTAGCAAATGCGCGTTTGATATCGAGCAAAACAAGGCTCTCTGGGAGTTGAAAGGACGAGGAGGGATGCCCTTTTCAGGTTTTCAAGACCGGTGCCTTAAACCGCTCGGCCACCCATCCGTATTGCCAAATTCGGGTAGTGCCTCGATTCGGTCCTCATGCTTCGACAGGCTCGGCATGAGGCCTTGAATATCCGCCTCACCCTGAGCTTGTCGAAGGGGGAGGCCGTGAAACTGAGGCACTACCCAAATTCGTCTGTGCGCGCGGCGTAGCACGCCTTGTCGCCGGTCGGCAACGCGGGGCGCGCG
>VGXC01000055.1 GCA_016873495.1 Nitrospira sp. | reverse complement strand
CGAATCGCCCAGAAATAATGGGGACTCGATCGGAACGACTCCCAGTAAGCCCGGCAGCTCGCCAGCGTATGGGTCTGGAAGCGTTGGTCGCTAAACTGGACCACTTGAGGGTCATTGAGCCATGAGACATACCGCTCGGTCAGATTCTGCTCGGCAAACGGCTCGATGAGCAGACGCGAAGTCTCGATGCTCCCTGTCGTCGCCATCCTGCGGATTCAGTGAAATTTCACGCCGTCAGGCAAGACCCGGACCGGAGCATGCGCATAGGCTTGGCGACGGCGGAGATAGATATCGTAGATGAGAAGCACGTAGTTGAAAACCGCCTCAGCCAGATTTCTAATCCGGAGCGCCGAGCTTTTGCGGGCACCCGGATTCATGAAGCCTTGGATCTCCATGAAAGTGCATCCCTTTCTGAGCAGGCGCACCGTCGTTTCCGAAGGAAAGCTGTAGCGGAAGCAGCGTAGCTCTTCATTGCGTAGCTGTGAAACCGAGTACACCGGTGTGGCGTTGATGTACCGCAGGTGGAGATTGAAGGTCGTCGTGTAGATGAAGGAGAAGATGGCTGAGAGAACATTCCGGACTCGACTGCGGCATTCTGTGTTGACCGTGTAGGCGCAGACCACGTCCGCCTTGCCGCAGTTCTTGAGCATGTTTGTCAAGGTCGGGACCGAGATGCAGTTGTCGCCCGGAAAGAGGGTGATCCACTCGTAGCTCGCCGCCTCCAGGCCGCTCAGGAAGCAGGCACCGAATCCTTGGTTCCGTGAATGGTGGATAGCGCGCACGAAGGAGTACTTTGCCATGATCTCCTCGATGAGCGACGCCGTGCCATCCGTGCTGCCGTCGTCGACAATGAGGATCTCTATGGTGACGTTCCCGGCCGCCTCGGCTCCCTCGATGACGCTCTCCACCGCGGCACGCAGGTTCTTCTCCTCGTTAAGCGCCGGCACAACGACCGAGACGCGCAAACCGTCCACCTTAGGAGTCTCTACGTTCTTGAGTGTCATGCCGGAATGCCGGACGCGCCATCGGTTTGCTTTTCGATCATCCTTCCCAGCCTAGCGAGAAATTCCCCGACTGCCACTGGGTCTTTCTCATCGGGAGACCAGGGGGCGACAATATTGTCGGCCGCCCTAAACGGTCCACGCGTGGTCTCGTGAATCACGACGAACGCTGATCGGATGATGACCGTGTGGTACCCCAATTCGTCGCTTCTGTAATAGAAGCTTTGTCCGGATCCATAGTCTCCGAGCGGAAGGACCGTGGTGACGTTCCCTACTTCGTCGAACCCCACCACATCAAGGGCGCCCTCCACGATGTGGAAGGACTCGCCCTTTCCGAGGTGTTTATGCGGCCTGATATAGCATTCCTGCGTCATCACGATCAGCATCTCATGGACGGCGTCGTTCAAGTTCCTATGCGCGCAAAGACGTATGCGTCGACGTGGATTCTTTGATGCGCGCACCTTGAGATGCTCAATATGATCGCTCGTTAGCGTGAGGAGCGGCACATCGGCCACGAGCACTTCCGGGCTAATTTCCCTCAAGACGATCTCGCGATGTCCGGCCATCATTCTTCGGCCCACGACGGATCACATGACCTGCGGTCGCGGCAACGGGAGGATAAAGTGTCCACCCTGCTCAAGATATTTCCGATTCTTGTTGATGATCGGGTCCGCATACTGCCAAGCCAAAATGACGACAAAATCCGGCTTGCGCTCGTAGAGAACTCGCGACGGCAGCACCGGAAGATGCAGACCCGGACTGACGAGGCCATGCCGCGCCGCATTGTCGTCCACGAGGTAACTCAGAAAGGGACCCAGCTCGAAGTGATGGACCAGAGTGGTCACGGTCGCCGAGGCGCCATACCCTACGATGGTCTTACCGGAGGCCCGAAGCGGCTCCAGAAGGCCGTGAAGACTCCCCTTGATCGCCTCCAGCTTCTCACTGAACTTGTGGAACCGCTCTGGCTCATCGAGGCCCATGCTGGATTCAAGCTTCAGGAGGTCACTCACGACAGACGTCTTGGGGCGGCCGGCTCCAACGCGCTGGGCAAATCCACGGATGGATCCTCCCTTGGTCGGCAGCCGCGTAATGTCGAAGAGCTCCAGTCCGTGTCGAGCAAGAAATGTGCTGAGGGGCTTGATGGAGTGGTAACAGAGGTGTTCATGGAAGACCGTGTCGAAGAGGAGCTTTTCAATGATATCCACCAGGTAGGACACCTCGAACACGAACACTCCCTTTGGCGACAGCACTTCCCGGATGCCGTCTGCGATATCCGGCAGACTGTCAGCATGAGCGAAGACGTTGTTGGCCGTGATGCAGGCCGCGGGTCCTCGCTCGGTTCGGATCCGACGAGCCAGGGTTGAGGTGAAAAATTCCGGGAGAGTCTCAACTCCGGCCTGAGTGGCCTGATGAGCGATGGTGGTGGCTGGATCAATCCCTAGAACCCGTACTCCCTTCTCTTGAAGAAACCTGAGCAGTGTCCCGTCATTGCTTCCGATGTCGATCGCGAGTTCGGAGGGAGAGATAAGGGATCGCTGCAGCAACTCTTCCGCGTAACGTCGAAAGTGATCGACCAGGCCCGGAGAAGCCGACGTGTGATAGATGTAGCCGGCGAAGAGCATCTCCGGGTTCACCACATCCAGCAACTGCACGTGTCCACACGTCCTGCAGAGGTACAGATCTAACGGATAGGATACCTCACCTTCATGGATCCGATCGGGTGAAAGATATGCGTCAGCAATCGGGGATGCCTTGATAGGGACCACCAACTCCAGTCGGGAAGATTCGCAGAGACGGCATGAGGTGCGTCGAGTGGATGACGGAGGCATTACAATCCCATGAGCTTCCGGGCCAGGGATTCCTGTGAGAGGAGGGAGACTCCACCATCGACCAGAATCTCCTGGCCGGTCACGAATGAAGCCTTTGGACTGCAAAGAAATGCAATCACCTCGGCACTCTCACGCGCCGTACCCATTCTCCCCAGAGGGATGGTCCGCTTGAAGAGGTTGTGCAGCTCTTCGTGGCTCCTGTAAAACTCAGCGTTCTCTTCCTTTATAAAGGTACAGGGCGAGACGCAATTGACTCGGATGCCCTTCGCACCGAACTCCACGGCGTAGTAACGCGCCATGTGACCGAGTGTAGCCTTGGCTACGTGATAGCTGACCGGCTGACCGCCGGCAATGAAGCGGCCCACGATGGAGCTGACCAGGACGATTGATTTGTCTCCCTCGTGGCAGAAGTCACCAGCCAGTCGTTCGATACTGATCTTGGTTGCGGTCAGGGAAGTTGCGATTTCTCCGACCCAAGGATCTCCGTTTCCCTTGAAACGCTGCAAAAGAACCAGATTGTTCAACTTGCCATTGCGGGCAACGACCTCATCGAGGACAGGGCCGAGCTGGCGCTCATCCGTCAAGTCGGATGTCCAAAAGTGTGCCCCTTGCAGGCTTCGCTCGGGATCGCCGGGAGCCCGCCTACCGATGACCGAGACGGTATGACCTTGCTCCGAGAAGAGCCGGACGAGTTCGAGTCCAAGCCCGCGCGTTCCCCCGACGATCAGACTGTGTATGGCCCGCCCCGGATGCATCGCTCCGCTCACTGCACAAAAGAGTTGGGCCGTCCGGGAAAGATCGACGCGAAGATTCCGCCGGCGTCCAGAAAAGCCTGGTTGTTGGCCATCACTTTCTCTTCACTCTCCTGGTTGAGGCTCAGCAGGCACAGCTTGATGCCGCGTGGCATCAATTCTGACGAGGCCAGAATCGGCAGGCGTGAACCGGGCATGAAGAGGCTGCGCTTCCGGGGATCATCGTCCACGACGAAGTCAATGTATTCCCTCGTTCCGAGAAAATTGATCCACGCGCAGCTCAAGTGACCGGCCCCAAACATGGCGATTCGTCCTCGCCTGCGGCGGAACTCCGCGAGAGCCTCGTTGGCCTTGCGACGATGCAGCGGGAAGGATCGAGCATATCCGTCGGCAAACTCCCGTTCGGCCTGAGCAACGGCGGAGTCAGGTTTGTTCGGCTGTGCCGTCTCGGTGGATCGAACGATGGCCACCAGCGAGTTTTCGTGGGAATACGGATAGAGCCGGTGACTCACTGGCTGGAAACCCCAGCATGTGACAGCCTGACGAAGCAATTTCTCAGTGAAATAGAGTACATGCTCCTCCCACGGCATCGTGTAATCAGCACGCTGCAGGGCCGGACCACAATCGGGGACTTCGAGCACGATGTAGCCATCCGGACGGACCAGTCGTTTCAGAGCACCAACGAAAGAACTGGGATCCTGGGCATGCTCCACAATATGCCGGGCAATAAGCACATCGGCTTGGCCGCGCCGTTGCGCAACAACATCGGCCATCTGCGGCGTGAGATGGAGCTGTATCGTCTCGGGACCGGCGCCGCGGTCGTCCGCCCCCAGATCACGTTCGATGTCGAGCCGCCACGTCCTCGCGAACCCGCGTCGTTTAAAACGCGCAACGGTCGAATCGTCCTTCGAACTGATGGCACCAATGACCGAGGTCGTAGCCACTCCTGGGAGCCGACAGATGTCCTCCACAAGATCATCCAGATGGCCTTCGGCCTCACGGTAGGTGACCCAATCAAAACGTGGCTTGAGTTCCTGTGCCGCGACAGGATCGAGCAGTTGGATCACGCCGCAGGCATGACATTGCCCGAGGGTAAACGGGAAGGTAGGCTCCTCACCGCTCGAGGTCATCAAAAAGCGGTTGCACAGGGCTTGCTTGCCCAGATCCAGCCACGGTGTGACGGCGAGGTGATGACACAGACGACAGAGGGTCATTCGAACCGAACGCCTAGCCTTGATCCGACATCGGGTGTGTCTTGCCGAGGCGGATGTTCTCAACGATCACGGGCAGCTTGTCCCGGACCAGGACTTCAGGCTGCCACCCCGCCAGACGACAGGCCTTGGTGATATCGAAGGCAAAGCCATAGTCCCCGCCTGGTGCCGATTCTATCTTCACGTGAGGATTGGCCAGGCGCACGAACTCCAGGAGCGAAATCATGTTCTGCTCGCCGCCGCCAGCGTGAATGCGCTCACTGAACACTTTGTTCTCAGAAAGCTTCACGATGAGGCGCCCGAGATCATCGATGTGCAACGGGTCTCTGAATTGCAGTCCGCCCTGGGTGAGGGTTACCGGCCTATCTGCCACCGCGGCCCGGATCAAAGAGACCACCCAGTTGCCGCCGGGATGATCAAAGTCGGTGTAGCAGGTAGTCAAACGGATGACGGTGCTCTTGGGATGTGACTCGGAGATGAACTCCGCCATGATCTTGGACTTGCCATAGAAATTCTGCGGTGCGTAAGGAAATTCTTCGTCGACGAGGAATCTGGGCCGGTACCCCCCCTTCGTCTTGCGCACGTCCTTGAGCCCATAGACTGGACCAAGAACTTCCCGGGTGGACATCTGGATCCATGCGATATCGCTTCCCTTGAGAATCGTCGCCAGGTGCCTGGCGCCGCCCACGTTGATCTCGTCGGTCGGCATCCCGGCTTGAAAGGATTTGGACTGGCGGTCCGCCATGACTGAGAGGTTGATGACCATTTCGATGTTTTCTCTGGCCAGGAAAGGCGCATCGAGGGTGAAGAGATCCTCTTTCTTGTCCCATCCGATGACGTCATGGACGCCGCTTAAGAACGCATGGAGTCCTTTTCCCAGATATCCCTGGTGTCCGATCAGCAGGATTTTCATCTACATGCCTCCCCCGTCAATGCCAACGATAGCCCCGGCCATGAACGAAGCCTGCTCTGAGCACAAGAAGGCCACTGCCGGCGCGATGTCTTCGGCATGACCCAACCGTCGGATCGGCAGGTGGTTCTTGAAATACGCTTCGAGGGCCGCGGGGTCTTCCTTCTGAAGCTTGGCGAAGAAGCGTCCTTCCGAATAGATCACACCTGGTGCTACCGCCGAGATGATGACGTTGTCTTTGGAGACCTCGCGGTTGACGGATTTCACATATCCGTTCAGGGCGCATTTCGCCGAGACATAGGCCGCATATCCATTGTAGGTCACCGTAGAGAGAGTTGAGATATGGACAACCCGGCCCCAGCGTCGCTTCACCATAGTGGGAAGGAACACACGGTTGATCTCGTGAGCGATGCCTAGATTGAACTGCCAGACTTTCTTCCAATCCTCTGCCGGAGCCAGAGCTTGAAAAACTCCGTGAGATCCTCCCAGATTATGGACGATGATGTCCAGATCCCCGAGCTTATTGACGGCTTGCACAAGCACCTGCACAGCATCCTCGGCCAGCAGATCCAAGGCGAGGCACTGATGGTCTGCTTCGGATCCTTTCATCTCACGCTTGACGGCCTCGAGCTGATCCTGGGACCTAGCGACCAGAAGCACGCGGGCGCCCTCGCGGGCCAGTTCAAGGGCGATCGCACGCCCGATGCCGCGGCTCGCACCGGTGACAAGAGACAAACGGCCTTTGATGCCCAGGTCCATCTTGGACTACTCGAAGACGATGAACGAGTGGTCGCCGGTATATCCCGTTCGCATGAACACCCATTCCCACTCCGCCGGCGTGTGGAACGCACGGCAGGTCAGTTGCCAATACAGAAGATTTACCTTTTCGCGCTCATTCCGGTACGTTTCGACGGCGACATATTTCGCCCTCTTTCCCACTCGCTCGATCTCCTCCAGCGCGTTCCAGAGATCATAGTTGTACAAGTTGTGGATGGTCAGAACCGAGAGGACCAAATCGAAGGATCGATCCTTGAACGGAAGCGCCGGGGCACTGGCTACTTGTAGAAACGGGCGCACCTCTTCCTTGGCATGTCGGACACCGTAGTTCGAGATATCGATCCCTGCAACGCGGGCATTCGGCAGGACTTGAGTGAACTCGTACAAAAGGAAACCCTTCCCGCAACCGACATCGAGGATGCGTGCATCGGGCGGGAGTTGATAGTGCTTCACCATGTCCTCGGCAACGGCGCGCCAGCGGCCGTCGTATCGATAGCCGCCGTATCCGCACTTTCGATCCCCGTCCCAGTAGTCCTTGCCGAACTTGACGGCAAGTTCCGCACATACCGCCTTATCATGCACGCACACACGTTCGAGATAGTCCCGCTTCGTACTTTTGTGCAATCGAGAAATGAAATCTACGTACGCCATCTCATTAAGCTTGGTGCTGATAGCTGAGCGGATGGCTCATAATCTGGTCCCAATACCTATGTACCCACTCCACGACCTCGGATATGCCCTCCTTGAACGTGATGTTCGGCTTCCACCCGAGGGTTGCGCGGGTTCGCGTGGAGTCAATGACGTATGCCGCGTCTTGCCCGGGACGCTCGTCCACCACTGTGGTCACGTCTTCAAGCCGTCGGCCCATCTGATCGCAAACCGTTTGGACCACTTCCCGCACTGAAATCCCACGGTCCGGCGAGAGATGGTAAATCATGCCAAGTTGACCTTTCTCCAAGACGGCTAGCTCTCCATGCGAGACATCACGAATGTGAATATAGGATTTGATGGCTTTCCCGCCTCCATGCAATTCTATCTTTCGGTCCAACCGTACGTAAATCACGGAGCGAGGAATGATCTTAAATAATTGCTGGCGGGCGCCATAGACGTTGGTAGCGCGGACCGTCATCGCCGGGAAGCCGAATTGCCTCACGTACGTGGAGAGAAGCAAGTCCGCGCCCGCCTTGGACGCCGCATAGGGGGTGCTGGGATTGAGCGGAGCATCTTCTTTCACCGTCCCGACGCAGGTGCCATAGACCTCCGGTGACGAGATGTGCAGGTATCGGGTCAGGTACGTTCGCTTTCGCAGATGATTGACCAATTGGGCGAGGGCGACACAATTCGTCCGGAACCAATGCTCTGGGTACTCCCAGCTTGGAGCGACCTCGCTTTGGGCCGCAAAATTTACGATATGCGTGGGGGACTCTCGATCCAGCAACTCAAGGAGCGCCGGCATATCGGCATTCATATCCATCTGGAAATACCGGTATCTCGACAATTCCTTGCGCGACTTGTACTTGAGGAAGACCTCGGATCGTTCGGGAGATCTGCTGATACCAATAACTTCATTGGTGGAATTCTCGAGCAAGAGGTCGACAAAATCTTGGCCGGAAAATGAATTTGCCCCCAACACGACAATCTTTTTAGTCACAGCTCTGCCGAGATGTCCGAGACAATCCGCTCCGTACCGTGGTCAGGGCCGTCCGAGCTTTTTGCAACTGCTTGACCTTTCGGGCAACCACATCATGAAGGCCTCCCGAAAATAGTCTCCGATGACTGCCGACGCTCAAAAAATCGTTCAACAAAATACAGCACCATTTGATCTGATATACCGGGAACAGCAATCGAATGCGGTGGCGATGCCAATCCGGTGCCGAGAGTTTCGTGGTGACTCGCATCATGACCTTCTCGAAATGCTCTAGCGGAACCGGCAGTGCCGGCTGACAAAAGAAATCACATACGAGTTTGCCGGGATCATCCCAGCCGGCGTATTCAAAATCTATGAACCGGAGCGCTCCATCGGCCATCATAACGGCATTGTGGAATCCGAAATCTGAAGGAGACAGACATTTGTCTGACTCTGCAATCTTCGCAAGCAGGTGCTCCGCTCTTGCCGTGTCTACCGTGAATCGTCGGATGTCTCTCCACATTGGCTCGAGCTCGTCCCGTACGAACACATGTGCGGACTCATTAATTTCGGAACACACCTCTATCTTCGTGAGTCGGGCCACTCGGCCGTCAACGCATTCGAGATGATCCTGAATGCTGAAGCAAGCTTCGGCAGCGTTGGGCAAGACCGCTGCGGCCGGAAGGCCTCGATACTTGTTTATCACGTCGTAGAAATCCAGCGCTTGTGAGAGTGCAGCATCACTGATATCGGAAGGCTGGATCGGGCGACCAGGTAGATATTCATAGAGCGCAAGCGAAACTTCAGGCATACAGGCCAGGGGACGGGGAACGAGGTGAATGCCGTTCTCCCAGGCAAAGCGGCAGAAGGCGAATTCCGCGGCGAGCCGGTCCCGTCCGTCTTCAGGGCACCGGAAATAGACCTTGAGCAGCACATCGGCATTGCCCGCTCGCAAGTGAAAGACCCTATTGTTTGCGCCTCCGTCGAGAAGACGGGCCCTGAAATCCCTCGTAAGCCCCGCCATGCTGAGCAGCGATTCCACGGCGGGCCGGAGCTGCTCATCGCAATCTACGAACGCCCGATGACGCACTGACCGATCTCCACCCAGGACGTTGTACGGCGGTACTGATCGCACTCGGAGTGATAGCTGTTCGGATCGAAGAGAATCTTTTCCACCCTTTCTGGAAACCGCGGATCTGTTAAAAATTCCGGCAAATCATCGATGAAGTGAGTGCATCCCACGTGAGCAATGCGCTTTAATTTATCCTCTTTGCTCGGCTCGAAAAAGACGTCGGCTGGCGTCATCCCTATGCCGTCCGGATCATAAAACCCGTTCCGCTTGAGGGATTCGTGCGCGGCGCCATGGAGATCGTATGGCGGCCCAAGCACAGGGTGACGGGTCTTGTGGCTGATGATGGCGATCCTCAGCCCTCGGCGGAGGCAACCCAGAAAGAACTCTTTGACCCCGGGGAATGCAGCGGCCTGACGAACCAGGACCCCATACACGTATCCCTGCAATTCCGTCCACGCCGTCTCTTTCCCGCATGCCCGAAGGTAATTGCGTACCTTCTCTTTGCTGTTCGGGATATCCGGCGCAAGGAGCCCACGGTTTGAGGCTTCGACATAAAAGACATCGTCGCAACACACAATCGTATTGTCAAAATCGACGCCGATCACCATTGTCCAGCGCGATCGCTGCAAACGAGCAAGGGCCGTACGGCATTCCCATTTTCCAAGTCAGCCAACGCGTCATTGACCTGCTCAAGCCGGTAGTGGCGTGGCGTCACTGGTGCCAGGCTGATCTTGCCAGAATTCAGCAGGTGACAGTATCTTTCAAAATCCCGATCCGGATCGTTGTTGCCCCCCCAAGTCCCCAGCAGGCGCTTGCCCTGGTTGAGTTCTTTCGGATCAAGGTGCATCACTTCGCCATGCCGGGCGTTGCCAACGACAATGGCCGTCCCTCCCTGAGAACGGGCGCTCCGTACCGCACTGGTCATGATACTGGGGTGACCGCTCGCTTCAATCGCAAAATCAACGCCCTTAGGACAGACGCGGAAGATTTGTTCCAGGGACTGTTCGGAGCGAACGGTATGGGTCGCACCCAGTCTCTCTGCGATTTTGAGTTTCCCTTCATTCACGTCGACGGCAATAACCGGCGTGCAACCAGCCACGACTGCGCCGACGACGGCGGCTAGCCCGATGCGACCAACGCCGAATACGACGGCGCTTTGGCCAGGGACGGGTTTGGCCACGTTGAAGACCGCGCCAAAGCCGGTTGCGAGAGCGCAGCCCAGGACAGCCGCGTCATCCAGGGATACGCCAGCACGCATAAGAACGAGCCGGTTCTCGCTGACGACGGAAAAGCGACTGAACGTCGTAATGCCGCCGGCATTGACGGCGCGACTCCCCCATCGATATTGCGTCCCAACTCCATCCAGTCCTGCCCCTTTCATCCAAGAGAGAATGACGGTATCGTTCTCCTTGACCTTGCTGACGCTGGCTCCGGTCTCGCGAACAACGCCCACCGCTTCGTGCCCCAGGCAGTGCGGGAGATAGGAATCCTCGCCCCGTTCTCCTCGGCATTCCAGCAACTGGGTATGGCACACACCACTGACGAGGATCTCGACGAGAACCTGACCTGGTTTTAACGGAGGAATTTCCAGTTCCGCGATGACGAGCGGCGCACCCAATTCGACCAGAACAGCAGCTTTTGTTTTCACGCGAGTGAAGTCGAGGAAGCTTTGAGAGTGGTCTGGCGGTAGAGGTTTCGGACTCTGGTGGCGATGCTTTCTGCCGTGAGCCCAAAATACTCCCTGGCGAAATCCTGCTCGCCGGCGACATACATAAAGGCATCCGCGGTCCCGATTCTCAGCAATCGGGCATACCCATGTCCCCGATCCGCGAGCCATTCGGCAACACTGCCGCCGAGACCGCCGAGGACGCTGTGTTCCTCAAGAGTGGCCACGAGGGGAAACCGATCAAAAACATCGCTCAGAAGCGCCACGTCCAGGGGCTTAACGGTATGCATGCTGACCACTCGGGCAGTGATTCCATCCTTCGCCAAAAGAGCAGCGGCCTGCACGGCAACCGGCAGGATATTCCCCGTGCTTAGGAGACAGACGTGTTCCCCTTCCTGGAGTACGATCGCTTTTCCAATCTTGAAGTCCGTCAACTGAGAATGCACTAATGGCTCCCCTTTCTTTCCCAGCCGTAAGTACACAGGACCATTGATATCAAGGGCCGCTCGCAAGGCCTGCCTCACTTCAAGCGGATCGCCAGGACACACGACGGTCATATTCGGCAACATGCGGAGGAACGCGATGTCCTCGCAGGAATGGTGGGTCGCATTCAGCGAGGCATACGACAGCCCGCCGCCGACGCCGACGATGATCACGGGCAGGTTTTGGTAACAGACATCAACCCGTATCTGCTCGAGGCATCTGGTCGTCATGAAGGGAGTGATGGTATACGTAATCGGCTTCAGCCCGCAGCCGGCCAGGCCTGCCGCGACACCCATCATGTTGGCTTCAGCAACCCCGCAATTGAAAAATCGTCGCGGGGCCTTCCTCTTGTAATCCTCAAATAACTGGTTTCCGATATCTCCTGACAGCAACACGATCCGGTCGTCGCCGGCCGCGAGAGCCGTAAGCTCGGAAGCGAACGCGTTTCTCACAGCAGCCCCAGTTCCTGCCTTGCCCGTTGGACTTCAGCCGAGTTCGGGATCCGATAGTGCCAATTATTATCATCTTCCATAAAGGAGATCCCTTTGCCCTTTACCGTATTTGCGACCACGGCCACAGGCTTCCCGCTTCCGTCAGGAAGCTGGCTCAATACCCGAAAAAGTGTCTCGATATCATGACCGTCCACTTCATAGGTGCTCCACCCAAAACTTTTCCATTTCTCAGCCAGTGGTCGTATGGACATGACCTCTTCGGAACGGCCCGTCGCCTGCCATTTGTTGTAATCGACAATGACCATTAACCTCTCAAGGCCTTGAGCCGCCGCTAGCAAAGCCGCCTCCCAAACGGATCCTTCATTGCATTCGCCGTCGCTCAATACCACAACCACGCGAAAGTCCTGGTTTCGAATACGCCCGGCCAAGGCCATCCCGACCGCCAAAGGCAGGCCGTGCCCTAAGGAGCCGGAAGTCACCTCGATTCCCGGCGCCGCACCACGAATGGGGTGCTCTGAAAACCGTGATCCCGGGCTGGCATAAGAGTCCAGTAATTCCTTCGGGAAAAATCCCCTTTCTGCCAAGACGGCATACAAGGACGTCGCGGCGTGCCCCTTGCTGAGTATGAACCGATCCCGAGCCTCATCGAACGGCTGATGGATGTCGAGACGCAGGACGCCCCAGTACAACGCGACAAGAATGTCCACACAAGAAAGCGAGGAGCCGAGATGCGCGGTCTTCGCCGTGTGGGACAGCTCGACCAGCTTCGCGCGAATCCGCCTGGCTATGGCTTCATATTCCATCACACGATCACCGGATAGTATTCACACATCCATGGCCGGTTATTACGTCAGTCGAAAATGTTGAAAAGTCTTGATGTTGTAATATCGCATGTCGGTCATGGAATTCGGAATCAGTCCGCTTTGAAAAGCTTCGACCAGCCCCTGGACGGCGTCGTGAATGCTTCGCCTCGGCGTAAATCCTAATTCTCGCCGTATCTTCTCCGAGTTAATTCGATACGATCGCTTGTCATCAGAAGGGGTTGTCACAATTTCGATAGGCTTGTGATCTGGGCTCTTCTTTTCCACGACTGACTTGACGAAGGTGGCCAGTTCCGCAACCGTGTAGTTCTCATAGCCGGCGTTGTAGGTTTTCCCCGCGACCGCCGTATCTTCGAGTTCGAGCAGCATGGCATAAAGATCCACCATGTCATCAATATGAATGTTCGGCCTGCACTGGGCCCCTCCAAACACCGCGATCCGCCGATTGGTCCATGCATGGTTCGTCAGGATGTTGACGGTCAAGTCCAACCGTTGCCGCGGCGAGTACCCGCAGACTGTGGCCGGCCTGATAATCACTGTCGTAAAGTTCGGTGATTGATAGTCTCGCAAAATGGGCTCGCAGAGTCCTTTGTACTTGTTATAGTCGGTGATGGGAAGAAGCGGGTGATCTTCAGTGACATTGTCGGCTTCGCTAATACCATAGACGCTGCACGTCGAGGCATAGATGAACCGTCGCACTCCTGAGTCTCTGCTGATTTGAACCAAAGGGCGAAAGGCATCATAGTTAATGGAACGGCTCAATTCGGGATTTAACTCAAAGCTGGGATCATTGGAGATACACGCCAGGTGAATGACACAATCAGTATTAGGGATCACTGTTTGCAGAAGACGTTGATCGCGGATATCGCCTTTGAAGACGGCGAGATTGGGATGGTTCTTGACGCTATCCAGCACATGATCGCCGAAGAGAAACAGATCGAGAACCCTTACGCGATACCCCTTCCGGATCAGGAGCGGGACGAGGACTGCTCCGACATAGCCCGCTCCACCAGTGACTAGGACGGTCTTCATATTCGAATGAGACATGATCTCCGTTCTGTTCATTTCAACAACGACTCCACCGTCTTCAATATCGCAACTCGGTCGATGGACGTGCTGTTACCAAGTATCGTGACGGCCTGTGCCCCTACGACGTTCGCAACAAAATTTAGGATGTCACCTGGCATCCCCTGAGCCACACACACTGAAGATAAGGCCAACACTGCGTCGCCCGCGCCGAGACGATCGACCACCCGGATCGCCAAGGACGGGCTTTCATAAAACCCTTCGCCCTCTCGATACAACAAGGTCCCTCTCTTACCCTGCGTGACCATGATGGTCTTACAGGACAGCCGCCGAGAGAGCGCAGCTACTAAAGCTTTAACATCAGCATGGCGGTCACGATGATCGAGCCGGATTTCGCCTTCATGAACACAGATATAGTCGGCTCTATTGTATTTAGAGATCGTGTGAAACCCGACGTTCGCCGCGTTGATCTGTGTATTGACCGACAAAAAACGCGCGCGGTTCACTAAGACATCGACGACCGGAGGACTCATCAGGCCATGACCAAAGTCCGCTGCTATCACGACATCGTATCGGGGAAGACAAGCTTCTAAGACTCCACAAATCTCGTCAGATTCATTCTCGTTGAGAAGAGCATCGTTCATCTCGTAAATCTCGAGCACTTTCGACACGGAATATTGTTCAACATACCGACGTTTCACGATCGTCGGAGAGTCCGCTTTACTGATGAATGTGGGCTTGACATTCGGCTTCAGACTCTGGCGAACAAATTGTTCATGGGATTCCGTAGCGCCCAAAAAAGCAACCAGCTTGACATGATCGCAGACCCCAGCCAAATGGTTGGCAATGGCTAGACTCCCCCCGGCGTGTCTCTCGCGAGAGAGATATTGCATGGCCAGGATTGGCTCCTTTGCAGATTTTCCAAGCGCCGCACAATAGACATACTCGTCAAGAATCGCTTCCCCTACCACAAGAACCTTTGCGGTACGCAAGCTGTCGAGATACTGGATAATTTCCCCGGCCGAATGACGCCGACGAAAGTCATCAAGGTAGGCGCTGACTTCCGGTGGAAAGAGTGGAACATGTCTGTTTAGCAACTGGGATGAGCTGAAACTAATATCCTCAGTGAACCGGAGCTCTCCCCCGGCCGATTTCACCGCCTCCTCTTCCAGCTTAATGCCCTCGGAGAGATCTTTAGCCGCGTCTTTGTAATCGGGACCTTTGGCATAAATATTGGGACGCAAGCGTTTAATCGTCTCAACCGCCGTTGGCCAGCGGTTAATGGCGACATAATCCACGATGCCCAGCGCCGCGAGCACTTCGGCGCGAAGGCTCTGCGGGAAGGCTGGGCGATGTGGCCCTTTGTTGACATACTCATCTTGAGTCAGAGTGACTACCAAGACGTCTCCCATTCTCTTCGCTTCTTCGAAATGCCGGATGTGCCCCACGTGGATCAGGTCAAAGACTCCGTGGCAGTGGACAACCTTTTTGCCCTGAGCGCGCAAGGAAGCCACGATACCGGCGAGATCATCGAGGTTTTGGATCTTATGCTCTCCACCCATATACTGAACCCTCACGTTGAGTGTAAGGAAAAGTTGTGGCAATTCGCAGCTCACGTACGAGGCGTGATGGCACACGGGCTCGATAGCCCTGAATGTTGTGTGTGAAAGCCCGGCCTGAAGAACAGCAAAGCCACGCTGATCGATGAGCGGACGTGCTGGAGTTGCCCTTCACTGCTGTTCGGGTCCGGACTAACGCCAGCACGGCCACAAAATGGCCGAAGCCTCCACCACGTTGATCTGGAAAGACTAGCACGTTGGGGAACAGACCTTCCGACATTTCAACGCGCCAGGGCTACGGCCGGCTCTCCATGCGGGCAAGCAGCGATCAGCGATCTCGCGGCATCGCGTTCTTCGGCTGGAGGTCGCCACCTGATTCTGTTTATGTACCTATCGACAGGATCCGCGGCCAGTCGGAAGGCGTACAACGCAAACAGCAGCATAAATGGTTCCATGATGAACCGTTGTCTATATTCCGCATAGAAGACCAGCGTAACAAGGCAAATGCACAGAATGGGCACGGTAAGTATGAGGAACTCAGCTGACTCGAGTCCGTTCCAGCACCTCGCGATATACAGCAAAAGACCGGGCACGAAGGCCAGAAAGCCGACCGCCGTTATCCAACTGATGCCTTCGCTTAAGAAGTTTGCCGGAAAAAATAATATCGCTAACTTCCTTCCCAAGAGCCATGGCAATACCGAAGCGTTTGCCGAAGCCCAATCAATGGCCTCTCGCTGAAATATCTTGTTAGCCTCTCGCTCGCTGTAATGCTTGCTTCCATCAAGCAAGCCCGGATACTTCTCATTCAGATCTTTCAAAATAGGATACTGCTGAATCCTCCACTTTCCCGCGGTCCAAATATTCCCGTCGCCGGATCCTCGTGCCGTTGCATTATTGCCGATCAGTAAGTTCCAGCCACCCTGTGAACCCAGAGAAAAATCTCCAAAGAGGAGGTAATTTCGCATGGGCCAAGGCAAGAGAACCACGATCGCGACCAATGCCGCAATCCAGAGGCGTCGGAATGATGCTTGATTCCTGAAGAGACACGCCAGCAAGAGCAGAAAGAAGGGGACGAACACCAAGTAGCATCTCACCAGGATGCAAAACCCTAGGATGGCTCCCGCAAGGAGCTGATAGAAAATCCGCTTCTCGCTATGCAGAATATAAGAGACCCAGATCAAGAGCGGGGGCACGATGGACTCAGGATAAAACCCTGCACCTGCCGATAAATAGATCAGGTTGGAAGGCCAGACCACGTAGACCAGTGTTCCCATGAGGGACGCAAATGGACTGCTTAGCAGGAGCTGACAGATTTTGTAGAAGTACACGGTGCCCAGGCAAACAAGGAATAGTTGGAATGCATACAGCGTGACCCATACAGTCATCCTGTTTGATTCGGTGATTCTATACCCGCTGTCGCGACTGAACAGCAACAAGGGAATGGTGTAGATCAGCGGGACACCAGGACTCCGATAGTAAGTAGGAACCCCTTCGCGCATCGACCAGGCATCAAGAGGCGCTGCGTACCCATTTCCTGAGAGCAAATTCGTCGCAATGCCCGAATACTGGGCATTATCGCTGAGATCGACGTTATTCCTGATGTTGACGTGGTCGTAAAATCTTAAAATCTGCCAATCCCAAACG
>VGXC01000054.1 GCA_016873495.1 Nitrospira sp. | reverse complement strand
CGCCGTCCGCATAGCTCACTCGGGCACCTGACCCCGAACGAGTTTGTCGCGCAACGTCAGGTTGAACAGACCGCCGAAGAGGTCTTCTGCTCTGGTTAAGAACTGTCTCAGAACGGGGCCAACGTCACGACGCCCAGTACTCCATCATGGAGGTGGCCGAAAAAGTGGATTGGGGCCATGCGGCCGCGCTGATCGGGCTGGACCTGGCCATGAGCGAGGGGATCAAGACCGTGCGGTTCATCCACCACGAACCGGCCTCGTCGGATGAAACAATCGCCGAGGCCGAGGCGCGGGCCCGCGAATACTACGAGCGGCAGCGCAAAACGGCGCGGGAAGAGAACCTGCCGTTCCATGAAGTCGACTGGTGCTTTGCGCGAGAAGGCACGTCGGTCGAGGTCTAGCCTCGGTGTCCCCTATTGAACATCGACAGGAGAACACCGTATCCTAGAGGTCGGGTTCCGACGACGAAGGATCCATCATTTTTCTTATAGACGAAAGGAGTCCGTTATGGCACTACGATTGGGCGACGAGGCGCCGAATTTTACGGCGGAGACGACAGAGGGGGCGATCAATTTCCATCAGTGGCTGGGAGACGGCTGGGGCATCCTGTTCTCGCACCCCAAAGACTTCACGCCGGTCTGCACGACCGAGCTGGGCTACATGGCCAAGGTGGCGGGCGAGTTCAAGAAGCGGAACGTGAAGGTGCTGGCGATCAGCGTGGATCCGCTGGAATCCCATAAGGGATGGATCGGGGATATCAACGAGACGCAGGGGTGTCAGGTGAGTTATCCGCTGATCGCGGACCCGGAGAAGAAAGTGGCGATGCTCTACGACATGATCCATCCGAACGCGCTGGACAACATGACCGTGCGGTCGGTGTTCGTCATCGGGCCGGACAAGAAGGTCAAGCTCATGCTCACCTATCCGGCCTCCTGCGGGCGGAACTTCGACGAGCTGCTGCGGGTGGTGGACTCGCTCCAGCTCACCGCCAAGTTTAAGGTGGCGACGCCGGTGAATTGGAAGGACGGGCAGGACTGCATCATCACCCCGGCTGTGTCCGACGCGGAGGCGAAGACTCTCTTTCCCAAGGGCTTCAAGGCCGTGAAGCCGTATTTGCGGATCACGCCGCAGCCGAACAAGTAGGATGTTGAAAAAGGCCGCCAGCTTCGTTCTCAGTCGTGTGTCTCCCTGCGACGTACTGAACGTACGCCTCAGTCGCCACACTCCCTGCGGCCTCGCTGGACAACCTTTTTGACCATCCTATAGGGTTGGATTAGAAAAGGGAGAAGGGCCGCCCTGACGGTGACAGGGCGGCCCTTCTTTTTGGAGAAGACATTAGGCCAACAGGAGGCCTGCCTCTCTCACCTGCCGCCAGGCGGCGGAGCGGAGCAGGCGATCGAAAGCGCGGGGGCCGCCCGGCGGGTACGAGGCGCGCACGTCCTTGAGCGAAGGATAACCCTCGCCCTGCTTGCCGCGCACGGGCGTGGCCGATCGGATCAATCCGACCAGCCAGGTTGCCTTCTCCGCCTCCATTCGCAATTTCACATCCTCGGTCCGATTGGGAAGAATGACCAGCCGGTTCTTGCCCTTTGAGGTTTCCAGCGCCGGCGTGCCGCCGATCCAAACCATCCGTCGTTCTGCCGTCGGGTCATCGGCTCGTGCGGTTCCGGCTCGGACCAGACCGGCCCAGTCGCGCCGCACCTTCGGCTTCTCGACCGGCTCATCGAACCAGGTCCGCACGTCGGCGGTGAGGCCGTTGCCTTCGATAAAGTTCAACGTGGCCCTCCGCAACCCGACCCCCAACCAGGCCGGCGCCGAGCCATGGGGGTCCCGATGGGTCAAATCGTTTTCGGCGAAACCCTCGAATCGGGGACCGGTGATTCGGATACCGTGGGCTGCCGGGGCCAGTCCGATCGGACTGTGTGCCGTGGCGACAAACTTGTGCCAGAAGGCCGACTGGATCAATCCCTGCGCGAACAGCTGCCGGACTCGCTCCAGACACTCCACGGTTTCCTGAACTGTCTCACCCGGCAGACCGTACATGAGGTAGGCGTGGACCAGGATGCCGGCCTGGTGAAACGCAGCGGCGACCCTTGCGGTCTGATCCACGGTGATGCCCTTTTTCATCTCGGCCAGCAACCGGTCCGAGGCCGCTTCCAGCCCGGCACTCACGGCGATGCAGCCGGAGGCGGCGAGGAGTCGGCAGAGGTCCGGCGTGAAGGCTTCTTCGAAGCGGATGTTCCCCCACCAACTGATCGTTTGGCCCCGTTCGAGTAAGGCCAGCGCCAGCCCTTTCAGGCCGGCCGGCGGCGCCGCCTCGTCCACGAAGTGGAAGCCCCGCTTCCCGGTCTCGGCGATCAGGGACTCGATCCGATCGGCCAGGATGTCGCTGGGTGCCGCCTCGTAGCGGCCGATGTAATCCAGCCCCACGTCGCAGAAGGTACATTGCTTCCAGTAACAGCCGTGCGCGACCGTGAGCTTGTTCCAATGCCCGTCCGACCAGAGCCGGTGCATCGGGTTCATCGTGTCCAGGATGGAGATGTACCGATCCAGCGGCAGCCCGTCGTAGGTCGGCGTGCCTCGCTCCGCCATAGTGATGTCCGGTTCCACGGCTCCGTTGCGCCAGACGACCCGTCCGTCTAGTCGCTGGAAGGTGCGGCAGAGGGAGAGCACATCGCGTGTCCCCGACCAATGTTCCAGCAGGCACAGCAGGGGTCGCTCGCCGTCATCCAACGTCACGGCCTCCACATAGTCGAAGACACGCGGATCGGCCAGCCGCCGCAGTTCCGTGTTGGCATAGCTGCCGCCCAACACGATTTTAATCTCGGGCCGATCGGCTTTCAGCGCCTGGGCGATTCGGAAGGCCCCGTAGAGATTGCCGGGAAAGGGCACGGTCAGTCCGACGATGGTTGGACGAATCGCATCAACATGGCGCCGTAGAGAAGCCAGCATGAACTCGTCCGTCAGGCTGGGCGGATTGGCGAGGGCCTGCGCGACCTGGTCGAACGAGGACGCCGACGTTCCGACCTGCTCCGCGTACCGACTCAGGGCAAACTGGGGCGCCACGGTCGCCTGGACCAGGTCGGCCAGATCCTCCAGATATAAAGTGGCCAGACGTTTGGCCTGGTCCATGGAGTGGGAGGCCATGGCGAGGCCGGCTCCGGTTGCGGCAAACCGAGGCCCTTGCGGCAGGAATCGTCCCTGGCAGATCAACGGAGCCAGGGTGGGGTTGCGACCCTGCAGAAATTCGACGACGGCATCGATCGAGTCCAGGTAAGCCTGTTCCAGCGCCAGCATCTGATGGGCCTCTCCCGGCAGTGAGCCCTTGGTCCGACGGAGGTGGTTGAACACCGACGCCAGGCCGGTCCGGGAGAAGAGGGCCAAGACCATGTCGATGCCGAGATCGGCTTGGGCGACCCGATACCCGCGTGACCGAAGAAAGCCGGTCAGGTAGGCCGTGGATGGATAAGGCGTGTTGAGCTGCGTCAGCGGCGGGATGATGAGGAGCAGTGAGGGCGAATGCATCGGTGCCTACTATTATGGCGCAGACTATTGGGCAGAACGGGCGACTTCATCCATGAACAGCCGGCAGGCTTTGACCAATCCGGCGCGATGCTGCTGGATGCTGCTGCCCACAATGAACAGCAGGTCCTGCCCGTAGAATTCGCACATCTCGAGTACCCGCTCGAATCCCATGCGGCCGGCGGCTGTGGGAAAGATCGGCTTCAGGCCGCCCCAGGCTTCGCCGCAAGCCTTGGCAATGGCCCGGCAGTCGTCTCGCGTGACCGGAAACCCCGCATGGTAGATCGGGTACAAGCTGGCGTCGGCGCCGGCCAGGCGGGGCAATTGGCCGAAGACGCAGGCCGGGGCCATCCCGCTGTCCGGCTGCGTGATAAAACTTCCGAGCAGAGCCGGGTGACTCAGGATCGGGAGCGTCACGGCGTCGTCCATCGCCAGGTCGCGCAGGGCGTCGAACCCGGCCAGCCCGGGGCAGACCAGCAGGCCGCCGGCGCCGGCTCGCTTCGCGTATAGGGCCCGCTGTTTCATCGTCTCCCAGCGGCCCGTCACGTGCGCCAGGTACAGGCAGCGCCGCCCTGTTTCCCGGTTAGCCTTAGCCACGGCCTCGGCGCAACGAGCCACCCGTTCCTCGAAGGGACCGAAGGGCTGGTCTGCCAGGCCCTGGTCGTCCTTGACGAGGTCGAGTCCGCCCAGGGCGAACTGATAGGCCAGGTCGGCCAGCGCGGCCGGGGGCAAGCCGAGCGGCTTGAGCACGCCGCAGACCAGCGGGCGGACGGGAATGTCCATAAGGTCGCGCAATCCGTTCCGGCCGAAGCGCGGCCCGGGCCAATCGCGCAGCGCCGCCTCGGGGATCTCCAGCCGTTCCACGCGGATGCCTGGCCTGAGGCTGCTGATGCCGAACAGTACGTGGAGCAGTTGGGCACAGTCGCCGCCGAGCAGCTCGACCGGATAGCTGAGGGTTGCGAGCGACGAGGCGGTTGCGGCGGTGAAGCGTTCCACCCGTCCCAGAATTTGCTCGCGGATCATGCCCGTCGGAATGATCTTGTCCGGCGCCTCGACCGTCTGATCGTTGCAGACCAGGGCCGCTTTCGTGCGCGCCTCCGCCTCCGTCCCGCTCAGACGGTATTCAACGGTGAAACGCTGTCCGGAGAACTGGAATGAAGCGGCATCCGCCATCGTTTGATCCCGGTTGCGCGAGCGTGGCGTGGAAAAATCGGGATCAGCCTACCTGGGCCAGTGGCAAAAGACCAGCCTCTTGTATGCGGCGGAGGATTCTTTTACTCTCTCTCAAACGATCGCCGACGGTCACAGGGGCGGGACGATGAAGCAGCGGATCGGTGTGGCATGAGACGGTGCAAGGTCTTGTGCGCAGGTCTGACAATCGGAATGGCATTGACGCTCGGCGCCTGGGTCTTTTGTCCTGGACCCAGTCTTGCGGAATACCATCCGAGCGGGTCCACGCCCCCCAACGCTTCACAGGGGCCGGGGAAGGAGATCGTGGGGCGGGACGGCGCCGCCATGATCCTGGTGCCGGCCGGATCCTTCTGGATGGGGAGCACGAGGGCCGAGGTGGATCTGGTGATCCAGGACTGCCGCACGAACCAGGAACTGGATGAAAAGACCTGCGTGGGTTGGTATGAAGACGAAATGCCCAGACACAAGGCCTCGCTCGACGCCTTTTATCTGGATGTGCATGAGGTGACCAATCGTCTGTTTGCCCAGTTCACCGCTGCGACCGGCTACCTGACCACGGCCGAGCGGGAGGGCGGGGCGAAGGCCTGGGTGCAGGGTCGGGGTCTCGTGGTGGTCAAGGGCGCTAGTTGGCGGCAGCCGGAGGGGGGCGACACGCCGATCCTGCCTCATCGCGACCAGCATCCGGTCGTGTCCGTCTCCTGGGAGGATGCCACCGCCTATTGTTTCTGGGCAGGCAAGCGGCTGCCGACGGAAACGGAGTGGGAATATGCGGCCCGGGCCGGCACCAACACGCTCTTCTGGTGGGGCGATGAAGAGCCCCGCGAACGGAAGGTCGGGAACATCGCCGACGAGTCGGCGCGGACCCTGATCGGCGGGATCGTTCAGGGCTATACGGACGGCTATGCGCGGACCTCGCCCATCGGCGCCTTCGAGCCCAACCCCTGGGGCCTGCACGGCATGATCGGGAACGTGGCCGAGTGGACTCAAGATTGGTACGGAGGAAGTTACAAGAAAGAGCTGGAGCACAATCCGCAAGGGCCGGCCACCGGCCAGTACAAGGTGATCCGCGGCGGGTCCTGGGCGAATGGGCCCTTGCGGGCCCGATCTGCAAACCGTGATTGGGACACGCCGACCTACCGCCACGACACCGTGGGGTTTCGCTGCGCGATGAGCCTGCCGAAGTAAGCAGGCACGCTTCGCGCCGCACATGGGGTTGCTATGCAGATCGGATTTTTGGGAGCCGGGCTGTTGGGGCGGCCGATGGCGGAACGGCTGCAGGCCGCCGGTCATCGGGTCACGGTCTATAACCGCACGCAATCGAAGGTGGCGGACCTGCCGAACGTCGGGATCGCCGTGGCGGCGCAGCCGGAAGAAGCGATCCGTGCCGGGGCCTGCGTGATCCTGATGCTGGCGGATGCGGGGGCGATTCGCAATGTGCTGTTGTCGTTGGCGGGGAAGGCGGAGCTCAAGGGCCGGACCGTGATTCAGATGGGCACGATCGGGCCGCAGGAAAGCCGGGCGATCCAGCAGGAAGTGCAAGCGGCCGGCGGAGACTATCTGGAAGCGCCGGTTCTGGGCAGCATTGCCGAGGCAAAAGCGCAGAAGCTGATGGTCATGGTGGGCGGCGCTGAAGCGCAGTTCACTCGCTGGGCCGGGTTGCTCAAGAGCTTCGGCCCTGAGCCGCGTTTGATCGGTCCGGTGGGCAAGGCCGCGGCGCTCAAGCTGGTGCTCAACCAGCTCATCGCGGCGGAAATCGCCGCCTTCTCGCTGAGCGTGGGGCTGGTGCAGCGGGAAGGCATTGCGGTGGATACCTTCATGGGGATCCTGAAGCAGAGCGCCCTCTTCGCCCCGGCTTTCGAGAAAAAGCTGCCGCGCCTGCTGGCGCGCGACTATGCCATTCCCAACTTCTCCACGAAGAACCTGCTGAAAGATCTGGACCTGTTTCTCGACGAGGCCAAGGGTCTCGGACTCAATCCCGACTGCGCCTCCGGGGTGCGCCAGCTCTTGCAGCAAGCCGTCGACCGGGGCCTGGCCGACGTGGACTATTCGGCAGTCCATAGCCTGGTGAACCCTTCCAATGAGAACAAGGGATAAGCGATGAAGCGTTGCGCCTGGGCGGCCGATGCCGACGAGTTGATGATCCGCTACCACGATGAGGAATGGGGCAAGCCGGTCCATGACGACCGGTTGTTGTTCGAATTGTTGATCCTGGAAGGGGCGCAGGCCGGGTTGAGCTGGGCCACGATTCTCAAAAAACGCGAGGCCTATCGCGCAGCCTTCGACCGGTTCGACGGCTCAATCATGGCCCGGTACGGGGAGCGTAAGGTCAAACAGCTGCTCGGCAATGCAGGCATCGTGCGCAATCGGCTCAAGATCGCGGCGGCCATCCGGAACGCCAAGGCCTTCCTGGCCGTGCAGCAAGAGTTCGGGAGCTTCGATGCCTATCTCTGGCGGTTCGTCGGAGGGAAGCCGAAAGTCCGTCGCCGGCGGTCGCTCGCGCAGGTGCCGGCCAAGACTCCCGAATCGGACGCGTTGAGCAAGGACCTGGTCAAACGCGGATTCACATTCGTCGGCTCGACGATCTGCTACGCCTTCATGCAGGCGGTGGGCATGGTCAATGACCATGAGGCGCGGTGCTTTCGGCACCGACAGCTCCGCTGAACGGATTCCGGACTAGCGGGGCTTCTTCGCGACGAAGGTGGGGAAGATACCCTGCAAGTCCGGAAGAATCCGCACCTCCCGGAATCCTGCTTTCTCCAACTGTTCCCGCACCAGTTGGGCCGGCTTCACCCGCGGCTCCCAGAGCGCGCCGATGAGCACCGTGAGCATGACGGTTTGCAGGCGCCAATGGTCCCGGTTGATCTGGTCCCACCGGTATTCCTCGGCAGGCACGATGTGGCTGGTGATGAAGGCGCCCCCCGGCTTCAGCGCCTCATGCACGTGGCGGTAAAAGGTCACGCACTGGTCGTCATTGAGGTAGATGTTCAATCCGTTGCTGGTGACTAGGTCGAATTCTTGACGGATGCCGGCCTCGGTGAGTCCGGGGCGGAGCCCATCGCTTGCGCGAAACTCAACCGTCCCGTGCAGCGGCTTCTGCGCCTGCACTTCGGCGGCGAGGGCCTGGGCGCTCTGCAGCGCCTCTTGGTCCTTGTCGAGGCCGACGAGCCGAACCTCCTGTCTGATGTGGGCATAGTCCAGGCTGAGCAGGTCCCACATCCTCCCGCAGGGCAGGCTGGCCAGGACGGTTCCATCCATGACCAACGGTTGCGTGCATTGCTGAAAGATATGAAACCGTTCCTGCGTGGCGAGGAAGAGGGGGCAGGAGAAGAAGGCCAGCCGGTCGAACAGGCCCAGGCTGTGGTCGCGCTCCTGTCGGCGGAGCATCGCCTGATAGGCCGGATCGAACAGGAGATCGGTTGTGCGCCAGTTCAAGCCCCGCGCACAGAGGAGAAACCGTCCGAACTCGCTCCGGGCCGCGTCCTCGGCGAGCGACAGCAGGAACTGCCGCTGGTCGGAAAACCGTAGCGCCCACTGGGCCCCCGGCTCCGCCGCCACGAGATGCGACTGAAATTTTTCCGAAGGCATGGGGCGGCTGCTCCTCTCTTTTCCTGATCAGCCATCATTGTACCTGTCTGGCGAGTCTGCTTCGATCTGATTTTCAGGGAATACGATGCTCTCGGAACAATTCTCAAGATGTTGAAATATTGAAATAAATAAAACAACTTGACAGAAATTTTACGATTGGTGTACTTTTATACACCATGGATGAATCACTGACAGGGCGACAGGAGCTGATCCTGAAATTTGTCGAACAGTACACCGCCGCCCACCACTATCCGCCCACGCTGCGCGAGATTGCCGATCATCATGGGTTGTCCAGTCTCAACGGGGTGAAGAAACACCTCAACGCTCTGGCGAAGAAGGGCCGTTTGGTCCGCAAAGCAGGGGCGCGCCGGGCGCTCCACATCACCCGTGGCCCTTCGCAGACGGAGGGGGTGTCGGTGCCGATCCTCGGTCGGATTGCGGCCGGGCCGCCGCTACTCGCGGAGGAACAGATTCTCGACCGGGTGGTGCTGGACAAGTCACTCGTTCGCTGGGAGACGCCGTTCCTCTTGAAGGTGAAGGGAGACAGCATGGTCGGCGCGGGGATTCTGGATGGAGACCATGTGTTGGTGAAAGCCCAGGACCAGGCGGAGCCGGGCGAGTTGGTCGTAGCGTTGTTGGACGACGAGGCCACGGTGAAACGGTTGGCCCGGACTGCCGATGGGTATGAATTACAGCCGGAGAATCCCACGTATGCGCCGATTCCCTTGACGCCGGATGGCCCGACCATCCGCATTTTGGGCAAGGTGCAGGGCGTGCTCCGTCTCCCCTCTTTATCGTAATCCGACATTGCAAGGAGGTGCGATCATGATGAGCCGGACTTCTTTTCCCCAGATCCGTCCGCTGCAGTTGCCTTTGGTGAATGGAATGATCGAGTCCCCCGTTCCCTCGCCCGTCTCGGTGGATCGGCTCGTCCATCAGGGGCCTTGGCGGCTGACTCAGAGCGATGGGTTGGTGGTGCTCCACGGCCATCCGGCTGTGCTGCAACTGGGGCTCTGTGCCGCCGTGGACCGAAGCCTCGCGGGCGAGCCGCTGTTCTACTTGGACGGGGCCAATTCCTTTGATCCCTTTCTGATCGGCCGACTGGCCCGCGCCGCCGGTTCGTTGCCGCGCACGATCTTGCCCTCCATCCAGGTGTCACGGGCCTTTACTTGCCACCAGATGGTCCAACTGGTTACGGAACGGCTGGGGCCGGCCCTTCGCGCCACCCGCGGCAGCGCGGTCATTCTCTCCGGACCGCTGGAGACGTTCTATGACGAGACGGTGCCTGCGGCGGAGGCGGTCCGGCTGGCGCAAGTGCTGTTCGCCTCGCTCCGGCTCCTGGCCGGCCAGGGCTGCCGCGTGCTCTGCCTGTGCCCGCCGCCCTCGCTCACGCGGCGCGGGCATTTACTGGAAGCCTTGCGGCGAAAGGCGGATCGCGTGATCGAAGCAATGGAGGGACAGGAGGGACTGTTGCTGCGCGAGCGGCGCGCGGGCGTCTTGTCCACCTGGCACATTCCGCGCGAGGCCTGGCTCGGTGCGTGAGCGATGGGGCGGACCCTTGCCACGTTTACGCAACTGGTCCGGCAGGAACTTGAGGCCTGGCGTCGGTATCGGCGCGCGCTCCGACAGGAGGACCAGCAGGCGCTTGATGCGCTCTTCGCCGCGGCGCGTCGCCATTCCGCCGCCGGCGCGTATGTGGCCCGCGAGACCCCGGTGGAAGTGATGTTCATGTCCATGCTGCTCGAGCACCAGAAAGAACTGGACGTGCTGGGTCGGAGGGTCGCGAATCTTGAAACAAGCCTTCCAGCCCGGCAATCGGACGAACCGCCTGACCGGATGGCTCCTTGATGTCTACCCGGACCGGGCCGGCATGGTCCTGTGGTTCCTCGACGACGAGGGACGCCGCCTGCGTCTGGTGGATCCGTTTCAGCCCTGTTTCTATGCCGCCGGTTCGCCTGCCCTGCTTGCGGGCCTCAATACGGACCTGCGCGGCGCTGCCTGGCCCCTCGACATCGCTCGCGTCGAGCGGTGTGAATTAGGCGCACCGGAGCCGGTTCCCGTCTTGGCCGTGGCGGTCCGTCAACCCAGCGTATTTGACCCGCTGGTCCGCCGTCTGATCAGCGTGTTTCCCCAAGCGCGGTTCTACCATGTCGATGTGCCGCTCGCACAGCGGTACTTCTATGACAAAGGCCTGTTTCCCCTGGCGCGGTGCGAAGCGGAGATCGGCGCGGAAGGAGCCGTCCTCGCGATCCAGGCGACCGATTCCCCCTGGGACCTCGACTACGTGACGCCTCCGTTGGCGGTGCTCGAACTCTTGCCGGACAGTCGGGCGCTCAATCCCGCTCACGGAGGCCCGGCCCCGCTCCTCGTACGGATAGACGGAGAAGAGCGGCGGTTGGAGGGGGACGACCGGGCGATCGTCGAACGGCTCCAGGCCCTGCTGGCGCGCCACGATCCGGATCTCATCCTGACCGACTGGGGCGACTCGTACCTGCTGCCCCGGCTTCTTGCCCTTGCGGAACGGCTCCGCCTCCCGCTTGCGTTGAACCGGGACGCAGGCCGTCCGGTCGAGGCCCGGCGGTCCCGCTCCTATTTTTCCTACGGCCGCATCGTCGCGAACGCGGGCGCGCGTACGCTCTATGGACGATTGCACATAGATCGGCGCAACTCGTTCATCGTGGCGGAAGCGGGCCTGGCCGGCTTGATCGAGCAGTCGAGGGTGACGAAGGTGGCGCTCCAGCGCATGGCGAGGACGACGACCGGCACCGGCATCACGGCCATGCAATTGGAAACCGCCCACCGGGACGGCCTTCTGATCCCCTACCGCAAGCGCGAGCCGGAGGCCTTCAAGTCTGCCTGGGACTTGCTCCGGACCGACCAGGGCGGGCTGGTCTTTGCGCCGACGCCCGGCTATCACGAGCAGGTGGGTGAACTGGACTTCGCCTCCATGTATCCCGCGATCATGACGCGCTTCAATATCTCGCCCGAAACGGTGAACTGCGCCTGCTGTGCGCGGGACCCCGAGGCGTGCGTCCCCGAGATCGGTCACCATACCTGTCGGCGTCGCGACGGCCTGGTACCCCGCACGCTGCGGCCGCTGCTGCGCAAGCGGGCGCAGTACAAGGAACGGCTCAAGGCGGCCGGCGATCCGGCCGTCAGGCAACGGCTGGATCAGCGGCAGAGAGCGCTGAAATGGCTGTTGGTCGTGTCGTTCGGCTATCTGGGGTACAAGAACGCCCGCTTCGGGCGGATCGAAGCGCACGAGTCCGTGACGGCCTATAGCCGGGAGATCCTGCTGCAGGCAAAGGAGGTCGCCGAAGCCGGCGGCTTTCGGTTCCTCCACGCGATTGTGGACTCGCTCTGGCTTCAGAAGCCGGGCGCGACCCGGGCTGATTACGAGGCCCTGGCCCGGACCATTACCCTCCGCACCGGCTTGCCGATCGTCGTTGAAGGACTCTACCGATGGATCGGCTTCTTGCCCTCGCGCGTACACCCCGCCCTGCCGGTGCCCAACCAGTTCGTCGGCGTCTTCGACCATGGAGGGGTGAAGATCAGGGGATTGGAAATCCGACGGGCGGATGCGCCGTTGCTGGTGAAGCGGATGCAGGCCGAGTTGATCGAATGCCTCGGTCGGGCCGGGTCGCTGGCCGAATTGCGGGCGCTGCTTCCCCAGGCGGTCGAGATCCTCCGGACCTATCGGACCTACCTACGGGAAGGTCCGATAGAGCTCGATGAACTTGTCATCGCGAAGGCGCTCTCGCGGGACCCACAGGCCTATCGAACCCGGACGGCGACGGCCGTGGCCGCCCAGGAACTCCTGGCGCGGGGGGTGCGGCTGCAGCCGGGGGAAACCATCCACTATGTGATCGCAGATGCCGGCGCGGCCTATGCGGGGGACCGGGTGCGGGCCGTCCCGCTGTCGTCCGGCGGCTGGAGCTACGACGTGTCGGCCTATGACGAGCTGCTTCTGAAAGCCGCCCACGCGGTCTTGGCGTCGCTCGGGATGGACGCCGATCGCCTCGCCCGCCTGAGCGGACCGGCCGAGTCTCCGCCGAGCCAGGATGTTCCGCGGTGACCCCTTCTGTTGCAGCGGCGAGAGTCCGCCGCTACTATGGCGCATGTCGCGTTATTCGCTTGCCGGCGCACTGGACCTCTTGATCGGCGTCGGCGGTATCCTGCTCCTCGCCGCCTGTGCCATTCCCTACAAGCCGACGCTGAAGATGGAGGCGACGTTCCATACCATTCCCGCCAGGGTGTTGGTGCAGCCGCTGCGGGATGCCTCGCCGCCGGACGATAAACACAATGCCAGCGAGGCCAGTTTGTCTCAGACCGGTCCCGACTCGATCGAAGGGGACCTCAGTGCCTTGGTGACCAAGGCGATTGTGGCGGACTTCAGCGCGACCGGCGTCTTCCAGACGCTCCACCGAAACCAGCAGAACCCCGATCTGATTTTGAGCGGCACGATTCACCGGTTCTATGGAGAGGTCTCCACCCCCTCCTGGCTCCACATTCCCTGGATGAGTTGGGCGGCCCATTCCTATTGGGTGCCGTTCCAGGAATGGGAGGGCGAGGTGGATTTGGAGGTGACGCTCTCGACGCCGGACGGCAAGCTGCTGGGGACCTATCGCGGGCAGGCGGACTATGCCCAACTCGAAGGGCGGGATCACCACTACTGGTCCATGCCCCTCTATCCGGCCCATGCAAGGTTGAACCGGGCCTTCACCGAGGCGGTGGAGCAGATTCGGGATCAGATGTTCGGCGATCGGGAAAAGCTCATCGCGGCGATCCGCCGGTAGGCCAGTCGGGCTTGGTCAGCCCTAGAACTTCTTCGGGTAGACGATCTTCGCCAGGCTGAGGAGTAGCGCATCGGATTGGACGCTGTTGGGGATTCGGTTCAGCGCTACCACGAATGTGGCGTCCAGCTCCGGAGAATAGTACATGCTGACGTCATAGCCCGGCACTTCGCCTCGGTGCCCCAGCCATCCCTTGTATTCCGCGAGGCCCAGCCCATATTTCATGTCGGATCCTGGCGCTACGGGTATCATTTTCATTTGCTCCGCCTGCATCTTCTTCCCCACCAACGAGCCGGTCCCCAGGGCCTTGGCGTAGATCTTCAGGTCGTTGACGCTCGAGATCATGGCGCCGGCGGCCCAGGCCCAGGAGGGATTGAAGGCAGTCACGTCCACCAGCTCGGCCGTCTTGTTCCCCCGCAGGTTGAAGGACAGGCGCAGGAGGTCGGCATTGCTCATATATCCGTTGGCGTGCGGTTCGGTCGTATTAGGCAGCGTGGGGAAGGAGGTGTGCTTGAGCCCGAGCTTTTGAATGATCCGGCGGTCCACCTCTTCATCCAACCGGTGTTTGGTTTCCTCCTCGATGATCAGACCGAGCAGGGCATAGCCGGTATTGGAGTAATGGAACTCCTTGCCGGGCGGCGCTGTGTCCCGGTGAGAGACGGCATACTTGATCAACTCCTGCGGTGTCCAATAGAGGAGCAGGTTGGCGTAACTGACCGCTTCCAGCGCCGGATCGTCGGTGTAGCTGAAGAGGCCGCTCGTGTGGTTCAGCAACTGGTGGATTGTGATCTCTTTGGCGTTGGGAATTTTGAGGTCGTATTTCTTGTCGTACGTCTCGATGTTCTGATCGAGATCGATCACCCCGTCGCCGGCCAGTTGGAGGACGATCGTGGCGGTGGCGGTTTTGGTGATGCTGCCGATGCGGAACTTGTGGTCCACGGTCATGGATTGGTGCTCGGCCAAGTTGGCCTGGCCGAAGGCCTCGACCCAGGTGCCTTGATCCGGCGCCCAGATGCCGACGACGGCGCCGGGAATGCCGCCCTTCTCCAGAGCGTCCAGGACGGTTTTCAACAGGTGCGCTTCTTGCTGCGGACTGAACGTGGCGGGCGGTTTGGGGGCTATGATGGAATCCCCCGAGGCGCAACCGCCCAGCGTCAGGGCCAGCGTGAGGCCCAAGAAGGACCGGATCTGTCGTCCCACGGTCTTTGGGGTGACGGACATGCGTACCCTCCCTGGCTGGATCATCCTGACCGTGTGTTGTACGGCGGCCCGGCGAGTCTGTCAATCGTGTCCGCCGATTGCGGCAGAAGGGCGGGAGGACTCGGGAGCCTCGCCCTTTCATGGCCGCGCTTGATTTTCTGGGGCCAAAGCGATACTAGGTAATGTCTCGTTTTCTCTTTTTGAGGTCTATTTCCGATGACATGGACGTCTTCGACGCGGATCACGCTGCACAGACCTACAGCGGTCGCGCTGATCGCGACAGGCGCGGCGGGCATCTTCGCGTTGGACCTGTTTACGGTGCCGGGGTTCGCGCCGTGGATCTTGTATCTATGGCCGATCTGGATGGCGAGATGGTTCGCCGCGCCCGTCGCCGTCCCGCTCGTCGCCGCGATCTGCGCGAGCCTCACGCTGAGCGGCTGGGCCCTCTCCCCTCCCGGCATCGATCCGGTCTTGGACTTGCTCAACCGGGTCCTTGGCGTCGGCCTGTTCGGCTTCGCGGCCGCCTTTTTCCGGACTCGCCGGCGGCTGGAGCGGGAGCTTTACGAGCAGGCCGCCAACCTCCAGACGGTGGTAGGCCACCTGTATGAGGGGCTGATCACGATCGATGAGCGGGGGATCGTCGAGTCGTTCAATCCCGCCGCCGAGCGGATGTTCGGCTATGCGGCGGCCGACGTTGTCGGCCGCAACGTCAGCTTGCTGATGCCGGAGACTGACCGGGGCCGGCATAACGGCTATCTCGCCGACTATCTTGCCGGCGGCCCGGCGAGGATCATCGGGAACGGGCGGGAAGTGACGGGGAAACGGAAGGATGGGTCGGTATTCCCGATGGAATTGGCCGTCGCCGAAACGCGGCTGGAGCGGGGGCGGGTCTTCATCGGGAGCGTGCGCGACGTCAGCGAACGCAGGCGGGCCGAAGAGGCCCTGCGCACAACCAGCGCCAGGCTGGAATTCCTGCTCGCTTCCTCGCCCGTCACCGTGTACGCCTGCGAGCCCGAACCGCCCTACGCCGCCACGTTCGTCAGCGCCAACCTCACCGAGACGCTCGGCCATACGGCGCAGGAGTTTGTGACCGAGCCGGGCTTCTGGGCCGATCACATCCACCCAGAGGACCGCGACCGGGTCTTCGCCGAACTGCCCCGGCTGTTCGCCCACGGCCGTCATCGGCATGAGTACCGGTTTCGGCACCGGGACGGTCGCTGGCGCTGGATGCAGGATGATCTGCGGGTGGCGCCGGGGCCGGACGGCAAGCCGGCCGAACTGATCGGGTGCGTGATCGACATCACGGCGCGCAAACAGGCGGAGGAAGCGCTGCGGAGCAGCCGGGAACGATTTGAGTTGGCCGTGCGCGGCACGCACGACGGCCTGTGGGACTGGGATATTCTCACCGACGAGAATTATTGGTCGGACCGTTGGCATGAACTGCTCGGGTATCGGCCGGGAGAGCTGGTCCCTTCTTACGATGTGTGGGCGTCGCTCCTGCATGCGGACGATCGCGAGCGGGTCCTCGAATGCGTGCGCCGGCATCTCGACCAGCGAGTCCCGTACGATCTCGAATATCGCATGAGGACGAAGGACGGAACGTACCGGTGGTTCCATGTCAAAGGGCAAGCGGTGTGGAATGCATCGGGCCGGCCGGTCCGAATGGCCGGGTCGATTTCCGACGTGACGGATCGCAGAGAAGCGGGCGAGGCGCTCGATCGGGCCAAGCGGCATCTTGAATCCCTGATCCATACCGTGGAGGGCGTCGTCTGGGAGGCCAGCGCCGAAACGCTCCAGTTCACGTTCGTCAGCCGGAAAGCCGAGGCGCTGCTCGGGTACCCGGTCGCCCGATGGTATGAGCAAGACTTTTGGCGCGACCATATCCACCCGGACGACCGCGACACGGCGGTCGCCACCTGTCTGAAGGCCCTGCAAGACGCCGGCGGCGTCGAATTCGACTATCGCATGCTGGCGGCCGATGGGCGCATCGTCTGGATACGCGATCTGGTTTCCATCGTTCCTGAGCGGGACGGAGCGGTGGCGATCCGCGGCATCATGGCCGACATCACCGAGCGCAAGCGGAACGAGGAGGCGTTGCGGGAGTCGGAGCGGTTTGCCCGCTCGACGCTGGACGCCCTGTCCGACCACATCGCGGTGCTCGATGAAACCGGCGTGATCGTCGCCGTCAACGAGGCCTGGCGGAGCTTCGCCGCCGAAACTGCGCATGCGCCGCACAACGTCGGAGTGGGGGCCAATTACCTGGCGGCCTGCGACTCGGCTACGGGTGAGCAGGCGGATGAGGCCGTGGCGTTCGCGGCGGGCCTTCGGGAGGTCTTGCAAGGCCGGCGCGAGGAGTTTGCGCTGGAGTATGCATGCCACAGTCCCGCGAAGCGGCGATGGTTCATCGGCCGGGCGAGCCGCTTTCGCGAGGCAGGCCCCGTGCGCGTCGTCGTGGCTCATGAGAACGTTACGAATCGGAAACTGCTCGAAGACGGACTCCGAGCGAGCCATGCGCAATACCAATTGCTCGTCGAACAGGCCGCGGACATCATTTATCGAACGGATGCGAACGGCCTCTTTACCTTCGTCAATCCGGTGGCCGTGGATATCATGCAGTATGCCGAGGAGGAACTCCTCGGTCTGCGGTTCACCGATTTGATCCGCCCGGATTGTCGCCGGGCCGCCGATCTGTTCTATAGAAGGCAGTTCGTCCGCAAAACGCCGAGCACCTATTATGAGTTTCCCGCCCTCAGAAAAGACGGGGCCGAAATTTGGATCTGTCAACCCAATTTAGAAATGTCCTCTTCTTCCCAAAGTAGAAATGTCCGGTTTTATGTTCCGGCCGCCGCCGCGTGTCGTCCACGTTCCGGCAACAGCCGTTTGCGCCACGGATGGTCCGGCCTCG
>VGXC01000053.1 GCA_016873495.1 Nitrospira sp. | reverse complement strand
ATTCAGCGGTTCGCGCAGCAGCTCCTCCTTTTTCGTGCCCTCAAATTTGTAACCCCGGATCACCCGGCGCACCCGTTCCGCAGTAAGCGTATCAGCGTAATCCTCCATCTCAACAAGGATAAATTTTCGGTTGCCGCCGTCTTTTTTGTTTAGCGCCAAGACTGCATGAGCTGTAGTGCCGCTCCCGGCGAAAGAATCAAGGATGATCGAGCTCTCGTCAGTGGCTATTTCTAAGATTCTCTCTATCAGCCGTCGAGGCTTTGGCGTAGCAAATGGTTTTTCGCCGCCAAATATTTCCTTAAGCTCAGCGCCAGCGTTCCGAGTGCTCCCGGCAAACTCATAGGGCCACCAAGTTTGGTTGACGACACCGGCTTTAGCTTCGCTCAAAAACTTCTTTTCCATAGGGAAATCCGCATCTCCATTCTTCCCCCACCAAATTCGGTCCTCATTTTTCAGCCATTTCATTTTATCTGGTGGACGCCGCCAACTACTGCCTTTTGGAGGCCATACTTTTCTCCCCGCTTTGTTTGTGAGCTGGTAGTAGTCGCGATCGCGATGCTCTCCTCGTGTTAAAGGCGCCGCTAACCAAGTCCCACGCTGGTCATTGTCCGGATTTGTGTAGTTTGCTATCTGGTCTTCGTTCCGCTCCAGTAAACTTCCTCGGAAGACACTCGATTTCCGATAGAGAAGAACATAGTTATGAGTTTCGGCAATGCCTGTGCTGTTGTTTCCCGGTGTGTCTTTTGACTGCCAGGCGAAGTTAGCGAGGAAATTATCCTCGCCAAATATTTCGTCCATTAGTCCCCGGAGGCGATGGAATTCGTTGTCATCGCTAGTGACAAAAATAGCCCCATGTTCCGCGAGAAGTTCGCGCAACAATTGCAAGCGGGGCCACATCATGCAGAGCCATTTGTCGTGGCGTTCGAGATCTTCTTTGTCCACGGGGTTGGCCGACTTCTTTAGCCACTCACGCATGAGCGGACTGCGGACATTGTCGTTGTAGCACCAGCCCTCGTTTCCGGTGTTATAGGGCGGGTCAATGTAGATGCAGTCCACCTTGCCCGCATACACTGGCAGCAGCGCCTTCAACGCGTGGAGGTTATCGCCGTGGATAACGAGGTTGTCGTCGAGCGATGGTTTTTGACCTTTGGCCGGAAGCGACTTCTTCCCGTCTATGACCAGTTCCCGGAACGGCACCGAAAGATGGTGAGCATAGACGAACGACTTGCCCTTGAAATCCAGTGTCGGCATGGCGGTTAGTCCTTCTGAGGTTGCACCATCTGTCTGGTCTTTGTGAGCCTCGAATTCTTCTCGGCCAGCCTGCAAGGCTGAAACCCGCCGAAGTCTAGCCGAAATCGCCTATCAAAGCCACAGTCTGCCCCGGTCACTTGTTCCCTTGCGCCGCTTTCCCGTAGAATGCGCCGGAGCTCGGGGGACGCATGACGCAGCAGGAAGCCAGGGCCCAGTACAACTATCTGATGACCCTCTGTATCAGGAAGGAGGAGTCGTTCGGGCCCTTGGCCATGGCCTTCATGAAGGACCATGACCTGGACCAGCTCGGCCTCCAGCCGGAGGAGCAGTTCAACCTCTACATGGCCACGGCCGAGGCCTTCGCGGCCGAGCCAAAGCGCTACAGCCACAAGCTCGATTGTCTTCAGCGCGCCCTCCAGTTGCTCCGGCAGACCTCCTATCCCGATCAGGGATTGGCGCAGCACCTGACCCAGGAGATTCAGAAAGCGACGGCCGAGTTGGACCTCTACAACGAAGCGATGCGCTCGAACCGTCCGCAGGCTCCGACGGCGCTTGACAAGCAGCGCATCATCGTGGAAACCGACCTGCCTGATTACTTTCTGGACACGGCTCAAAAGCGGGCCTCGACCTACTACCAGAACAAGTATAAACTGACCAAGGAGTCCAAGACCGCCCAGCACTTCACCGGCCCGGCCCGCAAATTTGAGCCGAACAATCCCGCCGTGCACAAGGAGTGGGCCGGGGCCTGCGCTCCCTTCATGGCGGTGCGGACCGGCGCGCTGCACCTGATGCTCCCCTTCGACCTGAAGATCAGCCGCAAGCCGGACGATCCGCTGGACGCGGCGCTGCGCATCTGGTACGCGACGATGGGCTATTCCTTCCCGCTCCGGTACGAGATGGGCAAGCTGTGCAGCTACTACGACGACACCGTGCTGGACATCGCGCTGGACGATCCGAACCTGTTGTTCGTCTCCGCCTCGCCGGTGAAGGAACAGGACCTGGGATCGGTCGAGCGGCCCCTGCCCTCGGACGTCCCGCCGGACATCGGCCTTCCCCGCGCCTTCCTGGACGCGACGAACGCCCTGGGGCCGTATATCCAGGTGGTCTGCAACTTCAAGGTCTGGTTCGACGCGGCCTCGGTCTCGCTCCTCGTCCAGGGAGCGCCGGACCTGCACGAATATGGCCTGCAAGGAGGCGCGGGGCTGTTGACGAGGACCTATGCCACCGAAAAGGTCCAAGCCTATGCCCAGGCGGTCACTCAGGCCTGGACGGAGGGGCTGAGCTTCAACTTCGTGAACATGCATCTGCAGTTGCTGCCAGGGACGGACAGCGCGGTCGTGCCGTTCAACACGCCGATCTTCTCCGTGCTTCCGGTCCTGAGCCGGCAGCAATACAAGTTCGAAGACCGGCGGCATCTGGATCAGGCCCCATGATCGATCTTCGCAGCGACACGGTGACGCAGCCCTCTCAAGCCATGCGGGACGCCATGGCGGCGGCGCCGGTCGGCGACGACGTGTACGGCGAAGATCCGACCGTCAACCGTTTGCAGGAGATGGCGGCGGCCTTGCTTGGGAAAGCGGCGGCGCTCTTTGTGCCGACCGGCATCATGGCCAATCAGCTATCCATCAAGGTCCATACCCAGCCGGGCGATGAAGTGATCGTCGACAGCCGCGCCCATATCGTGAAATACGAACATGGCGCCGCCGCGGCCCTGGCCGGTGTGCAACTCCATTGGGTGAACGGACATCGCGGCATTCTCGCGCCGGAGCAAGTTCTGGCAGCCATTCGTCCGAGCGACCCGTATAATCCCCAGACCAGGCTCATTTGTTTGGAAAACACCCACAATAGCGGCGGCGGCTCGGTCTATCCCCTGCCGACCATCCAGCGGATCAGAGCCCTAGCCGTGGCGCGCGGCATCCCCATGCATCTGGACGGAGCCCGGCTGTTCAACGCCGTGGTGGCTTCCGGCGTGCCGGCCGCCGACTATGCCCGGCATTTCGAGACTGTGTCGTTCTGCCTGTCGAAGGGCCTTGGAGCGCCGGTCGGTTCGATCATTGCCTCCGATGCCGGGACGGTCGCGAAGCTCCGACCGCTCCGGCGCATGTATGGGGGCGGCATGAGGCAGGCGGGCATTCTGGCCGCGGCCGGGTTCTACGCGCTGGAGCACAACATTGCCCGGCTGAAAGAGGATCACGAACATGCCCAGGCGTTGGCCGGGCAACTCCGGAAGATTCCCTCCGTGTCCCTCGACGTGGCGGGGGTCGAGACCAATATCGTCCTGTTCGAGGTCAACGATCCTTCCCGCTCCTCCTCGGACATCCTCGGGACGCTGAAACAGGCTGGTCTGCTGATCAACAGCGTCGGCGGGATGAGTTTTCGCGCGGTCACCCACCTGAATGTGTCCGCCCAGGCGATCGAGGAGGCGGGCCGGATTTTTACCCGCATCCTCACCCGCTAGTACTCGCGAATCGTGAAACGCTGGGCGCGAAGTCAAGACGTTCGTTGATTGACAGGCTCTTCGTATCATCTCTAGAATGCCGCCATGATATCCATGGTCACCTTCCCACAGATCAATCGAATCTTAGAGTTGACGGACCGGCTGGGATTGTCGCGCGAGTGGGTGGAAATTCCCCTCTCGCCCGCCAGTCCCGGACTGGTGCATAAACTGCCGAACGGGAAATTGGAAATCGTGGTGGACGAGCATCTCCCGTTCGACCAGTGGCTGGCCTCCCTCGAGGCGGAGATCCGGAAGGTGACCGGCCAGTGACCGATGCCAACCCAGGGCAGAAAGGCCTAGACCGATAATGGACCACGTGTCGACCCCGCCGACCGGACAATCGGCCAGCGACCCGCTCGCTCAGCGGCCGTCTCGCGAGGAACTGCAGGCTGAACTCCTGGAGGTGCCGGATGTGCCCGATTCGCCCCCCGTGCCCGATCCACCCGGGGTGGAGGAAGTTTTAGAGTCCGCGTTACGCTATGTCCGCGGGCGGCGCGGCGCCGATCTCGTGGCCGTACTCCTAGTCGGCTCCGGCGCCAGGCGCGCCTGGACCGCGCACAGCGATGTGGACTTGATCGCCCTGGTGAAGGGAAGAGACGAGGGCGACGAAATCGTGCGCGTGGCCAATCGACAGGTGGAGATCCGCTATCGTGAATACAAAGGGGTCGAGCAAGATTTGGCGCTGGTGCTCCGTCTTCCGCCGTTGCTCCGGAAAGCGCGCGTGCTGTTCGAACTCGAAGGGGCCGGCTCGAAGCTGACCGACAAGGCCAATCAGCGATTCAGGAACGGCCCGCCTCCGATCGGCATGCATGAAAAAATCCGCCTCAAGGCCGAGTGCTTTCACCGCCTGGGGAAAATCGAGGATTTGATCCAGCAACCGGCCACAGCCGAGTATCTCCTGGGACTGTTTCTGGAGGCTCTCGTGGACGATTACTTCCGCCTCCGCGGGTTTTGGCCGACGGCGCCGGCCGAGACGCTCCGGTTTATCGCTTCGCGGGATGCCGCCTTAGGGGACCTCATCGAGCGATTCCTGGCTGCGCCGACCATGCTTGAGCGTCTCAGCGTCGGGCGGACCCTTGCGCTGCATCTGTTTCATGACATCCCCCACCCCCAGCGCGTCGATTAACGCGCTTTTTCCTCAACATTTCCGTCTCTTCCTCTCAAGTATGCTAGAATTGCACCCGATAGAAGATGGATAGGGATGGCTGTCTTCTGTTCACTCCCCGCCGGGCGTCCGGCGAAAACGGACGGAGAAAGGATCGTTATGGAGCTTGGATTCGTCGGACTGGGTAAGATGGGCATGAACATGGTCACGCGCTTGCAGCGGGACAAGCATCGGGTCGTGGTCTATGACCGGACGGCGGACTTGGTCAAACAGGCGGAAGGCACGGGGTGCGTCGGGGCCACCTCTCTGGCCGATGTCGTCTCGAAGTTGACCGCCCCCAAAGCGGTCTGGATCATGGTTCCCTCCGGGAAGCCCACCGAAGACACCGTGCAAGCCGTCGCGGCTTTGCTGAAGCCAGGCGATACCATCATCGACGGGGGCAATACGAAGTTTCACGACGATGTGCGACGGGCCGAGGACTTGAAGTCCAAGGGCATTCACTATGTGGACGCCGGCACCAGCGGCGGCATCTGGGGCCTCAAGATCGGTTACTGCCTGATGGTCGGCGGCGACAAGGAGCCGGTCAAGCGCCTGGAACCTATCTTTAAGACGTTGGCCCCGGAGAACGGCTGGGCCCATATGGGCGGGCACGGAGCCGGCCACTATGTCAAGATGGTGCATAACGGCATCGAGTACAGCATGATGCAGGGCTATGCCGAGGGATTCGAGTTGATGGCCAAGAGCAACTATAACCTGGACCTGGCCAAGATCGCCGACCTGTGGATGCACGGCAGTGTCGTGCGTTCCTGGCTGCTGGAACTGGCGGCCGACGCCCTGGCCCAGGACCCGCGCCTGGAGCAATTGAAAGGTTATGTGCAGGACTCGGGAGAGGGCCGCTGGATGGTGCTGGATGCGATTGAAAAGGACGTGGCCGTTCCCACGCTGACCGCCGCGCTCTTTACCCGCTTCCGATCCCGTCAGCAGGATACCTTTGCCGAGAAGATGCTGGCGGCCCTGCGAAACGCGTTCGGCGGTCATGCGGTTCGCCGATAACACCGGAATGAGCGGACAAGGAGCCGAGGCATGACGCAATCGGGACAGAAGCCGCCTGCGGGCGAGCAAGGACGCAACGGGGCAGCGGAGCCTTGCACGGTGGTGATTTTCGGCGGGTCCGGCGACCTGGCCCGGCGTCGCTTGGTGCCGGCGCTCTACAATCTGCTGCTCGACGGGCTGCTCCCCGAACGCTATACCGTGCTGGGACTCGGCCGTAAACCGTTAAGCGATCAGGAATTCCGTGCCATTGCGCGCGAAGGGGTCCAAACCTTTTCTCGCCAGGCGCTGGTGGAATCCAAGTGGGCCGATTTCGAGCGGCATCTGCATTATCAGGCGGCCGCAATCGATGAGCCTGCGTCCTATCACGATATCAAGACGGCGGCGGAGAAGTTCGAAGCCGAATTGAAGTTACCGGGCAACCGGATCTTTTATCTGGCCATTCCCCCCACCTCGATTTCGCCGGTCTGCGAGGGTCTGCAGCAAGCCGGTCTGGTCCGCCCAATTCAAAACGGCGAACCCTATTCCCGAGTGATTGTGGAAAAGCCGGTCGGGCGCGACTTGGAGTCGGCGCGCACGATCAACAACACCATCGGGAAGGTCTTCGACGAATCGCAGACCTTCCGCATCGACCATTATCTGGGCAAGGAAACGGTGCAGAACCTCATGGTCCTGCGCTTTGCGAACAGCATCTTCGAGCCCATCTGGAACCACAAGTACATCGACCATGTGCAGATCACGGTCAGCGAGGCGGAAGGCGTAGGCACCAGAGCCACCTATTACGAAGAATCGGGCGCGCTGCGCGACATGGTGCAAAACCATCTGCTCCAGTTGCTCTGCTTGGTTGCCATGGAGCCGCCTCACTCCCTCGATCCTGACGTGGTCCGCGACTCGAAGATCGAGGTATTGCACTGTCTGCGGCCGATCCTGGGAAAAGACATCGAGCGCTTCACCGTGCGCGCCCAGTATAGCCAGGGCAAGGCCCATGGCAAAGACGTTCCTGGGTACCGACGGGAAGCCGGCGTCTCACCGGAATCCCTGATCGAGACCTATGTGGCGGTCAAGTGCTTCGTGGAGAATTGGCGCTGGGCCGGAGTCCCCTTCTATCTGAGAACCGGCAAAGCCTTGCCCAAGCGGGCCAGCGAGATCGCCGTGCAGTTTAAGGAAATTCCGAGGATTCTTTTCAATGCCGATCCGAGAACGCCACAGATGCCCAATCTGTTGACCCTCCGGATTCAGCCGGAAGAGGGGCTGTCGTTACAGCTCATGTCCCGCATGCCGGGAACCAGAGCCGAGACTCACCCCGTGGATATGAGCTTCAAGTACAGCGAAGTGTTCGGAACGCCCTCGCCCGAAGCTTACGAGCGGCTGCTGCTGGACGTCATGATCGGCGATGCGTCACGCTTCATGCGGCGAGACGCTGTGGAAGTATCCTGGGCCTGGGTCAGTGGCATTCTGGAAGGTTGGCAGGCGCAGGGGGCCCGGTGGCTGCCGGAATATCCGGCCGGGAGCTGGGGGCCGGTGGAAGCGGAACGGTTGATTCAGAGTGAGGGGCGGACCTGGAGGATTTTGTAATAACACAGAGGATGAAGGCTGAATTCCTGAGCTACTCCTCCCTACTCCTCATCGAGCGCGTCTTGTAATTGTTGCAGGATCGCGTCCTTCTTGCCCAGGCCGCCGATAAACCGCTCAAACTGGCCGCGCCGGTAGAGGGCCAGGGCGGGCAGCGACGAAATCTCCAGCTCAGCCGGAATCAGATAGTTTTCCTGCACGTTCATCTTCAGAATGACCAGGCGGTCCCCCGCCTCGACCTGGATTTGTTCCAGTTCGCCCAGCAAGGCCCGGCAGCCTCCGCACCCTGGTTGCCAGAATTCCACCAGGACCGGTCGGCCTGCCCCTTCCACGACCCGGTCGAACTCGTCGTCACGGACGTCGCGAATCATCGATTTCTCATCTGCAGGCGGCGTCAAAGACCCGTTCGTACAACAGTGCCGCCAATCGTTCGTACCCCTCGGTCGTCAGGTGCAGCCCATCGTTGGAATAGCGAGCGGCAAGCTGCCCTGTCTCGGGCTCTACTGTGTCGGTGAACAGATCGACGCAGGCTATTCCCTTGCCGGCACAATGGCCCATAATCTGCCGGTTCAATGTTCGGCGGCGGGCGATGTGATTAGCCAGCCATCGTCGCGCCTCACCCAGGAGCGCAGCGTCAGAAGACATCGGCGTGGCCATTGCCCCCTCCCCTTCCATCCGAATGGACGGAACGGTGACCGCAACCGGCCGGATGCCTCGATGAAGCGCGCGGTCGTACATGTGAGCCAGATTGTCCAGAATCTCGCCCGGCTCGGTATTCCATCCCAGGTCATTGGTGCCGCCCAAAATCACCACCCAGGCCGGCCGGTGAGGTTCCACGTCCCGCCGGAAACGTGTCACCATGTCGCCCGTCGTTTCCCCACACAAGCCGCTCACGACAACCTCGGCCCTCTCGCGTAATCGATTTTGCAGGAAGCGGCCATACGGCGTCTCCACGAGCTGCGGACAGGCCATGGTGGGTGACTGATATCCGGCCGTCAGGCTGTCGCCAAAACAGATAATCAATGGCAGGCTTGCGCTGGTCATTTATGCGCACTCGCGCGCGAGTGTCTCATGAGACACTCGTCCGAATTCGGTGCGGTCACGCCCGGCGGCAAACACGTTGACAAATCTTTTACGCCCAGTACACAATGCCCAGCAATTGCATGGGAGGCGGCGGACGGGATGGCCGAAGCCCTCGAGAAATTCGTTAAGCCGATACCCATCATGCAGTGGCTGGTTGTGGTGGTGTTGTCGGCTCACGTCGTCACCGCCGAATCCGCCCTCGGAGCCAGCGATGCCATCCTGCTGATCTTGGCGTTGCTTGCCGGCAACGCCCTTTTGCTCTACGGCCTGCCAAAGCTGATTTCTCCCGGTCCGATTCCGGCCATCCTGGTGATCGTCGATACGCTCCTCGTGCCCGCCATGCTGTACATCACCGGAACGAGCGGCACCGACATTTTTGTCGTGTATTTCGGGATCATCATGATCGCGGGCGCCGCAGGGAATCTGAAGCGGGCCTTGATCCTGGCTTCGATTACCTGCGTCGCCTATTTCGGCTACAGCGTTTTCTTGTTCGTCACTCAACACAGGCCCATGCCGGTCGGCACGCTCCTGATTCGACTCCCCTTCTTGTTGGTCATGACGCTTTTTTACGGAGCGTTGGCTGAATTCGCCCAGCACGAACGGGCGCACCGCGAAAAATTGGCCCACGATGCGATGCACGATGAATTGACGGGAATGCCCAACCGTCGCCATTTGCTGGGCACTCTGTCCCGAGCGTTGGAAGAGGCAAAGCGGTTCAACTCCCCTCTGTCCTGTGCGGTCATCGACGTGGACCGTTTCAAATATGTGAACGACACTTATGGCCATGATATGGGCGACCGGGTGTTGAAGGACTATGCCTCCATTCTCGCGGTTCAAAGCCGTGGCTATGACTTGGCAGGCCGAATGGGGGGCGACGAGTTCATCTGGATCCTGCCCCGCGTAGAAAAGGAGGGGGCGCTCGCCGCCGCGGAACGGCTGCGCGAGGCGGTGGAAGAGTTTCAATTCGGCAATGAGACTCGTACGCTCAAACTGACGACGAGCATCGGCCTCACCACCTACGTTCCAGACGAGACCGAGAACCCGACTCCCGCGCAAATTCTAAAAGTTGCGGATTTGGCCCTCTATATGGCCAAGCGAGAGGGGCGGAACCGCGTTTCCCATTTGCCCCTGCTCGACTCCAAAGATCCTGTGTCCGAATCGGTTCCGGCCCAACGCACCTGACCGGCTCTCCGCCCCATCCATCCGTGCTACCGCTTGGACTCTGCCGGGGGCCAGGCCATTTCAGTTTGACGACCGCAATAATAACAGGACACCCGATACCGGGCGCGTCGCCGGGGATTCGGCAGCGACGTGAACACCACCGGAGTGTCGTCGAACGGGCAGATCGGTTGCTGGTGCATCAGATGCTCGTCCGCCATGAGCAGGAGCGAGGCGTCGTCCCAGGGGGGTGTCAGGGCTTCCTGTCCCCTCAGCTGCCCTTCCCATCCACAGTGCGGACATCGGAGGCTGAACGTCTTGATCCGGTCCTTCACCTGGGACAGGTCGGTCACGTCGAGCGGCCCGGCGCAGCCGGGGGTATGGCAAGGGATGGCTTCATGCTGGAGAGCCTTGACGAATTCCGCATGCCCGTATGGCTGTGCTGCTGATGGGGTCTTGGTGCTCATATCTGTCCTCGTGTTGGCTAAGACTAGCAGCGCTCCCTTCAAGAATCAAATAGCCTGCCTGATCCGAGCGAGAGAATTACACAGGCCGTATCGGCCCATGGCACAGATAGAAACGCCAAGGATGCACAGGACAATATTGGCGCCGGTCTCGTTTCCTGGCCAGAAATGTGCTATCAAAACAGAACCTTATGAAGAGAAAGGCCAGTGGCATGACAGGATTCTCGGCGCGCGTGAGCCGAACATTGGCGTTATTGATCTGGTTGCTGGCTGCGCCGGTCGTAGCACAGGAGCCTTTCGGAGGAACAGCCGGTGAACCGCCACCTGCTTCAGGGGGCGCGCAGGCGGCGCCCCTCCTTTGGCACTATGGCGCCTACCTGGATTTGAGCTATGACGTCGACTTTAACTTTCCCCAAAATCACCTGTGGCGCAGCCGGAGCACGACCAATCGGGTGAACGAGTTGACCCCGAATATGGGATTGGTCTATGTGCGCAAGGATGCGACGAACGAGTCCCGTTGGGGCATGGAGTTCGGGGGCCAGGGAGGCTACGACAGCAAAGAGTTCGCCTTCCTTCAGGGAGAGCCGAAGGTCGCTGGGGCCGACACGCTCCGTCATTTTTCCCGCGCCAACGTCTCTTATCTGGCTCCGGTCGGCGGGAAAGACCTGACGGTCACGGCGGGGCTGTTCAATAGCCTGATCGGCTACGAATCGCTCTATGCCAAGGACAATTTCAATTACACCCGGTCCTGGATCGCGGACAACACCCCCTACATGATGTTCGGCGTCAATGCCCGTTACCCGATCAACGAGAACCTGACTGCGACGGCTTTCGTCATCAACGGGTACTTTCATTTGGCCCATGCCAACGATCAACCCAGCTACGGGGGGCAGATGTCGTGGAAGGCGACGTCGAGGGTAACGGTGACGGAAACGATCTATTACGGCCCGGCTCAGGCCAATACGTCCATGGAGTTCTGGCGGTTGTACTCGAACTGGATCACCGAATGGAAGGGCGACGGTGTCACCGTCGCGCTGTCCTACGACTTTGGGACTGAGAACATCGCGGGACAACCGGGAAGTCCCCGCGCCTTCGTGACCGGAGGGGCGCTGTTTACGCGATGGCACGTGGCCGGGCCCTGGAGCCTGGCCGTCCGGCCTGAGTTTTACTGGGACCGAAACGGGCGATGGACCGGCAACCAGCAGCTGGTCAAGGCCATCACCAACACGGTGGAATACAAGATTCCCTGCGCATGGACGAACACGACGCTCCGGGCGGAGTACCGATATGACGAGTCCACCGGTCCCCAGGGCGGCTTCTTTAAGAACGGAAACTTTGCCAATGGCCAGCCGATGCTCACGCCAGGCCAGCACCTGCTGCTCTTCGGCGTCCTCTGGACATTCGATTCGCCGTGAACGTGTCCCCGTCCGATCGCACTGTGGCAGTGACTTAAGTCTGCCCGACGTCGTCTTTCGCGCATCAACAGCCTGGACGAAGAGCTTGACTAGAGCCTGCTGCTAAGGATATTCTCGCGCGACTTTCAGTCCAGGTGGCAGGGGTGCTCTGTCCGCTGTCTTTCGGGTTTTGAAGACGTTTTAGGAAAAGGAGAGGCCGAGCATGACACAGAGAGCAGCGGGACACACGGTACTGACTTTGGCAGCCATCCTCCTCTGCGCCGTAATGGTTATGGTCGCCTCGCCAGGCCTGGCCGCGGATGCGTTCAAAATGGGTGTGATCGATCCCCAAGAAGTACTGGAAAAGTCCAAGGCGGGCAAGCGGTCGCTGGATGCCCTCAAAGAGTATGCCCGCACCAGGCAGAAGGTGCTCTCTACCGACGAGGAAGAGCTCAAGGCCTTCGAGAGTAAAATGAAAGACCAGGCGGCGAAGCTATCCGACCAGGAAAAGAAGGCTATGGAGGAGCAGTTCCGCGCTAAGATTCAGCGCTATCAGAAGCAGGCGCAGGAGTTTAACCAGGACCTCAGCGGCAAACAAAAAGAAGTGGTGGACGACTACATGAAACGGATTGCGGTTGCCACGAAGGCCGTGGCGGAGCGTGGCGGGTTCAGTGTGGTTGTCGACAAAGGCAGCGAACAGACCCTGCGGATCGTCATCTACAATAAAGACACGATCGATTTGACCGACCAAGTGATCAAAGAATTCGACAAGCTCAATCCGGTGAAGTAAGGCGTCGAGGCGCCGCCGTCAGGCGGCGCCCGACCCTCCCCCCTGCTCAAGCGGATAGCCTGCTTCACGCCATGCCTTGATCCCTCCCGCCATCGAGATGACATTGCGATAGCCCATTTCCTGCAGGCTCTCTGCCGCCAGCGCAGATCGGTATCCGCCCCCGCAATAAAGGATGATGGCAGCCCGCTTGTCGGGGATCAGCCCCTCAATATCCCGCTCAAGAATGCCCCGTCCGAGGTGTCGGGCGCCTTTTGCATGGTCCTTGGCGAACTCGTGATCCTCCCGCACGTCCAGGAAGTGGATCGGCTCTCCTCGATCCAGCTTGGTTTTGACCTCGGTGACGGTACATTCCTTGATCTTCCGTTTGGCACGCTCTACGATCTCCAGAAACCCAGGATTATGTTTCACTAAGCTCCTCCTCGCCTTCGAACAGAGCCAGTTGCGACGGCCCCGGCCTTCGAAAACTGTGCGGCACTGGCCTGACCGCATCGTCCAGAAATCCAGCCTTTCTGTAACCGATTTCGAATAAGCGCTCGATCAACTCCCAGTAGACGCCTTCGCCGGTATGGCGCTTGAAAAACTGTCCCTCCGAGAGCCTCCCGCCCCGGACTTCTTTCATCCGGTTGATGATCTTCTTGATGCGGTCCGGGAAAGCCATGGCCATCCGCTCCAGGAACACCGGTTCGACGCTTCCGGACAGGCGGAGCACGACGAAAGTCGCACTGAGGGCACCCGCCTCACGGGCCCTGCCGAGCAGTTCCGGAATATCGTCCTCATTGAGCCCCGGGATGACAGGAGCGATGGAAAGCGCCGTGGGAATGCCCGCTTCCGACAGGAGCCGCATGGCCTCGAAGCGTTTCGCGCTTGACGGCGCCTGCGGTTCCACCTTCCGCGCCATCGCATTGTCGGCGAAGGGGATGCTGAAATAGACCTGGACCCAGGCCTGGTCGTGCAACCGTTTGAGTACATCGAGGTCGCGGACAATCAACGCCCCCTTGGTAATGAGACCCACTGGATTGCGAAATTCGGCGCAGACCTCCAGACAGGCTCTCGTGAGCCCGTAGGTGGCTTCCAGCGGCTGGTAACAATCCGTGTTGCCTGAAAACACGACCAATTCTCCCTGCCAGGATGGCTTGAGGAAGGTCCGCCGGAGCAGCGCTGGGGCCTCACGTTTGACGACGATCTTGGAGTCGAAATCCGTCCCGGCTCCAAAGCCCCAATATTCGTGGGTTGGCCTGGCATAGCAATAGGCGCAGGCATGGAAACAGCCTCGGTAGGGATTCAGGCTCCAACGGAATGGTAAATCGGGACTCTCATTGGAACTCAGGATTTCCCTGGTCGAATCTTCAAATACTTGAAGTTTTTCATGAGGTGCTGGATCGAGGAGGTGGCGATGTCGAGACTCAAATGGATTCGGAGGGTTGGAGACGGTTCGCACAGGCCCTATCGTCCCTCTCCCAGGCCGGCCTTGTCAAGGCCGGCCTGGGAGAACCCCTGAGGTATGAGTGCTTCGAGCTCCCATCCCGGCGATCTTGACGTATCGGTCAACCATTGACGATTCCACGGACCTCACGTAACATCCGACCCATGCACGATATGCGATTTCTCCGTGAAAACTTGGATGGGTTGAAGGCTCAACTCGGCCTGCGCGCCGGGGATGTGCCCTGGGAAGACCTGCGCAAGCTGTTGCAGGATCGCAGCAACCTGATGACACAGGTGGAAGACCTCCGGCACCAACTCAAGACAGGTTCCGAGGAAGTCGGGCGGCTCAAACGCGAGAAACAGCCGGCGGACGAGGCCATGGCGCGGATGAAAGCCGTGGGCGATCGCATCAAAGAGGGTGAAGAAAGCCTTCGCTTAGTCGATGAGCGGGTCCAGGACTTGGCGCTCCGCATTCCCAACCTCCCGCACCAATCCGTTCCAGTCGGGCCGGAGGCGGCGGCGAACGTGGAAGTCCGTCGATGGGGTATGGCCCCGACGCTCACCTTTGCGCCCAAACCCCATTGGGATCTGGGCGAAGCGCTCGGCATCCTGGATTTCGAGCGGGCCGCCAAGATCGCCGGCGCGCGATTCGCGGTGCTCACCGGCCTTGGAGCCAAGTTGGAGCGGGCGCTGATCAACTATATGCTGGACCTACATACGACGACTCATGGCTACAGGGAGGTGTTGCCTCCCTTCATGGTCAACCGTGCTGCCATGACCGGCACCGGTCAGCTTCCGAAATTCGAGGAGGATTTGTTCAGGCTACGCGACGACGATTACCTGTTGATCCCGACGGCCGAGGTGCCCCTCACGAACCTGCATCGCGAGGAAATCGTCACGGAGGCGCACCTCCCTATCAAATACACGGCCCATACGCCCTGTTTCCGTCGTGAAGCCGGCTCGTATGGGAAAGATACCAGGGGGCTGATCCGGCAACATCAGTTCAACAAGGTGGAACTGGTGGCATTTGCAAAGCCCGAGGACTCCTACGAGGAATTGGAGCGACTCACGGCCGCCGCCGAAGCGGTGCTGCAAGGGTTGGGACTCCACTACCGGGTCATGGCCCTCTGCACCGGTGACATGGGCTTCAGCGCCGCGAAGACCTATGATTTGGAAGTCTGGCTCCCCTCCCAAAAGACGTTCCGGGAAATTTCCTCTTGCAGCAACTTCGAAGCCTTTCAGGCCAGACGCGCCAGCATCCGGTTCAGACGCGCCAACGGCAAGAATGATTTTCTCCACACCTTGAACGGCTCCGGATTGGCCGTGGGACGGACCCTGGTCGCGATTCTTGAGAATGGCCAGCAGGCGGACGGGTCGGTCCTGCTCCCAAAAGCCTTGCGATCTTATATGGGCGGGTTGGAGCGGATTTCGAAAAGCTAGCACGACGGCCGTTCACACCGAATGTAATTGATTCCAAGGATTGGAAAACTTGTCCCGGCCCATTTGATCGAAGGGCCGGGCTCAAGCGAAGCTAGATTGATATTTCACTGGCGGAAAAAAACCTCTCCCGGCCCATGTGATCGAAGGGCCGGGCTCAAGCGAAGCTGGGTATGGAGGGGTGGCTGAGTGGCCGAAAGCGCCGGTCTTGAAAACCGGAGTCGGGGCAACTCGACCGTGGGTTCGAATCCCACCCCCTCCGCCACGCCCAGCTTGCTGTAGCCGTTGACCTATCTATTGAGGTCAACGGAGAAACACCTCAAGTGTATTTCTGGCTATGATATGGATTGTGCCGCCGGAGAAACCCGTCAGTGCTTCTGTGCATTTCATTTATAGGCCCAGCTTGTTATAGCCGTTGTCCTATCTATTGAGGTCAACTGAGAAATCTTTCCGTTCCTATTCTTCCCTCTCACGGCCAGGCATGGTATAAGAGTGAGCTTCTGTCAGGGTAAGCGGCCTGGCAATGAAGTCTCCTGAGGGTAAATAGAGAAGGTCAGTCAGACACCCCGACAAAGCTGACGATCCATAATCGCGTGACGCGGAGAGGTGGCCGAGTGGCCGAAGGCACCGGTTTGCTAAACCGGCACAGGGCCAAAAGCTCTGTCGCGGGTTCAAATCCCGCCCTCTCCGCCAAACCGAGCTTCGCTTGAGCCGCCGGCTCACTATCGCTGTATCGCAATTGCTGCCGGCGGATAACACCGCAAGCATCGTCGTCCGTTCTCAAGCCAGCTTCGTCAAGCCGCCCGACCCTGAATCCATCGCATACGGTTCTTGACCCCTCGCCACAAAGCCCTGTATAAGGTCCAGGCACCAAGTCGCGCCCGTAGCTCAATGGATAGAGCACTAGACTACGGATCTAGGGGTTGGGGGTTCGACTCCCTCCGGGCGCACCACTCACCCCTTGCCTTAAGACTGCCGCTCCAGACGACGTAACGAGCGCATCAAAACCGGGTCGCTCAGCCCCACCTGACTGAGCGCATCCATTATATGCATGCCCTTGTTCTGCACGAGTTCTTTTGCCTTGGCATATTGCTGCCGGTTGAACCGGGCCACGGACGGCTGGCCGTTCACCACCTGGCAGGCCAGGACGTCCCCCTCCACTTCCAAGGTGCCCCCGGCCTCCAACAGCTGCTTGGCCTGTGCGAGCGTAATCCCGTGCAAGGATGAAAATTCCTCGATGCCGCCGGTCTCCACCAGCTTGCCGTCCGGCATGATGCAGAGCCGCTTAAAGTGCGGGGACCAGTCCTTCCTGAAATCGATGTATTTCACGTTGCCGCCCTTGGCCACGGCCCGGTCCAATTTGGCATAGTCCAATCCAATGTTCGGCTGCCTGAGTCGTTCCTGGAGCTCGGGCGGCAGCGTTCGGCGGAACACTCTTGCCGCGGCTTCTTCCAGGCTGAGCCCATACGACCGCGTCAACTGCTCCGCCTCCGCATACTGTGTGACGTCCAAGACCCAGGTCTGCTTGGGCTCCTGCCCGGCGACATCGAGCTTGCACGCGAAGAGTCCCCGTGTCACCAAAACACCTTCCTGCGGATAGACGTAGACTCCGCCTTCGGTGAGCAGCCTCGTCATCACATCGATCGAGACTTCGTAGCTCTCGGAAAGAACCCGGGCATGGCCGGGCAGGTCCTCCGGCTCCGTCATCGCGCACAGCGTCACATTGCCGGGCGCATCGAACTCCGTATAGTCCTCGATGATGTTGTAGAGGACCGGAGCTTTCCCGGCGGCAGCGGCCCGCTTCTTAATCTTGAACATCCTGCGCACTCCTCATTGAGTCGATAGCCCATACGGTGGGAGCGTGGTCAGCCTGGAGTCTTCGACCGGCCCGCCGACGGTAAAGTGGTAAAGCGATTGCAAGACCTGATCCTTGATCCCGAAGGTCTGGTGCACGGGGTCGTCAAAATAGCAGCCGATTCCCGTGGCGCGCAAGCCGGCTGCCTCCGCCTCCAGATATAACACCTGCCCGATCAATCCGGCTTCCCAGAACAACCGACGATAGAACCAGGGCCCGTGACGGCGCAAGCTGGAGGAAAATCTGGGGGAGATCAACCTGTTCCTGGATCGGCTCTACCGTGCCGAGGGGTTTCAGGTGGAAAAAGTGTTCCAGCAGTACATGGGCTATGCCGACCGTCT
>VGXC01000052.1 GCA_016873495.1 Nitrospira sp. | reverse complement strand
CGCTCAACGGATAAAAGGTACGCCGGGGATAACAGGCTGATCTCCCCCAAGAGTTCACATCGACGGGGAGGTTTGGCACCTCGATGTCGACTCATCGCATCCTGGGGCTGAAGCTGGTCCCAAGGGTTGGGCTGTTCGCCCATTAAAGCGGTACGAGAGTTGGGTTCAGAACGTCGTGAGACAGTTCGGTCCCTATCTGTTGTGGGCGGAGGAGATTTGAGAGGGGCTCTCACTAGTACGAGAGGACTGTGAGGGACGGACCTCTAGTGTGCCGGTTGTCGCGCCAGCGGCATTGCCGGGTAGCTATGTCCGGTAGGGATAACCGCTGAAAGCATCTAAGCGGGAAGCCTGCCTCAAGATGAGATCTCCCGGGGCGTAAGCCCCCTAAAGACCACTCGTAGACCACGAGTTTGATAGGCTGGGTGTGGAAGGGCTGTAAGGCCCGTAGCTTACCAGTACTAATCGGTCGTGCGGCTTAACGTTACGGTGCTCCTGACAGACGTGGTCTTACATAAAGAATTGACGATGGATTCATTGTCGATTGCTAGATTGGAAAAGCCAACGAAGGGCGATTCCTCTCAATCGTCAATCAACAATGACTCAATGAATCAATTCTTCTGAGTTCCCGGTGGCCATGCCGGAGGGGTCACACCCGTTCCCATCCCGAACACGGAAGTTAAGCCCTCCAAGGCCGATGATACTGCTGCCGTGAGGCAGTGGGAAAGTAGGACGCTGCCGGGATTTTTACAAACGCCTGTTGGGTCTCACGACCCAGCAGGCGTTTTCTTTTGTGTAAATGTACTGACCCACTTAATTTTGGACAGGTCGGTTCGTGTTTTTGGCGCTCCAGTCCGTATAGAACTCTGTAGGTGACTGCATCCCTAAGGCGCTGTGCGGCGCCTGTCGGTTGTAATGGTCGATCCATCCGGGGATCTGCCGTCCCACCGTTTCGAATGTCTCCAAGCAGGCTTGATACACGTAATCCCGTTTGAAGCTGCCGAAGAACGCCTCGGCCAGGCCATTCGACTCCGGGCTCCGCCGGGGGGTGTGGCAGGGGATCAACCCCATGGCGCGTACAAATGGCCGGAATCGATGGGACGTATACTCCGGCCCGTTGTCGCTCAGAAACTCGATGCCCTGTGCGCAGATTCGCGCCTCTCCGAACCGCCGGAACACCGCTTCGCGCAGCATCTCGGCTAGATCCTCGGCCGTAATCCGCTTGGCGAAGCGCCAGGCGAGCACCATGCGGTCCGCACAGTCGATCATGATCGCCAGGCGTCCCTTCTGTCCATCCCACGCCCGGATGCTGGTGATGTCGGAAGCCCAGCGCCGATTCGGTGCGGCCACGCGCACCTGCCCGTCGTGACGCCGCCCATCCCGAGCCCTCGCCCGTCGACCTGTTGCCAGCCAGCCCTGCCGGCGCAGCACTCGCCACACCGTCTTGGGATTGCACGCCAGCCCATGGCGTTTGAGCAGGGCGTGGATCCGCCGATACCCGTAGGAGGCCGGGCTGGTGCCGAGCAGGCGACGGATGGCCGTCTCCACCGCCCGCTGCTTCAACGAGGGCCCCCGCGCTGGCTGCCGCCGATAGTAGAGCCAGCTCCGCGGCTTGTCCAGCACCCGGCAGACCATCACCAACGAGCAGCCCGTGACTCGCGCCACCCACCTTACGTTCCCTCGGGTAATCTGAGCCCCTTGAGCTCGTAGACTTTTTTAAAAAGATCCACTTCGAGGGCCTTCCGGCCCAACGCTCGCTCCAGTTCCTCGACCCGTTTCTGGAGCCCGAGGACCTGGCTCTTAGGGACCATCTCGCCGGATTCCTTGAGCCCTTGGTCGAGGCTCCGCTTCCAGCGATACATCTGGGCGGCGTTCACGCTGTATTTGCGGCAGACCTCTTCGAGGGGCACCCCCGTCTTCCACTCCTGCAGCACCGCGAGCTTCTGCTCAGCTGGCCACCGACGCTTCCGACCCCGTCCGTTCTGGATAGGTTTCACCGCTGTGTCCATTATCCCTCCTGACCGCTGAGACCTGTCCAAATTTTAGTGGGGCACAGCATTCCGCAAGATACGTTCGTATCGTCCGGCGCGAGCGTAAAGGCGTCGTTGCTCTTCATGCAGAAGTTCACCACGAAGGAAAAGGCCGACTTCGACAAGAAGAAAGTCGCCGCCAAAGCGGAGGTTCTAGCCAAGCATACGGCAGCGATCGAGAAAGAAACGGTTCGGCTGAATGCGGAGATTGAAGCTGCCAAGAAAACGCGGGACGCAAAACTCCGCAAGAAGGCCCAAGACGAATTGCGAACTTTTCAACGGGAAATGGAAGAGCGGGTTCAGATTGAAAGCCGGATATTGCTGAAGGAACGCTTCCCATACCCTGTCTTTCTGTATGACGCCGACAAGGTGGGCATTTCGTCTACCGGCGAAGCGGAGCAAAACGAGCTATTCCCAAATCCAAGTCAGCCCCCGGGCACAGAGGGCAAAACGTGCCTGGACCTATACCGTACCTTCCGGCAAGACCCCAAGGCATTCCTGGAGCGGGGAGCATAGGCCGTGACGGTAGCACCGGCTCACCCCAAAGCGTTCGCGGTCTGGTTCAAGGACCTGGACCGTTGGGACCCTGCGAGCTTCCAGCGGATAGTCTGGAAGTGGCCGAAGAGCCTCATGCAACCGATTGGAAATCTTCTTCGGCCACGGAAGGAAAAGGTTGACCGGCAGCAGCATCGCTTTAGCGATCTTCAACCAATCACGATTCACTTTGACGGCTCCGTTGATAAGCGGAAAGTTGATGCTAACCGCGAATATACGATGGACCTTTTCTTTGCTTGTCCCGGAGACGTTATTGTAGCCAAGATTGACCTGAAAAATGGCGCTGTAGGTCTCGCGCCTGATTGGTCAAATATGGCAGTGACAGGGCATTTTGCTGTCTATGAGCCAGACCGAAGCAAAATTCTTCCGGAATATTTTCACCGGATCGTTCAAGCAGATTTCTTCAAAGAGCATCTATGGCGGAACAAGGTAGGGGCCGAGGGCCGGAAGGAGGTGAAGCTAGACTTCTTTGAGGCTCAAACGATTCCTGTTCCGACTCTGTCGGTTCAACGGGCAATCGTGGCGCACTGGCGACAGGCATACGAGGCGGCCGCGAAGTCACGGAAAACTATCGCCGAGCTGGAAGCGGAAATCCCTTTGGCAATCTATAAGGCTTTGGGGGTACCGCGTCCAAAGATCGAAGAGCCATTGCCTCAATGTTTTGTACTCTGGTGGAAGGAACTAGAACGTTGGAGCTTCAACTATCTCGCTCGCGCCAGACAAGGCTTGCTCGGTTTCACAAAATCCCGCTATCCCATCTGCCCGCTTAGTGAACACCTCTTGGAGACTATGAACGGCTATTGCATTAAGCCTGTTCAAACGTCCACGCCTCACAAGATGTTGAAGCTTAGCGCCCTGACCCCAGCCGGTCTGGACATACAGGAATCCAAGTTTGTTAAAGTGTCAGATCGGATCGCAGAACGATTCCACATCTGCAAGGGAGACCTGCTTATTTGCCGAAGCGTGGGGAGCTATGGGCACGTCGCCAAAAGCGCTTTGGCAGAAGAAGACAAGCCGGACATACTCTTCCCTGACATCATCATCCGCGCCCGCTTCTGTGAAAGTCTCTTGCCTGAATTTGCCCGCGAAATTATCCAGACGCCTTTAGGACGTTCTTATTTTCAATCCAATGCCAGGACAGCCGTGGGTATGTGGAAGATCGGTGCGGAAGACATCCGCAATTTTCCGATTCCCGTTCCGCCGTTGGAAGTCCAGCATGAGATTGTGGACATGGTGAACCGACAGCGGGTACGCATTGCTGACGAGCGTAAGGCGATGGAAGCACAGCAGGCTCAAGCCGCCCGCGACGTAGAAGCCATGATCCTGGGGACGAAACCTGTGCCTATTCTGGAAGCGCATTAGACGATCAGATCGGGCAAGAGCCTAGCATGCCTTCTTCCGACGTTCGGCTAGCCAAGCGACTGGTTCAAGGCTCTGGTCTTTTCTTTCCCATCATTCCCCATGAGCTTGCCCCGCGCTTCGTTCAGCGGAAGGTCTGGTGCTTCTCGACCAAGAGGCTGACGGGTTCTCCTTATGCCTTCGAGGAATACGTGCATCAAGGTCACAAGAAAACTGTCCGCGATTATGTTGCCCTTGCGCATGCAGGGCACGGGGCCAACTCCTACGCGCTCCATTAGTATCTGGTGAAAAGTCCATTGCGGCTATTTCTGCAAGTGGGGTGGGGCAGGGTCTATATGAACACGCGAAAAGCGACCCAGGAAGCGAACCGTTGTTTCGAGCTGGCGGACCGCCTTGTTCGTGCCGTTGATCGCGCCCAACATATGCCTGTTTTCAGTGCAGGCGGTTTTCTCGTAGTAGCGGCTTCCCAGTTCTACGGCTCATATTGGCAGAAGCCGGGAGAAGTTCGATCAGAGGCGAAACGAGGGACCGCACTCGCAAGCAGCCCGCACCTCATTCTCAGCGAAGCCTTGCGGTGGGTCAACGGCCTGAGATAGTCGCCGCCTTGCCGGGCCGTCCGCCGGTCGCCAGGGCCGTGCCGTGCCGACGGCTGCGGGGAACTGGGCGGACCGTGACTTCGACATCCTGGCCCAACAGAGACAGGAAATGAACAAGCCGCTCGATGGAAAATCCCGCCATGTGCCCGGCCAGGAGTTTTGAGACCTTCCCTTGGTCAATGCCCAGTTGCGAAGCGGCTTCCACTTGCTTCCATCCCCGATTCCGAATTGTTTCTTGAAGGGCCTGGAGCAGGCTGCTTTTCAGGATTAATTCAGCCGACTTCTGTTCCGAGAACCCTAGGTCCCGAAACACATTGCCGCTGCCTTTCGTCACCGTAGCACGACTCATCTCCCTTGCTCCTTTCTCTGTTTCAAGAGATCGGCATACCGGGAACGCGCAAGGTCAAGGTCCGCTCTGGCTGTCTTTTGTGACTGCTTCTGGAAAACATGCAGGACATAGACCGCTTCCGCGAATTTTGCCACATAGAGCACCCGATAGGCTCCGCGCTCTTCTCGCACCCGGATTTCTTGGACTCCCGTCCCGACGGTTGGCATGGGCTTCCAGTCGTCCGGCTCTTTGCCTTGCTGGACTTTGAACAGTTGGAACCCTGCATCTTCTCGCGCCTCATCGGGAAATTGCCGAAGGTCTTCTCGCGCAGTTCCGACAAAATCGACCGGCTTCATCCTTCACCATGATATGCTACTTTTGGCATAAACACAATCACTGTGCTAAATTTGTGCTAAAAATCTTCAAATAGCACAATAATCAGCGGACCCTATAGAATTCCTGGAATCCGTCTAAGCGTCTGACTTTATAGAATAAACGGGGAAACCGTCGCAAAGTCGAGCCGTTGGAAAACATGCCCTGTTCCAGCTCTTAATCAGCGGGCCGTAGGTTCGACCCCTACACAGCCCACCAAAAAATGCCCTTCCCGGTGACGTGCCGAGGAAGGGCATTTCTGTTTCCAAGGAAGTGAGATCCGGGAGTCTAACCTTCGACCAGCCTCAGGATCAGGGCCCACTCGGCTGTTCGTACCGGTTGGACCGACAGCCGTGATCCCTTCCGCAGGAGTTCCATCCCTTTGAGGCCCGGCTCTTGTCTGAGCCGATCCAACGACAAGGGCCTGGTCAATATCTTGACCAGACGGATATCCACCATATCCCACAGGGGCTTTTCCGGCTTGCTCTTGGGGTCGTAGTGCCGGTGCTGCTTGTCGAAGGCGGTGGGGTCGGGATAGGCCTCCCGCACTACCTCCGCGATGCCGACGATTGCCGGCGGATCGGCATTGCTATGGTAAAAAAACAGTCGGTCTCCTACCTTCATCGCCCGCATGTAATTGCGGGCTTGATAATTTCGTACCCCGTCCCAGCAGGTCTTGCGACCTGGGGCCTTGCCTAGATCGTCGATCGAAAAAGCGCTGGGCTCGGATTTTATCAGCCAGTACGTATGGTTCGGTGACATTATCTCTCCTCGTTCTTCCAGTCAGGCCTAGGGTGGATCCCTGTGCCTTCGTTGATGTCAGGCATCGTGTCTTGTCTGATCCATGTCTTGAGGGTATGCTCTCCCTGTCGACACGCAGGTTGTCCCCTCGATCCAAGAGGAAGCATGATGGACATGTCGCCGTTTCTGTTCGGTCTCTACAAACTGGCGAAATACGGGCTGTACCCGCTGACTTGGATATTATTCATTCTTGGTCTGTTGATTCCACTGACATGGTTTCAGCCTTCGCCAAGGAGGCTGCGGTGGATTCGTTCTCTTACTGTCGCCGCTTTCTTTGTCCTGCTGGTATTCGGGACACCGCTTGTGGCCACCCGGTTCATCGGACAGATCGAGGAGCAAGCCCCTGCGTTCGACCTCACGACGATGAGGAGATTCGACGCCATTGTGGTGCTAGGAGGCGGAGTCGCCAGCAAAGGCACGCTACGCCCAACCAATGAACTTTCCCCTTCCAGCATGCAACGGACAATTTGCGGAGCTGATCTTTATGCCAAAGGATTTGCGCCGCGCATCATCTTTGCCGGAGGCGATGCGAGCATTTTTGGCGAGGGCCCTCAGGAGGGGGTTGAAATGCAACGGTTCGCGCTTCGGCTTGGCGTACCTGAAGAGGCCACTATTGTCGAAGGGCGTTCGCGTACGACTTACGAGAACGCTGTCGCAACCAAGCAGATCTTGGGCGCCGGGTCGGTCCTGATGGTCACGTCCGCTTATCACATGCCGCGAGCCATAGGGTTGTTCCGAAAACAAGGCTTAGAGGCCACCCCCTACCCTTGCACCTTCCTTGCGCAGGACCGGATCAAAGACGGGTGGGACGGTGATCCCTTCGACCTTATTCCAGAGGTCGAAGCCTTGCGCAGAAGCACGCTGGCCGTTAACGAGCTGGTCGGCACTCTGATCTACCGGATTAGCGGGAAGATTTGAGTCATCGTTCCACAAATCGATTAAGGCCTCGCCTCAACGATCCGGTCGATGGTTCCCTTGAGTCCGAGGACATACAGTTCTCCGTCCCTATCCTGCCCGAAGGACGAAATCTGCCTGCCGGCCGAGAGCAGGACGCTCTGAAGGCCGTTCCGCAGACCGAAGACCTCTCCGCTGCAATAATCTCCAAAGAGGTATATGCCTTGGAGGGCTGGAATTTTGGTCCCCCGATATACATAGCCTCCAATGACGGCGCAACGAGACCCGTCGTTCCGATATTCCGCGACAGGCGGGATGAGCCCCGTGGTTGGACACCCTTGCCGGGGGATGAAGCAATGGCGGCCTTCCATGATGCGCCAACCATAATTGCCGCCGGCGCGCACCACGTCGATCTCCTCCCACTTGTCCTGGCCGACATCGGCCACCCAGAGTTCGCCCGTGTGCCGATCGAAGGAAAATCGCCAGGGGTTTCGGAACCCGTAAGCGAAGATCTCCGGACGCGCACCGCTGCGCGCGAACGGATTGCCGGGCGGGATGGTGTAGGGGCTGCCTCGGTCGACGTCGATCCGTAGAATTTTCCCCAGCAATTCGCCGCGATTTTGGCCCCGATTTTGAGGGTCGCCGCCGGCCCCTCCGTCGCCGAGGGCGATGTAGAGCAGTACGTCTGGTCCGAATTCCAACATGCCGCCTTTATGGTTTGGGTAGGGTTGCGGTACGACGAGGAGAGTCTTTTCGGCCCGTCGAGAGACATTGGGATCGTCCGAGGCCCGGTATTCTGCGATGACGATGGCGCCGTCCGATTCGCGCACGTAGGTGATAAAATAACGGCCGTTGGTCGGGTAGGACGGGTGGAAAGCCAGCCCGAGCAGCCCCTGTTCTCCGTTGAAACGAATGCCGGCCGCAATATTAAGGAAAGGCGCATCAAGCAGCGTGCCGCGAAGAAGAATGCGGATGCGGCCTGGTTGTTCCAGGACAAAGAAACGATCGGCATCGCCTGGGGCCTGCGCGAGGTAGACGGGTTGCTGAAGGCCGCCCGTGACAACCGGGAGGAGGGTAAGGGCGGGTTGCTGAGGAGGCATAAGGGAAGGGTCCGCCATGGCTGGGGCGATGGTCCCGCCCATGCCCCTGCCCAGCCAGGTGAGCCAAACCAAGACGAGCAGTACCTTGAAGGTCGGGTGGATTGCCAGTGCCATGGATGGGGCCATCAGTCAGCTTGGTTCTCGATATAATTAAGCAGCGCCCGGTAGGTCATCTCGCGTGTCCTGGCTTTGGACGCCGCGTCCTGGGCGATACCGGACTCCAGCCACACCTGTTCCCGGATATGCGTTTGGGCTTCGTTACAGACCGTCCACATCTGATGGAGGAACCCTTCGGGAAGTCCGACTTGGATGCCCTCCGACTCAATCCGATCGTCCAGAATGGCCAAGAGATCGGAGAGCGCCTGGTCGGGCCGGTAGGGGGCTTGGGTGAACCCAAAGGACTCATGGGCCTGGGCTTCTTGACGGGCTTGTTCGACCAAGTCGACCATATAGGCTTTCAGTAAGCCGACGAGATGTCCTGTAAGCCGCATCGCCATCCTCCTCCCGGTCTTGCGCCATTATCGGCAGCGTGCTTCATCCTGGCAAGTCCAAAGTCGTGCGGGAGGAGTAGCGGCAGGGAATGATTTGCCGGACCTTAAGCGGGCGTCCTGCTTGACCCGTCCCGAAAGCCTCTTCTAAGATGAGCCGGCAGGACCCTGCCGGCGGTGCCCACATGCACAGTGCGGCATCCGTGCAGGTGGAGACGGAGCATGACGGAAGACCGGACAGTCGAGCGGCTCGATATCTCGGTGAAGACTCCCGCCGGCCCGGTCACGGTGCCTGTGGAGGTATCACTCCACTTCGTGCCCGTTGCGACGATCGTTTCATCCCTACGCCGCATTGGCGAGGCGGCGCAGGAGCTGGAAGAGCGCGACGTCGTTGCGCATGGCGCGGCGATCTCCTGCAAGAAAGGCTGCGCCGCCTGCTGCCGAATGTTGATTCCCTTGGCGGCTCCGGAAGCGTTCGCGCTGGCGGATACGGTCAAGGCCTGGCCTGTCGATCGGCGGGAAGCGGCCCTGGCCCGTCTGGCAGATGCACGCGCGCAACTGGAGCGCGCCGGGGTCCTTCCGCAACTCTACGAGATAGCCGAATCGGAAGGCCAGCTCGATGACGACACCTTCGAACCGATCAATCGCGCTTATTATGCGCTCCGGCTGCCCTGTCCATTTCTGGTCGAAGAAGTGTGTTCGATCTATGACGATCGCCCGGCTGCCTGCCGAGAGCTGTTGGTGACGTCGCCGGCCGAATGGTGTCAGGATCTGGAACGCAACCCCGTCAGGCCCGTCCCGGTCCCCCTGCGTGTTGGGACGGTGCTGGCCCTCCTCTGGGCCGACCTTGTCGGTGGGCCGGCCCGATTTATTCCCTTGCCGCTGGCGCTGGATTGGGCCGAGCGTCATGCGCAAGAGGGGGGCCGATCTTGGCAGGGGAGGGAGATGCTGGAACGGGCCCTCAACAAGGTATGGTGGTATCTCAGTCGCGAGGCCGCGGCGCGTCAACGTGCCTCCCAAAGTTCTTCGTCACGCGGGCAGGACCGCCTACAATCCTGACGATCCATCCGACGGACCTGCGTAACCCTGGACCAACCACATGCCCTCGCTGACTCGCTTGATACGCCTCACGATGGACCTGGAACGACGGGAACGGACTCGGATTATCGCCGAGGTTATGCAAGTCCGCGGGCTGATGCCCCTTCTGATGAAGCCTCGCAATGGGCAGCGATGGACCCGGGACGATCGCCTTCAGATTCGCAGCCATGTGCGTCGTCTCGCTGCCGTGAGCCCGTACCTTGTAGCCCTGATCCTCCCGGCCGCACCAGTGACGCTTCCATTGTTGGCTTGGTGGCTGGATCGTCGGCGGCAGGAGAGAAAAGGGCCGGCCGGTGTCAATCCGGGTCGGCCAGAAAATTCCGGGCCGCCTCACGTTCCGTGATTGTGCCGCCGCATCGTTTGCGATATGATCCGGCCTCGTTTGAGAACGGGCCGCCGCTGATCGTGCGCGTCCCGGTGCTTTTCTCGCAAGGAGGCCGCTAAGCCAATGACGCAATCGGTGCTGGCCTGTTTGGATTTGGAAGGGGTGCTGGTTCCGGAGATCTGGATCAACGTCTCCCAACGAACCGGCATCAGTGAACTCAGTCTGACCACGCGGGACATTCCCGATTATGACGTGCTGATGAAGCGGCGCTTGGGCATCCTCGACCGGCATGGGCTGCGTCTGCAGGATATTCAGGCCGTGATCGCGACCATGGCTCCATTGGAGGGAGCGGGCGAGTTTCTGGATTGGCTTCGGGAGCGGTGCCAGCTCATTATTCTCTCGGACACCTTCTACGAATTTGCACTCCCGCTCATGAGGCAGCTCGGCTATCCCACGCTGTTTTGCCACAGGCTGGAGGTGGACGGGACCGGGCGGATCACCGACTATTGCCTCCGACAGCCGAATCAAAAACAGGAATCCGTAAAAGCGCTGAAGAACTTGCGGTTCACGGTCATTGCAGCGGGCGACTCCTATAACGATACCGCCATGCTGGCTGCGGCAGACGCGGGAATCTTCTTCCGGCCTCCCAGCACGATCAGCCAACAGTTTCCACAATTCCCCGTGACCCAAACCTATGCCGAGCTCAAGCGACAATTCTGTCTGGCGGGCGGGTTGGCTCCCTAGGGAGCGCGGCGGGTCTGGACTTGAAGGAGGCCATGCGTGCGGTTTGTTGACACGGCGTTACGGGGCGTGATCCTCATCGAAATCGATGTGTTTCCCGATGCGCGCGGCCATTTCTTCGAGATCAGCCACGCCAAGAAGTACGCGGAAGGCGGGATCACGGCCCCTTTCGTCCAGTCCAATTTTTCCCGTTCCAGCCGCGGCACGCTACGCGGGTTGCACTATCAACTGATTCAACCGCAGGGCAAGCTGGTCACGGTCGTGGAGGGAGCGATCTTCGACGTGGCCGTGGACATCCAGGTGGGCTCCCCGACATTCGGCCGATTCGTGTGCTATGAACTATCCCTCGAGAACAAGCGGCAACTCTATATTCCGCCCGGCTACGCCCACGGCTTCTATGCGCTCACCGAGACGGTCGGCGTGGTCTACAATTGCACGGATTTCTACTCGCCCAAGGGCGAACGAGGAATCCTCTGGAACGACCGGGCCATCGGTATTCCATGGCCGGAGCAAAACCAGCCGAACTTGTCGCCCAAAGACGCAGCCTACAAGACTCTTGCGGACATGGCCGGGGAGTTACCGGTCTACCGTCCCGCCTGACGTCGAGGGCCTTGCGCCTGCCATCCTGGCACGCCGTTGACGGGTCTTGCCGCGACATAGTATATAAGCTCACCTTCGGTCATCATGCGGCCGTTCCGAACTGTCGGGTAGTCCAGAGCCTGTTGAGCGATGCCCATAGTAAGGGGTCGAGGATGTCGTTGCGGGTGGCGGGGCATGCATTCTGAAGAAGCTTCGGCATCGGTGGGGGCAGGCGGAACGACAATGAGCTGATGGGCCGCTACGGCGCCTGATCAGAAACTTACAAGGGAGGAGAAATTCCAATGGGTGACAGCGTACATGTCGGCGAATTGGTTCCGAATTTTGAGTTGGATACCTACGACCCCCGCAAGGGGGATTTCGGCAAGGTGTCGTTGGAGTCTCTCAAGCAGGCGAAGAAGTGGACCGTCCTCGTGTTCTACCCCGCCGACTATACCTTTGTGTGCCCCACCGAACTGGCCGATGTGGCGGAGAAGTACAAAGATCTGGCGGGCGCCGGCGCCGAGGTGATTGCGGTGTCGACCGACACCAAGTTCGTCCATATGGCCTGGCAGCGGGAGGAGAAGCTGCTGAAAGGGCTTACCTATCCGATGGGAGCGGATCCGACAGGAAAAGTGTCGCGGCTGTTCGGCGTCTATGACGAAGCGACGGGACTCTCGCTCCGAGGGACTTTCATCATCAGCCCCGAGGGCAAGCTAGTTGCCGCCGAGGTCCATTTCTACAATGTGGGTCGGAGCGCAACGGAGCTGCTCCGGAAAGTGAAGGCGAACGTCTATTGCGCGGCTCATCCTGAGGAGGCGTGTCCGGCAAATTGGAGTGAAGGCGGGAAAACCTTGAAGCCCGGAGCGGGCCTGGTCGGACGAGTGGCCGAGGCGTTGGGACGTTGACGATCCTCGTGCGCCCTGTGTAGGATAGACACAATGTCTGAGGGAGGGGGCCATGGTGACAATCACGCAGAAGGCCGAGGAAAAGATCAAGGAATTGATGACGGAAGAGAAGGACGTGGTGGGCCTGCGTATCTACGTGCGCGGTGGCGGCTGTCATGGGTACCAGTATGGAATGGCCTTTGAGTCCAAAATGGGCGACGACGACACCGTGATCGAGAAGGGGATCGTAAAAGTTATCATGGACTCCCAGAGCGCGCCGCTGCTGAGCGGGGCTGAAGTGGATTATGTGGACAGCGTGCAGGGGTCCGGCTTTTCCATTAAGAACCCCCAAGCCAAGACCACCTGCGGTTGCGGCAGTTCTTTTAGCGCCTAAGTCGGGTCAAGCGTCGTGTGACAGGAAGGGCCGGAGTCAGTCACCGTTCGGTGGTTGATCCCGGCCCTTCCTCTTCATGGGGGATTGTATGCCGGAAGTCCGACTCACCAAACGGATCGAGTTCGCCGCTGCGCATCGGTATTGCCATCCGGCCTGGGATGAGGCGCGCAACCGGGCGGTGTTCGGAGCCTGTTTTAATGAACCGGGACATGGGCACAATTACATGCTCGAGGTCACGGTGGCGGGCGAGGTGGATCCCCAGACCGGCATGGTGGTCAACCTCTACGATCTCAAGCGGGAGCTGAAAGAAATTCTGGAAGAGTTCGATCACAAGCATCTCAACCTGGACACCCCCTATTTCCGTGACAGGATTCCGACTACCGAAAATATTGCGGTTGTGCTCTGGCACGTGCTGACGGCCCGTCCGGAGATCGGCCGTCTGGAAAAGATCAGGCTTTTCGAAGATGAAGACCTGTCCGCGGAGTTCATGGGGGTCGAAGGCCAGGCCGGCTTGACCAAGCGGTACCACTTTGCGGCGGCTCATCGCCTGGACAGCCGGAGTGTGTCCGATGAACAAAACCGGCGGTTGTTCGGAAAGTGCCACAGCCCTGGTTCCCATGGGCACAACTACGTGTTGTACGTGACCGCGCAGGGCGAGATTGATCCGATCACCGGCATGCTGGTCGATATTCCGGCGTTGGACCGCACCGTGACCGAACAGATCCTCCGGCGACTCGACCATCAGGATCTTGATCGGGACCCGGAGCTGGCAGGCCGTATTACCAGCGGGGAAAACCTGGCCCGGTTCCTGTGGGATCTTTTGGTGAAAGCGCTGCCCGCTGGTCGCCTGGAACGGATCGGCCTGTCCGAGACGCGCGGGGCCTACTACGAATATCGGGGATAGGAATCAGCCGAGCGCGAGCTAGCTCTTGAGTAGGTGGTCGTTGATGAGCGCCGCCAGTTCGTCCGTCTCCACTTTGCCTTCCCGCGTGATCAGCAACTTCCCTTGCGAAAACAGGTGGGTGGTCGGATAGGTTTCGAACTGGTGGCGTTTCTTGATATCCCGGCAGCGGCCTGGCACGTGCATCTTGGCCTTGCCGACCTTGACCGTCGCAAAGCGGGCGGCGGTTTCTTGCAGGATCGGATCGTAGGCGATGCAGGGCTCGCAAGAGGCAATGCCATAGGCCACGACGGCGGCCGGGGCTTGCACGAACTCCTCGTAATTCTCGTCGCTGACGTCTTCGACTGAACCAGCCATAAAGGTGTCCCGTCGAAAACCCGAAAGTCAAAAAGCCCCGACTTGAAGACTTTCCGACTTTCGGGCTTTCCGACCGAGGTTTAGTTGAGTTTCTTGAGCGCCTCGAGGATGTCTTTGTCGTCCCGGGCGACCTTGATTTCCTGGACCTTCACGTAGGCCACTTTTCCGTTCTTGTCCACAATCACCGTCGCGCGCTTGCCGCAGTTCAGCGGCTCGAAATACAGGCCATACTTCTTCACGACTTCGCGGTTGAAATCGGCGAGCAGTTGCTGCTTAAGCCCCAACGAATCAGCCCAGGCCTTGTGGGAAAAGAAGCTGTCCGTGCTGATGCCGAAGACGACCGCGTTCATTTGATCAAACTTCGGGAAATCGTCGGTCAGGCACTTATTCTCCCCGGTGCAGACGGGGCTCCAATCCAGCGGGTAAAACGCCAGCACGACGTTCTTCTTGCCGCGGAAATCGCTGAGTTTGATATCCTTCTGGTCTTGATCCTTCAACGTAAAATCAGGGGCAGTGTCTCCGACTTTTATCTCAGGGGCGACTTCGGTAGCCATGGAAACCTCCTCTAGTGGATTAAGATGGGACGCATGGGCATCACTGTGAAGCTCTCATTGGTAGCACGCGCTCCGAAAGTTTGTCAATCGGCCCAAAAGGCCCAGGGGGCCTCAGTCGGATGGGCCCCGCGCTGCATTTACCAGGCGATTTCACGGAAGGCCAAGGGCCCTTCGGCACTGGGCACAGTCCGGTGTTTGAGAATGGACAGCGTCAGTCCGATGTCCGGCATGGTCAGAGGGGCTCCGACTTTCGGGGACTGCCCTAACCTGATGACCGTCTCGGCGATGTCCGTAAGCCGTTCGGACGTGGGGCGGCCGGACAGACCCATGGGGCGAAAGACTTCGAGCTCATCCAGGCCGAATTTGGCCAGGCCCTTGGTATAGAACCGTTCACGTCCCGCCTCGTCCGCATCGCTCTGCTCGACGGTGACATGGTCTCCGGCGGAGAACTGTGTCAGGGGCCGGTCTTGCCAGTCGGACGGATTCAGATAGGTCTGGGTCCGGAGATCGTACGCGGTGCCGCCGGTCAGCAGGGTCAAGCCCCTGGCCAGACGGGCTGCGTGCAGCACCACATCAATGGCCTTGCTCGGTAAGGTTCGTGTCAATAGGACCTGCCCGGCGTTGGGGTGTCCCCAGGCGAGCGATTGCTGCCAGGCCTCAGCGTCAGCCGCGGGGACAAGCAGTCGGATCGCGGCCTCCCAGGGGCCGTGGGTGGCGCGAAGCAGCGGAGGAGCTCCAGCCGGCGGTCCTAAGTCTGCCTGTATCCGGAGCGGGCCTCCGTATTCCACGTCAAACCAGATTGCGAGCTCTTCAGGGGCAGGAGTCGAGCCCCGATATCCAACGATATAGAGGGGGGGCGCGGAGGGCGAAAGCTTGGCGGCCTTGCGGCGGATCTTCATCGGTGCGGGACTCGGGAAGTCGTCTGCGAATCGACCGGCTCAGCCCTTACGATCTTTGCGGGCCCTGCGCCGCTCCTCGGGATTGAGTAGGCGTTTTCGGATGCGAAGGTTCGAGGGGGTCACTTCCAACAGCTCGTCCTGGCCGATATATTCGAGGGCATATTCCAGCGTCATGGCGCGAGGCGGGGTCAGGATCAGGGCTTCATCCGACCCGGATGCCCGCATGTTGCTGAGCTGTTTAGCCTTGCAGATGTTCACGTCCAGATCTTCGTCCCGGCTGTTTTGGCCGACCACCATACCCTGGTACACCTCCACGCCTGGGCCGATGATGAGGGTGCCGCGCTCCTGGATCATGAACAGGCCATAGGCGTTGCTGGTGCCGTCCTCGAAGGCCACCAGGGAGCCGTGCGGAGCGACTTGCAATGTCTGTTTGTCGGCCGGCTCATACCGCTGAAAGACATGGTGCATGATCACGGTGCCGCGGGTTTTGGCCAACAGCACGTTTTTGAGTCCGATCACACCGCGGGTCGGGATGTAATATTCCAGGTGCATCTCGCCGGCGCTGCCGTCCGACTGGGCGAGTTTCATATGCCGGAGCTGGCCCCGGCGTTGGCCTACCTCTTCGATGACAGTTCCTTGGTATTCGGTCGGTACGTCGATGGTCAACTCCTCGAAGGGCTCCGTGAGGACGCCGTTGTCTTCGTGAAGAATGACTTCCGGTTGGGAGACCTGAAGCTCATAGCCTTCCCGGCGCATCTGCTCGATCAAGACCGACAGGTGGAGTTCGCCCCGTCCCGCCACCAGAAATCGATCGGTGCTGTCCGTTTCCTGGACGCGCAGGGATACGTTGGTCTCCAGCTCCTTGAAGAGGCGCTCCCGCAGGTGCCGAGAGGTGAGGAATTTGCCTTCCCGTCCGGCGAAGGGGCTGTTGTTCACGGAGAAGGTCATCTGCACGGTCGGCTCGTCGATGGCGACCGGCGCGAGCGCGATCGGCTGCTCCGGATCGGCGATCGTCTCGCCGATGCTGATGTCGGGGATGCCCGCCACGGCGACGATTTCGCCCGCCTCGGCCTTGTCCACTTCTGTCCGCTCCAGGCCCGAGAAAACGGCGAGTTCCGTCACCCTCCCGTTGACCTGACTTCCGTCTCGCTTCATCTGGGCGACGGTTTGGCGTTTGGCGATCGACCCGGCCAGGATTTTCCCGATGCCCATCTTGCCTTTATAGGAATCGTAGGCCAGCGCAAGCACCAGCATTTGAAGCGGCGCGTTGGCTCTGATGGCGGGCGCCGGAATCTGGTTGAGAATCGTGTCCAACAGCGGGGCGATGTCGGTACCCGGCTGGGTGAGGTCCAACGTGGCAATGCCGTTGATCGCCGAGGCATAGACGATCGGGAAATCGAGCTGCTCGTTGGTCGCCCCCAGATGGACGAACAGATCGAACGTCCGGTTGAGGACGTCGTCTATCACGGCATCGGGCCGGTCGATCTTATTGATGACCACAATGGCTTTGTGCCCGAGCGCCAGCGCCTTGCGCAGCACAAACGTGGTCTGCGGCATGGGGCCTTCTTTGGCATCCACCACCAGAAGGACCCCGTCAACCATCCGCAGAGTCCGTTCGACCTCGCCGCCGAAATCGGCGTGGCCGGGGGTGTCCACGATGTTGATCTTGACGCCCCGATAGGTGACGCTGGCATTCTTCGCGCGGATCGTAATGCCTCGTTCGCGTTCCTGGTCCATGGAATCCATGATCCGCTCGCCCATGTCGTTGATCTTACGATGGACGTGGGTTTGTCTTAGGACGGCATCTACCAGAGTGGTCTTGCCGTGGTCGACGTGGGCAATGATCGCGATGTTCCGGATGTCCTGCCGCCGATCGGATGCCGGGCGATGAGCGATGTGCGCTGACATGGGGAGTGCCGTTTGTTGGTCCATGGGGAATATGAGCCTTTCAGCAAAAAAAGACGCCGCACGAAGGCGGCGTTGCAAGGCAGTATACGGGAAGGGGCGGCGGAAATACAAGCCGGGATTCAAGTTTGTCGGCATGGTCAGACTGAAAGAATCCCCCAGCTTGGCTGTAATCCCAACATGAGAATGTCCGCTTTCGCCAAGATAGAAATGTCCTCTTCATTGCTAGACTGTCGGCTTTCACCAGGAGGGCCGGATGGTCGGAGAGGACAGAGTCACGATGAGTGGGAAGGAA
>VGXC01000051.1 GCA_016873495.1 Nitrospira sp. | reverse complement strand
CGACGCTTAGTGCGGATCGAGCCGCAGCCACTGAGCAGGCAGCCTCGGCCACCCCTTTCCTCCCTCCTATGTCTTTTCTTTCTTCTCGCGCTTCGTCGTGCGCCGGAAGATGCACTGCGGCTAGACCACGTCGTCCAGGACGAGACACTCGATCTCTTTCACTTTCCTGAATCCGTTATCGTTGCCGATGAAGCCCGTTGCTCCTGCCTCGATCGCGGTCGCGATCTGAATAGCGTCCGGCGTGCTCAAATGGTAACGGGCGCGAAGCTGGGCCGCCGCGTCGGACACGTCAAGGGTGAGCGGCAACCATTTCAGACCCGGGTAGCCCGACAGGAGCGCGTAGAAGGCTTGGACAAGCGTAAGCTCTTCACGCCGGCAAGGCTCGACGAGTACTTCCAGGAGGGAGACAACCGACGTGGCTGCGGCCGTCTGATCGCGTGAGATACGCTCGAATAGGGCCCTGCACCATGGCCCGTAACGAGGATGGGCCTGGACAAAATAAATGAGCACGTTGGTGTCAAGACCGATGGTTGAATGGGCGGTAAGGAAGGTGCTGGCCGAACCGCGAGTTACCATGAGCGGCGTTCCCGCTTTAGGTAGCCGGGGGGATAGACGCCTTTTCCGATTCCATAGAGGGCTTTGGCGTAATTCTTGGGTTTGGGCATGACGATCGTCATATTGCCTTTGACCACCACGAGGAGTTCGTCCCCGCCCTTGACCTGCATGGCTTCGCGGGCTTCTTTCGGAATGACGATCTGATTCTTGCTGCTGAGTTTTTGCGTGCCCATAGCCAGGCCCTCCTTCGGTCGAACGGCTTTACGTTAGCATGGAAAAGTAAAGCGGGTAAACGAAGGGCTTGGGATCGGCGCTACGGCTGCTTGGGCGTCCGCTTCGACGTGTACTGGAAGATACACTTGGGGCAGGTGTAGTGGATGTACAGGCCGCCCCCGACCAGCCGCTTCGTCATCGGCACCTTACACCAGGTGCAGGTGCGGTCGGGAAGCGCGGCCAGGGTCGCGGCTGTCCGGTCTGGTTTGGGGGTGGACGATGACGTCATGGGCGTCATTGTGTCGGAGCGGTCCGCGCCCTGTCAATAAAGTATAAAAAGTTGTCGCGGCACCTAGACAGCAGGCGAAATCCTGTTATATAGTGCGCCGTCAATCGGCCGGGAATGACCCGCCCGCCCCCCACAATTTAGCCGAAAGGTGAGCCCCAACAATGAACGTTGCAGCCGCCGACGCCACCATCTTACCGTCCGCCATCGAAACCGCGCCAGACTTGGTTGGGGAAGGCAAGGCCTGGGGCCTGTGCACCTCTGTGGACCTGCAGGATTGCAACCCCGGGACAATCCGCGACCGGGACCAGATAGAAGCCTATGTGATCGCCTTGTGCAAGGTCATCGGGATGAAGCGTTTCGGGGAATGCCAGATCGTCAATTTCGGGGAAGGACGGGTGGCGGGCTACTCCATGGTCCAGCTCATCGAGACGTCGCTCATCAGCGGCCACTTTGCCAACGACACCAACCGCGCCTACCTGGACATCTTCAGCTGCAAGGGGTATGACCCGAACGTGGTCGAGGCCTTCTCGCGGGACTACTTCGGGGCCAAGTCCAGCACCGCGTCGGTCACCGTTCGGTACTGACGAAGACACAGGGGTCAGGCCCGGCCTCGCTGGGCCTGGCTCTACACATGCAGCCGCGCACCACCAAAGAGTTCTTCGACACCTTGCCGCAACGTCTCGATGTAGACGCGGCGGAAGGCGTTGCCGCGGTCTACCAGTTCGACCTCAGCGGTCCTCAAGGCGGGCAGTACATTCTTTCCATCAAGGACCGCGTCTGTCAGGTGCAGGAGGGAGTGCATCCCGGCCCTGATGTGACGCTGGCCCTGTCGGGGGAGGACTGCGTGGGAATCCTGGCCGGGCGGCTGGACGGCATGCAAGTGGCCATGACCGGCCGCCTCCAAATCAGCGGCGATCTCACGCTGGCCATTCAGCTCAAGTCGCTCTTCCCCACCGTCCGCTGACATAGCGTGAAGCGTGAAGGAAGAGGGCCTCGCTACCAACAACGAGATACGGACGACGGGATACGAGATACGTTTTTGACCGACGAGATACGCTTCACGAGATACGAACGACGCCTGCCTGTCTCTCCATCTCCGGATCGGTCTTCCGCGGGAACCGCTGCTCCAGGAGCAAATAGAGCGTCGGGATCAGGAACAGGGTCAGGATCGTGGAGACGCTGAGCCCTCCGATGACGGCGCGGGCCAGAGGCGCGTTGGTCTCGCCCCCGGTGCCCAGTCCCATCGCCATCGGCAACAGGCCGAAGACGGTGGCCAGCGAGGTCATTAAAATCGGTCTCAGTCTGGTCCGGGCCGCCAGCACCACCGCTTCATGCAGGCCCACCCCGCGACGCCGCAGCACGTTGGTGTAGTCCACGAGCAGCACCCCGTTCGACACCACGATCCCCAGCATCATGATCATGCCCATGAACGACGTGGTGGAGAGGGTCGTGTGGGTGAGGAAGAGCATGAGGATCACGCCCGGCAACCCCATCGGCACCGAAAACATGATGATGAAGGGGTCCAGCAACGATTTGAACTGGGCGGCCATCACCATGTACACCAGCAGCAAGGCCAGGATCGTGGCGAAGACCAGACCCTCGAAGGTCTCACGCTGTTGCTGGATCTGGCCGGCCAGCCGGACGCTGAACCCCTGGGGCATTTGCAATTCGGCGAAGCGGTCCTCCAGATCGGCCGCGATGGCCCCGAGGTCGCGGTTCACCGGGTTGGCGGTGATGTGCACGATGCGCTGGAAGTATTTGCGCTCGATCTGCACCGGGCCGGCGTTCATGTGGACCTGGGCCACGTTCTTGAGCAACACCGGCGAGCCGCCCCGGCTCGTGAGCAGGATGTCGTCCAAATCCGTCAGGCTCTTGCGGTAGGGTTCGGCCAGCCAGGCGCTGATGTAGTACTCGTTGCCGGTCTGCGGGTCCGTGAAAATGATCGGATCGGTCTGTCCGTTGCCGTTCAATGAAAACAGGACGGCATTGGCCACGTCGGTCTCGCTCACGCCCAACAGCGCCGCCTTTTCCCGGTCCACTTCGATGTCCAGCTCCGGATAGTTCTCCTCCCGGCTGACCTCGATGTCGGCCAGGCCGTGGACCTGGTGCATGGCGGTTTCCACCTGCTTGATCACGGCCCGGCCCTTTTCCAGGTCGTAACCGTAAATCTCCACGTCCACCGCTTTCTGGGACCCGAAGCTGGTCACCCGCTTGATGATGCCGCCCGGGTCAAAGAACATGGCGACGCCGGGAAACAGCTTGAGAATCTTGGGCCGCACCTCGTTCATGATCTGGACCTGATTGCGCCGGCGTTTGTCCGGCGAGGTCAGGTACACCTGGATCTGCGAGGTATGGGGGCCGGTGTTGCGGTTGAACAGCGACGAGCGGCCCTGCGCGAGCACGCCGGTGCTCGAGACGACCGTCTCCAGTTCGTTCGGCGGGATCGTCTCGCGGATCACCCGTTCGATCTCCGACACCTGCTGTTCGGTTTTCTCCACCCGCTGTCCCACCGGCGCCCGGACGTTGATGCGGAACTGGCTCTCGTCCGTCACCGGAATGAACTCGGTGCCGATGGCCGGGATCAGGGTCAGCGAGGCGGCGAATACCAGCACGATCACGCCGACCAGCGCTTTCTTGTGTCCCAGCACCCAGGTGAGCAGCGTCTGGTAGCCGGCGTCCAGCGCGTCGTACCGGGCCTCGCTCCAATGCATCAGGCGGACCCACCAGGTCGGCATGGAGCGGAGGGCCTCCTGCTCGGGCTTCAGGAATTTGTAGCAGAGAGCCGGCGTGACGGTGCGCGAGATGAAAAAGGAGGTGAAGAGGGAGATCGCGATCGTCAGCGTAAGCGGGATGAACAGGAGCTTGGCAATACCCACCACGAAGAGGATCGGAAGGAAGACGACCACAGTCGTCACGGTGGAGGCGAAGATCGGCATGGCCACTTCGCGGGCCGCCTCCAGCAGCGCTTCCCACTTGGTCGGGACCGACAGGTTGAGCGAGGCGTCCGGCGCCACGTCCTTGGCCAGGGTCTGGACCTCTTCCCACCGTTGACGGCTGGTGTTCAGGTGGCGCTGGATGTTCTCCAACTCGACGATCGAGTCGTCCACCAGGCGGCCGATCCCCAGGGCCAGGCCGCCCAGCGTAAAGACGTTCAACGTCTGCCCGCTGAAGTAGAGGACGATGAACGTGACCATGATCGAGAGCGGAATGGCCACCGAGATGATCATCGTACTGGCCAGGTTGCGGAGGAACACCAGGATCACGGCGGCGGCCAGGAGGGAGCCGTGCAGGGCCTGCTCCATCAGGTTTTTGATGGATTGCCGGATATAGAGCGACTGGTCGAAGGAGACGCCGAGCTGGACTCCCGGCGGAATGCCGACCATCTTGGGCAGAGCTTTGCGGAGCGCGTCCACCACGGCCACCGTGTTGGCGGTCGGCTGCTTGTTCACGCGCAGGTAGACGGACCGCTGGCCGTCCGTATGGACGATGTTGGTCTGGATGTCGGAGGAGTCCGTGACGGTGCCCAGGTCGCGCACCCGCACGGGATTGCCTTGCGGGGTCAGCCTCACGATCACGTCGTTGATCGGCTCGACGGTCTTGAACTGGTTGTTGGTGAAGACGTTGTAGTCCAGATTCCCGGCCTTGATATCGCCGGATGGCAGGATCAGGTTCGAGGCCTTCACGGCCTTGACGACGTCCAAGATCGATAGGCCGCGCGCGTGGAGGAGAGCCGGGTCCAGGTTGATGTTGATCTGCCGGATCTTGCCGCCCTCGACCGTGGCGGCGGCGACGTTGGCGATCTGTTCGATCTGGGGCGCGATCGTGTTATAGGCCAGGTCGTAGAGGGCCCGTTCGTCCATGTTGGGGCCGGTCACGGTGACCAGGGCGACGGGGATGTTCGACACGTCGAATTTGACGATGAACGGCTGGAGGATGCCGGGCGGCAATTGATTCAGGATTTGGGTGACGCGCTGCATCACCTCCATCTGGCCCACGTTGATGTCGGCCCCCCAGTTGAACCAGATCTGCACCGCCCCGATGCCGTGTTTGGCGAACGACTCCACGTGCTCGACGTTGGATGCCGAGCTCACGGCTTTCTCGATCGGGTAGACGACGCTTTGCTCGACGTCCAGGGGCGGCGCGCCCTTGTAGATCACGCCGACGAAGGCGACCGGCACCTGAATATTGGGAAACAAATCGACCGGCAGGCGCTCCAGCGAAGTCCACCCCAGCACGACCATCGCGAGCGAGAGCATCAGGATGCCGATGCGGTTTCTGAGAGCGAGAAGCGTGAGCCACATATTCTTCCGAAGCGGGTCCTGAGCCTCGTTTGCCTAAGTCTTGTCCTTGGGATGGGGCGGAGCTGGGGCCGTCGGTCCGGCCGGCTTTTCCGTCGGGACCGTGTGTGGGGTCGGCTCGGGCGATACTCCGGGACCGGGCGTCGAATCGGCCGGCCTGGTCTGGACGGGGGTCCCTTCGCCGACCAGGTCTTTGCCCGACACGATCACCTGTTCGGTGCCCGCGAGTCCCTCGGTAATCTCGATCATGTTTCCGGATCGGACCCCCACTCCGACGGGCATTTTGTGAGCCTTGCCGTCCTGGACCACGTAGACGTATTGCGCTTCTTCCAGCTTGGTCAGGGCATCGATGGGAATCTGAATTGCGTTCGGATGCATGCCCACCAGGATTTCGACGCGCGCGAACATGCCGCCCTTGAGCGCCAGATCCTTGTTCGGCAGGTCCACCTCGACCGTCATGGTCCTGGTGCCGCGGTTCAGCGCCTGGACGATACGGGTCACTTGGCCGTTGAAGACCCGGTTCGGGTAGGCTTCGGCCCGCACTTCAGCCTTCTGGCCGATCTTGATCAGCGGGACATCCTTCTCGACCACTTCGATCATCGTGCGGACCGTGTCGATGTGTTGCAAGGTCAGGATGCCGCGCGCCGTGGTCGAGGTGCTGGCGGTGGCGCCGGTGACAGAGGCGCCGGTGTCGAGCGTCCGCTCCGCGATGTAGCCAGCGAAGGGTGCGCGGATGTACGAGTAGGTCAAATTCGTTTCGGCCTGTTGCAGCGCCACCTCCATCTGCTTGACCTGGGCGCGCACGGATTCGATCTGGGCCAGAGCCATGTCGTAGTTGACCTGGGCGTTGTCCAGGTCCTGCTGGGAGACGAACTGATCCTTGATCAACTTCTGCATTCGGTCGAGGGTTAGTTTGGCGTTGCGGATATTGGCTTCCTGCCGGAGCACATCGGCCTTGGCCGCCGCCAGGTTGGCCTTAGCCCGGTTGACGGCGTGAATGTAATCCGTGTGATCGATTTCGACCAGCAACTGGTGGGCTTTCACGTAGTCGCCTTCGTCCACGTGGAACTTGGCGATATAGCCGTCCACACGGGAAAAGACGTTGATCTGCTGATCCGGCTCGATATCGGCCGTAAAGGTGAGGCGCACGTCCAGATCCTGGCGAATTGGCGTGCCGATGCCGACGGTGATCACGCGGCCCTTCTTCGCGTCGGGCTTAGCCCCGCTGCTGGTCAGGCGAAACACGACGAGGCCGGCGAGCGCCAGGACCACAATCGCGGCCACCGTCAGGCCCGGATGCCGGCGGATCTGGTTCATGACTGCCTCCGGGCCGTGGAGGGTGGGCCTTCGGCACGGGCGGTCAGCAAGCCATCCAGAAACAGCGTGACGTAGGCGGCCACGCTGTCCTCGGGGCTCCGGTGGGCCGGGACGCCGAAGATTTCGTGCAGGAGCCGATGGTGGGCGAGCATGCCGGTGAAGGCCCTGGCCGCAAGCATCGGGTCTACGTGCCGAAATGCGCCCTCCTTGGCCCGCTGCGTGATGTAGCCGGCCAGGAAATCGTAGAAGATCCGGTGCTGGGTGCGGAAGAACATGGCCGAGATCTCGTGCCCTTCGAGTGCGCTGAACAGGAGCAGGCGGAGCAACGTCGGGTCCGCGCTCCGGCGGATGCGATGGCTCGCAATCAACGTGAAGACCTGCCGGTCGTCCCGCTTCTTGGCCGCCTCTTCCACGCTGGCCAGCAGTTCGGGGATGGACACCTTTTCCTTCAAGATGGCCGCGTAGAGGGCGCGTTTCGTGGGGAAGTGCTTGAAGAGCAGGGCCTCGCTGATTCCCACGGACTTGGCGATTTCTTTTGTGGTCGTGCCCTTGAAGCCGTTGGTGGCGAACAGCGCGGCGGCGGCGGTGATGATGCCGGCCTGCCGCTCTTGTCCGGACGGTCGGTGGGGCGGCGCCGCGCCCCTGCTCCTTGTCGGTCGTCCCGCGGTCTTCACGGTCGGCATCGTAGCATCCAGTGAGTGAGTAGTTACTTACCTGTGATGCTATCATGGGCTGGCCGAGGGTGCAAGCCGGAGGAGGGGTTGTGGGGGGACAAGACGGGTTCGGCCGGTCAAAAACCGCTGATGACTTCGGCGAGCTTGGCGCCCAAGGCGGCGCTCTCGAAATAGATGACGCCGGTTTCCCGCTTGCCGTCGTAGGTCAGGTTGACTTCGGTGTCGGTGCCGCGCCAGTTGTACTGCTGATTGGTACCGGCCATGGTCTGGCCCGGCGTCAGGTCGAGCGGACCGTAGCGGGACTGGAGATAGAGGAGCATGGTTTCGTGTCGCTGGTCTCCCTGGTAGCGGACGGTCACACGGGCGAATTTCCCGTCCAAGGTGGAAAACTTCATGGATTGGACCGGGACCGTCCCGAGCAGCAATGGCTCTTGCTGGAGGCGATATTCCTTCACGCGGTCATCCGCGTAGACCACCGTGAAGTTCGACGATTCGGACAGGCCCGCGCCCCAGGGGATGCCTTCAAATCCTTTCGGGTCCTCGGTCATTGTCACGGCTAGCGCCGGCGCGAGTGCCGGCAGATTGATGAGCAGGCAGGCCAGGAGGAAGGGCATCCATGCGCGGAACGGTGTCCAGTCCAGGACGGCCTTGGGAGGCGTCCCGTTAGTAACTGGAGCCTGTGTCTGCCAACGCATCGTTGAACCGGGGGGAGAGGGTGCGGCTTTCGATGAACAGGTAACCCCGTTCTCGCTTGGCCTCATAGGTCAGGTTGATCTCCGTGTCGGCCCCGCGCCAATTATACTGCTGGTTGAGGCCTCGCATCATGGACCCGGGCGACCGGTCGATCGGGCCGAATTGGGACTGCAGATAGGCCAGCACCGCGTCATGGGTCTCTTTGCCCTGATAGTGGATGGTGACCCGGCCGAACTGGCCGTCGATCGTGAATAGCCGGACCGATTCGACGGTCGTGTCTCCCAGATGCGGCGGCTCTTTCGAGACCTCGTAGCCCTTCACCCGGTCCATGGTCTGGACCAGGGCCAGCTCCGCTTGATTGACAAGGGGAGAACCCCAGGGGATGTTGCGGAATCCCTTGGGGTCGTTGAGCAAGGCGCCTGCCCCGCCGGCGGTCGGAAAGAACAGGATGGGCCAGAGCCCGGCCAGTACAAACAACGCCGCAGTCAGGCGGGGTCGGCCCTGGGCAATCAGAGGGAGCATCGGTGTCCATCTCCGTCGCAGGTCGCGAAACCATAGCATCTTTGGAAAGTGAACTCAATCGGCGCGGCGCGAGAGGGCAGGCGATCCGTTCCTTGTGAAGTCGGGAGAGGCTTCGCTATAATGCGCCGTTCTTCAAGCGGCGGATGTCGGCGAACCCTTCGTCACGGTGCGTCATGATCGAGAGCGATGTGTTTTGCCAGGCGTTGCAGGACATCGGGTTCGACTTCTTCACGGGTGTGCCGGATGTGCTGCTGGCCGGCGTGATCGAGACGTTGATCGAGCGGCGGCTCTACACGCCCGCGGTCCGGGAAGATGAAGCCGTGGCGGTGGCGGCCGGCGCCTTCATGGCCGGCAAGGTCCCGGCGGTGCTGATGGCGAATGCCGGTGTGGGGAACAGCCTGAATACGCTGGCCTCGCTGAACCTGCTCTATCGCCAGCCCTGTTTGCTGATCATCGCTTGGCGAGGCTTCGATGGAAAAGACGCGCCGGAGCACCTTGTCATGGGCCGGACCGTGACGCAGGTGTTGGAGACGGTCCGTATTCCCCACCGGACTCTGTCGGAACAGACGGCGCCCGATGATTTTCGCTGGGTCGCGCAAACGTTCATGAAGGAACGGATCCCGGTCGCGCTGCTCCTGAAAAGCGGCGTGGTGCGCGGGATTCAACCGTGAACAGGTGATGCGTCATGGGTGATGAGTGAAGGGTAGAGAGGCAGACGCGATGGGGCCAAGGAACTCATCACTCGTCACTGATCACCCATCACTGTGGGTCGAAGGATGAGACCCGAAGAGGGGACCATGCAGAGCCGGGCCAGGGCGATCCAAGCCGTGCTGGACCTGGTCAGCGATCAGCCGGTCATCATCTGCAACGGGTTTGCCTCGCGGGAAGCCTTCAAGGTGAAGGATCGTCCCGAGAATTTCTATATGACCGGCTCCATGGGCATGGCGGCGGCGATCGGGCTGGGAGTGGCGCTGCACAAGCCGCAGAAAAAGGTCGTGGTGCTGGACGGGGACGGGAACGTGCTGATGGGCTTGGGCACGATGGCGACGGTGGGCGCGCTGAAACCGAAAAACTTCATTCACGTGGTGCTGGATAACGAAGCCTATGGGAGCGGGGGCAACCAGCCCTCCTATTCGCGGGTCGTGAAGCTGGACCAAGTCGCCAAGGCCGCCGGTTACGTGAACGTGGAGCGGGTGCGCGAGCGGGAGGACCTGGTCTACGAGTTCAAGGACATGCTGGGCAAGGACGGGCCCAGTCTGTTGCTGGTCAAGATCACCGAGCAAGTGGAAGATGTGCCCTGGGTCCCGCTCCCGCCGGCCCAGATCGCCGAACGGTTCCGGAAAGCGATCACATAGATAATGCAGAAGTATGAACGCGGAATGATGAAGGTCAGAAGAGAGCATCAGGCCCGGCGTTCATCGTCCAGCGCTCACCATTCATCGTTTCGCATAGGTGGTTGATGATCCTGTTAAGCCCCGGCCCGGTCAATGTCTCGGCGCGCGTGCGCGCGGCGCTGCAACGTCCCGATCTCTGCCATCGGGAGTCCGAGTTTGCGGACCTCATGCAAGGGATCAGGCGAAAGTTGGTTCAAGCGTTCGTGCCGGGGGCGGAGGCGGACTATACCGCGGTGCTCCTGACCGGCTCGGGCAGCGCGGCCGTGGAAGCGGCGGTGCTCTCCTCGCTCCCGAACGGCAAGCGGGCGCTGGTGATCAACAACGGCGTCTACGGCGAGCGGCTCTCCGCCATCGTCGGCGTGCATCGGCTGGGCGTCGCGGAGTTCAAGTTGGACTGGGGAACCAGGCCAGACCCGGAAAAGTTGCGGTTGGCGCTGCGCCAGCACCCGGAAGTCCATGTGGTGGCGATGGTGCACCACGAGACCACGACGGGCTTGATCAATCCCGTGAAGGAGATGGCCGAGGTGGCCGATAGCCTGAACCGCGTCTTTGTCCTGGACTCGGTCAGCGGCTTGGGCGGGGAAGAACTCGATGTGGCGGGACCGCACCTCTACATGGTGGCCGGCACGGCTCATGACTGTCTCCAGGGGGTGCCCGGCGTCTCCTTCGTGCTGGTTCGCAAGGGGTTCATGGAGCGGATGAAGGCCTATCCCAAACGGTCCTGGTATCTGCACCTGCCTCATTATTATGAAGACGCGGAGAAGGGGAGCAGCCCCGTCACTCCGGCGGTGCAAGTCTTTCAAGCCTTCGACGAAGCGCTCGATGAATTGTTGGAGGAGGGGGTGCCCGCTCGGATCCAGCGGTACAAGAACGCTTCGGCCATGATCCGGAAAAAGATGGACGCCCTGGGGATGAAGCCGGTCCTGCCGGCGGAACTCCAATCCAACACCCTCACGGCCTATCATCTGCCGGATGGGATGACCTACCAGAGGCTCCATGACAAGCTGAAGGAGCAGGGCTATATCATCGCCCCCGGGTTGGGTCAGCTCGAAGGAAAAATCTTTCGCGTGGCCAACATGGGCGCCTTGACCGGGCAGCAGATCGAGGGATTCCTCGCGGCCTTCCAGGGCACGATACGCACGATTGCCACCCGGTGATGACTGCCTGAACCGATGCGCTCCCGCACATCCTCCTCCTCTCGCGTGCCTCATTCCGAACATTTACAGGACTCAACCGGGTTGCTAGGATACCGATCGTCATGAGTCGGGCGATGAAAGCTTTGTGGATGGTGATCGCGGCGCTCTGCGCGCTGGCTTTCGGCTTCGTCACGGGCCTGGTCAATCCGGGCGAAAAGGTGAACGGCCTCTGGCTGGTCGTGGCGGCAGCCTGCTTCTACGTCCTCGCCTTCCGCTTCTACGCCAGGTTTCTGGCGCGCCGAGTCATGGAACTGAATGACGAGCGGGTGACGCCGGCCCACCGGCTCAAGGACGGTAAAAACTTTTATCCGGCGAACAAGTACGTGCTCTTCGGCCATCACTTTGCGGCCATCGCCGGAGCCGGCCCGCTGCTGGGTCCGGTCCTGGCGGCCCAGTTCGGCTACCTGCCCGGTTTCCTCTGGCTCGTGATCGGCGCCGTGCTGGCCGGGGCGGTGCAGGACTTCGTCATTCTCGTGGCCTCGATGCGGCGGAACGGCCGGTCCCTGCCGGAGATCGCGCAGGACGAAGTCGGAGTTATCACCGGCACGGCGACCGCGGTCGCCGTGCTGTTCATCGTCGTCGTGGCACTGGCGGGGCTGGGCCTCGCCGTGGTCAACGCCTTGTACCGGAATGCCTGGGGCACGTTCACGATCGCCATGACGGTGCCCATCGGGTTCCTCATGGGCTTCTACCTGCAAAAATTCCGTCCGGGCCGCGTCGGCGAGATGACGGCGATGGGCGTCGCGTTGCTCGTCCTGGCCGTCTGGGGCGGGCGGCTTGTGGCCCAATCCGAGGCGGCCGCCTGGTTCCATTTCGAGCGGCAAACGCTGGTGTGGCTGCTGGCCGGCTACGGGTTTCTCGCGAGCATCCTGCCCGGCTGGATGCTCCTGGACCCGCGCGGCTACCTGTCCACCTTCATGAAGATCGGCGTGGTCGTGCTTCTGGCGGCCGGGGTAATTGCGATGGCCCCGGTCATCGAAATGCCGAGGGTCACGGCCTTTGTGCACGGAGGCGGGCCGATCATCCCCGGGACGCTGTTCCCGTTCCTCTTCATCACGATCGCCTGCGGCGCCATCTCCGGATTCCATTCGCTGGTCTCGTCCGGCACGACGCCTAAGATGATCGCGCGGGAGTCCTACTCCATCGTGGGCTACGGGGCCATGTTGATGGAAAGCTTCGTGGGCGTCATGGCGTTGATCGCCGCATCCGTTCTGATACCGGGGGATTATCTGGCGATCAACACGATGCTCTCGCCGGAGGCCTTGGCGGCTATGGGCTTCCCCGTCTCGCGGATACAGGTTCTGTCCCGCCTCGTCGAGGTGGACGTGGCCGGGCGGCCTGGCGGGGCCGTGTCGCTGGCGGTCGGGATGGCCTCGATCTTTTCCGGCCTGCCCGGCATGGCGCATCTGATGGCCTACTGGTACCAGTTCGCGCTGCTGTTCGAGGCCTTGTTCATCCTCACCACGATCGACGCAGGCACCCGCGTGGCCCGCTATCTGGTGCAAGAGATGGGCGGACGCGTCTATCAGCCCCTGCGCCGGATTTCCTGGTGGCCCGGCGTGCTGGCCAGCAGCGCCCTCGTAGTGGGGGCCTGGGGCTATCTGATCGGGACCGGTAGCATCTCGACGATCTGGCCCATGTTCGGAGCGGCGAACCAACTGCTCGGCACCCTGGCCCTCTGCATCGGGACGACCGTCCTGATCAAGATGAAGAAAGCCCGGTATCTGTGGATCACGATCGGGCCGATGCTGTTCGTCGGCGTCATCACGTTGACCGGCTGCTATGAACTGGCCTTCTTGTTCCTGCACACAGCGGCAACAGCCGGGGCCGCCGAGCCGGTTTTGCCCCTCTATCTGGATGCGGCGCTGGTGGGGGCAGTGGCCCTGTTGGCGGTGATCGTGCTGGCGGACAGTCTGCGCCAATGGTATGGCTATCTGGTGGAAGGGAAGCCCTGCACGAGCAGCGAGGTGTTGGTCGGGCCGGGCGGGGTCCCGTTGGGCGGGGCGTCGCCGGCCCATGGGGAGGGGTTGCGGATTAGCGTGGATCGGTGTTGTTGAATAATACGCTGTCAGCCTTGAGCCGTCGGCGATCAGCTTTGATTCGGACCGGAGCTGAAGGCTGAAAGCTGACCGCTGATAGCCGAAAGGGGTGTGTGATGGCTGATCAAAATTCATTCGACGTGGTGTCGCAGATCGACATGCAGGAAGTGAAGAACGCGGTGGAGCAGGCGACGAAGGAAATCCGCCAGCGCTTCGACTTCAAAGACTCCAAGACCGAGCTCACGCTGACGGAAAAGGACAAGACGCTGGTCGTGGTCTCGGACGACGAGTATAAGCTCAAGGCGGTCCTGGAGATCCTGAAAGCCAAGTTCGTCAAGCGCAACGTGTCGCTGAAAGCCCTGACCTACGGGGCCGTGGAGCCGGCGCTGGCCGGGACGGTGCGGCAGACGATCACGCTGCAAAGCGGCATCGCCTCCGACAAGGCCAAGGAAATCAGTCAGGCGATTCGCGACGGGAAGTTCAAGGCCCAGGCGCAGATCCAGGGGGACCAGGTGCGGGTCCAGAGCAAGAGCCGGGATGAACTCCAGGCGGTGATCGCATTCTTGAAACAAAAGGATTTCGGCATTGATCTGCAATTCATTAATTACCGCTAGTGTGGCGTCTCGGAAATACGTTCGTGGTGAGCCTGTCGAACCATGAACGGAACTGCGTGAAAGCTCACGCCCTTCGACAAGCTCAGGGTGAACGGATGTCATCGGAACTTATGGGACGCAACACTAGCGCAGGATGCTGAAACAGGCCCCCAACTTTGTTCTCGGTCGCTCGGCCCCACTCGACGTACCCCAAGAGTACGCCTCGGGGTCCTCGCATCCCTGCGGCCGAGCCAAGGGGATAGCGTGCGTTTGGCGCACGCGGGGTGGGCGGGTGAGAAGGCGGCCTTTTTGAGCATCCTGATGAGCCTTCGCATGCTACGTCGTCGATTCCTGTCCGCCACTCTTCTGCTCATCGCGTTGGCTACCTCCGGCTGCGGGCGCGCCGACGCGATCGTCGTGATCGCGCTGCACCCAGCCAATCCGAATATTCTCTATGTCGCGACCAACGACTACATTTACAAGACGCGAGACGGCGGCAAGACTTGGGAGAATCTCTCCAAGGGCATGAGCCACTCGCGCGTGATCTCGATGGCCGTCGATCCCGCCTACCCCGCCACCGTCTATGCCGGCACCAAGGGGGATGCGGTCTTCAAAAGCTACGACGGGGGCCAGCGCTGGGTCTCGCTGCGGGCCGGGCTGGAGGACGTGACGATCACCTCGGTGGTCAACCAGTTCGTGTTCGACCCGGCGGAGCCGGCCCACATCTTTGTCGCGACCACGATGGGGGTCTTCGAGACGCAGAATGCCGGCGAACAGTGGCAGAAGCGCATGGACGGGATGAAGGAAGTGTTGATGGTCGTGACGCTGGCGCTGGACCCGACAAGGCCCCAGGTCATGTATGCGGGCACGAGCGGGGGCGTGTACAAAACCGTCGACGGCGGCAAGGGGTGGGAGAAAACCAACAACGGCCTCGTGCCGCCGGAAGTGCTCAAGTCCTCCCGCGCCCTCGGCGTGACGGTCATGCAAGTGGACCCCTCTGCGCCCGATACGGTCTATGCCGCTACCCTGAACGGAATCTACCGGTCCTGGGACCAGGCTCAGTCCTGGACGCGCATCGCCCAATCGCTTCCGGACCAGATGATCAGCGCCATGTTGCTGGATCGGGGGCAGCCGGGCACGATCTACGTCGCCAGCCGCGAGGGGGTGCATCGGAGCAGGGACCGGGGCGAGACCTGGCAGGCGTTGAATCAAGGGTTGGCCACGCTCAACGTCCGTTCGTTGGTGCAAAGCCAGGTCGATCCGAAGGTCTGGTATGTGGGTACGAACGGGAGCGGGCTCTACCGGAGCCAGGACGGGGGGGAAAGCTGGACGCCCATGCCGCCGGTGAAACCGGCGGCTTAGCCGGAGAGAAACTCAGCGTTTGTTGAGGGTAGAGTCGCCGATGTTTGGTCCGGCCCGAGAGGGCAGAGAAGAGGAGCCGGTCGGTCCCTGCTCAGCGCCGATCCCAAACCCGGTGGTATTCTGCAGCGTCGTGTCCTGCGTCGCCGTGCCCATGCGTGCGGGCAGTGACGTACTATGGGTCCCCAAACCCATTCGCGGATTCAAGTCTTTACTCTGATCGCTGTCGGGAGAGCCGACTGCTCCGATGTCTGTGCCGACCGCGTTGCGGAGGGTCGTCCCCTCAATGGTGGTGCCGACGCGGTTGGGTAGCGTCGTGGCCGGCGGTCCCTGCGTCGTGCCGGGCCCGCCGATATCCGCTCCGGTCGGGGCTGACTGAGGCGGGATGACCGGTCGGAAGTCTTTTTGGATTGCCGCCTCTTCTTCCCGAAGCCGGCGACGTGCCCGCGCCGCCGGTTCATAGTCCAGCCCCTCCACGTTCTCATACTCTTTGTCGAGGGCACGCTGGCGCATCTTGATTTTCCGTAGGTCTTCCCGGGCCTGGGCGACCGGTGGGATGATCTGGCTGAGTGTCATCCCGCGCTGGCCTGTGCCCATGTTCACGAACCCTGATTGCTGCACGAATTTCAGAATGTGGGAGGCCTCTTCTTCCAAGTCCTCAAGATCATCGAGCGCGGCGACGTCATTGGCGCAACAATTCAAGAAGGCGCGGTAGTCCTGGAGAAACTTCGCTACCTGCCCCTGAATGTCCTGCGTCGTGAGCGGAGCGCGGGTTTTCGGCTGCTTGCCCTTCTTGTCCGCCTTCTTCTCCTCTTTTTTCTCCTCTTCGACGAGAGCGGTGCAACCGGGTTGGGGCGTTGAGACGTACTGCCGGTCGAGCGGATTGTTCGGACACCAGTAAAGCGTGGGCGGTTGGTTTAAGGGGTTATCGGGGTTGAAATCCTTGGCATCGCCGACACTTCCCACTGCCGCGACAACCATAAGTCCGAGCAAGCTACCGAAGGTTGAGGGAGGGGCGAATTGCGTGATTCGCATGAATCTATTGTGTGCCCGTGCTGCCGGTAAGTCAATCGAGAGACCGTTCCGTCATGGCGGCAGGCGCATCTTTGGGAGATTGGCGTTCTTGCAAAGGCTATTTCAGATCGGCTAGGCTGCTGCCCATCGCGAGATAACAACTTCGCGTTCACTGCAGGCCTTCTCGGGACCTACGCATGCCGGCCATCTACATCGAAGACGTCGCCGACCATGTCGGGCAGGAGATCACGATCAAGGGCTGGCTGCGCCACCGCCGCTCCAGCGGCAAGATCCATTTCCTCGTCGTGCGCGACGGCACCGGCGATCTCCAGGCCGTCGTCAGCAAGGGCACGGTCGGGGACGAGCCGTTCGCGGCGGCGGCGGCCCTGACGCAGGAATCCTCGGTGATCCTCACCGGCACCCTCAAGGCCGATGCGCGCGCCCACGGAGGATACGAACTGGACGTGAAGCGGATCGAGCCGGTGCAGATCGCGGAGCCTTTTCCGATCCAGCCGAAAGAACATGGCGTCGGCTTCCTGATGGAGCACCGGCACCTCTGGCTAAGGTCCAGCCGGCAGCATGCCGTGCTCCGGATCAGGCATGAAATCATCCGCGCCTGCCGAAACTTTTTCGACGACCGGGGCTTCACCCTCGTGGACGCCCCCATCTTCACGCCCAATGCCTGCGAAGGCACCACGACGCTGTTCCAGACCGACTATTTCGACGAGAAAGCTTATCTGACGCAGAGCGGCCAGTTATACAGCGAGGCCACGGCCGCGGCCTTCGGGAAGGTCTACTGCTTCGGCCCGACGTTCCGCGCCGAGAAGTCCAAGACGCGTCGGCACCTCATGGAATTCTGGATGGTGGAGCCGGAGGTGGCCTACGCGGAGCTGGCCGACATGATGGACTTGGCCGAGGCGTTTCTCTCCCACATCGTCGAGCGGGTGTTGGCGACGCGGCGGGCCGAGCTGGCCGTGCTGGAGCGGGACGTGACCAAGCTGGAACGGGTCGTCGCGCCCTTCCCGCGCATCACCTATGAAGAAGCGGTGGCGCGGTTGCAGCAGAAGGGGAATCCGATCCAGCACGGGGACGACTTCGGCGGCGACGAGGAAACCTTGCTCTCGAACGAGTTCGACCGGCCCGTGATCGTCCACCGGTATCCCTCGGCCATCAAGGCCTTCTACATGCAGAACGATCCGGCCAGGCCGGAGTTGGCCTTGTGCATGGACGTGCTGGCGCCGGAAGGTTACGGCGAGATCATCGGCGGCGGGCAGCGCATTCACGAATACGAGAAGCTGCTGGCCCGCATCCGGGAGCACAAGCTGCCGGAAGAAGCCTTCCGCTGGTACCTGGACCTCAGGCGTTACGGGTCCGTGCCCCACGCCGGCTTCGGCATGGGCATCGAACGGGCTGTGGCCTGGATCTGTGGCTTGGAGCACGTGCGGGAGACGATTCCGTTTCCTAGGATGCTCTACAAACTCTATCCGTAGCAGGCTGCTGAAAAAGCCCCCCAACTTTGTTCTCGGTCGCTCGTTCCCCTCAACGTACTTCTCCAGTACGCCTCGAGGCCCTCACTCCCTGCGGCCTCGTTGGCTGGTCTTTTTGAGCTGCCTGTAGGGTTTTATTTCTGACGCCCTAGCCTGAACGACTGGGTTGCGAGTGCCTGTAAATTTCTTGACGCATCACGTTAGGCTGTCAGCCCACAATAGCCTTATAAAAAGCTCCTGCTCACCAAGTTTTCATGCGCAGTTAAAGCAGGCACGGGAGCATCTTAAGTGCTCAAAGCCTACTCTGACGAGAGCGGCCATTCAGGCGACTCTAGGTATGTCTGCATGGGTGGATGCGTCGCCACTGTTGAGGCGTGGGCTCGATTTGTAGCTGATTGGAGGAAGGCCTTAGATGATGAGGATCTCGAAGAATTTCATATGACTGAATTTGAGAACGGCTCTGGCGACTTCGTGAAGTACAAAAATAATCCGCTGGCACACAAGGCTTTTCTCGCCAGATTAATGGCCATTATGGAGGAGCATGTTGCGATATATGTGGTCTCCACAGAAATTGTCTATAGAGACGCACCCCGAAAACCAATCAATGCTGACAGCCCGTTTTATAGTTGCCTGTATGGCATTTTAGATTCCGTAACAAGCTATGCGGGCACGTTAGACTTAAGTGAAAGAGTGGAAATGGTCTTTGCTGACAATAAAGAAGGAGCTAGTCTAGTTTTGGACGAGCCCTTTTCAAGATTCGCTCGATCAGACGCGGCAAATCCTCGCGTCGATGGTTGAACCGAAATTCCATCTCCTTCAGGTAGAGGACAAAATGACTCCGTCGGATGCCGTAGTACCGCCGCAGTTTGGTCTT
>VGXC01000050.1 GCA_016873495.1 Nitrospira sp. | reverse complement strand
CGCCGTCCGCATAGCTCACTCGGGCACCTGACCCCGAACGAGTTTGTCGCGCAACGTCAGGTTGAACAGACCGCCGAAGAGGTCTTCTGCTCTGGTTAAGAACTGTCTCAGAACGGGGCCAACGTCACCCCGCCCCACATCAACAGTAGGCCCTCGTCCCGGCGCACGGCGATAAACCAGGGCTCGAGGAGGATTCGGACCTCCATGCCGCCCATCAGATCGTTCAATTGAAAATCGTGCTTGGGACTGTCTGAGTGCGCGTTGTGGCAGTCTACACAGACTTGAGCCGTGGCAAAGTCGCCCTTCATGACCCGCAAGGTCCGTTGTCCGTTGATTACTTCGATCCGGCTGAAGATGCCGTCGCGGTGCTGGGCGAGATAGGCGAAGCTTTCCTGCTGAAACGGATCGCGAATGCCCTGTTTCTTATTGATGGGCCAGGGACTCAGGAGGTCCGCGGTGTAGAGTTTCTGGCCACGGCGGATCGATTCGGACACTTCCCGGAGAAACGTGGCCGGCAGGGGAATGGCTCCGGGAATGTCGTGGTAGCGATCCGTCACCTCGACGCCGTTTTGTGCGATGCGCGGAATCACGACCGTCGCATAGTAGGTCCGGTCCGCCATGATTTGGGTGGCGACCATCTGTGCCTGTTGCATGGCGGACTCTTCCACTCTGGCCATGTCGCGGTGCCAGGCAAAGTACCATTCCAGGGTAAGGATGAATCCGGCGATGATCGGGAGGATGAGAATCAAAAGCTTGGTGCCGACGGATCGTTCACGCACCGATTGGAGACCGGGAAGGGGCATTGGTACTCACCATAAGTCTGCGGCCCATCATCGCAGGTTATCGATTATTGTCAAGCGTAGCGCGGCTATGTGCATGCACCGGATCACGCGGCGTCGAGGGGGCGAATGGACGCGCAGAGGAAGGATTGGGCATGGTTGACACAAATCGTTCGAGAAAATGCGTTTTTAACGGTAAAATGTCGGCTCAACGCGCTGACGGGCGGGCCGGTTCGTCTCCGCTTCCGGCGGTGCAGATCGCGAGCCGATGCCGTCACCGGCGGCCGCCATTCAGGCCAGGTTCATTCACTGGATACGCTGAGCAGGCGCATGACGCAGGGTATTGCCGCATCTCTCTTGTCTAGGAAGGCCAATGGCCATGCCGACGTCTGCCGCGACTAGCACCGTGCTCATCGTGGACGATGTGCCGGATATCCGATCGCTCCTCTCTACGGTACTGACCAGGGAAGGCTACTCGGTTCTGGTCGCGTCCGACGGCATGCAGGCCCGTGACATCTGCGCACAGTTTTCGGATCCGATCCACCTGCTCATCACGGATGTCCTTATGCCGGGATTGAACGGCCCGGCGCTTGCCGCCCAGGCGGTGGCCGTCCGTCCTCAGATCCGCGTGCTCTACATTTCCGCCTATGATCAGGGGCTGCTTATGGATCGACTGAACCTGGACGAAGGGACGCCCTTTCTTCTAAAACCTTTTTCGCCGGACGAGCTGCTGAGAAAAGTCCGCGAGGTCCTTGGCGCCTCACGCTAACCCTTTCAGCCTCCCTCCCCACGGACGTTCGACCCCGCGCCTCTCAAGCTCAGGGAGAGTAGACCGAAAAGAGCATGATGCACTTGAGTTTTTTTGAGGTGTTGAGATAAGGTGTGAAGCCTTTCACGCGACGCGCGCAGATTCTACGGCATGTCCGCGTAGGGGAACGAGGAGATTGGGGTGATGCAACCGCGAGAGTTTCACGACGGGGCCCAAGACGGGCTGGAAGCGCTGGAGTCGCTCGATCCCGACCACATCCGATCGTTTTCGGATCTGCTGGTTGCGATGCGGAAGACTGCGTTCGGCGGGCGCCGCCTCGGCGAGGCGTTCGAGGTGCTCTGGGCCATGATTGAAGACCCGGACTGTCATGTCGTGTTGACCCTGTCCGGCGCGATGACCATCGCCAAGATGGGCAAGATCATCAGCGGCATGATCGACCACGGAATGGTGCAGGCCGTGGTCTCGACCGGCGCGCTCATCGCGCATGGGCTCAGCGAGTCGGTCGGGAAGACCCATTATCGGCACGATCCGGCCATGACCGATCGGGACCTGTTTCAGAGAGGCTATAACCGCGTCTACGACACGCTGGAGATGGAATCCAACCTGAATTATGTCGAGCAGGTCGTCTCACGGACGCTCAAGCGCATCGCTCCGGATCAATTGCTGTCGTCCGAGATGTTGACCCGCGAGTTGGGCAAGACCTTGGTCGAGGAACATGAGGGGACCGGTATCCTCAAGAGCGCCTATATCAAGAACGTGCCGGTCTATATCCCGGCGTTTACCGATTCCGAGATGGGCTTGGACGTCGCGACCTGGGCGATGGGGCGGGCGCTGGATCGGGCCCGCAGCCAGGCCAAGGATGAGGCCGGCGTGCTGCGCGCCTTGCACCAGGTGCAGCCTTCCTTCAATCCCTATCTAGATTTGAACAGTTACGCCGACCGGATGCTGTCCGCCAAACGGCTGGGCATCGTGACGATCGGCGGCGGGGTGCCCAGGAATTGGGCCCAGCAGGTCGCCCCCTACGTGGAGATCAGCAATGTCCGGCTGGGCCTGGACGTCAAGCCGCCGCGCTTCCAGTACGGGGTCCGGATCTGCCCGGAGCCGGACTACTGGGGGGGGCTCAGCGGTTGCACTTACCAGGAAGGCATTTCCTGGGGGAAATTTGTGCCTCCCGAGGAAGGCGGTCGGTTTGCGGAAGTGTTGAGCGATGCGACGGTGGTCTGGCCGCTCTTGATGGTGGGTCTGCTGGAGCGATTGCGTCACAAACCGGCCAAGCCCTGAGCCACGCTGCGCGGCATGAGCAGGGCGGGGCCCTGTCGATCCGGATGAAGATGCCTGCTCCACGTCCTGTCCCGCCCCCGTACAGCACCGACCCGGCGCGATTGGCGCGCGAGGTGGTTGTGGAGACGTGCCGCGCCGGGGGGCCCGGCGGCCAGCATCGCAACGTGACGGATTCGGCGGTGCGGCTGCTGCACGTGCCCTCGGGGGTGCAAGTGACGGCCAGCGAGTCGCGCTCGCAGCACCGCAACCGCGCGGTGGCCTGGGAGCGGCTGATCGCCCGGCTGGAGCAGTTGAATCGGGTGCCGGCCAAGCGTGTGCCGACGCGCCGGTCGAAAGGCGCGGTCGAACGTCGGTTGGCCGAAAAGAAACGGCACCAGGCGGCCAAGCGGCTGCGCACGACTGCGCGGAACGAAGAATAAAAGACGGGACTAAGGCAGCGGTAACAGGATCGAAGTGGAAAAAACAGAACCGACGATATTGTCAAAACCCCGTCTCCATCCGAGGCGGCTACGGTGGCGTGGCACCCTGTGCCTTCGCCTGGTGACGATTGCCCTCTTGATGACCGGAGGGGACCTGCGCGGGGAGGGACTGGATTTTCTGTTGCGCGAAGACGGCCGGCTGCGAGGCAATGCCAAGGCTCCGGTGACCCTCATCGAATACTCTGACTTCACTTGCGGGTTCTGCCAGAAGTGGTTTAAAGAAACCTGGCCGCGCATTCAAGCCAAGTATGTGGACACCGGCAAGGTCCGGTTTTCCTATCGGGACTATCCGAGGGCGTTCCAAGGGCCTGGACTGGACGGGGCGCTCGCGTCCCGTTGTGCCGGCGAGCAGAACCGGTACTGGGCCATGCACGATGAATTGTGGGGCGACCGGCGGCTCGGCGCAGAGGACCTGCAACGCCACGCCAAGGCCATCAAACTGGACCTGCCGGTCTTCTCCAAATGTATGCGCGAAGAGCGCCACACGGATGACATCTTTCGGGATCGGGCTGAAGGGACGATTTTGGGATTTCGGGGGACCCCGGGATTCGTCCTCTTCCGGACCGACTCGTCCGAGAAAGATCCGCCGGTGGTCATCCCGGGCGCCTTCCCGTTCGAAGTGTTTGAAGAGCAGATCGATCGCTTGCTGGGGGAAGGTTCAAAAGGGAACCGTTAAGTCGAGTCGGGAGTTGAATTCCCTGCGCGGGGAGCCTATGCTCCCCGGTAGGACCCGTATCATTGCGGGAGCACATGGGAAAGGAATCATGGCGCACGAACAAGCATTTTGGCCGGTCGAGTGTGGAGAAGGGGAGCCGGATTTGCTGGTCTGTATGTCCTGCCTGAGCGAAGTGTTCCGGCGCAAGGTGCCGATGCCAGACTGTCCTACGTGTCACGGGGTTTCCACCTATGAAGCCTTTACCGTGGACTCGATCCGGGATTGGGGGACCGAAGAGCTGATTGCCAAAGCGCAGCTGGCGCAGCAGGACGTGAGTCTGCCACCGGTCCAGGCCAACGACTTCTCTCCGGTCGAATTACCTGAATAACGGGTCGCAATACCAGGCTCTTCTTGGCCTGTTCGTGGGGATGCCGTGAGGATGCGATGGGCGCGCGTCCGTTTCTGATTGGCCAACAGTGGCGCTCCTCGGCCGTGACCGCTTCCGTGCGGAATCCGTACACGGGAGGGGCGGTGGCGGATGTCTGTCTGGCTGGGAAGGCGGAGGCAGACGAGGCCATTGGAGCGGCGATGGTGGCTTGCGCCTCCATGCGGCGGCTTCCGTCGCATGCCCGGGCCGGCGCGATGGACAAGATCGCGGAAGGCCTGGCCGCCCGGCGCGAAGAGTTCGCCCGGACCATCACCGCGGAAGCCGGCAAACCGATCGCGGATGCGCGACGGGAAGTGGGTCGGGCGATCCAAACCTTTGCGATCGCGGCAGAAGAAGCCAAGCGGTTGCCCGGCGACGTGCTCCCCCTGGACCTAACCCCCGGTACCGACTCCTATCTCGGCATCACCCGGCGCGTGCCGATCGGCCCGATTCTCGGAATCTGCCCGTTCAATTTCCCCCTCAATCTCGTGGCGCACAAGGTGGCGCCCGCCTTGGCTTGCGGCAATCCGATTGTGGTGAAGCCGGCCCCCCAGACCCCGCTTACCTCCCTGCTGTTGGGCGAAGTGATCCTTGAAACAGGGCTTCCTGCCGGGGCCTTGAGCGTCGTGCCCTGCGACAATGCCGTCGCCGAGCAGATGGCGATGGATTCCCGCGTGAAACTCCTCAGCTTCACCGGGAGCGCGGCCGTTGGGTGGATGCTTAGGGCCAAGTGCGGGACCAAGAAAGTGGTGCTGGAGTTGGGGGGCAATGCCGGCGTGATTATCGAGCCGGACGCGGACCTCGAGGTGGCGGCCCAGCGCTGTGCCACCGGCGGCTTTGCCTATGCCGGGCAGACCTGCATCTCGGTGCAGCGGATTTTCGTGCACGAGGCGGCGTATGAGCGGTTCGTGTCGGCTCTGCTCGCCCGTGTGGCGGCGCTGGCGGTCGGGGACCCGTCGGATGACGCCACTGTGATCGGTCCGTTGATCGACGAAGCGGCGGCCCGTCGGGTGGAAGCCTGGGTGGCCGAAGCGGTGGCGCAAGGCGCGTCGTTGCTGGTTGGCGGGCGGCGAACCGGCGCACTCGTGGAGGCGACGGTGTTGGCCGATGTGGCGCCCGACATGAAGGTCTCCTGCCGGGAAGTGTTCGGGCCGGTCGTGACCCTCTCCCGGTACAAACGCTTCGAGGACGCGCTGGAGGCGCTGAACGATTCCGAGTTCGGCTTGCAGGCCGGAGTCTTTTCGAGGGACGTGGACCGCATTTTTCGCGCCTACCGCGATTTGGAGGTAGGGGCCGTGCTGGCCAATGAAATTCCCACCTTCCGGGCCGACCACATGCCCTATGGCGGTGTGAAGGCCTCCGGGCTCGGCCGCGAGGGGGTCCGTTACGCCATCGAGGACATGACCGAGCTCAAACTGCTGGTGCTCAATCTGAAGGATTCCGGTCCGATCTGAGGTCATGCCCGGCCCCGTGGCCTGTGCCTACCGCCGGCCTGAAAAAAACTTTCCCGCCGTATTGCGGAATCTTCGACAAATTGATACAACTGCGACCCTGTGCGCCTGTATCAATGGGGTGGCGTTCGGCCGTTCTGCGAAGACGAAGGCCGGGGCTGTGAGCTTGGTCCCCTGTGCCGATCATAAGGCGGGAGGGAGTCACGATGGTTCCATCGCATATGTTTCTGACGCGGGGCGTGGGAGTCCACAAGGAAAAGCTCTCGTCGTTTGAGCTGGCCTTACGGAGCGCCGGGGTCGCCTACTGCAACCTCGTGACCGTGTCCTCCATTTTCCCGCCGGAGTGCAAAATCATCCCGCGCAAACGGGGCGAATCCCTCCTCAATCCCGGTGAAATCACCCATTGCGTCATGGCCCGGTCGGAGACCAACGAACGCAACCGACTGGTGTCCGCCTCCATCGGTCTGGCTATCCCGACGGATCGACGTATTTACGGATATCTCTCCGAACACCATGCCCATGGCGAGACGGACGAAGAGACCGGTGAGTATACGGAAGATCTGGCGGCGCAGATGCTCGCCACGACCCTGGGTATCGAGTTCGACTCGAACCTGGCCTGGAAAGAACGGGAACAGGTGTTCAAGATGGGGGGCAAGATCGTCCGGACCATGAACATCACCCAGTCGGCGATCGGCAAGGCCAATCGCTGGACCACGGTCGTGGCCATGGCGGTGTTTATTCCGCTGGAAAATCTGCCCAAGAAAATGCGTTCCCGGAGGTAAGCCGGCCGATGGCGCTTCCCGCTGGGTGGCTGGGAGTGGACGAGAACTTTCTCGGCCTCGACGAGCCCTGGTGTCACCCGGACCGAGCCGGCGTCCGCGTCCTGCCCGCTCCCTACGAACATACCTCGAGCTACATTCCCGGATCGGACCGGGGACCGTCCGCGATTATTGAAGCCTCCCAGCAGGTGGAACTCTATGACGAAACGCTCGACAGCGAGCCCTACCGCGAGTGGGGGGGCGTGGCCACCGCCGTGCCGTTGGATCTGGGCGGCAAGGTGGATCGGGCGGCGGTAGAGGCGATCGAAGCCTTCGTGCAGCCGCACGTCGAGAAGGGCCGCTTCGCGTTGACGTTGACGGGAGAGCATACCGGCGCGTTGGGCGCCATTCGCGCCCATGCCAAACGGTACCCGGACCTCTGCGTGGTGCAGATCGACGCGCACGGCGACTTGCGCCAAGCCTACCAGGGCAATCCCTTCAGCCATGCCAGCGTCATGGCTCGGGTCGTGGAGGACGGGCTGCCGCTGGTGCAGGTCGGCATCCGGTCGATCTCGCCGGAGGAAATCGCCCTGATCGCCAAGACCGAGTCCATCAGTACCTTTTTTGCCGCCAAAATTCTGGACCCCTCCGGTCCTTACGAGGGCAAGGCGGCCAACTGGGTCCCCGAGGTGGTCCGGGCCTGCCGCGGGCCCGTGTATCTCACCTTCGATTGCGATGGGCTGGATGCCTCGCTGGTGCCGGCGCTCGGCACGCCCGAGCCGGGAGGTTTGGGGTGGTACGATACGCTCAGACTGGTCACGGCCCTGGCCGACGGGCCGGGCATCGTCGGCATGGACGTGAGCGAGATCGCGCCGATCGAGGGATTCGCCGCGCCGCAGTTTGCGGTGGCCCGTCTGATCTATCGTATCCTCGGCCGGATTCGAGCCGGACGTCGGTAGGCTGCTGAAAAAGGCCCCCAACTTCGTTCTCGGTCACTCGAACCCCTCAACGTACTTTTCCAGTACGCCTCGGGGTTCTCGCTCCGCTGTGGCCTCGTTGGATGACCTTTTTGAGCAGCCGATTAGGAAAGTCGGCCGGTATCTAACGGAAGCGGTCGTTTTTTTCGACCCCGCCACAGATCTATGAAGAAACTGATCAAGCGTGCTGCAGGCCGGCCATTGGTCACTGGGCCGGCAGCGTTCAATCGGAAGGGGCAAGAGAGCGAGCCTGCCTCGATCCGGATCAACAAGTTCTTTACGGAGCAGGGGCTATGCTCCCGGCGGGAAGCGGACCGACTGATCGAGGGCGGACACATTACCATCAACGGGCGCACGGCGGTGCTGGGCGATCAGGTCCATCCCGGTGATGTCGTCGCCCAAGACGGCCGGACCGTGCCCTGGGGCAATCAGCCGGTCTACATCAAATTTCACAAGCCGGTGGGGGTGACGACGACCACCGAGCCGGACGTGCCGGACAATATCATCGCCTATATCGGCCATCCGGCCAGAATTTTCCCCATCGGCCGGCTCGACAAGGACTCCTCCGGGCTGATTCTGCTGACCAACGACGGCGATATCGTCAACCGGATTTTGCGCGCGGAGCATGGCCACGAGAAAGAATATTTCGTGCTCGTGGATCGCCCCTTCGACCAGGCGTTTCTGGATCAGATGGCGCGCGGAGTCGTGATTCTGGGCAAGGCTACAAGGCCCTGTACGATCGCGAGACTCGGCCCGCGCAAGTTCCGGATCGTCCTTACCGAGGGCCGCAATCGGCAGATTCGCCGCATGTGTCAGACGCTCGGCTATCGGGTGGCGGCGCTCCACCGGGTCCGGATCATGCACATCTCGATCCAGGGCCTTGCGGTGGGACAGTGGGCAAGCCTCTCCGAGCGTGAGCGGGCCGAACTGTTAACGGCGCTTCGCTCGAAGGGTTCGAATAGCTAGGTGCGGAAGACGCCCGGGTCCGTGCTTTCCAGCGGCAGGGAGAAAGGCGCCGGCTCCGTGGGCTCGGTGCGGACGAGGGGCTGGCTGGGCAAGACGGAGGTCGGCGCCAATCGGCGTCCGACGAAGAGGTTCAGGATCGCGATCACGAAACTGCCGATCAAGAGGGAGCTGCTCGTGTACCGGATGTTGCGGGTCCCTTCGTCGCGCATGTCCTTGGCTACATCCGCCACGGTCTCGAGCAGGCGGTCCAGCGCAAGACTGACTTGAATCAACTTGGGGCCGGCGTTGTCCGCGGCCTGCAATTCGGCTTGATGGCGCAGCTCGGCCGCCTCTTGCGGCGACTTGGCGACCCACACCTGCGTCAGCAGGTTGATGGTCCGGCTGGCCGCCGAAAAATAGGCGTCCAGGCTTTCCCGCACCGCCTGAATATCCTGCGGCTCGCTCCGACCGCTGCGCGACACGCGCAGACTGGCGGAGGCGTAGCGGTCCACCGCATGCTGAATGCGGGCGTGCCGCTCGGGCAGGGACTTGGTGATTCTCTCGAATTCCTTATGGCTCGGCGCTTCCAGCGCGCGGACCACCGAGGTTCGGTAACGGATGACGTCGGCCGAGATATGTGCGAGGTCCGTCGCGGCCAGCGTGTACTCCGTGTACATGATGCGCAGGTCAAGATCCACCTGGCTGAGCGCTTCGGCGCCCAAGAGGCCCAGGCTGGCGACCGATAAGCTGACGAGGAACTGCCCCCAGGTGGGGCGCAGGATCCTCCATGTCAGACGACCTCCAAACATCTGTCCTCACCTCGCGGGCGACCGCTCCGGTTCTCAACCATCAATCTATCAGATCGCTCCGACCAAAAGAAACCCGACGGGGCTCGGCCTCAACCCAGTTCGAGCCGCCGGTCGACGTGTATGCTCAGGGCCGGGTCATTGGAGACGAAAATGAGCGACCAGGACTCTTCCTTGCTGCACAGACGCCGTAGGATCGTGTCGCGAACGGCGGGCTGCATGCTGTGGAGTGTGCCGTCCAGAATCAGGAGCTGGGGGCGCGTGACGATCGCCCGCGCGACGAGCAGGCGCAGGATCTGGCTGCTGGTGAACCCCCGCCCTCTGGCCTGGACCGGCGTGCGGAGCCCCATCGGCAGCGCGTCCACTTCTTCTTCCATCTCGACGAACCGAAGCGCCCACAAGAGGTCGGTATAGGGAATCCCTGGCCGTCCGACCGTGATGTTCTCCTCCAGCGTGCCCTCGAACAGGGAGAGCTGGGAGTCGAGAATCAGGCCCCGGCAGGCATTCAACGACTCCAGGTCCAGATCGCGGATGTCCACGCCATTGTATCGGATGACGCCCGATGTGGGGAGGTAGAGCCCGGCCAGTACCCGCGCCAGGGTGGTTTTGCCGCTGCTGTTCTGCGAAAAGACGGCGATCTTTTCGCCGGGCGCCAGTTCCATGCTGAAGCCTTCGAAGATCGGAGCCATACCGGGATATGCAAAGGAGATGTCTTTGCACAGGAGCCGGACGCCATGGATCGTCGGGTCCGGCAGGGGCACGGTCAGCTTGGCGATTTCCTGATCCTTGGGCAGAGAGAACAGGTAGTCCAACTCGGTCAGCGCTGTAAAAAAGTAGAACACGGTGCCCATCCGTTTGACGATGCCGTCGAAACTCACCAGCAACCCGCCGACGATCGCCTCCGCCGCCACGAACTGCCCGAGCGTCAGTTGGCCGAGGGACAGCAGCCAGCCAGTCGTGGCGATCAGGCCGCCGTGGGCCACGGCCTGCCAACCGAGCGAGCCCATGTACTGTCGCATCAGGATCGTAAAGCGGGCTCCCCTGGCTTCCACATAGGTCTGCACATGTTCGTCGGTTTTTCGCAGCAGGAGTTGGGCGCTGACGGTGGACTTGAAGTGGGTCAGGTTGCCGGAGATTTCCTGCAGCCAGTTGAGCGTCTCGTACTTGGCGTGGGACATCGCGAGCGTGGAGCGGAGCCCGCCCTGGCTGAGCAGGGTGATCACCACCGCGAATCCGGTGACCAGCAGCACGTTGTAGAGCAGGAAATAGGGATGGTACATGACCAGGATCGTCATCCCGACGGCCCCGCCGACCACCACGTTGATGATGTCCACGGTAATGGCCGAGAGCGCCCGCTGCATGAGCACGGTCTCGAAGAAATAGTTCGTATACTTGGGGGGGAAGGTCTCCTCCCGGAACCGGGGGAATTGCTGGGTCAGTCCGAGCGCCACCCGGGCGAAGAGCCGCCGTTCGAGGACTTCCATCGCATAAAACTGCAGGGCCTTGAATGCGCCGACGAAGAGTAGACTGCAGACCAGAATCGCGGCCAGGGTCACGATCATGATCGGCTGGATGGCGAAGGCGAAGGTATTGACCAGCTCTTGCACGGTCAACGGCACGATGAGCGCGAAGAGCCCGATAGCCAGGGCGTAGGAGGCGAGCAGGCCGACCACGTCCCGTTCGAGCCGGAAGAACAGGCTTAGCCGGGCGATCATGCTGCGGAGCAAATCGCCGTGGGCCGGCTGGTTATCGGAACCGTCCGCGTGCATACATCGCTCAGTGGCTGGGCGGAGTCGCCGACGTCGTGGCGTCGAGACGGACTCTCGCCGTCGGTCGAGCCCCACGCCCTTCCGTGGCCCGTAAGCGACCCTAGACTAGCAGAGGAAGCGGGAAAAAGCCACCGGACGTGAGGGGCGTGAAGGCCCAACTGGGCGGACCGGGGCAGATGGAAGGTGGGGCGCCGGTCAGGCCACGGCCACGCGCCGGCCGACATGCTCGATCAGCAGCGGATCGTTGGAGACGAAGATGACGGACCAGGGCTCCTCTTTGGAGCAGAGCCGTCGGAGGATGATGTCGCGGGTCTTGGACTCCATATTGTGCAGGGTTCCGTCGAAGATCAGAAGCTGCGGGCGCGTGATGACGGCCCGCGCGACCAGGATGCGCAGGATTTGACTGGACGTGAACGCCTTTCCGCGCGCCTGGATCGGCGTGTGCAGGCCCAAGGGCATGGTTTCCACTTCCTCATCCAGTTCGGCGAAGCGGAGCGCCCATTGGATGTCCTCGTATTGAACGCCCTTCCGTCCCATGGTGATGTTTTCTTCCAAGGTTCCTTCGAAAAGGGTGAGACGGGAGTCCAGCACCAAGCCGCGGCAGCGGTTGATGCTCTCCATGTCCAAGTCGCGCAGGTCCACGTCGTTATATCGAATCACCCCTGTGGTGGGGGCATGGATCCCGGCCAGGACCAATGCCATCGTGGTTTTGCCTGTGCTGGTGCCGGAGAGGAGGGCGATTTTTTCGCCCGGTCCCACGTCCAGGTTGAAGTGTTCGAAGATCGGGGGCGCATAGGGGTAGGCGAACGACAGGTCCCTGCAGGTCAGTCGGACGCCGTGCAGGGTGGGATCGGGAAGCGCAACAGACATCCGGCCCGGCTCCGTGTCCCTGGGATGGGCAAAGAGGACGGCGAGCTCCTGCATGGAGGTGAAGGCATAGATCATCGCGTACATGCGCCGGGCCAGCGTATCCAGGTGAATGAGCAAGGCGCCGACGATGACCTCCGCCGCCACGAACTGCCCCAGCGTCAATTGGCCAGCGGCCATCAACCAGCCGGCCGTGGCGATCAATCCGCTGTGTCCCAAGGCCTGCCACAGCACGGCTCCTTTGTATTGCCGCCCGGTCAGGATGTCGGAGCGCGTCTTGCGGGCCATGACGTAGGCCCGGACCACCTCGTCCGTCTTCTTGAGCAGGAGCGGCATGCTGGCGGTGGATTTAAAGTGCAGCTGATTGTGGGCCACATCCTGCAGCCAGTTCAGGGTCTGGTAATGCAGGTCCGACACTTTCATCGTGATCAACAGGCCGCCGCGGCCGAACGCCGTGACGACGAAGGCAAACCCGCCGATCAGGAGGACGTTGTAGAGCAGGAAATAGGGATGGTACATAACCAGGATCGTCATGCCGATACATCCGCCGATCGTCACGTTGATCAGGTCCGTCAGCAATGCGACCAGCGCCCGGGGCAGGAACTCCGCCTCCGCAAAACGGTTGGCATGATGGGGGAGGAAACAGTCTTCCCGAAACTTGGGCAATTGCTCGGTGAGGGCCAGCGCGATGCGGGTGTACAGGCGTTGGACCAGGATTTCGACCGCGCGGGCTTGCAGCACGCGGAGAGCGCCGATGAAGATCAGCGTGACCGCCATGACGCCGGCCAAGGTCACGATCATGATCGGTTGGATGGCGAAGGCGAAGGTGTTGGTCATCTCCTGGACGGTCAGCGGCACGATCAGGGCGAAGAGCCCGATGCCGAGGGCATAGGCCACAATGATGCCCAGGATTTTCCGCTCAAGCCGCAGGAACAACCCGATCCGGGCCAACGTGACCTTGAGGAGGCCGCTCCGGTCGACCGGAACGTCCTGGCTGAGACTACTCATGCCTGAATCTCTCCCGCCCCCTTACTTATTGTCGAACGTCCGCTGCGGTTGATAGCTCACGGGGACGACCGAGGCGGGAGCCTTGGCCCAGGCCCCAATGGCCCACTGGTACATGGCGAGGGCCTTTTGGTAATCGGATTGCGCCCTGATCCACTGGGCCTCCGAATCCACGGTGTTGCGCTCGCGCAGATTCACGAAAAGCACGCTGGTGGCGCCCAGGCTGAACCGGAACCGTTCGCCTTCTTCCAACGTCCGGGCCATCTGGAGGGACTGTTGGGCGGCGGCAATCCGTTCCTTGGCCCGCTCCATGGCGGAGAGAGAATTGTCCACGTCCACCGCCACCTGCTGCTGGCGGAACAGCTGGACCAACACGAGCCGGTCCGCCTTGCCCTGGGCTTCGAGCACCTCGCCTTTGCTGCGGCGCTGCATGAAGGGGATCCGCAGTTCCAGGCCGAACTTATATCCGAGACCCAGCACGAATTTTTCCGGGGTGCGGGACGGTGTGGCCTCCGCATCCAGGCTCGGCAGGAGGTTGTTTTTCGCCAGCTCCAGATCGATGTTGTTCAACTGGGCCTCGATCGAAATCGCCCGGATCTCGGGCCGCGCCGCCTTGGCGTTGATCTTGTCGGCCAGCACCGTTTCGGCCGACGGGAGGCTCGTCACCCTGGGGAAATCGGCCACCCGTTCTCCGCCGGGGACGATCGGGGTATCCCGTTCCCAAAGGAACATGGAGAACTTGTACTGTTCCTGTTCGACGAGCCTGGTGGCGGCGATGAACGCCTCGCGCCGTCGCTGCACTTCCTGGTTGGCTTCGACCACATCCAACGGCGCCACCGCCCCGGCTTTGGCGCGTCCCTCCACCTGTTTGTACCGGTCTTCCGCGACCTTCAGCGCGCGTTTGTGGATATCGGCGAATTTCCAGGCGGCGATCCAATCCCAGTATTGGCTCGCCCCCGCCAGAAACAGGTCCTGCCTGGTCTGGGCGACTTGAACGTCCGCCCGCGGGTCCGCGAGCCCGGACCGCTGGAGTTCGGCATTCTCCGGATTCACCATGAGTCCGCGGAGCAAGGGCATGGAGGCTCCCACGAGGATTTGCTCCCTGTTGCCGTCAAATGCGAGATCCGGAATCTTCGCATTCCCGATCACCCTCCGATAGCCGGCCATGCCTTTGAAGCCGGAGGGATCCCTAAAGTCCAGGAAGGTGTCGTTGAATCCGGCGGTCTGAACGGATCTCGACGGATCGCTGGAAGAAATGAACCGTTCGATTTCGGAGTCGTTCACGAGGGTGGGCTCGAAGGCGCCGAGGGCTTTCAACATACGGCCCCTGGCCACGACCTTTTCGGTACCTGCGCCTTTCAGGAGGGGGTGGGAGCGGTCCACCCAGGCCAGCACCTCGTCGAGCGAGAGCGGAATCGGCGGCAAGGCCTTAGCGTTCCCATCGGCCGCCGCTGCTGCCGCGAATGCCGGGAGTTCGAGGAACGGAGCGGCGCACAGCAGCGCCGCCAGTACGATGACTGTACGTAGGCGAATCATGGGGGGTTCTCCTTTCTCCAACCTAAGGGGCCGAGATGATGACCGAGGACAGCTGAGATGAGCGCGTCTGAGGCCGGCGCCGGTGGAGGAGCTGTGAAGGAAGGCCGACCATGCACGTGAGCGGCAGAACCTACTTCGCACCTCGACCGGCCTTGGGTAAGAGCGTGTCGAGCAGCGTCGGCGGGCCCTCCTGGTAATCGGGCGGGAAGAGATTGAACCGCCGCCACAGCTCATACCACAGGGGGACCCGATTCAGAATCACCCAGCCCATCACTTTGGTGCCCTGGCGCACATGGGCTTGCTCCGGCCAGGGCCGCTCGTCCGGGTCCGGCACGACCCAGAATCGGAAATTGCCCTTGCCGTTGTCCACTTGGTCCACGACTTTGATGATTCCGCCGTAGGTGCCGGCCATGAGTTCAGGCCAGGCGGGCAGGGGGATGGCCGGGATGCCGTAGAAGAGCAGGCGGACTTTGCGCCCGGCGTTCAACAACGGCGCGTCGAGCCCGTCCGCCAGCATCTCGCAGGCCTTGTCGGCGCTGGTGGGGGAGATTTGCACGAGCCGGTCGCCGACCTTGACGGTCTCGCCGGGCCCGACCTCCGCCATGCGGACGACCGTGCCGTCGATCGGGGCCAGGACCCGGCTGGCGATGCGCCGCTGCGTGGCGTTGGAGAGGCGCAGCCCCACATTGGCGAGCTGATCGGCGGCCCGCGCTGCTTCCGCCAGGGCGCCGGCCCGCTGGGCTTCGGCGTCCATGAGGCGTTGGAGCACCTCGGCGCTGATCTGGTCGCGGCCGAAGCTCAGGGCGCGCATACCCTGTTTGGCTTCCTTCAGCATGGCCTCCGCTCCCTGCAGATCGGCCTTGCTGGCAATGGCGCCTTGAATGGAGAGCTCCAATTCACGTTGCGATACGAGCCCCTGGGTCGCCAGTTCCTTGTGCCGGTTGACGTTCAATTCCGCTGTGTCCACCGCAATCTTCGCGGACACGACGCGTTGCTCGGCCGCCCGCACTTTATTCTCAGCTTCGAGCACGCGGGCTTCCGCCGAAGGCACCGCCGCCCTGACCAGGTTCTGCATTTCTTTGATCCGGTCGGTCAACTGGTCGGCGCGCTCCAAGGCCGCTTTCCGGTTCTGCGCCAAGGCCTCTTTCTGTTGTTCGAGCAACGGCAGCAGGTCGGGCGCCATGAAGCTCGGGTCCACGTCGCGCAGCTCCACGATCAGGTCCCCTTGGCGCACACGGCTGCCTTCGAAGACGTGCCACTTGTTGATCTGCGCCGCGATCTGCGCCTCGATGTCTTGCGGCCGCTCGTAGGGCGAATAGGCGGAGAGTTGGCCGGTAACCGTGACCGTTTGGGTCCAGGGGACGAAGGCGATGACCAATGTAAAGAGCAGGATCAGTTTAATCGCGAGCCTGGCGTTGAACTTCAGCCGTTCGGGGATCTGGACGGCTTCCCAGGATTGGAGCTTGGCGGAGGTGGCGAGGTCGTCGACCTGGATATCTTCCAGTCCCGTCGGATGCGTGACGAGGGCTTGCATCCGGCCCTTAATGCTGGCTTTCAGATCGGGCATCGGGAGCCTCGCGAAGGGATACGAGGCATCATAGTGGATTTCCCAGGGCGGGTCAAATGTCCGGCGGGTCGATCGCCGTTCGGGGCCGGTTCGCTTGACCCTTGAAAGGGACAGGATTAAGGTTGAGCTCCATCATGCGACTGTGCGGCGTCAGGCCGCCTAATCGGAGAGGGGGACAGGGATGGCCAAGCGGCGTCAACAGCGACGAGGGGGCGCGGGTCCTCTGGTGGGGGTGGTCGGCGGCAGCAAAACCGACCTGCCGGTCCTCGAAAAGGCCGTCGAGGTGCTGACCCATCTGGGCATCCCGAACGAGCTGCGGGTCGTGTCCGCCCACCGGACGCCGGATCGCCTCTTTGGCTATGCGGAGCAAGCGCCGGGGCGGGGGATCGAAGTCATCATCGCCGGCGCGGGCGGCGCGGCGCACCTGCCGGGTATGCTGGCGGCCAAGACCCATCTGCCGGTGATCGGCGTGCCCATGCCGACCGAAAATCTCCGCGGGCTCGATTCACTCCTGTCCATCGTGCAGATGCCGCGCGGGATTCCGGTCGCCACTGTGGCCATCGGTGGAGCGGAGAACGCCGGGTTGCTGGCCGCACAGATCCTGGCCGGGCGGTACAAAACGATCCGGGACCGGCTGATCCGGTTCCGTGCCGAGCAGACCCAGGCGGCCATTGCCTCGTCTCCCGAGTTTAAAAAACGTAAGAGGTGAAAGGTGAGGCGTCAGGGGTGAAGACCAATGCTCCTTAAGAGCGATCCCGACGTGACGATAGACGGTCTCTGTATACTATGAACTCCCCTACGCCTCACGCTTCACGCCTCACGCTTCACGCCATCGAGCCTGGCTCGATGGTGGGTGTCCTGGGGGGCGGGCAACTGGGATCCATGTTCGCCGTGGCCGCCCGGCGCCTGGGCTATCGGGTGGCGGTCTGGGACCAGGATGCGGATGTTCCAGCGCTGAAGATTGCCGACCTGCCGGTCGCGGCTCCGTTTGCAGACCCCACAGCCCTGAATCGGTTTGCCGGATCCGTCAGCGCCGTGACCTACGAATGGGAAAACATTCCCGTGGCGCTCGGCGAGGCGTTGGAGCAACGCCTCGCCGTCAGGCCGGCCAGCCGCATCCTGCGCATCCTGCAGAATCGGGTTGAGCAGAAGCAGTTTCTCGCAAGCCACAACATTCCGGTTGCCACGTTCAGACCGATTGCCGCGCCGAGCGATCTGCGCGCCGCCGCGGAATCCATCGGCTTTCCCTGCCTCTGTAAGACTGCTACCCATGGCTATGACGGCAAGGGCCAATGGCGACTTGCCGGCGCGCAGGACCTTGCTTCGGTTCAAGAGCAGCTCGGCAAGCAGGCCCACAGTCCTTGGGTACTTGAGCAGTTCCTGGCCTTTGACAAGGAGCTCTCCGTGCTGGTCGTGCGCGGGGCGGATGGAGACAAGCGGGTCTATCCCACGGTCGAGAACGTCCACGAAGCCGGTATTCTCAGGACCAGCAGAGCGCCGGCCGAGATCGATCCGAGACTGGCTCAACGAGCCGGTGATCTCGCCGCCTCGGTCGTGGCGGCGTTGGAGGGAGTCGGCGTCTTCTGCGTGGAGCTGTTTCTGATGCCGGACGGGGGCCTGTTCGTCAACGAGGTCGCGCCGCGTCCGCATAATTCCGGCCACTATACGCTGGATGCCTGCACCGTTTCCCAGTTCGAGCAGCAGGTTCGTGCCGTCTGCGGGCTCCCGCTGGGCGAAGTCCGCCTGCTGTGTCCGGCGGTCATGGTCAACCTGATCGGTGAGGATTTGACCAAGGTGAGCGCCGGCGAGGGCCTAGCGAATCTCTTCCGCCAGCCGGGCGCCAAGCTGCATCTGTATGGAAAGAAGTCCGTCCGCCCCGGCCGAAAAATGGGCCACGTGACGTTCCTGGCCGAGAAGCCCGCGCAAGCCTGGGAGTCGGCGGAGACTCTGAGAAGAGTGCTGCGCTGTCCCTAGTTCGTCCCTGTTACCACGTTCCTGCCCGTCTTGGGTTCATCTTTGACATGATCTCTCCATCGTGCCACCATATAGGTCGTTATATAGAGTGGTGAGGAGGTTCTTATGGCGACGGTTGCAAAACAGGCCAACTTTACATTGCCGGAAGATCTCTTGGAGGAACTGAAGAAGACTGTTCCAAAGGGGGAGCAGAGCAAGGTGGTCGGGGAGGCGTTGAGAAACGAATTGAAACGAATCAAATTCAGGAAAGCCTTGGAAACCAGCTTCGGTGCTTGGGAAAACGGGAAACATCCTGAGCTGGCTAAAGGAGCGCGAGCGTTTGTTCGCTCGCTCCGTAAGTCCTCTCGCCCGAAACGTCGTAGAAGCTGATGAGCAAGATCGTTCTGGATACGGATGTGCTCATCGATCTGCTGAGGGGCCGGGAAGCGGTGAGGCGCTTCTTGCGGGAGATCACGAATCAGTCGGTGCCGTGCTGTTCAGTCATTTCTGTCGCGGAGCTTTATGCCGGGATGAGGCCTGAAGAGCAAGTCACCACGGCCAATCTTTTGGATGGGCTGGTTGTCTTGCCTGTGACCAGAGAAATTGCCGAATTGGCTGGGCACTTCAAGCGTCGAACGAAGAGCCGGAAGCTGGAGCTGGCCGATTGCTTGATCGCGGCAACGGCATTGGTCGAGGGTGCGTCGGTGGCCACAGGCAACGCCAAGGATTATCCGATGCCGGAGGTCACGGTACTGCCTGCTCCAAGATAATCACGCTGCTCCAGCCACAGGATGGCCACGCGATGCCCCTGGCTAATGCAATTCATGCTCACTTCGGTAGCTTAAAGATTCCATAGAGTGCCCAAAAACTTGGTTTGTTGTTTTCTCGATGGAGCCAGATCTCGCCAAATGAAGCATTGCCCGTAGCATCAATTTTATCTAGTAACCTGCCCAGGGTTTCCCAGCCTCTACCAGTAAAATTTTCTGGAATTGATTGGCAATTTCTATTTTGCATCCACCAATCCCTTATTTTCTGGTTCCACGTCACGGCAAGAAGTAATCCATAGCGCGAAGATATTTCAGGTGGGAGCTAGTCTAGTTTTGGACGAGCCCTTTTCAAGATTCGCTCGATCAGACGCGGCAAATCCTCGCGTCGATGGTTGAACCGAAATTCCATCTCCTTCAGGTAGAGGACAAAATGACTCCGTCGGATGCCGTAGTACCGCCGCAGTTTGGTCTT
>VGXC01000049.1 GCA_016873495.1 Nitrospira sp. | reverse complement strand
TGCGATGAGGCACATCGCTGGCGAGCACAAGGAGATTCATTCTGCACCCTTTCGATTCGGTTTGGCCCGACCGTCAGCGTTCAATCCTGAGGTTTGGCATCGGTATGTTGGTCATACCATCGCGCCGGTACGGTCAACCGTTGCTAGGCGATGCAATATACGTTAACCGCGAAGTGAAGGATGCGGCACGCGTTGTAGCTCTGTCCGCACTTCTCATTGAACAAAATTATCTGGACGAGGCACTCTTCGTCCTCCGGACCAAGCTCCCCTGGGCGGACCCTGAGCTCCTGGCCTTGCTCCAAAACTACAAGGGTGATGCGCGGACTCGTTTGTTCGAGGCGGTGGTGAGGGGATACCGGCGGTTTCAAAAGCTGGCCCATCCCATTCAGTCGCTGCGGAGGTGGCTGGGTTGGCGGCGGCTGGCCTCGCGGGGAGTTGTCCGTTCAGCACCGTGATCTTCCTGCCTCCCGGTCCATGCTGAAACAGCGCGCTGAGTCCCAATGAAATTTGGAAGAAACTTCAGCCTTTTTTTATTGTCCTCGCTGATCCAAGGCGCGATCTCCTTTGCCATGGTGCCCATCGCCACCTACGTGCTGGGACCGGAAGAGTTTGGGATGTTTGCGCTGATCTCCGTGATTCCTGTACTGCTGACCGTTGTGGCGACGATGGGGGCGGATTATCTCTTTGCCAAGTATTACCCCACCGCCAGTCTTGTCGAACGTCAGAGGATGGTTTCGACCATCCTGGCCGTCGGCGGCACGCTGCTAGCGCTGGGGTCGAGCTGCCTGCTCGCGGGCTGGACGGTTGCTGTCCAATTCATGCACCAGCTGCAACAGATCCCCTTGAAGCTTTTGGGTCTTTCGCTTCTCTCGATGGGACTTGGATTCCCCTGGGTCGTGGCCTCCTACATCGTCACGCTTGATGGGAAAGCGTCGCTCCATGCCTTCATCACGATCTCGCAAGCTCTTGTGTCCGCGCTCGTCATCATCATCGGACTGTACGGGTTAGGCCTTGGTGTGGAAGCGTTGTTTTGGGGGGCGATTGGCACATCCATTGTGTCGTCAGCCGGCGCCTGGGTGGTCCTGAAGCCCTACGCCAGGCCGGCACCCAGCCGCATGTGGGCCGCGAATATGCTCCGCGTCGGGATCCCGGTGAGCGTCGCCAATCTGATGGAAACCCTCCAGAGTTTTCTCGAACGGTATCTTCTGACCGCCTTCGCGGGATTGCATGCGCTGGGCTTGTACGCTCATTCGCAGCAGTATCGGCACATGGTCAGTATGCCGCTCAAATCGGTCTCCCGCGCCATCTGGCCGATTACCCTGCATGAAAGCCGGGAAGAGCGAAACCAATTCGGTACCACCCGCGACGCCTGGGACATGAGCTATATCGGCGTCACGATGGTCGGTCTCCTGTTTGCCACATTGGGTGGGAATCTGATCGGGTTTCTGACTCATGGGAAATTCGTGGAGGCGGCACCCCTTGTTGCGATGTGGATGGTGTTCATCCTCGTTCAGAACTCGGGGAAGCCGCAGACCGGCGTGCTCTATGCTCGCGGACAGTTGGTAGCCTGCTCGAAGGTTATGATCTTGTCGGCAGGTGCGGGGATGGTCTTGATGGCGCTTCTGATTCCTGTCATCGGCATGCTCGGAGCCATCGTCGCGGCCATTGTGCAGCAGGTACTGTATCGCGTCGGCATACAGCTTCGCGCGAGCGAGTTGGAAGGCGTTCCCAGACATGACAAGTGGGTGATGGTCGGAGCGGGAATGGTGCTTGCGACCCAGGGACTGACCGCCTATTTCTCGTTTGGATCTACGGGCAATTTGATCGTGTTCCTGATCGTGGCATCGACGTTTGCGATCATGGCCCAGCGTGTGATCTGGAATTCGGTCCTCAACATCACCGCGTGGCTGAGTGCTCCAAGACAGTCGGTGTATGGTCAGGCGGTTGATTCGTAGCATGCAAATTGCCGAGAACGTTCAGCCATTGCAGTCCGCCATATTCAGGTGGGCCGCATCGCTGAAATCCTGGAATCTCGCCTGGGAGACCGGGATCTATCCCGGAGAGATGGCGGCCTTTTTGGGGGTCTGCGAGATGGCGGGTGTTCGCACGATCATCGAGTCCGGGCGCGGGGATCACGCATACTCGACGCGGGTCTTGGGCGAGTACAGCGAAAGGACCGGGGTGGCTGTCTACTCCATTGATCTCGTCCCCAATGCGAAGCAGATCGCCGACCTCGAAGACCGCTATCCACAGCTTCGGTGTCTGGTCGGAAGCGCGTTTGACTTCGTCCCCGTCGTGGCGGCCCGGCAGTCAGGACCCCTGGCCCTCCTGCTCGATGGGCCGAAGATGCGGCCTGCGAACAGGCTTTCCATGATGGTCAGCGCGGTCTTCAATGTGGTAGTAGTGGCTCATCACAACTGTCCTCTGGAAAGCCCATGGGGCAAGGAATTCGCCGAAGTATTCCCAGGAGCTTTCCATTATGAAGACCTCATGCTCGCTCAAGCAGAGGAATGGCGCGCGTTCAAAACATGGGAGCGCGACTGCGTCAAGAGCTACGAGATCTCCGATGAAGATGACGGAACGGTGGGGAGATCGTTAGAAATGTCTTCGTTGGCGGTCGCGAGACTCGAGAGATGCCGCTACACGAAGAAACGGCTGTTTTCCCTCTGGCAAGGCGATCCGCGGCACAACCCGCTCATGCTATATGCCAAATGGCGGCTTCAGAACGGAAGTCTGTCAAAATGTATCGGCCAGCAGACCGCGTCTTCATCATAGCCGAAGCAGGCATGAACCATGACGGCAGCCTGGGAATCGCCTGCCGCATGGTGGATGTTGCCGCGGAGTGCGGCGTTGACGGAGTCAAGTTCCAGACGCATATCGCCGAAGCGGAGACGTTGCGCGATGCTCCCGCGCCGCCGTACTTCACGGCTGAGCCGCGCTATGAGTATTTCCAGCGCACAGCGTTCTCGCAGTCCCAATGGGAGTCGCTCAAAGCCCACTGTGAGACTCGCAAAACACGGTTCCTCTCCTCGCCTTTTTCGTGCGAGGCTGTCGATCTCCTTGAAAAAGTCGGCGTCACCATTTACAAGATACCCTCCGGCGAGGTGACGAATCTTTCGCTGGTCGAGGCCGTCGCAACCACTGGAAAACCGATCCTGTTATCGTCAGGGATGAGCAATTGGACCGAGCTCGATCGTGCCGTCAATGCCATCCTCAAGCGCCACGATAGGGTAACAGTGCTCCAGTGCACGTCCGAGTATCCATGTCCTTATGAGAGAGTCGGTCTCAACGTGATGTGCGAGATGCGGGACCGTTACAGGCTTGCAGTCGGGTTGTCCGATCATACGTTGACGAACTATGCCGCATTTGCCGCCGCCGCAGTGGGCGCCTCGGTCATCGAAAAGCATTTCACCTTGAGCAAGAATCTCTACGGGAGTGACGCAAAACACTCGGTGGAGCCGGCAGAGTTGTGCGATCTGGTCCGCGGCATCCGGGCGATCGAAGTCCTGCTTTCAACGAAAGTGGACAAGGATGACGCGGGGCCGTTCCATGCCATGAAGCACATTTTCGAGAAAAGCATCGTGGTGCTCATGGATATTCCAGAAGGGGCGCGCATCGAGCGCTCCATGGTGGGCATCAAGAAGCCGGGGACCGGCATTCCTGCCTGGCGGATCGAAGAGATCGTCGGCCGAAGGGTACTGCGGCGTGTGCCCTCCAATAGTCTGCTACGCCCCGAAGACATCGACTGGGAAAGGGCTGCCGATGCGTAAAATCTGCATTGTTATCGGGTCCCGCGCGAACTACAGCAGCATTAAATCCGCGATGGTTTCGATTCAGAAGCACCCGGATCTTCAACTGCAGGTCATTGTCGTCGCCTCTGCCCTGCTGGATCGCTATGGATCCGTCGTTGATCTGGTCGAAAAAGATGGGTTTGTACCGGCGGCGAAAGTGTATATGCTGATCGAAGGCGAGACGCCCGCCACGATGGCCAAATCAACCGGTCTGGGCCTTGTGGAACTCCCGACCATTTTTGAGCAGCTTCGCCCTGATTTTGTGTTGACGGTCGGAGACCGGTTTGAGACGATGGCCACCACCTTGGCTGCGGCGTACATGAACATACCTCTGGCGCACACCATGGGAGGCGAGGTCAGCGGCACGATCGACGAAAGCATCCGGCACGCCGCAACCAAATTTGCTCACGTTCACTTCCCCGCCTGTACCGAGGCCCGAGACCGGATTATCCGGATGGGCGAACGGCCGGAGGACGTCTACTTGGTCGGCTGCCCGCGCATCGACCTGGTCGCCGAGATTCTCCAACAGGACCGAACCGATTTGGGGCCTCATCTTTTTGCAGAGGGCGTCGGTGAAAGCCTCGATCTTGATCGGCCGTTCGTCATGATATCGCAACATCCCGTCACGACGGAGTACGGCGAGGGCGAACGACAGGTTACCGCCACACTGCAGGCTGTCCAGGACGTGGGACTGCCAGCCGTCGTGTTCTGGCCCAATGCTGATGCGGGATCGGAAGACATTGCCCGAGGGATTCGAAAATTCCGCGAGCGGCATAAAGATTTCCCCATGCATTTTTTCAAGAACCTGCCGATGGATATCTACATCTGCCTCATGGCGAAAACCAGTTGCCTGGTAGGCAATTCCAGCAGCGCGGTGCGGGAAGGCGCATACATCGGCACGCCCGCAGTGAACGTTGGATCGCGGCAATACATGCGACAACGAGGCCGGAACGTCATTGACATCGGATACGAACGTGATGCCATCGGCGATGCGATCCGGGAGCAGCTACGACGGGAGCCATACGAGTCCGATCCAATCTACGGGGACGGGCATGCGGGAGAGAGAATCGCCGCCACCCTTTCGGACTGCGAAGTACGGATTCAGAAACGCATCACGTATTAGCTCATGTTGGCGGATCTAGATGAGTAGCGCGACTAACTCGATCGTGATCGGTCTCCCGGGATTGGTTCTCTGATTCCCCTTATGGTTACGGGCGCTGTCAAAAATCTCGGACGCACTCTGTGCCAGTCCGCCAGAGCCGTACAGCGGCTTAGCATTCTCGCGGACTATCTGGCGGTCAAGCGCAAGTACGCATTTCTAAGAAAAGGCGGCCATTCCGGCCATGCCTCAAAGACGGTCCTGGTTGTCAGCCTCAGCGATTGGATCACGCAGGTCAAAATGGAGGCCTTGTTGGCCAAAGCGCTGCAGCAGCACGGATGGCGGCCCGTGATCGTGACACGGCGCAATTCCCGATGGGCGCATCGATACTATCGGCTCCTGGGGTTGGAAGACCTGATTTATTTCGACGAGTGGCTAAAGGCGGTACCCGAAAGCGTGGACAGCGAGGCGCAGACGCTGCTGGATAGCCCGCTGAGCTTTGCGTTTCTGCTCGATCATCGGTATCGGGATGCGTATGTCGGGCGACACGTGCTGTCCGTGGTGGCCAGAAACCTGAGAAATGGCAGCGTGTCGTTCGACGATCCGGCGGTACGCGCAATGATTCGCCAACAGCTCACCTATGCATATCGTTCGGTGAGAGCCTCGGAAATGCTGCTGCAACACGTCAAGCCCTCAAGCGCCATCTTTCTGGAGAAGGGAGGCACAGGCGTCGGGGAAATCTTTGATATCGCCCTTAATAATGGCGTGGATGCGATCCAATTCGTTCATTCTCATCGAACGGACGCACTTGTGTTCAAGCGGTATACGCCAGAAACCCGGCACCTCCATCCGTTCTCGCTTTCGGACGATTCCTGGAAAATGGTCTCCGCCCGTCCGTGGGATGAACAGATTGAACGCGAACTGACCGAGGAGCTGGAAAACCGTTATCGGGACGGTACGTGGTTTAATCGTAAATTTGTCCAGATGGGCAAAAGTCTCAAGTCACCGGAGAAGGTCAGAGCGCAGCTCGGGCTGGATCCTTCGAAGAAAACCGCGGTCGTCTTTTCGCACGTGCTGTGGGATGCCACGTTCTTTTTCGGGAAAAATCTTTTCCAGGATTATGAGGAGTGGCTTGTCGAAACCGTCAAAGCGGCCTGCAAGAATTCTGCGGTCAACTGGGTGATCAAGGTTCATCCGGATTATGTGTGGAAGCTGAAGCAACTGGGGACGGGTGAAAAACCTCAGGACTTGGAGGTCCTGCGCAATAGGGTGGGAGCCCTGCCGCCGCATATCAAGGTGTTGGAACCCGACACCGATATCAGCACGCTGTCGGTCTTCGCGATCACCGATTATGGAATTACGGTCCGCGGCACCGTGGGAATCGAACTTTCATGTCTAGGGGTCCCCGTGTTTACAGCAGGGACCGGACGATATTCTGGGATGGGCTTTACCGATGATTCGGTGTCCCGCGAGGAGTATCTTCACAAATTGGCCCATATCCAGGACTGGCCGTCTCGGCTGAGTCGGGGAAAAACCGAACTCGCAAAGCGATATGCCCATGCCATACTCAAGTTAAGGCCGCTCATTTTCCGTTCCTTTGAGCAAGTCCAGATGCCGTTTCACAAACTGGGCCATCCGCTCGATCACAACGTCGCCATCCGCCTGCAGTCGTTTGAGGAATTTCGTCGGGCAGCCGACTTGAGGGCGTTTGCAGACTGGGCAAGCGATCGTCGGCAGCTGGATTTCCTCGTGTCGGCCCCGGGCGTCGCGAAGTCACCGCCCGAGGAAAGCGGGGAGAAGCTTGCCCACGAGATGCAGCCTGTCATGGACGAGGAACGGCTCGATGTGGCCAGTCGAAGGAGGCGGCGGGTAGGGATCGGAGGCCTGTCGGGAGGAGCGTTTCTCCGCGCTCGCGCGGCATCGGTGCTGCGGCAGGCCGGCGTGTTGCCGGTGGCCTGGACGGTCTGGCGCTGGGTTAAAATGGTCTTCAATCCGGCGTTCTCCCGGCGTGAACAGTTGCTCCGGAGCGACTATCGAGAATTCAAAGAACTATACGGCTACGCATTGGGGTGCAAGCTGCGTCAAGGGAATCGTTCCCGCCAGAAGGCTCTCGTGGTCAGTGTGGGATTTATCAGCGGGGTCAAGGCAGAACTCGGATTGATCAAGGGGCTGGAAGCCGCCGGCTTTAATGTCACCGCCGTGATGAAACGTGACCCTTGGCTGGCGAAATACTACCGGCTGACGGGAGTGGCTGACGTCCTGTTTTGGGATCAATTCACCCGCCATCTGGCGTCGGCCGAGGTGGAGACGACCCTCAGCTCACTGCCATCGTTGGAATACCTGTTGTCGTTTGAATACGCCGGCACGCGAACGGGACGATGCGCCGCTTCGACGGCCCTTCGCAATCTCCGGGCGGGCTCTCTGGACCTCCAATCGCCCGTCATGCGGCGCGCGGTGTGTCCCTATATCGTGTCGGGGATGGTGCATGCCCTCGCGGCTCGCGATCTGATCCGCAGGGTTCGGCCGCAAGTAGCGATGTTCGTCGACAGAGGCTACACGCCGCAGGGCGAGCTATTCGATGTCTGCCTTGCGGAGGGGGTTGATGTGTTCACGTGGAATGCCGCCCACCGGGGCAATTCCCTGATGCTCAAGCGCTACAGACGTGAAAACCGCGATGAGCATCCGGCTTCGTTGTCGGACGAGTCCTGGTCCCGCGTACGCGCCATGCCGTGGACCGATGCCCATAGCCGGCATCTGCGAGAGGAGCTCTTCAGCGCCTATGCCAGCGGCGATTGGTACAGCGAGGTCGGGACCCAGTTCAAAACGAGGATGCTCCAAGCCCAGGAGATCAGGAACAGGCTCCGCCTCGATGGGAGCAAGAAAACGGCGGTGATTTCCCCCCACATCCTGTGGGACGGAACCTTCTTCTGGGGCACCGACCTATTTCGCAACTACGAGGAATGGTTTCTGGAGACCACCCGTGCGGCGATTGGGAACAGAAACCTCAATTGGGTCATCAAAGTCCATCCGGCCAATATCGTCAAGGATGCAAGAGACGGCGTCGGCGGAGAGCCGTCCGAGCTCATCGCGCTTCGGAATCACATCGGAACGCTTCCGGACCACATACGTATCATCGCCGCGGACAGCGACATCAGTACCTTTTCCCTTTTCAGTGTGATGGATTATTGCCTGACCGTCCGGGGAACTATCGGCATCGAAGCGGCATGCATGGGTATCCCGGTTCTGACGGCCGGCACCGGCCGTTATGACCACAAAGGCTTTACGATCGATTCTGAGTCGCGAGAGGAGTACCTGAAACGACTTGCCGGCCTTCAGGACATTCCCCCTCTTCGTGCCTCGCAACAGGAGCTTGCTGAACGGTTCGCCTACGCAGTCTTTGTGATGCGAACGCTTCTGCTGACGTCCTTTACATTGGAATACCGAAAGGATGCCACCGCGTCTATTCAAACGCAGATCAAAGCCGTCGGACCGGAAGATTGGCTAGCTGCCCCCGATCTGAAAGCATTCGTCGAATGGTTGACTCATCCGGACCAGCTCGATTTTTTTTCCACTCTGCCCAATGCCGTCGGGGATTATGCGGCGGCTGTGTCTTTGGAGACGCCTGCCCGGTAATGTCGCGCTGTATGCGTGAATCCTCCGGGCTCGCAATACACCCCATGGCGGCTGAACAGGCGATTCGAGGGCACCGGCCTGAAATGCAACGAGGATAGCACATGGAACGTGAAAATTTGATCATGCTGGACCCGGCTGAGGGGGCCGACCTGAAACAGATCGTCCCCAAGAAGATCGCCCTGGTGGCTTCTCCCTGGGTGTTCGACGATGAGGTCGAGTTCCGTTCCCAGCAGCTTGGACTTGGCTACATCGGGGCCTACGCCGAGCGATTTGGTCATCATATCGCAGCTTTCGTGGATCCCATGCTGGACGGGGGGGTCAGAGTCAAGGTCCCCTTAAAGACGAAATACCGCCTGACCCATCGGTTTGGGCATTCCGACAAAGAGATCGTGAAACGCATCCCCCAGGACGTCGACATCATCGGTTTGAATGGACCGTTCACCGATTCTCGTCTGACCGCCTATCCGTTGATCAATGCCATCAAACAGGCTTTCCCCGATGTCCCTCTGGTTGTTGGAGGCGTATTGGCCACGACGCTGCCTCACCAGGTTCTGAACGAATCGAGGGCCGATATCATCGTGAAGGGCGAAGGAGAGATCGCCTTTGCGCGCATTGCGAACGGAGAGCCCTTGAACCAAATCCCCGGTCTTGTCTATCGCGGCGCAGACGGCATGATCCTGGAGTCGTCCATGCGGAGCGAACAGTTGAGGACCATTGATTCGATCCCACCGCCCGGCTATCACTTCCGGCCGATGGATGAATATACAAGGTGGTCACCGCGCGGCGACCGCAGCCAGAGGACGTTGTCGCTCATATCGTCGCGCGGGTGCCCTTTTACCTGCGAATTCTGTTCGATTCCGGAAAAGGGCCAGCGCTGGCGTCCCTTTACGCCGGAGCGGATTCTGGGCGAAATCGATATGTGCATCGACCGGTACGGAGTCAATCACATCGAGTTCGAAGACGACAATTTCACTCTGATGGAAGGGCGTGCGATCCCAATCCTGCGCCACCTAGCCGATCTGAGGAAGAAGGGAGTCCCCCTGTTCTGTTCGTTCCCCAACGGCATCATGATCGACAAGATGTCCCGCGACCTTGCCTTTTTGATGGCTGAGGCCGGAACAGACATTGCCTATCTCCCGGTGGAGTGCGGTGATACGCGCGTCCTCGTCTCGATGGACAAGCCAAGCGCGACCGAGCATTTGGGCAAGACCCTGGAGATTGCCCGCCATTGTGTGGAGGCAGGCTTGCTCGTCAGTGCCTTCTTCATCGTGGCCTATCCAGGGGGCATCGTTCCGCACAAGAAATACCTTCGACCGGAGTATGAGCGGCATGTGATCCACGAGAGCGGCCAGGTCTTCATGAAGGGTGAGGATGAAGAAAGCTTCGAGAATACTATGAAGTTCTGCAGGACCCTGCAGGGACTCGGGGTGCAAGGCATCACCCCCTTGATCGCGACGCCGTATCCGGGTACCGAGCTCTATGAAGTCTGTGATAAATTTGATTGGCTCAGATTTAAGGACGCCAAGGATGTCATGACCACCGTATCGTATGCGCACATGAAGCCCGAGTACGTGCAAATCGAAACTCCCTGCTGCTCCGCCTCCCGGGCCTATGAGCGGTGGAGGGAAATGTCGGATGTATTCCAGTCCTTTCACAACGTTCGCCGCTTTTCCGGTGATGATCATCTCGTCCCCACCCAAGAGGTCGCCAAGCGGGAAACGTCCGCGACATGACGCTGCCAGGTGCCTGATACCAGCGGCCCTCCGGCTCCATGGTTACCGAGCCTTCCATGCCACGTCTCCTTGCCGTGATCCCAGCGCGCGGTGGCTCCAAGGGGGTTCCGCGCAAGAATGTGAAGGAATTTCTGGGTCGGCCTTTGCTGGCCTGGGCCGTAGAAGTGGCGAGGGCAAGCGGGCTGTTCGAACGAGTCATTGTGAGCACCGACGATCAGGGCATTGCGGAGACTGGGCGAGCCTGCGGGGCAGAGGTCCCATTTCTTCGGCCCGGACACCTTGCGGAGGATGCCACGCCGACGGCGCCGGTGATCCATCACGCAGTCGAATGGCTGCGACGTCAGGAACACTGGACGCCGGACTTCGTGATGGTGTTGGAACCCACGTCTCCGTCAAGGCGCGTGTTCCATCTGCAGGAAGCCGCGCGTCTGTTGTTCGATCGAGACGCGGACTCTCTTGCCAGCGTATCGGCGCTGCCGCACCATTACAATCCGGCCAAGGCCTTGCGACTGCATCCGGACGGCACCATGACGGGGATGGAAGGCACGCCCGTGCGGGACATGCCGCATCGGAGACAGGGCCTCCCGGAGCTTTACGCATTCAATGGGCTCATCTTCGCCGCAAGAGCCGCGCTCCTGTTTGAATCGCCGCCGACGTTATGGGGAAAGCGTGTGATTGGGTATGTGACCGATCCCAAGTACAGCATCGACATCGACACGCCCGAAGACTGGCTGATCGCTGAAGCCCGGATGCGGGCCATCCTCGACGAGGAGGCTGTTCAGTGACCAGGGATATACGATTTGGAAATATCGTGATCAGCGACTCGGCTCCGGTCGTCGTGATCGCCGAAGCCGCGTGCGAGCATCGAGGCGACCTGGATGAGGCTAAGCGGCTCGTCGATCTGGCGAAGGAGGCCGGAGCCGACGTCATCAAATTCCAGCTACATCTTCCGGAAGAGGAAATGATCCCAAACAGCATTCGTTTCTGGGCGGGAAGCATGGATGAAGTGCTGGCGCGCGTTAATCTGCCGGCGAAGGATCATGCGGTCCTCATGCAACATTGCAAGGCTGTGGGGATCCAATATCTCTGCACGCCGTTCTGCGCGAAGGCCGCCGACATTCTCGATGAACTGGGGCTCGAGGCCTTCAAAACGGGCTCCGGCGAGATGACCAACATTCCCATGCTTCGCCACATCGCGCGCAAGGGGAAGCCGATGATCGTCTCAACCGGCATGGCTTGGGCGGACGAGATCCAGGAGACGGTGGCTGCACTGAGGAAGGAGCGGGCCCAGTTCATGCTGATGAATTGCACGTCTGCCTATCCGCCGCGGTCGGAAGAGGTCAAGCTCGGCTTCATCCCTGTTATGAGGCAGATGTTCAAGACCCTCGTCGGGTACTCCGACCATGCCACCGATATGTGGGCAGTGCTCGGTGCGGTGGCCATGGGGGCCAAGGTGATCGAAAAGCACTTTACGCCTGATCGATCGCTCAAAGGGCCCGATCACTTCATCTCTCTCGAGCCGAAGGAATTTCGCACCATGATCGACGCGATACGGAAACTGGAGGCCGCTCTCGGTGCGGACAAGAAAGTGCACGCCGGCGAAGAAGAAGTGCGGCGCTGGGCCCACCATTCAGTCGTGACTCTGTGCGATATTCAGGCCGGCGCCAAAATCACATCCGAGATGGTCGGTGTGAAGCGTCCCGGATGGGGAGTGCCCGCCAAGCACCTGGAGGAATTCCACGGGCGCATCGCCGCTCGCGACATTCCCGCCAACTCGTTGCTCGGATGGGAGGATGTCGAGGGGGGGGCTGCATGAAGCGCATCGCGCTCATCACCGGCTCTCGGGGGGAATATGGCTACATTCGCCCCATCATCCAGGAAATCGAGCGGCATTCCGATCTCGATTACGCGTTGATCGTGTCCAATCTTCACCTGCTTCCGGATTTCGGCCTCAGCGCAAACGAGATCGACCTGGATGGGTTCAAGGTCAGTGACCGAATCTACATGGCGCTGGATGGTTACACGCCCGCTTCTATGAGCAAGTCACTGGGTGTCTTTCTGATGAGCATCACCGACTCCCTCATGCGCCTGCGGCCGGACATTGTCCTGCTGGCCGGCGATCGCGGCGAACAGCTCATGGCAGCCATATCGGCGGCCCACATGAATATCGTCGTGGCCCATATCCAGGCTGGAGAGCTCTCCGGCAATATCGATGGGATGACGCGTCATGCGATCGCGCGTTTTGCGCACGTCCACTTTGCATCGGGCAAGGATGCAGCCCGGCGACTGCAGCGGATGGGCGAGGAAGATTTCCGCATCCATATGACCGGTGCCCCACAGCTCGACGAATTGGTGAACGGACATTTTGTTCCACCGGAGGAGATTGCCGCTCGTTTTCGGCTGAACTTGCGCCGGCCGATCATCCTGTTCGTTCAGCATCCGGTCACTGAGGAATACGAGAGCACAGTGACTCATGTGGAGGAGATACTGGAAGTCCTCTGTGCTCTGAAATTCCAAACCGTCTCGATCTTCCCGAACAATGATGCCGGCAACATGGAAGTGCGGAAGCTGCTTGAACGGTATCGCCGTCCATTTATTCGGATAGAGCGGAACGTCTCCCGGCAGCGCTTTGCCGGTCTTATGAACGTTGCCAGCGTCATGGTGGGTAACTCCAGCAGCGGGCTCATTGAAGCACCGTGTTTCGGGCTTCCCGCCGTGAATATTGGGACCCGCCAGCGCGGACGCATGCGCGGAAGCAACGTCATCGACGTGCCATGCGAGGGGAAGGCCATTCGAAGCGCCATCGAGCAGGCCATGACGAAGGAGTTTCGCGAGAAGCTGAAGGTGGAAAGCGGCAACCCGTATATGGGCGATGGTCGCGTGGCCGCCAGGATTGTTGATGTCCTGCGGGCGCTCAAAGTTGATGAACGCCTGCTGAAGAAACAAATTTCTTATTGAAAAAGATGAAAAAGCAAAGGAGGCCGTTACTGGTGAAGAAATTGGACGACTTTGTCGTCTTCTCCACGGATAGCGTCCGGGTCTCGATGGAGAAGATCGAACGGAACAGGCATCGTGTCGTGGTAGTTGTGGATGAAGGCCGCGTCATCGGCACCGTGAGTGATGGCGACCTCCGGCGCGCCTTTCTGAACAACGTTCTTCCGATTTCACCGGTCGAAAAGATCATGAACATCAATTGCCGAACCACCACCGTGCGGGAGCCGAAGAAACTCCAGAAGATCATTCAGAAGGAGAAGGTCACGGTCCTGCCGGTCGTGAATGACGTCAATGAACTCATTGATGTCGTTCTGGCCGATGAACCGTTTATCTCGAAAAAATAAAGACAGTGGCGCGCCGGGAGACTTTGTAGGATGACTTATGCTCATAAAGAACGGGGATTTTGTGTGTGGCTGACGGGCCTCAGCGCAGCCGGCAAGTCAACGATCGCCCAGTCGCTCGCGAAGCTCCTGCTCGATCGTGGCCGCCAGGTAACGATATTGGACGGCGACGTGGTCAGGAGGCATCTCTCCAAAGGCCTGGGATTCAGCAGGGAAGACCGGAACACCAATGTGCGGCGCATCGGCTTCGTGGCGTCCGAGATCGTCCGGCACAACGGAGTCGTCATTTGCGCCGCGATCAGTCCATACCGGGAAGCGCGAAACGATTGCCGGAACATGATCGGCCCCGATCGCTTCGTTTTGGCGTTCGTGGATACGCCGATTGCCGTGTGCGAGCAGCGGGATCCCAAGGGGCTGTATGTGCGTGCGCGTCGCGGAGAGATCACGAGCTTCACGGGCATCGACGATCCGTACGAACCGCCCGATGATGCAGAAATCGTCTTAACGACGACGGACTACTCGCCGGAAGAGAACGCACGCAAGGTGACCGAATATCTGCTGGCCCAAGAGCTGCTCTGAAATCTGCCGACTCCTGCCATGAGTGACATCGCAATCAGAGCATCCGGCCTGAGCAAGCGCTATCGGATCGGTCTGCGCCAGCACTACGGAAGCCTACGTGACGTGATTGCGGGGAAGTTCTTTGGCTTTCGGGCTGCCGGTGTCGGTTCGGGACGTCGTCCCTCCGGACGCTTCGTCGGAGATATGATCTGGGCGTTGCGGGATGTCTCTCTTGAGGTGCGGCACGGTGAGGTCATCGGGGTTATCGGTCCCAACGGAGCGGGCAAGACCACGCTGCTCAAGATTCTGTCGCGCATCACGGAGCCGACCGAGGGCGAGGCCGAGATTCATGGACGGATGGGCTCGCTTCTGGAGGTGGGGACCGGGTTTCATCCAGAGATGTCGGGCCGAGAGAACATTTATCTCAACGGTGCAATCCTGGGGATGAGGCGGCGCGAGATTGAGCGCAAATTCGACGAAATCGTGAGCTTCGCCGGAGTCGAAGAGTTCCTGGACACGGAAGTGAAACATTACTCGACCGGTATGTACATGCGCCTCGCCTTTGCCGTCGCCTCCCATCTGGAGCCCGATATCCTGGTCGTTGACGAAGTCTTGTCGGTCGGGGATGTACAGTTCCAGGAGAAATGCCTGGGAAAAATGAGCCGGGTGGCCGGCAGCGGCCGAACCGTCCTCTTCGTCAGTCACAATTTGGCCGCAGTCCGCAGCCTCTGCACTCGCGCGTGCCTCATCGACAGCGGGCAGATCCGCCTGCTGGGGAAGCCCGATGAAGTCATATCCGAATATCTCACGTCGTTCCGCTCCTCGGAGAGCCCAAACGATAATTTGCTGGCGGAAAGGTCCGATCGCTCTGGAAGCGGAAGAGTCCGGGTGATCAGGTTTGAGGCGCGTGCGTCGGAGGATCAGCCGGGCCATCCCCGCACCGGAAGCGATGCGGAGTTCATCATCGGGTACACGTCAACGGAGAACAAGAATCTCGTCCGGTTTGAGGTGGGTTTTGTCGTGGTGGACCAGGATGGAGTTGCGGTGTTCACGTGCACGACGAAAATGACCCGTTTGCGAATCTTTCATGACGCACCGCCTTCCGGACGGATCGTCTGCAAGATGAAAAGCCTGCCTCTCGTACCCGGCACCTACTGGGTAAATATTACGATGAAGGATGAATGGGGACTGGCGGATTCGATCATGAGGGCCGCGAGTTTTCGGGTGATCTACGATGGAACCGGCGAGTTCATCGTGATCCCATCCCGCGCGGCGGGCCACGTGGTCGTTCACCACGAATGGGCCATTACGTCCGAATCAATGTTTCCCAGGTAGAGAGGAGACTGTCGTGAAATGCGCTGATTTGATGGTGAGCGAATGCGCCCGCTGTTCATAGGGGGCTATCCGAAATCGGGAACCACGCTGCTGCTGTCACTGCTGGACGGGCATCCGGAGGTCGCGGTCTTTCCCGAGGAGACGAGGTTCTTCGGGCACTTGTTGCCGCTGATGCGGTCCGGTGCTTCACGCGAGGCCGTGTTGGACCAGGCTTTCAATCACACGGGCGTCCGGTTTTTTCGGGAAGGGGTCTTCGACGACGGCGCGGGCGTTCGCGATTATTCGGCGATTGATTTTGCCTTGTACCAGCGCACGGTGGAGTCGCTGTGGGCGTCATCCGGCTACAGCCAGGCCGGCCTGCTGATAGCAATGGTGAGCGCCTATGCACAGATAACGGGACAGGACCTCGCGCGGAAGCGGTACTGGATCGAGAAGAGCCCCGGGACTGAACATTTCGCCACGGAAATCCTGCGCTTGTTCCCGGAGGCGAGCTTCGTCTATACTCTGCGGGACCCGCGGGCTAACTATTTCTCCTATCGAAAGAAGAAAGAGAAGTACTTGAAGTACACCATGTCGGTGGAAGAGTTCATCCTGGCCTGGATCAGGAGCTTGCAGGCCATTCTGCGAGGGGTCAAGGCATGCTCGGCCATGGCCGCCTCCGGTCAGGACGTCCACAACCGGTATCTCGTGATCCTGTATGAGGAGTTGGTGCGCGATCCGCGGGGCGTCATGGAGAAACTAGCCAAGCAGATCGGTCTGTCATGGGACGATTGCCTGATGAGCCCGACCAGGATGAACCGGCCCTGGGAGGGGAATTCGATGCATGGGTATGCCTTCGCGGGTGTCTCCTCTGAACCGGTCATGGTCTGGAGGGCGGAGCTGGATCCGAACGAGAGTGCCTTCATCGACAGCGTGCTGGGTGCGAACATTCTCAGGGAACTGGGGTGGCCGAGTTCCCGGACAAAGGAGCAGGAATTGGGGAAGCTGAACGATGTCCGATTGTTGCGTAACATCCTGGTCGGACGACCCAACGGACCGTCGTTTCGCCAGCGGTGTGCGCTGGCATTCAGGGTGTTCCAATTTCGATCCGGCTGGCTCGAAGGCGCCGACCTGGCGGGTGCGCTTTTGCGGGGCGACGGCGCATGCTGAACGAGGAGTCCGTCCGGGTCCGTCAAAGCTGCGGAGCCGGTTTGACTTGAGTGGAGCCGACGGCATGAGGCGCCTTTCCCATCTGCTGACACCGGCTGGCATCCGGGCCGTCTGCTACTTCGGAGACACAAACGGCCGTGGATATCCTGGCGCCAAGGTCTTATGGCGATGGCTGTTCAATTTCCGGCGGTCGATGCACCATCTCTCCCAGGGTCGTCCGAGGTCGGGTCAGGGGGGGGCGCTGAACAGTCTGCGCCGGGACGGTATCCTGGTGCAGGCGTTCGATGAGGTATTCGACAAGACGGCGCAGGCTTGCGCGGGCAGAATCCGGGAGATTTGCGACGAGAAGATGGCGAATCCATACATACGGGACGTCGTCACTGGAAAACAAACAACCGGCAAGAAGAAGGATTTCATCCTCGAGCTGCTGGACGGCACGTTCTATGTGGAAAGTCCGTTTATCCAGCTGGCAGTCAATCCTCGCTTGCTGTCGCTGGTGAATGCTTACCTTGGGATGGCCAGCTATCTTCGGGATGTCCAGGTCTGGCTGAACTACCCCACCCCGGGACCGCCGAAAGAGACGCAGCTCTGGCACCGCGATTATGCCGATTTTCTTAACGTCAAGGTCTTCCTCTATCTGAACGACGTGACGCGGCACAACGGCCCATTTTGTTTCGTGCCGCAGACCCATCGGATCGGTGCTCGCCGGCAGGTGCCGGTCAGGAATGCCAGAGCCAGGATTGATGACCAGGAAATGGACGCGGCGATCCCCTCGAGCCAGTGGCGCATTTGCGAGGGGCCGTCCGGTACGGTCGTCCTGTGCGACACCGGCGGCTTTCACCGGGGATTGAAGCCTGTGGACAACCACCGCGTGCTGCTGGAGCTGCATTACACGTCCGGCAAGCCGGCTTATCCCAGAACGTTTACCCTGGACACGTCGAGTGCGGCGCTGAACGGTCTTGATGCGACTCAAAAGCAAGCATTGCTGCTCTGACGCCAGCCCGGATGGCGTGGCGGAAGCTGAGCAGGAGTCCGCGCTGTCCGTGCTGCACCTGAGCTGCTGGGACAATGAAGGCGGTTCCGGACGGTCTGCCTACCGACTGCACTGTGCCCTCAAGCGGCTCGGCCTGCGCTCCCGGATGCTGGTCGGGCGCAAGCGAAGCCAGGATCCCGATGTCAAAGTCATCGGCGGCCGCCTGCTCGGTCGGCTCGACCGGCTGGGCGGCCAGATGATCGATCAATTGGATCTGCAATATCTCTTCTACCCGTCTTCCTTTCTGCTGAGGCGGACCCGTTGGGTGCGGGAAGCGGATGTCATCCAGGTCTTCAACACGCACGGGGGATATTTCAGCCACCTGGCGCTTATCCCGCTGAGCCGGTACCGTCCTGTGGTCTGGCGCCTGTCGGACATGTGGGCCATGACAGGCCACTGCGCCTATTCCTATGAATGTGAACGGTGGGAGACCGGATGCGGAGTCTGCCCTCACCTCGACGAGTATCCGCGCCTCCGGATGGATACGTCGGCATTTTTGTGGCGAGTCAAGGATTGGGTCTATGAGCGATCCCGGCTGACGCTCGTGGCGCCGTCGACCTGGATGGCTGCTCTGGTCAAACGGAGTCCGTTATTGAGCAGATTCTCAGTTCATGTCATCCCAAACGGGCTGAACACGGACACCTTTCACCCGCTTCCGAAGTCTCGCGCCAAGGAGCAACTGGGACTTGATCCCAGGGATCGCGTGATTCTGTTCAGCGCCGCGTCCGTGCTCGATGAACGAAAAGGGGGAGCGATCTTGCAGGAGGCGATCAGGCGGGCGGCTGGCGACGGTCTGCAGAACGTCACGCTCCTCGTCATGGGACGCAATGCCGGAGCATGGCAGGCGGACGGTCCGTTCCGGACCAAGAACCTGGGACACATCGGCGATGAGAGGACGCTCGCGACGGCCTATTCGGCAGCCGACGTGTTTGTGCTTCCCACCCTTGCGGAAAATCTTCCCAACGGAATTCTCGAGAGTATGGCTTGTGGAACGCCCGTCGTCTCCTTCGACGTGGGAGGGGTTGCCGACGCGGTACGGCACATGGAAACGGGCTACCTGGTCGCTTATCGGGATGCGGCGGACCTGGTGAAAGGGCTCACGATGCTGCTCGAATCTCCAAACCTTCGCGCCCGCATGAGCCAACGCTGCCGGGAAATCGTGGAGCGGGAGTATACCCTCGACCTGCAGGCGCATCGTTTTCTGTCCCTGTATCGCGAGCTTGCCGGCTCCGGACGGCCCCACCTGTCCTTACGGCCTGCGGAAGAGAGCCCAGAACGTGTCTACGCATCCTGAGCCGAATATGCCTGATCCGACAAACCAAGCGACGAATCGACCGCTCGTTTCGATCGTCACGCCGTCGTTCAACCAGGCCGGGTTCATCGAAGGCACGATCCGTTCGGTGCTGGAACAGGATTATCCGAACGTCGAATACCTGGTGCTGGACGGCGGGTCGTCGGACGGCAGCGCACAGGTCATCAAGCGGTACGAGCATCGTCTCGCCTATTGGACGAGCGAGCCGGACAAGGGACAGGCGGATGCGATCAATCGAGGGTGGCGCATGGCGCGCGGGGAGATCCTTGCGTATCTGAACGCGGACGATCAATACCTTCCCGGAGCAATGGCGCGGGCGGTCGAGCTCTTCAGCCGGCATCCGGACGTTGGGATCGTCTACGGGTCCTGCTATTCGGTGCTGCCCACGGGCACCCGTTACGAGTACGTGCCGGCCGAATACTCCCTCGAACGACTCCTGTTGGAGAATTTCATTCCTCAACCGGCCGTCTTCATCAGGCGATCGGTCTTGGATCAGGTGGGATTGCTGGACGACTCGCTACATTACTGCTTGGACTACGATCTCTGGCTCCGGGCTGCCCTCGCGGGGATCCGTTTCCACCGAATCGAGGGGCCGGCATTGGCCAGCTTTCGCATCTGGCCCGGGTCGAAAACATCCGATGATCCGGAGCGGTGGATCAATGAGCGGTTCCGCGTGATGGAGCAGGCGTTTGCCCACGAAAAAGCTCCAAGGAGTCTCGAACCATTGAAAGTCCTGGCGAGGGCGAAAGCCTACCTCTCACTCGCCTATGGGGTCTCCATCTGCGGAGATCTCCGCTCCGTCCGCGTCCTGCTGAAGCGGGCGTTTCAGGTCATGCCGTCGATCATTCGGGACCCGCAATTCCTGAGCCTGGCCGGGGCGGCGATCCTGGGGCGACGGGGGAGTCATCTGGTGCGGCAGGCCAAATGGGCTATCTTGAACTGGCACGGGTACGGAACGCGATGAAAGCGCCAGCTGGACGGCAGGTTTCCAATCCACGCGTATCCATGCCGGAGTCGGACGCCAGCCGTTGCGTCCCTGCAGACGAGTTTCGCGTCTCGATTCCTTTGGGGTCGTTCCATCTGTCAGGCGGAGTCAAGGTGCTGGTGCTCCTGGCCAACGGGATGGCGGACCAGGGATGGGGCACGACCTTCCTCGTTCCCGATTATGCTTCGGCCTCACCCTTTGCGCTGGACCGGCGGATCAAGGTCCGGGTGATCTCAACCGGTCCGCGCTGGCTCCCTCGAAGGCTGAGGCAGGTGACCTATTACGGCAAACTGCTGGGATTGGCGAGTGGCGGGGCGCACCTCTGCCTGGCGAATTATTATTTGACCGCCTACTGCGCGGTGGTCTCCTCCCTGTTGGCGGGCCGCAAGACGTCGGTCCTCTGGTACGTCCAGGGGTATGAGGCCGGCAGCCACGGGCTGATGGCCGAGGATGGAATAATCGGCCGGCTCCTGCGTTATGTGCTGGCCAGCATGAGCTACCGGTTGCCGGTGCCGATCCTGTGCGTCTCGCAGTGGGTGAGGGAGCGGATC
>VGXC01000048.1 GCA_016873495.1 Nitrospira sp. | reverse complement strand
TCCCACTCATCGTGACTCTGTCCTCTCCGACCATCCGGCCCTCCTGGTGAAAGCCGACAGTCTAGCAATGAAGAGGACATTTCTATCTTGGCGAAAGCGGACATTCTCATGTTGGGATTACAGGCCGAAATTTGGATCGGGCAGAACGTGCAGGTGCTGGAAAAGCACGGCCGGATCGTCGGGTTCCAGGCGGTCGCCAGGGACATCACCGCGCGCAAGCGAGCCGAGGATGCCTTGGCCGACTCGCAGGCCAGGCTGCGGGCCATCCTGGATGCCGCGACCGAAGTCTCGATCATCTCGACCGATCTGACGGGGACCATCACGACCTTCAACGTCGGGGCCGAGCGCATGCTCGGGTATCGGGCGGGAGATATGATCGGCAGACAGACGCCGATGCTGATCCATCTCGAATCGGAGGTTGAGCGCCGGAGCGTCGAGTTGAGCCGGGAACAGGGACGGCCCGTCCTGGGGTTCGACGTGTTCGTGGAGCATGCCCGCCAAGGCGGGCACGAGGAACGGGAGTGGATCTATGTGCGCAAGGACGGAACGCACCTCATGGTCAGTCTGGCCGTCACGGCCCTGTGCGATAGGCATGGGGTTCCCAACGGCTTTCTCGGCATCGCCAAGGACATTACCGAGCGTAAGCGGATCGAAGAGACCCTGCGCGCGACCGAAGAACGGTGGGATTACGCGTTTCAAGGCAGCGGCGACGGCGTGTGGGATTGGAACGCCCAGACCAACCATGTCTTTTTCTCGCGTCGGTGGAAGAGCATGCTGGGGTATGAAGACCATGAAATCGGCGAGTCGCTCGACGAGTGGGATGCACGGGTTCACCCGGACGACAAGGCCATGGTCTATGAGGAGATCGGCAGGCACTTTCGAGGCGAGGCGCCTCAGTATCTGTCCGAACACCGGATGCGGTGCAAGGACGGCTCCTACAAGTGGATTTTGGATCGGAGAAAGGTGATGGAGCGGGACGCGCAGGGCCGGCCGCTCCGCGTCGTCGGCACCCATACCGACATCACGGAACGCAAACGCCTGGAAGACGAACTCGCGCGGGAGCATGCCGAACTGCTCCGGAGGACGGAGGATCTCGCTGCGGCGAATAAGGAGCTCGAGGCCTACGGCCAGATGGTCTCTCACGACTTGCGCGCGCCGCTCCAAGGCCTGATGGGATATCTGGGCCTGCTCCAGCGCAAGCTGGCCCCGACTCGGGACGAGCCCGCCGGCCGCTATCTGGCGAGGATGATCGATGCCACCAAACAGATGGGCCAGCTCATCACGGACCTGCTCGCGTTTGCCCAATCCGGCCAGCGGGCTCTCGATCGGTCCATCGTGAACCTCGACGCCGTCGTGCGGACCGTGGCGGCGGACCTGGCGCCGATGACGGAGGGGCGGGACCTGGTTTGGGACCTTGCGCCCCTCCCGACGATTCAGGGAGACGAAGTCTTGCTGCGGCAGGTGTTCGCAAACTTGTTGGGGAACGCCGTCAAATACACGCGCCGATGTCCGAAGGCCGCGATTGCGGTCGGGGTCGTTTCGGCAAGCGACGCCGAAACGGTCATCTTCGTGAAGGACAACGGCGCGGGCTTCGACATGGGCCAGGCGGACCGGCTGTTCGGGACCTTTCAGCGCCTGCACGGCAGGGACCAGTTCGAAGGGACGGGCATCGGGTTGGCCTCGGTCCGACGCATTGTTGAGCGCCATGGCGGGCGCGTGTGGGCCGAGGGGGCGGTGGATCGGGGCGCGACCTTTTATATCTCATTGCCTCGATCCGGGCAAACGTGATACCAGAGGAGCGGTGCCGGGGATGAGTCGTCCCGGTGAATCGCAGGCGGCCCTATTCGGGAGGGATCATGGATAGCATGAGCCAGGGAGGCGACTCCGCCGTCGGAGGGCAACCGGAGCCCCAAGTCCGGAGAAGCCCGCAGGATGCTCCTGTCGATGGCGAGCGCCGGGTTCTGATCGCCGACGACGAGGCGTGGCAAGGCGAATTGGTCACGGAACTGCTGGCCGCCGAAGGGTACGTCTGCGACTGCGTCGGTTCCGTTCAGGCCGCGCTCAGCGCGTTGACCACGAAGAGCTACGACGCGTTCATTACCGACATCCACATGCCGGGGAACGACACGTTGGCGTTTCTGGACGACCTCCGCGCTCGCGGGATCGGCACGCCCATCATCGTCCTGACCGGGCACCCCACGGTCTCCACCGCCATCGAAGCCATTCACCATTCGGTCCATGAGTACCTTCTGAAGCCGGTGGAGGCTGCAACCCTGTCTCGCAGCGTGGCGACGGCCGTGGGCAAAGGGCGGCTGCAACGCAGCTTGCGCGAAGTCCGTGAAAAGCTGGAGGTCTTGGCGGCAGCCGTCGCCAAGTTGGAGGCCGGCTTCATCGCGGTCGATTCCAAGACGGTTGAAGGCCGGGAGCGGGTCGCCGGCGTGGCCGCCGAGACGGTGACGCTCTACAACCACGTCCTCCAGAACCTTCGCGCCATCGTCGGATTGCTTGACGCGCGGGCCACGGCGCCGGCGGACGTGTGCGATCTGCTCGTCTGTCGGAGGCGGAAGCTCTATGACGACACGCTGCGCGACGCGGTTGACATCTTACGGAAGACCAAAGACATCGTGAAGTTGAAGGAATTGGCGGGGCTCAGAAAGCAGTTCGAGTCGGTCCTGAAGGCCAATGAGTAGTGCGCACTGTGTGCCCCGAACGCACTCAGCGTATGAGTCGGCGGTCGATTCGACATAAAAATCAGAGGGTTAGATTCTCCAAGCCACGTGTCCGCCTCTCCGCCGATGTTTTTGGCTCAAGTCTTTTTCCCGTCAGCCGATACAATACCTGTACATAGACCGTGCCCGGTATCGTTCGGGTTAAGGTTACCGTCTTAACAAGCAGGTAGACAGGCCTGCACGTTGAAGGCGCAATCCGGTCGCCTCCCATGGGTGGGATGCGCTGATTGCGCCTTTTTTATTGGTTCTGTCGGAGCGTGAAGCGCCGGGCGAGAGACGCGTCACGAAAGACGCACGACGCGGCGGAGGGGGCACGACATGAGTCTTGAGCGGATCGGGAGCCTGGCGGGGATGGCCATCGCCTGCGCGGTCACCTTCCTGTGGACACGACGGGCGTGGAAAGCACGCCTGACAGCGGCGGAGTCGAAGGCCCAGGCCGAGTACGCGACACTCGCGACTCGTTGCAGCGTCTGGGAGGAATTCGCCGGCTGCGCCTCGCCGCTGCTCCCGGTCCTAGTCGAGCAACTCAAGGCGGTGTCCAGCCAGACCGAATCGGCGGCCGTTGAACTCTGTGCGCGGTTTCAGCGCATTTCGCAGCGGGCGCAAGACCAGGCGGGCCAGGCGGCGCATCTGTTGGCCGGCGCGGGCTGCAGTCAGGGAGACAACGCCGTCTCCGTCGAGACGATCCTGCAGGAGATCGACCTGACCTTGAACCGGTTCGTGCAGGATGTCCGGAAGACCGCCCAGGTGGCGGCGAGCGTCGTGGCGGTGATGGGCGAAGTGGACGCCAGCACCAAGGCCATCGTCGGGAGCCTGGCGGAGGTGGAGTTCATCGCCGATCAAACTCGGCTGCTGGCCCTCAATGCCGCCATCGAAGCGGCGCGGGCGGGAGACCATGGGCGGGGCTTCGCGGTCGTGGCCGACGAGGTCGCGAAACTGGCGAACCGCTCGGGCGCCGCCGCCACGAACATCCGAACGCTCATCGAGCGCGTGCGAAACAACACGGAACGGGCCATGACGGACATGACGGAATTGGGGGGGCTCGCCTCGGTGAACCTGAACGAGACCCTGTCGGCCAAGGAGCGGGTGGTGCAGCGGACCCACGCTATAGTGGAGCGGAATGCCGAGTTGAAGTCCCGTGTCTCTCAAACCGGCAACCAAGCTGAAGAACTCGTCCGGGACATCGCCCAGATCGTGATGTCCATGCAGTTCCAGGACATGACGAGACAGATAATCGAGCACGTCAACGAACCGCTCCTGAAAGTGCATGCGCATCTGACCGGCTTGGCGTCGGCCAATGGGGATCGCCCGGCGCCGACGGTCGAGGCGTTTCGGGACCTTCGGGGGCTGGATCGGAGTTACACCATGGAGTCGGAGCGGGCCATCCTGCGAACGGTGCGCGGCGGCTCCAGTAGCTCCTCTGCCGCCGCGGCGGCGATGGCGGCAGTCGGGGCGTCGGACGACAACGTCACGCTCTTCTAAATGCAGAAGGCGGAACGATGAATGCTGAACGATAGCGATCCGAAGTCCAACGCTCATCATTCCGCGTTTATCGTTCATCCTTTCGGAGGTTGATATGGGCAAGCAAATCCTTATCGTCGATGATTCCGCCACCATGCGACAGATGGTCAGTTTTACCCTCACCAGCGCCGGTTTCGAGGTGGTCGAGGCCGGGGACGGCCAGGAGGCGGTCGGCAAGCTGACCGGCGGAGCCAAGCCGAACCTCGTCATCACCGACCTCAACATGCCCCACATGGACGGGATCTCGCTGATCAAAGCCGTGCGGGCGATGCCGCCCTTCAAATTCACGCCGGTGCTGATGCTGACCACCGAGTCCGACGAGGGCAAAAAGAAGGAAGGCCAGGCGGCCGGCGCGACCGGGTGGATCGTCAAGCCGTTCAATCCGGAACAAATGCTGAAAGTGATCGCGAAGGTGCTGCCGTCTTAAGAAGGCTATGGGCGAGAGGCAATAGGCAATAGGGTTCCGTCCCATAGCCTATAGCCCCTCGCCTCTAGCCCGCGAGGGAAACGATGAGCGTCGATCTGTCGAAATTTCAAAGCGCGTTTTTCGAGGAAAGCGCGGAACATATCGCCACGATGGAAGAGGGGTTGCTGCAACTCGAGCAGCAGCCGGGCGACCTGGACCTGCTCAATCGCATCTTCCGCGCGGCCCATTCCATCAAGGGCAATGCCGGCATGTTCGGCTTCACCGCAGTGGGCGAATTCACCCACAAGATGGAAAACATCCTGGATGCGCTCCGCAACGATCGAAGGCAGGCGGACAAACCGCTGATCGATCTGTTGTTGGAAGCCACCGACGGAGTGAAGGGGCTGCTGGAGGCGGCGCAGACGAACGCGGCGCCGGATGAGACCATCGTAGGCCCGTTGCGCGAGCGGTTGCAGGCCTGCGTCACTGGCGAGGCCTCAGGCGCGAGGTCCGAGGCCCGAGGAACTGGGCAAGACAATCCGCCCGCTGGCCTTTCGCCCGGTGCCTCTCGCCCATCCTCTTGCCCCGCGCCGAGTCTGCGCCGCTACGCGATTCACTGGGCGCCGACCCCGGCGGTGTTTGCGCGGGGGATTCATCCGAGTCAGATTCTGCGCGAGCTTCGCGATCTCGGGGCGCTCACCTCGACGGCGGATATCGAACACCTTCCGACCATCGAAGCCTTGGCGGCGGACACCAACCCGCCGTCCTTTACGGTCACGCTCGAAACGGCTCATGCGCGCCAGGAGGTCGAGGCTGTTTTCCTGTTCGTGCAGGACGACAGCGAGTTGACGATCACGGAGGTTGAGGCCAAGGCCGAGGTCGAGAAGAATCCGGACCGGCGTCTCTCGCCCTTACCCTCAACCTCCGCCTCAACCTCGGAGAATCGCCCGCCCAAACCGCTGGGTGAGATTCTGATCGAGGAGGGCGTGATCTCCCCGGACGCGCTGCACCAGGCCCTCTCGCAGCAAAAGCGATTGGGCGAGATTCTGGTCGAGCAAAACGCCGCCACGCCGCAAGAAATCACCCAGGCTCTGGAGAAACAGCAGCGCGCCGCTCCGGCCAAGAAAGCCGAAGCCTCGTCCATCCGCGTGGACACCGACAAGATCGACAAACTCATCAACCTTGTCGGCGAACTCGTCATCACCCAATCCATGCTCAGCGATTTGGGAGCCCGGTTCGCCATGGACAAGCTGCCGGTTTTGCAGGAACGGATCACCCAACTGGAACGCAATACCCGCGAAATCCAGGAGCGTGTGATGGCGGTGCGCATGATGCCGATCGGGAACGCGTTCAGCCGCTTTCCACGACTGGTGCGGGATCTGGCCTCGAAGAACGGCAAGCAAATTCATCTCGTCCTGTCGGGCGAAGAGACGGAGTTGGACAAGACCGTCATCGAATCCATCGGCGATCCGCTCACGCATCTCGTGCGCAACTCCGCCGACCACGGCCTGGAGCCGCCGGCCGACCGGCTGGCCGCCGGCAAGCCCGAGCAGGGGACGATCACGATGAACGCCTTCCACGAAGGCGGGAACATCTGCATCACCGTCGGCGACGACGGGCGCGGCCTCAACCGGGACAAGATTCTCGCCAAGGCGGTGAAAAACGGCTTGATCGGCGAGCACGACAAGCTCGGCGACGACCAAATCTGGCAGCTCATTTTCCGTCCCGGTTTCTCCACGGCGGAGGCCATTACGGACGTGTCGGGCCGGGGCGTCGGCATGGACGTGGTGAAGCGAAACATCGAGGGGCTCGGCGGCAAGATCATGATCAAGACCGCAGCGGGCCAGGGCACGACCTTCACGCTCAAGCTCCCGCTCACGCTGGCCATCATCGAAGGCCTGACCGTGCGCGTGGGGCCGGAGATCTACATCGTGCCGCTGGTCTCGATCGTGGAATCGCTCAAGCCGGCGCCGGGCGCGGTCAAGACGGTGGTCGGGCGGGGCGAGACGCTGAACTTCCGCGGGCGCTACGTCCCGGTGGTCCGGCTCTACCGGGCCTTCAGCGTGCAGCCGGAATATACGGACCCGAGCAAGGGCATCCTGGTCATCCTCGAAACCGAGGGCGAGCAGGTGGCGGTGATGGTGGACGAATTGATGGGACAGCAGCAGGTCGTGATCAAGAGTCTGGAACGCAACTTCCGGAAGGTGGACGGCGTGGCGGGGGCGACCATCCTCGGCGACGGGACGGTGGGCTTCATCCTGGATGTCCGGGGGCTCATCGAACTGGCGCGGCATGGCACAGCCGTGGCGGCCTAAAAGAGACGGTGATGGGTGATGAGTGATGGGTGACGAGCGGCGACGCGAAGGATCGAGGTCACACCTTTTTGTGATCGTGCACCCACACGGCGATGAGCCCGATGATGGCCACGATGCCAAGGACAAGAAAGGCCATGGTGAGCGGGGTCATGATGTCCCTCCCTTTTCGATGGACAGCGCCAAGAGAAGCAGCAAGAGGCCGACAAGAAAGCCGGCGAGCAATTCAACGAGGCTGAACGGTTTGGTTACGATGGGATTCAAGACCGCCAAGGTAATCGTGACTTTGCTGAGGTCGTAACAGTATTTCGCCAGGCTGTCTCGATGCCTATCGATATTCACGAGAATACGATGGCGGGTTGATTGACAAAGCACAACGGCGCGAAGCGTGAAGAAAAGCGACTCCCTACGAACGACGAGATACGCTTCGCGAAGAACGAGCGGCGGCATCTAAAGAAGGAGGGCGATATGGCGACGGCATTGGACGAGACGGCATCGGCATCGGAGCGACAGACCGGGCTGGCATCGGACGGAAGTCAGTACCTGACCTTCGTCTTGGGGGAGGAACATTACGGGCTGGATATCCTGCGAGTGCAGGAGATCAAGGGCTATACGGCCGTGACCCGCATCCCCAACACGCCGGATTACATCAAGGGCGTGCTGAACCTGCGCGGCACCATCGTGCCGATCGTGGACCTGCGCTGCAAGTTCGGCATGCCGCAAGCGGAATACACGATGTTCACGGTCATCGTCGTGGTCGTCGTGCAGGACAAGATCATGGGCGTCGTCGTGGACGCCGTGTCCGACGTGCTGAACATCACCACGAAGGACATCCAGCCTCCGCCGCACTTCGGCGCGCAGGTGGACACGAGTTTCATTCAAAACATCGCCAAGTCCGGCGACCGGCTGATCACGCTGTTGGATATCGACCGCGTGCTCTCCGACGGGGAAGTGGCGCAAGCGATGGCGGCGGCCGCCGCGGCCTGAGGGCCCGGCGGAACGATCACGGGCGGCAACACACGACGACACGACACGGAAAGGGAGGAGGGTACGACTATGGTGGCCTGGTTCAACAATCTCAAGACGATAACGAAGCTGATGGCCGGCTTCGGGCTGGTGGGCGCGATCATGGCCTTCGTCGGCTATACGGGCGTCTCCGGCATGGGGACGATCAACGAGAGCGTGGAAAACATCAACAACGTGCAGCTCAAGCCCTTGATGACCCTGACCAAGGTCCGGGGCCTGGTTCATCAAATGCGGGCCCATACCGTCGCGGCGGCGCTGACCCAGAACGCCGCCGACCGCGAGGCGGCCCTGACGAAAATTCGCGAGATCAGCAAGGAAGTGGACGAGACCCGCGAAGTCTTTGCCAAGACGATCAAGTCGGAGGAGGTCAAGAAAGTCTACGAGAACTTCGTCAAGACCTACGACGACTACCGCACCTACCGCGACCAGGTCATCTTCAAGGCCCTGGCGGACGGCAAGTCCGACGACGCGATGGCGGCCATGAAGAGCGAGGGGGCCGTGAAGTTCAAGGCCTCCATCGACGCGATCAACCAGGTGGTGGACACCAAGACGAAGATCGCCCAGGAGAAGTATGACATGGCGGTCAAGACCTACGGTGACGGCCGGCTCACGCTGACGGCGATCATCGTGGCCGGCATCGGGCTCGGGCTGTTCTTGGGCTGGGTGATCGCGCGAGTGATCAGCAAGAATTTGCAGGACATCGGCGCGATCGCCGGCAAGTTGGCCAACGGCGACCTCACGGCCCGCAGCCAGGTCGTGAGCAAGGACGAAGTCGGGCAGCTCTGCGAGGCGTTCAACGAGATGGTGGACAACCTCACGAAGACGGTCGTGGCGGTGCGCGAGGCGGCGGAAGGCGTGACCTCCGGCGCCGAGCAGATCAGCCAGGGCAACCAGGACCTTTCGCAGCGGACCAGCGAGCAGGCCTCGGCGCTGGAAGAGACCTCCGCTTCGATGGAGGAGATGACCTCGACGGTGAAGCAGAACGCCGACAACGCCAAGCAGGCCAACCAGCTCGGCGTGGCGGCGCGCGACGTGGCCGAGAAGGGCGGCGCCGTGACTACCAAGGCGGTGGCGGCGATGGCCGAGATCAACAAGAGCAGCAAGAAGATCGGCGACATCATCACGGTGATCGACGAGATCGCCTTCCAGACCAACTTGCTGGCCTTGAACGCGGCGGTGGAAGCGGCCCGGGCGGGCGAGCATGGCCGGGGCTTCGCGGTGGTGGCGGCGGAGGTGCGGAACCTCGCGCAGCGGTCCGCCACGGCGGCCAAGGAGATCAAGGGCTTGATCCAGGAGTCCATGCAGAAGGTGACGGAGGGCTCCGAGCTGGTGGATCAGTCGGGCAAGACGCTGGAGGAGATCGTCTCCTCGGTGAAGCGGGTGACGGACATCGTCGCCGAGATCAGCGCCGCCTCGCAGGAGCAGGCGAGCGGGATCGACCAGGTGAACAAGGCCATCGTCTCGATGGACGAGACGACGCAGCAGAACGCGGCCTTGGTGGAAGAGGCGGCCTCGGCCAGCCAGGCCATGAAAGACCAGGCCATCGAGTTGGTGCGCCAGGTCGGCTTCTTCAAGACGAGCCAAACCGAGGGCGGCCACTCGGCCGCCATGAAGCCGGCGTCCGTCTCGGGCGTGACGACCAAGCCGGCGCACAAGCCGCTCGGCAAGCCGAGCGTCGCGGCCAAGTCCAAACCGGTCGCGGTCGGCGCGGGCGCGCATGCGGGCAACGGCCACAGCAACGGGCACAGCCATACGCTCGCCAAGGACGAATTCGAAGAATTCTAACGCTCCGCAAGGGCTGAAACCTGACAGGGCCGGGCGTGTGAGCGATCCTCGCCGCCCGGCCCTGTCGCGCCCGTCTCGGTTCGAGTCCCGCGCCACGGCGCGATGTCAAGGTGGCCGGCGGAACGTCCGATAGAGCGACTGGTGCTCCGAGAGGGGCGGCCAGGATGCCGGCCGCCGGCGCAGCGATAGAGGAAGGGACATGGAATACGCGATCACCGACCGGGAATTCGAGCAGTTTCGGTCTCTGGTCTATGAAGAAAGCGGCATCAAGTTGGACGGCGGCAAGAAGACGCTGCTCGTCTCGCGGCTGTCGAAGCGGCTTCGCGAGCTGAAGCTCGACTCGTTTCAAGCCTACTACGACCGGGTGACGGCGGAGCGAGGCGGCGACGAGTTCGTGCGGATGCTGGACTGCGTCTCCACGAACAAGACGGACTTCTTCCGCGAGCCCAAGCATTTCGATTTTCTCCGCGACCAGATCCTGCCGAGCCTGCAGGCGACCAAGCAGATGCGGATTTGGTCGTCGGCCTCGTCGTCGGGCGAAGAGCCCTATACGATCGCCATGACCCTCTACGACGGCGTCGTGTCGCCGGCCCAGTGGGATTTCAAAATTTTGGCCTCGGACATTTCGACCAAGGTGCTGGCCAAGGCGGCGGAAGGCGTCTACGACGAAGAGCGGCTGCGCGACATGCCGGCGGAGTCGGTTCGCCGCCATTTCCTGCGCAGCAAGGCCGGCGGGCGCTACAAAGTGAAGCCGCACCTGGCGAACATGGTGTCCTTCCGGCGGTTGAACTTGATGGACGAGCGCTATCCCATCAAGACGCCGCTGGACCTGATTTTCTGCCGCAACGTCATGATCTATTTCGACCGGGAGACGCAGGGCGATTTGATGCGGAAATTTTACCGGTACCTGAAACCGGGCGGGTATCTGTTCATCGGCCATTCCGAGTCGCTCCAGTGGGTGGAGCACGAGTTCGCCTACGTGGCGCCGACGATCTATCGGAAGGAGGCGTGAGGATGCCGGTTTCGACCACCGATGCCTTCGCGCACATTCGGCGGATGCGGGACAATCGGTTTCCGCACGAGATCGCGTCCATCCTGCCGGGCGAATATTTCGTCAGCGAGACGCCGATGATCGTCTATACGGTCCTGGGGTCCTGCATCTCGGCCTGCGTCCGCGATCCCGTCGCGGGGGTGGGAGGGATGAACCATTTCATGCTGCCGGCGCCCAAGGGGGAGCAGGGCTCGGACTCCTGGGGACTGGAGTCCACGCGCTACGGCTCCTACGCGATGGAAATGCTGGTCAACGACGTGCTCAAGCGCGGCGGGCTGAAGAGCCGGCTGGAAGTGAAGCTCTTCGGCGGCGGCAAGATTTACGAAGGGAATATGGACGTGGGGCGGAACAACATCGCCTGGGTCCGCGACTACCTGAAGCGCGAAGGGCTGGCGGTGGCCGGCGCGGACGTGGGGGACATCTGGCCGCGGAAAGTCTATTACTTCACCGAGTCCGGCCGCGTGCTCATGAAGAAGATCGAGCGGGTCAAGAACCGGACGATCATGGACCGTGAGGAAGCCTACGCGAAGACGCTCAAGCAAGAACCGGCCGAGAGCGAGGTCACGCTGTTCTGAGCGGATAAGGAGTGTCGTATGGCCAAAATACGCGTATTGATCGTGGACGATTCGGCGCTGATGCGCCAGGTGCTGACGGAGCTCCTGGCCGGCGACCCGGACATCGAGGTCATCGGGCAGGCCTCCGATCCCTACTTTGCCCGCGAAAAGATCAAGCAGCTCAACCCCGACGTCCTGACCTTGGACGTCGAAATGCCCCGGATGGACGGGCTGACCTTCCTCTCCAAACTCATGGCCGGGCGGCCCATGCCGGTCGTCATGGTCTCGTCCCTGACCGAAGTCGGGTGCGAGACGACGCTCAAGGCCCTCGAATTGGGCGCGGTGGATTTTTTCACCAAGCCCAAGCTCGACATGCGGGCGGGGATGGAAGAGCAGGCCCAGGACCTGATCGCCAAGGTCAAGGCCGCCGCCTGCGCCCGCATCCGCGGCCGCATCGCCGCGCCCAAGCCGGCGGCCGTCGCGGCCGCTTCGGCCGGCCTGTCGTCGGCCATGATCAAGACCACCGATACGATCGTCGCGATCGGCGCCTCCACCGGCGGCACCGAAGCGCTGAAAGAGTTGCTCGAGGTCTTGCCCCCGAGCATGCCGCCCATCGTCATTACGCAGCACATGCCGGAGCATTTCACCAAGACCTTCGCCGACCGGCTGAATTCCATCTGCAAGATTTCGGTGAAAGAAGCCGAAGAAGGAGACAGCGTGCTGCCGGGCCATGCCCTGATCGCGCCGGGCAATTTCCATATGACGCTGGTTCGGAGTGGCGCCCGCTATTCCGTCCGGCTCAACCAGGAGCCGCCGGTCAACCGGCATCGTCCTTCGGTGGACGTGATGTTCCGCTCGGTGGCGCGGCATGCGGGGGCCAACAGCGTTGGCGTGATTCTGACCGGCATGGGAGGGGACGGCGCAGCCGGGCTGCTCGAGATGAAACAGGCCGGCGCCTACTCGATCGCGCAGGATGAGGACAGTTGCGTCGTGTTCGGCATGCCCAAGGAGGCCATCAAGCTCGGCGGCGTGGACAAGATTCTGCCCCTGTCGCACATCCCTTCTTCGCTCCTGGCCCACGTCCGTACGCAGTGACGATGCGGCAGATCCGATCATTTGCGATATAGGCAACGCATCGTTGCAAGGATATATTGTCGTGTCACGTCTACACGGCGGAAGCCTCCACCTGTGGTCGGACGGAGCGAGCTAGGCCTTGGCCGGCACGAACTTCATGGCGGCGCTGTTCATGCAGTAGCGCAAGCCGGTCGGTTTCGGCCCGTCCTCGAACACGTGGCCCAGATGTCCGCCGCAACGATGGCAATGGACTTCGGTGCGGGGCAGGATCAGTTTGTAGTCCGTCTTTGTCTCGACCGCGTGGTCGTTGATCGGCTGCCAGAAGCTGGGCCAACCGGTGCCGCTGTCGTACTTGTGCTCGGAGGAGAACAAGGGCAGATCGCAGCCGGCGCAGTGGTAGACGCCTTTGGCATGGTTGTCGTGGTAGGGGTTCTTGAACGGCGGCTCGGTCCCCTCATGGCGCAGGACTTGATACTGCTCCGGCGTCAGGAGCGCCTTCCATTCCGCATCGGTCTTCACCACTTCAAAGCCCATTGCAGCCTCCTTCGCCTCGGTCGATTTCGGACTCATGTTCTTGGTCAGCCATCCGATTCCCAAGATCGCCAGGGTCTTGAGCAGGGTTCGTCGTTCCATGGGACTGCTCCTTATCAGCAAGGGAACTCGCAGCTCGATTCACTCACCGTTTAGTCGCCGAATCTGTGTTTCCCTTACGAAGCTCTGGTACAGGTCCGATGGCAAGGCTCTAGCTTACCGGCCTCCCTACCCATTTGCCAGCTCCATCATTTCATCTCATCCGAGTGTGTGAAAAACACCGCAAAGGCGTCCTATAAGACTCAACTTTGTGCCGCATGGCCATTTTGGGCAGGCCATTGGCTTCAGGCTAACTCGAAAATTATTACATTATTTCAATATCTTGAGATATGTAATCGGGATAAGTGTCAGGATGGTACCCATCTTGCTCAAAGTAAAGGGGCAAGCGATTGAACGGAACGAGGAAGTCAGAGGGTGCAAAGGAGGGACGCCAACATGCTTACATTCTCACTGGTGGTGCTGTTCAGCTGGATGGTGGTTCGGGGAGGGGTTACGGCCTGACCGGATCATAGGCCGATGATTGGTTCAAATTTGCCGGACAGCCGGCGCCTTCTCTCAGCGTAAGACCGCGTCGAACATTCCGACTCCGGGGCTGACCCCGCTCTTCAGCACAATTTCACAGATATGGTCGAGCCGCTCGATGTGCTCGTAGGCCGACCAGGGATCCGGCCCCACGGAACAGACTCCGTGATTGGCCTGGCCGACGATGTCGTAGTCCACCGAACCGTCCTGATGCACGCCTAGACAGTCAGCCGTCGCGTCCGCGAACTCGCGGGAGAGGGCCGGCAGCGGCGGGACGGAGGGGCCGACCTTTGTGTACCGGGAAATCTCCGGGAAGTCCGCACAAATCTTCTGCAAGTCGAATCCCCGATAGATGGCCGCGACCACGTGGGTCGGATGGATGTGGACCACGGCTCTTGTGCGGGGCGTGCCGCGCTGGATATTCCAGTGCATCCAGAGCTCGCCTGAAGGCCGCTGTTGGTCCAGGACGCGCGGCCGGCGCTCCGATGTCGACGGGTCCGCGACAATCTCCAGTTTGACGATCTGCTCCGGGTGCACGATCGTTTTTCTGAACCCGGACGGAGTGATGTAGAGGTATTTGCCTGCCTTTTTGCACAAGCTGATATTGCCGTCCCTGGTGGTAATCCACCCCTTGGCGTAACAGTGCCGCATCACGTCGCCCATGGCTGTCAGCATCGGTGCTAGTTCTCCATCTTACGGGACTCCCCGCGTGCCTGTTCGTTGGTGGCGGTTTGTATTGCCGGCCCCTTTCGGCAGACAGTAAGGTGTGAAAGGGTATCGGCCGGAAGAGGAAAAAGCTTGAGTGGGCGGCTCAGCGTCCGATGAAGACGCTCACGCTGCCGTCGCCGGCCATGCCCTTGCCGCTCCGGACCGTATACCGGTTCATCCCGCCCGCGTCGAGAAAGAGGCTCCAGGAACGGTGATCGGCGATGCCCAAGCCGGTGGACTGGTGGAAGTCGTACCGATCGTCGCCCTCGCCTGCGTCCACGAAGAGGGCCACGCTCCGGTCCCAAGCCGCCGCGCCGTTGTACTCCGGCCCCGTCGACCTGTAGTGATCCGTGCCGGCTCCGTCCACGAACAGGCCCACGCCGGAATGAGCCGCCGCTCCCTGGCCGTATCTGGCCGCCACGTGCTCGTCGTCGCCGCGCAGGTCCACTTTCACGCCGGTTCCAAAGACATAACCGATGCCCTGCGAGAAGTTGGCGCTACGGGAACGGTCGTTGCCTGCCAGATCCAGGACCAGGCCGATGCCCCCGGCGATGTCGGCCGTCGTGGAACGGTCAAGTTTGGGCATGAGCCGCTGGCCGACCCCGGCCCCCATGCCGAAGCATTCATATTGGAACCGCGTGTCGCCTGGCTTGGCTGAGGGATTCTCGATGTCGTTATAGCGACTTGGAAAGTGATCCCCGCACTGATACCGATCGTGGCCTGAGATATCGATCAGAGCGCCTGTTCCCAGCGGCCCGCCGAATCCGAGGGCATAGCCGAAACTGCTGTGCGTATCGTCGCCGGCGAAATCGACCAGCAGGCCTAGCCCGCCGATGGCCGCTCCTTGCGTCAAGCGGGAACCGATGTAGCGGTCGTTTCCCTCCCGATCCTCTAATATCCCGATCCCTGCCAGCCCTACCCCACCGCTTCCCGCCGCCAGGTGATACTGATCGTCCCCTTTGCGATCCACCAGCAGCCCCACGCCCAGCCGTCCGGTCGCCAGCCCGAGCGGCTGGGCCTCATAGCTGTCGTTGCCATCGAGATCCAGCACCACACTGATGCCGTGGGTGGTATCTTTAGGCGAGGCTATCGTGCCGCGATAGGTATCGTCCCCGCCAAAATCCAAGAGGAGGGCGATCGGGTGGTGCAGGTCGTAGGAGTTGGGCCCCGGTCCTCCGATAATCAGCAATCCCATTGGGGAGTCCTTGACCAGGAGCACCGGCCCCGTGATTCCAGGGGGCTGATGCATGAGAGCCGGTGCATCCTCGAAGGCGACGCGAACTCTGTCCAGCCATGCTTCGTCGTCCAGGCTTGCGAGGAGCTGGGCCGCGTCCGACAAGGAAGCATGGTCCAGCTTCTCTCCGGCCAGGGCGAAGAAGCGGCGGTCCGCCAGCGCCTGCCGACGTTCATCCTCGTCCCGTTCCGACCATTGCGGGACGAAGCCGTCCGCGAGCCGCGCTGCATAGTCGAATAGGAATTGCCGCTCTTCGTCGGTCAATTGCCTGAGAGCTTGCGTGCGCAGCCGCGCGGCTTCGGCGAGCAGGGCTTCCAGGTAGGCTATATGGTCCTCTGCCTGTGTTGACGTCGGAGGCGCGGGCGGGGCCTGCCCTCCCGACGCTCGTTCCGGCAGCTGCTCCAAGGCTACAAGCAATGGGCTCAGCGGTTGAGGCGAAGAGGCGGCGCCGGCCACGCGAGCCAGGCGCTCTTCCAATGTCGCGAAGCCGTGCCAGGGGTCCGTCAACGTGCGCAGGCTGAGCGGCTGCTTGAACAGGGCGGGCGCCGTCTCGGCCTCGGCCAAAGCCTTGAGCGTGGCTGTCTGTTGCGCGCCGGCGGACCGTTCGACCTCTCCGCGCACCTGCGCAAGCAGCGCGGTGACCGGCCAGTCTTCTGCCGAGCGGTCCGGCAGCGCCGGTTGTCGCGTGGCACAGCCGATCAGCGCCACCGCCAACGAGAGACTGATCGCGACGGTGAGCCCGCGCGCCATGCTAGTGTTGCGTCCCGGCAATACGTTCGTGGTGAGCCCGTCGAGACACCAACCGTTCGGCCTGAGGCCTGTCCTGAGCTTTGTCGAAGGACTCTCGAAGGAGGCGGTTGGTTTCCTCAGGGCAGGCCTGTCGGACCATGAACGGAACTGCGTGAAAGCTTGCGCCCTTCGACAAGCTCAGGGCGAACGGATTGTCATTGGAGCTTCTGGGCCGCAACACTAGGTCTGCTCCATGCCTTTGCGGCGCATTGAGCCGGCCACCATCTTGAACTCATATAGCCGACATTCCAGCGCGCCGTTGAACAGCGGCGTGCGGCGGGAGGGAGCGAGGCCGATTCGCTTCGGCAGGCGCAGGTCGGCGGTCAGAATATAGGCGCGCCAGCCTGGGAAATACTGTTTGAGCAGGTCGCCCAGCTTCGGGTAAAAGGAGGCCAGCTCTGCGTCGTCGCCGAGGCGGACCCCATAGGGCGGGTTGGTAATAAGCACACCTGCCTCGGCCGGCGCGGTGAGGTCCAGCACATCGGCCTGTGTGAGCCGCACGGCTGCTGCCTGCCCGATCGCGTCGAGATTCGCTCGTGCCGCGCGCAACGCCGCCGCGTCACGGTCGCTCCCGAAGATGGCTGGCTGCGCGTCGCCGGTTTGCTGCGCGCGGCTCGCGTCGCACAGCGCCCGCCAACGTTGCGGCTCGAAGTTGCGCAGCTTCTCAAAGGCAAAGCGGCGGCCCAGTCCGGGGCTGATGCGCTTGGCCAGCATGACCGCTTCTTGCAGAATCGTGCCCCCCCCGCACATCGGGTCCAGCAGGGCCTGGTCGCCGGTCCAGCCGGCTAACTGGAGGATCCCGGCGGCAAGGTTCTCGCGCAGCGGGGCTTCGGCGCCGGCCTTGCGCCAGCCTCGTTTGAAGAGGGCTTCCCCCGACGTGTCCAGATAGAACGTGAACCGGGTTTCATCCAGGAAGGCATCGATGCGGATGTCGGGCCTGCTTGTCTCGACGGTGGGGCGGCTTGCGGAGAGGGACTTGAACTTGTCGCAGGCCGCGTCCTTGATCCGCAACGTGACGAATTCGAGGCTCTTGAGCGGGCACCGCTTGGCGCTGACTTTGACTTTGATCGTGCAGGAGGAGGGGAACCAGTCGGGCCAGGGCAGGCGCAGGGCGGCCTGGTAAAGGTCCTGCTCCTGTGCGTAGGAACCCTGGGCGATCCGCCAGAGGATGCGGCTGGCCAGGCGGCTGTCGAGGTTGACGCGGTAGCAGAGGTCGAAGGGGCCGGCGAAGCTCACGCCGCCTTGCGTGCCGGCAATATCCTGTGCGCCGAGCCGGGCCAGCTCGGCGCACAATAAATCTTCCAGCCCTCGCGGGCAGGGGGCGAAAAACGTCTGGATGCCGCGATCCAATGGCCGGCCGTGAATTACAGAATCTTCAGCAGCTCCACTTCAAAGACCAGCGTCGCGTTCGGGGGAATGACGCCTCCCGCCCCGCGCGGCCCATAACCCAAATTGGACGGGATGGTGAGTTTGCGGACCCCGCCGACCTTCATGCCCTGGACTCCTTCGTCCCAGCCCTTGATCACGCGACCGGCCCCCAGGGGAAACTCGAAGGGCTGGTTGCGGTCTTTGCTGGAGTCGAACTTCTTACCGTCGGTTAGCCACCCCGTGTAGTGGACGGAGACCGTCTGCCCGGACTGGGCCGCCGCCCCTGTGCCTTCTTTGCTGTCTTCGTATTGCAGGCCCGATGAGGTCGTGATTTCAGCCATGAATGACTCCTTTGTTTATGCAATGGCGGGATGGTGGAGATGCCCCTGGGCTCTCAGCGGACGGCTCCGTATAAGTCCCGGCGATGGGCGATCCAATGGATGGCTACGAGCCGTTCGTTTTTGTCGATCGAGTAAAGGATACGCCAGTCGCCGACGGCATATTTGGACAGACCGGCGAGGTCCGGCGCCAGCGGCTCGTGGCGGAGGTTGCCTACATTGGAGGCCAGCCACTTGGTCTTGTCCAGCAGGCGCTGCGCCGTGGCCGGCTCGATCTGTTGCAAGTCGGCCACTACGTCCGGGCCATAGGCAATCTGAAACCAGGCCATGGCGTTTGTTACCAGCGAAGCCCCAGTCGCTCGGCCACGGCCTCGCCGATGATCCGCTCGGTCGAGGCAAGGGATTCCTTAAGCCTGATCCGCGCTGCTTCGCCCAGGGTCAGGCCCAAGTCCGGGTCGCCCAGCAAGTCGCGCAGCCGGTCGTCCACGATGCCCGTGACCAGCTCGCGCAGTTGCCCAGGGGTCAGGTCCGACAAGTTCATGGTGCAGCCTCTCCGGCTGGATTACAATGGCCTCCTGTGTACGCTGTCTGTGGAGTCTGAGTCAACCAGGGGGCTGGGTCCGCAACGAAGGAGTGGGCGTCTATGAGTACGAGGTTGCACGGCAAAGTGGCGGTCGTAACGGGCAGCAGCAGCGGGATCGGCAAGGCGATCGCGCTGACCTTTGCCGCCGAAGGAGCCCGCGTCATCGTGGCGGCCAGGCGGCGAGACCTTTGCGAGCGCACCGTTCAACAGATCACGCAGCGGGGCGGGCAGGCGCTGGCCCTTCCCACGGACGTGGCCGTCGAGGCGCAGGTAGAGCGGATGATGGCCGAGACGGTCCGGCAGTATGGGCGGCTGGACATTCTGGTGAACAACGCCGGGATCGGGGGTGGCGGCCGGATCGTCGAGACGAGCACGGAAGCGTTCGACGAGGTGATCGGCACGAACCTTCGCGGCACGTTCTTCTGCTGCCGGGCCGGGTTCCGCCTGATGATGACGCAGCCGGAGGGCGGGACGATCCTGAACATGTCCAGCGTCTGCGGGGTGCAAGCCTGGGCCGGCACCGGTGCCTACAGTGCCTCGAAACATGCCATCATGGCGCTGAGTAAATCGTTGGCGGACGAAGGGCGCCGCTACAAGATCAAAGTCAGCGCCATCTGTCCGGGCGGAGTCGCCGACGCGCTCGTGGATGCGTCGCCGGAGGAGATCCGGCGAACCGAACAGATCAGTCCGTTCGACATTGCGGAAACCGCCGTGTATCTGGCGACGCTGGGGCCGCATGCGGTCGTGCACCACGTGGTCGTGGACCGGTTGGGCGCCGAGTGGTAGTCGAGGTCGGGCGCATGGGTTAGGGGGCAGCCCAGAGAATCTTCCCCGCCTTGTCTTTGAGCTTCACCGCCTGCGCCTCGTCCGGCGTAAAATGCAAACTCCGGTTCCCCTCTTTGCCCAGGAGCACGAACCCGACTTCTCCGTTGGCATCCAAGCCGAGACCGGCTCTCGTCCTGCCGAACTTGTCCACCAACAGGAATTCTTCCGAGTTGACCACCTTCATCCGCTGCTGAGCCAACGCCGGCTCCACGGTCAGAAACCGGTCTGCGCACAGACCGCCCAGGAACCCGCCCACGAGGGCCACGACCAGTACGGCCGCAAATTCCTTACGATTCATCGTCGTCCTCCTGCTGAACGTCTCCCGCCCGTTCCCTCTGCGCCCTTTTGTATCATGTTCAGCAGCCCGTTGCGACCCTTGTATGGCCAGGGTGTTTCCAGTATCATCGTCACGCGCATCCTACCGAAAGATGGGCGCGGGCGAAGGGAGGCGGGTCATGTCAACGGGGGGACGGATCAAGGCGGGGGCGGTCCTGGCTATTGCCGCAGTCATACTGTCGGTCTCCCCCGGTCGTGCCGAGGATAACTATGATCTGGTAGCCCGGTACGTGTTAGAGACAGTCCGGGCGTTTCGAACGGCCTACGTACTGAACGTGGTGGAGCATGTCCGCGAAGGCGGGATTGTCCCGAAAGAAGACTGGATCAAGGACGCCCATGCCATTCCCCTTCCCGCCCAGTTCGTGAAAGCCGCAGGCGCCGACCTGGAATCCTTCGAGATCGGCCTCATCGGCTTGACCCCGGTCTACAAGAGCAATCTGCCCCGCACCCAGGCCGAGAGCGACGCGCTCCAGCGGTTGACCTCGGATCGCAGCCAGAAGGTCATTTCTTTCGCCGACGGCAATCAGTTCAAGGCCATGGCGGCCGATATCGCGGTGGTGCAGTCCTGCGTGGACTGCCACAACGTCCACCCGGACAGTCCCTGGAGAAACTACAAGAAGGGGGACATCATGGGGGCCGTCATCGTCCGCTTGAACAAACACAGGAAATCAGTAGTGTCCGGTTAAAACGTGAATAGGTTCAATTGGTTCGCGTTCTCAAGTAATTGCCCGGGCCAGTTGTCTCCAAGAATGGCCTGTTGTAATGGGGTTTTCTCGAAAATGGTCACCGACAAGAT
>VGXC01000047.1 GCA_016873495.1 Nitrospira sp. | reverse complement strand
CGCCGTCCGCATAGCTCACTCGGGCACCTGACCCCGAACGAGTTTGTCGCGCAACGTCAGGTTGAACAGACCGCCGAAGAGGTCTTCTGCTCTGGTTAAGAACTGTCTCAGAACGGGGCCAACGTCAATCTCCATTTGCGCCTGACCATCTTCCGACTGCTCAGGAGGGGTCAGAACGTGAAAGTCCAGATTGACCTCATTGATATCAAAGGGAATGTATTGCTCTGCCGCCAGCTTGACTTGCCCTTCGAGCTCTTCATCCGGTATGGGAGGCAACGAAATTTTCTTAACGATCACGGAATGCCCGGATATCGACATCGCGACGTTCTTGAGCTTAACATTGGATTCTTGCAGCAATTCCTTGATGGCCGTCACCACCCGTGCCGCATCCATTACAGTTCCATCTACAATCACCTCGGGTTCCAGCAATTTGATCCCGAATTTCTGGAGCACATACTTTCCCTTTTGCTCTCGCATCTGGACCAGCTTGATCGCACTGGAGCCGATGTCTAAACCCAGCAGTTGCCTGCTTGGCCCAAACCAGGCGCCGACGTCCACCGTCATCAATTGCTTGAGTGGCGCGGGCAAATCCATTGACTTCCTTAAACCCCGTGGTTGCGAGATTGAATGATCTGCTTGATCTCTTTGATATTTTGATCGGTATAGACGCGCCAGTTTCTCCAGTCACGTGGAGGATCAGAGATCAACCCTTCACGCTCCCACCGGAACAGGGTGGCTCGCGACACATCAAAGAGCTTACACACTTCGATGGTTTTGAAGCGTTTTTTCGAGTTTGCTTGCACAATCAACCCCCGTCACCGTTGGTCGCTCGCAAAGTTGCCTGGTAATTTGTATAGGGTAAGTATAGTCAATATATTTTCCTTGTCAAGCAAAGAGGCCACCATCTGCAGCGAGGACAAGTCCTCGCTATGGACAGTAAAGGCTCATGGGGGCAATTCAGGACTTGACGAGGTCTCTGTGGCGAAGGGTAGTAGTGCAGCCGGCCTTTGCCAAGCGATCACACAACCGTAAGGCGATAGCCACGGAACGGTGGCGACCACCCGTACACCCGATTCCTATGGTGAGATAACTACGCCGCTCCCGCTCGTAGCAAGGCAACAGGAACTGGAGCAGCGCCTCCAAGCGATCTAGCAGTGCCATGGCGTCAGGATCATCAAATACATGAGCTTGCACTCTCGCATCCTCTCCTGTGAGGTTTTTCAATGCCTCGACAAAATTTGGATTCTTGAGGAATCGCACATCAAACAAGAGATCTGCCTCAAAGGGAACTCCGAATTTGTAGCCGAAGCTCAACAGAGATACCGTCATCGGTCGCCCTTCACTAAGCCCAGCCGATTGCTTCGTCACGAGGTCTTTAAGCTCATGCACGGTGAGATCCGACGTGTCAATAATTCGATCGGCACGACCTCGCAGCTCTAAAAGTCGTTGGCGCTCAAGCTGCACACCTTCCAATACGGGAACATGGGGAAGCAGTGGATGTGGGCGGCGAGATTCCGAAAATCGTCGAACCAGAATCTCGTCTCTTGCTTCAAGAAACAGCAGTTCAATGGAGTGGCCCAGCGCCTTCAGGCGGTCCAGGTTTGCGATAAAGCCTCCGAAGAATCCGCGCTCCCGAATATCGATGCCGAGCGCCACCTTCTTCACTTCCCCACCCTGCTGGAGACAGAGTTCAGCAAATGCTGGCAGTAACGCCGACGGCAGATTGTCAACGCAAAAATATCCCATATCCTCAAAACACTTGAGCATGTAGGTCTTGCCGGAACCGGAAAGACCGCTCACAACGATTAGGTGAAGTCCTTCCATCAATACCCTAGAGAGTCGCAGGCGACGGATCGATCAGTTCGATCGTGCCACTGCCCAATCGATGAAGGACTTGAGTCCGTTCGGCGGCTTGATTTACGAACACGAGCAACGCTCCAGATTGGGAACCGAGTCGTTCGGTGGCCTCCTCAAGCGTAAGCCGATGGAGCGCAGTCCGCACCACCCGGACACCAAGAGACCGCAGCGAAGATGCTGCCGGACGAGGGGCTGGGGGCAAGAGCGTCGCATGAGAAACCTTTCGACTACGCCGCTTGTCCTTCTGCCGGCTGATCTGACGGCTGACCTTATCCAACACCTCGTCGATGGAAGCATACATTTCTTTGGTAGAGGCCTTGGCTTGCACGGCTACTCCGTTGAGCGCCAGGACTACTTCCGCCGTATGCCGGTATTTTTCGACTCCCAGAATAACTTGGACATCGCCGAGCTTAGCTCCAAATCGCGCCACCCGCTTCATCCGAATATCAATGTACTGACGCAACGCCGGCGTGACCTCCACATGCCGGCCCGTGATTAAAATCTGCATGCGCATCCTTTCGACCGCGCATCGGCGGCCATGTTAGAAAAATCGCTTCCGTTGGCTGGCCGAAGGAATATTGACCTCCGTTCGGTACTTCGCCACCGTACGCCTGGCAATCACAATATTATGGCTGAGCAGCCGTGCGACGATCTCCTGATCCTTCAGCGGACGACGCGGGTCCTCTTCGGCCACCATTGTGCGAATCATTTCTCGAACCGTGACCGAAGACAACATGTCTTCCTGTTCGTCCGATCGTTGCAAGCCTGTGTTGAAAAAATATTTCAACTCATACATTCCCTGCGGACAATAGAGATACTTATTGGCGGTAACCCGGCTGATCGTGGATTCGTGCATCCCGATGTCTTCGGCGACCTGCTTCAACACCAGTGGCTTGAGACCCTGCACGCCACGATCGAAAAATTGTTCCTGAAACTTCACGATACTGCTGACGACCTTGATGATGGTCTTGTTTCGCTGTTCGATGCTGCGAATGATCCACTGAGCGCCGCGCAGCTTGTCATCGAGATAGGCTTTGGTCGCATCGGAAGGATCCCGCTTGCTGGCCATGAGTTGCTTATAATAGGGGCTGATGCGGAGGCGAGGCAGTCCTTCGTCATTCAACACCGCCACCCATTCGCCCTCATCTTTCATCACAAAGACATCAGGCACGACCACATAGTTGTCGGAGGCGAAATACGGCCGACCCGGCTTGGGCTCAAGTCCCTCGATGACCCGGACGGCCTGGAGCACCTCCTCTGTCGTGACGTCGAGGGCCTTGGCGATACGCCCATAGTGCTTCTTTTCAAGATCCTGCATGTGGTTGGTGATGATCGCTTCAAGCAAACCCGGGGAGGCGCGGTGACTTCCCCTAAACGCGCGGCCCAGAAACCGCAATTGGATGAATAGGCACTCGCGCAAATCTCGCGCTGCCACACCGGGTGGATCAAAGGTCTGAATCTGGTCCAATACCGACTCGACGGCTTCAGGCGCTACACCTGCATCGACAGCCAGATCCGTCAGTGGGGTTCGCAAATACCCGTCTTCGTCCAGATTGCCGATAATGAGACGGCCAATGGCTTTATCGGTCTCTGCAAGACCGGACAAACCAAGTTGCCAAAGCAGATGGTCTTCAAGTGATGTCGGTTTTACCGCGGTCTGATCATAGGAGGGCAGATCGTCTTGGGATGAGGGCATTTCCGTATCCCCAGCCCGACGGTCACCGCCAAAGTAATCCTCCCATCCCAGTTCGTCACGGTTTCCCTCCCCCGGAACCTGCGTCTCCTCTGATTCACCTGCCTCTTGAGCCTCCTTAGGCTCCTTCTTGTCCTGATGAAGATCCTCCTCGGCCGCCGGTTCCCCTTCTTCCACATCGGCCTGGAGCTCCTCCAGGAGAGGATTTTCCATCAAGTGTTGGGTAAGAGTCTGCTGGAGCTCCAGGCGAGACAGTTGCAGCAGCTTGATCGCCTGCTGCAGCTGCGGCGTCATGATGAGCTTTTGGCTGAGACGAATATCGAGGCCGAGGCGTGGTTTCATATTCACTGGATCATCTTATGGATCGACACCCACTACAACTTGAACCGCTCGCCCAGGTAGATCGCCCTCGCTGTGGGACTGTTGACGATGGTGTCCGGAGTGCCGGCTTCCAAAATACTGCCCTCGTTAATAATGTAGGCACGGTCAGTGATGGACAGGGTCTCTTGGACATTATGGTCCGTGATCAGAACTCCGATCCGTTTTTCTTTGAGGCGCGTGATGATCTGCTGAATATCCCCCACCGCGATCGGATCGATGCCGGCAAAGGGCTCATCCAGGAGGAGAAATTGAGGGGCGATGACCAGGGCTCTCGTAATTTCCAAGCGGCGACGCTCTCCGCCTGACAGAGCATAGGCCTTGCTATGGCGCAATACGGTCAGATCAAGTTCCTTGAGAAGCGCTTCCGTGCGGAGAGTCCGTTCCCGGGGAGGCAGGTCAAGCATCTCCAAAATGGCCAGGATGTTCTCTTCCACCGTGAGCCTGCGGAAGACCGAAGATTCTTGAGGCAAATAGCCGATCCCCAGCCGGGCCCGCTTGAACATGGGCAAACCGGTAATGGTCTTGCCGTTGAGCCGAATCTCGCCCGCATCCGGAGGACACAAGCCCACTACCATATCGAAGATGGTCGTTTTGCCGGCCCCATTCGGACCCAACAACCCCACAACTTCTCCGGCTTTGATCTCTAGGCTGACCCCCTTGACCACCTGCCGGCCTTTGAAAGCTTTGGCCAACCCATGGGCTTCCAGCCGGGGAATTGTCCCAGTCAAACCGACAGCCGATTCGATCGCAGAGGCTGCACCGGCCTGCATCAACGCTCCCCTCCCGGCTCTGGCTCGATCAGGACGCGCGATTCCCCTTCCACAACACTGCGATCCTCCAACAGGTACATGGTAATGACCTTGCCCGTCACCTTGGTCCCCTTCTGCCAGGCAATTGGTTCGCCTGTCAGCACAATCTTCTCCCCATCCTCGTAGTACACCGCCTTTTGGCAGGTGGCTGTACCTCCTTCTTTTTCAATTTTTACGCGCCCAGTGGCTTCCACCATGCTGATCGACTTGGACCCGGCCGTTGGCAGAGCCCCCTCCGCAGCCTTGGATTTCTTCTCCCCGTCGGCTGGCTGAATAGAGTTCTGGCTGGCTGGCTTTTCTCCCTGACTTTCTTTAGGCTTAAACGATACCACCATCGCATCCGAATGCACCACCAGCGCACCTTTGATGAGCACGACGGTCCCCTCGAAATAGGCTTTATTTTCCTGATTGCGAACCGTCATCTTTTGGGCCGTGATCGTCGTCGCCCGGCCCTCAGGCGGTCCGGATTTGACGAGCTCAGTCCCTGCTGCAAACGCAACAGAGACCATAAGCCAGACGAAAACCGCGAGCTTACTGGACCAGCTCCACGAGGACATTCTCAAGAACCTGAAATTCTTCGACATCTAGGAATCCTTTAAAACCTCGCCCTCTGACCTTCAATCCATGGCCAGAGATGGTCACTGGGTCCTTCGTCGTAATAGTCCTCCGCTCATCCGTCCAAGTCAGATGATTACTCACGACGGTATAGCCACCCTCCAACTGCACAACAATCGGCTCCACCCGGTTGGCGAGTATAAAGTCTTTTGTCGCAAGGTTCACCGTTCCCTCCTCGCCAGTCAGTTTCATTTCCCATCCTTTGGCCCCGTAGAGGGTGACTTCGACGGCCTCTAGGACGGCACGTTTCTCCGCTTCGAAGACCCGAGCTCGCTGGGCATGCACTTCCCATTGAACAGCTCCCGATCGGGCTTGGGTGAAACGGAATTGATCGATGCCGGCGTCCGACTTTCCGAGCACGGCTTGGTTTGAAGTACTAAGCGACGGACTAGTCTCCACTTTGGTGCCCAAGAGATAAAGCAAGAAGGAGACCAGGATACCCGTCATAGCCAGGAGGCTACGTCGAATCCAACGCTCCCACATGCTGGTGTCCAAACCGTCGGTTTGAAATGCAATCATCGATCGGGCACGATTTTAGCAGAGGGCGGGAGGCAAGTAAACAAACGCCCTGCCGAGAGCCACAGTTATGGCTCCCGAGCAGGACGTAGCGCTACTGGCAAGGGCACAAGAAACGGTCAGGAAGCAGCCTCAGAAGAAGAAGTCTTCGCTCCCGCGTCGGAAGACCTCTTAGCAGGCGGCTTGCCCCCCTTCTCCGAGGCAGGCTTTTCGGACTGGCTTTGAGTTGCCTCGCGTTTAGTCACTAACTCAATGGCAACCATTTCTGCAGCATCTCCGACCCGACGCCGGGTCTTGATCAGACGCGTGTACCCACCCTGGCGTCCGGCGAACCGTCCGGCCACGTCGTCGAACAACTTGGACACAACGGCCTTGCTGCGAAGAAACCCGAGGGCGCGCCGTCGCGCCGGCAAGTCACCCTGCTTTCCAAGAGTGATCATCCGATCCGTGAAGCCGCGAATCTCCTTGGCCTTGGCCTCGGTCGTCTCGATACGCTCATGCTCGAGCAAGGATGTAACCAAACTCCGAAACAGCGCCCGACGATGATTGGTATTTCGACCTAGCTGTCTGCCTCGCTTTCTATGACGCACGGCTCCCTCTCTTTCAGCCTTCGTGCTTTGCGCTGGATTCCGCCGCCGAGACCGAGTCCAGCTTCATTCCCAGGCTCAGCCCCATCTCGGCCAGGATTTCCTTGATCTCGTTCAACGACTTCTTTCCGAAATTCTTGGTCTTGAGCATTTCCATTTCTGTCTTCTGCACCAGATCGGCGATCGTCTTGATGTTCGCGTTCTTGAGGCAGTTGGCAGCTCGGACGGACAGCTCAAGTTCATTCACGCTCCGGAAGAGATTCTTATTGATCTCTCTCCGCTCATCGTCCTTGCGCGTCTGCGGAGCGGCCTCACCCTGCTCTTCGGGATGGATGAAGATGGTCAGGTGATCCCGCAGAATGCCTGCGGCCGTCGACACCGCGTCCTGAGGCGTAATGCTGCCGTCGGTCCAGACTTCCAGCAACAGCTTGTCATAATCCGTTACCCGTCCCACCCGCGCATTTTCGACGTGGAAGTTGACCCGTTTCACGGGAGAATAGATCGAGTCCACCGCGACGACCCCGATGGGCAACCCCTCTTCCTTGTTGCGCTCCGCCGGCACATAGCCGCGCCCAGGACTGATCACCAACTCCATATCAAGCGTAGCTTCCTTGTCCAAAGTCGCAATGTGTAAATCCCTGTTCAGGACAGTCAGATCCGCATCATGGATAATATCCGACCCCTTGGCCTCGCCCGGCCCCTTCTTGCGCAGCCGCACGGTCTTCGGTTTATCCGTGTGCAGCTTAAACCGGAGGCCCTTCACGTTGAGAATGATGGCGGTCACATCCTCAGTTACACCGGGAATCGTCGAAAACTCGTGCAGGACCCCCTCGATCCGCACGGTCGTCACCGCCGCGCCGGTGAGAGAGGACAACAACACACGCCGGAGGGAGTTGCCGATGGTCGTCCCGAACCCCCGCTCAAACGGTTCAGCCGTGAACTTCCCGTAGAGCCCCGACAGTGTGTCTTTTTCGGCTTCGACCCGAATCGGGACTTGGAAGTCCTTCATTGCCTTGATCATAGTCCCCCCTTACCTCATCCACCTGACCAGCGGGCCTGGAGACCGCCATGCGCGGCCTGCGACCATGGCCAGGTCTTCGCTATCTGGAATATAATTCGACGACCAATTGTTCATTGACCGGCAACTGAATCTCCTCTTTCGTCGGAATCCCACGTACAGTGCCCTTAAACGTGGCCCGATCCAATTCCAGCCATGCGGGAATTCCGCGCCCTTCCACCGCATCCAGGGCGGCCACGACGGACACAATCTCGCGACTCTTCGGTCGAACCTCCACGATATCCCCGGCCTTGACCGTATAGGACGCCACGTCGGTTTTTCTTCCATTAACCAATAAATGCCCATGGTTGACCAACTGCCGCGCCTCCTTGCGAGAGGAAGCAAACCCCAGCCGATAGACCACATTGTCGAGACGGCACTCCAGCAGCTTCAGCAGATGATCGCCGGTGATGCCGGTGCGTCGTTCTGCGCGCCCGAACACGCCACGAAACTGACGCTCCAACAGGCCATAGATGCGACGCAGTTTTTGCTTTTCGCGCAACTGCGCCCTGTACTCGGAGACGCGCTGCCGCCCCTGCCCATGCTGGCCAGGCGGATAGCTCCGCCGCTCAATCGCGCACTTTTCGGTCATACACCTCGTGCCTTTGAGAAATAGCTTTTCGCCTTCTCGCCGACACAGCCGACAGACAGGGCCTCTGTACTTCGCCACTGCGGTTCTCCTTCCCTTCTGCGCCTACACGCGCCGCCGCTTGGGCGGCCGACAACCATTGTGCGGGATCGGCGTGACATCCCGGATCAGATTAATCCGAAGACCCGCCGCCTGCAGGGATCGGATCGCAGACTCCCGCCCAGAGCCTGGACCATTCACATACACATCCACCTGCCGCATCCCATGCTCCATCGCCTTCTTCGCCGCCGCTTCGCCGGCCTTCTGCGCCGCGAACGGGGTGCTCTTACGCGACCCCTTGAACTGCTGGCTCCCGGCGCTGGCCCACACCACCGAATTCCCGCTCATGTCGGTGATCGTGACGATCGTGTTATTGAAAGACGCCTGGATGTGGGCGACCCCGCTTTGGACCACCTTCCGCTCTTTTTTCTTGCCCTTCTTGACGCTCATGCTGGTGTCCTCTCAGTTCCCATCAGACTCCGCTACGCTCCGCTGGAGGCCCCCGATGGTTTGCGGGCTTTTCCCATTGATGCCCTTCGTCCCTTCCTGGTCCGCGCGTTGGTCTTCGTTCGTTGCCCTCGAACCGGGAGGCTTTTTCGATGCCGAAGGCCTCGGTAGGTCCCTGTGTCGACCAAGCGCTTGATATTCATCGAGACCTCCTTGCGAAGGTCTCCTTCAACCTTGTGATCCCGCTCGATAATTTCACGGAGCTTGACGATCTCGTCCTCGCTCAGGTCCTTCACGCGGGTTGCGCCTTCTACCCCAGCCTTCTTGACGATCAGCGCAGCGGTGGTGCGCCCGATCCCGAAGACATAGGTCAGCCCGATGTCTACCCGCTTCTCTCTCGGTAAATCTACTCCGGCGATCCGAGCCATAATGCCCCCTCAACGTGAGTCCGATTGAGCCTAACCTTGACGTTGTTTGTGTCGCGGATTCTCACAAAGCACCCGCACGACTCCCCGCCGGCGAATCACCTTGCACTTCGAACAAATGGGCTTGACGGACGATTTGACTTTCATAGGTATTCCCCGTAAATCACTTGAACCGGTACGTGATGCGCCCACGAGTCAGATCGTATGGAGACATCTCCACCGTCACCTTGTCGCCCGGCAAGATTCGAATAAAATGCATGCGCATCTTGCCAGAAATATGGGCGAGGATCACGTGATCATTATCCAACTTTACCCGGAACATGGCGTTCGGAAGCGTTTCCGCCACGGTCCCCTGTACTTCAATGACATCCTCTTTTGGCATGTGTCCTAGAGCTTCGTGAGAATCCGCGCCGGGCCCTCAGCCTGGATTGCAATGGTATGCTCAAAGTGGGCCGACAAGCTGCCGTCTTTCGTGACCGCCGTCCATTGGTCGTCCAGAACACGCACGCCGCTCTGGCCCATATTGACCATCGGTTCGATCGCCAATACCATCCCGACTTGCAGACGCGGCCCCTGCCCGGGCTTTCCATAGTTCGGGACTTGTGGCTCTTCATGCAACTGGCGTCCGATACCGTGGCCGACGAAATCGGTCACGACCGAAAAGCCGGCCGCCTCGGCATGTTGCTGGACGGCATGGGAAATATCGGACAGCCGATTTCCGACCCGCGCCTGTTCGATCCCCTTGTAGAGTGCCTCCTCCGTCACGCGCAACAACTCGGCCACTTTCGGGGAGATCGACCCGACCGGCACCGTCATGGCCGCATCCCCGTAGAACCCCTCCACGATGGCGCCCAGATCCAGCCCGATGATATCCCCCTCCATCAACATTCGCCGCGAGGAGGGAATGCCATGTACGACCTGATCGTTGACCGATGCGCAGAGCGTCTTCGGGTAGCTCCGATAGCCTTTGAAGGCCGGAATGCCGCCCCGTGAGCGGATATGCTCTTCTGCGATGCGATCCAAGTCTTCCGTGGTGATGCCCGGGCGAACCGCTTGTTTCAAGGCCTGCAACGTCTCGGCCACGACTTTCGACGCCCTGGCCATGATCGCAATCTCCTCAGGTGTCTTCAGGATGATCACGCCAGGCCTTGTGCCGCCAACACGTTCAGCAACCGCCCCTGTACCTCATCGATCGGTCCCTTACCGTCCAAATCCGAGAGGAGGCCCCGTTGGCGGTAGTAGGCGATCAAGGGCGCGGTCTGCTCCTCATAGACGGTCAATCTGGTCTCCACGGCCTCCCTGCGATCATCGCTGCGCTGGACCAGTGCGCTCTTGCATTGGTCGCACACCCCCTCGGTCTTGGGGGGCGCAAAATCGACATGGTAGACCGCCTGGCACTTCGGGCAACTGCGCCGCCCGCTCAGACGCCGCACCACATCAGTTCGCGGCACCACAACATTGAGCACCCGATCAAGCGGCCTTCCGGTTGTGCCAAGCATCGCGGCCAGTTCCTCAGCTTGCCCAACCGTTCGGGGAAAACCATCCAACAGGAACCCTCCGGCGCAACCAGGCTCCGCCAATTTCGACTTGACAATGCCCACCACAACCGAATCCGGAACGAGCTTGCCCTGCTCCATGCAGGCCTTGGCCTCGAGACCCAGCGGCGTCTGGTTCCGAACCGCCTCCCGAAGAATGTCCCCGGTCGAAATTTTCGGCAGATGAAACCGGGCTGCGATTCGTTCGGCCTGAGTCCCCTTGCCGACACCCGGCGCCCCGAGAAAAACGAGCCGCATCAGTACACCCTACCCACTGCGCCCACGCAGCTTGCCCTTGGCGAGGAACCCCTCGTAATTTCGCATCAACATATGCGATTCGATCTGCTGCGCCGTATCCAAACCGACGCCGATCACGATCAAGAGGGAAGTGCCGCCAAAGTAGAAGGGCACGTTCAATTTATAAATCAAAAACTCAGGCACGACGCAGACGGCGGCCAAGTAGATCGAGCCGGCCGTCGTAATCCTGGTCAACACGTTATAGATATAGTCCGAGGTCCGTTGGCCCGGCCTGATGCCTGGAATAAAGCCCCCGTACTTTTTCATGTTGTCAGCCATATCCACGGGGTTCAGCACCACCGCCGTATAGAAAAAACAAAAGAACACAATCAGACTCACGTAAAGGACCGTATACAACAACGAACCAGGCGACAACTGGGCGCCGATCGATTGCACCCAGGGCACCTGGATGAACCCGGCGATCGTTGCAGGAAACGCAATGATCGACGATGCAAAAATCGGCGGAATCACCCCGGCCGTATTGATCTTCAGCGGGATGTGAGTGCTCTGGCCTCCATACACCCGACGCCCGATAACCCGTTTGGCGTACTGCACCGGCACCTTACGCCGCCCGCTTTCAAGAAATACGATGGCGCCGATAACGCCCAGCATGACAAAGACCAAGACCACGAGCAGCAAGAAGCTCAACTGGCCGACCTGATAGAGGTCGAACGTCTGGGCCACGGCCGCCGGCAAGCGAGCCACAATGCCGGCAAAGATGATCAGCGAAATCCCGTTGCCGATTCCGCGTTCGGTGATCTGCTCCCCGAGCCACATCAAGAACGCCGTGCCGGCCGTCAGGGTGATGACCGTCATAAGACGGAACGACCAGCCTGGATTCAGCACGAAGGCGCCCTGATTCATCCCTTCCAGGCCTACCGCGATCCCAAATCCTTGGATCAACGCAATGCCGATCGTGCCATAGCGTGTATACTGGATGATCGTTTTTCGTCCGCGCTCTCCTTCCTTGGCCAGCTTGGACAGGTGGGGAATCACGACCGTCAACAGCTGGAGAATGATCGACGCGCTGATGTAGGGCATGATCCCCAGCGCAAAGATCGTCAGCCGTGACAAGGCCCCGCCCGAAAAAATATCCAAAAACCCGAGGAGCGACCCTCCCTTTTCGAGCAAAAACTTGGAGAGCTCTTCATTGTTGATGCCGGGGGTCGGGACATGGGCCCCCACCCGGTAGACTGCCAGCATCGTCAACGTAAACAGAATGCGGGTGCGCAACTCCGGAATTTTGAAGATATTCTGAAAGCTGGTGAGGAGTCGTTCAAACACCGCCGATGACCTCAGCCCTCCCGCCGGCAGCCTCAATCTTCGCCACGGCCGACTGACTGAACTTGTGGGCCTGGATCACCACGGCCCGCCCCAACTCACCCTGGCCCAGGATTTTCACCGGCCGTCGCGTGCGCTTGATCAGCCCGGCATCCACCAAGGCCTGCGGGGTGATGGGATCCACCGAACCGACAACCGCCAGGGACTTCAGATTGACGATCGTATACTCGATCCGAAATGGGTTCTGAAACCCGTGCTTGGGTATACGGCGAATCAACGGCATCTGTCCGCCTTCAAAACCAGGACGCTTGCCTCCCCCGGATCGAGCCTTCAACCCCTTATGTCCCTTGGTCGCCGTCTTGCCATGGCCGGAACCAGGCCCGCGTCCGATACGTTTCCGTTTTTTCTTGGCTCCAGGCGTGGGAGCCAGTTCATGCAACTTCATAATGGCTTGACTTCCAACAAATAGGACACTTTGTGGATCAATCCCCGCACTTGCGGGCTATCGGTTCGCTGCACAGTTTGCCTGATCCGGCGCAGTCCCAAGCCTCGCAACACCAACCGGTGCGTGTAGGGAGTTCCGATCGGGCTTCGTTTGAGCATGATCGCTAATCGCCGGCCTGCCTGAGAAGAACGCTTTGTACTTTTTGTGCTCATGTCGACTACCCTATCTTCTGCAATCCACTCCGCCGGACGCGGACCACTTCCCCGGGATCGCGAAGTTGACACAGTCCATCCAGGGTGGCGCGGACCGTATTAAACGGATTGCCCCGTCCCAGCGTCTTGGCGATGATGTTGTGGGCTCCAGCTAATTCCACGACGGCCCGGACCGCACCGCCCGCGATCACGCCGGTTCCGGCTCCGGCCGGCTTGAGCATCACGTGTTCGCCGCCGAACAGACCGTGCACCTCGTGCGGTATCGTCCCATCCTTCAGCGGCACATGAACTAAGTGCTTCTTGGCCTGTTGCACCGCTTTGGCAATGGCGACCGGAACTTCCGCGGCCTTGCCCTTGCCGATGCCCACCCATCCCTGGCCATCGCCGACGGCCACCAAGGCGCAGAAATTGAACCGCTTACCGCCCTTGACGACCTTGGCCACGCGGTTGATGAAGACAACTTTGTCCTTCAGATTTAGCTCTTCTGGGTTGACACGCACGCCATCACGCTCCTCTCGTCTCAAGACAATCAGAATTCAGAATTGCAAGCCGCCCTCGCGAGATGCATCGGCCAGCGCCTTAATCCGACCGTGATAGAGTCGCCCGCCGCGATCGAATACCACCGTCGCAACTTTCACGGTCTTGGCTCGATCCGCCAGCAATTTCCCGACGGCTTTGGCGGCCTCGATCGTGCTGGTGGATTTCAATGCTTTCCGTAATGCGGCATCCAAGGTGGAGGCCGCAGCCAACGTGTGGCCCTTGGTGTCATCAATGATCTGGGCATAAATATGCCCTTTACTCCGGTAAACGTTCAGCCGAGGGCGGGCGGTCGTTCCAAAAATCCGCTGCCGTACGCGACGCTGCCGGCGTTGTAATTTTTCTTTGGTTTCGGTGGTTTTCATGGGGGCTCGCTTATTTCCCGGTCTTTCCTTCTTTCTTGCGGAGCACTTCGCCCGCGTACCTAATGCCTTTTTGCTTGTAGACGTCTGGAGGCTTGATCGCGCGCAGATCAGCGGCGGCCTGCCCCACCTTCCGTTTGTCGATTCCCTTAACGGTGACGATGGTCTGCTTGTCGACCTTGGCTTCGATGCCCTTCGGAACGGTGTAGACGACCGGGTTGACATAGCCGACGCTCACGCTAAGCGTCTGCCCTTGCAGTTGGGCTTTGTAGCCCACGCCGGTAATCTCCATCGTGCGCTCGTAGCCCTTAGTCACTCCAACGATCATGTTGCTGATTTCGGCCCGTGTCAGGCCGTGCAATGCCCGCAGCTTCGGATCATTGCCTGCCCGGCTGGCCTGCACCTGACCGTCCGCCACCGCAATATCGACCCCCGGCTCGAGCGTCCACTCCAGACGGCCCAGCGGTCCTTTGACGGACACCAAGCGGTCCGCTACTTTTACCTCCACTCCGGAAGGAATGGGAACTGGTTTTCGGCCCAACCGCGACATGATGCCCCTCGACAGTTCGCTTGTCTTATATTCTGGCCGACCTGTTCAGTCGGTTTACCAGATGTAGCACAGGACTTCCCCGCCCAAGCTGGCCTTACGAGCCTCTTGATCGGTAAGCAGCCCTTTCGACGTGGAGAGAATGGATAACCCCATTCCACCCATGACCGATTTGACGTTACGCTTCCCGGCATAAACGCGCTTGCCCGGTTTGCTGATCCGCGACATCCCGGTGATGACCGGTTTTCCTTCTCCCACGTAGCGTAACTGCACTCGAAAGGCCGGATGCCCATCTGTGGTCACAGACTCATAGCCCGCGATGAATCCTTCCGACTGCATCACCCGCAGAAGTTCTTTCTTCAGCTTGGAGGCTGGCACCGTGACCGTTTCGTGACCGCGCCGCGCCCCATTTTGAATGCGGACCAGCAGGTCCGCGATCGGATCCGTCATCATTGTGTCGCTCCCACGCCTCGTAAACGCACGTTCCGCCTTCGGCTCGGAAACCGAGGGTCATGACCGCCCGGCAGGGCGGCTACCAACTGGACTTCGTCACTCCGGGAATCTCGCCCCGCAGACTCAAAAATCGGAAGCAAATTCTGCACATCTTAAACCGCCGCAGAAATCCGCCTCCTCGTCCGCAAAGGGGGCACCGGTTGTAATCTCTCACCTTGAATTTCGATTTGGCGGCCGCTTTGTTCCGCAGGGCTTTACGTGACACGCATCCTCTCCTTCGGCAGACCACACGCCTTATAGCTAATCAGACTCTAAACGGCATCCCGAGATGGCGCAGCAGGGCCTTCCCTTCATCATTCGTCCTAGCCGTCGTCACAATGGTGATATCCATTCCGTGGATGGAGGCCACGCTGTCATACTTGATCTCCGGGAAAATCAGCTGCTCCTTAAGCCCCAGCGTGTAATTGCCACGCCCATCAAAAGCCTTGGGCGACACACCGCGGAAATCTCGAATCCGCGGCAGGGCCACGCTGACAAGCCGGTCCAAAAACTCGTACATCCGGTCGTTACGCAAGGTAACCTTCGTCCCGATCGGCATGCCTTGCCTGAGCTTGAAGCCTGCTATCGCTTTCTTTGCTTTGGTTACGACCGGCCGCTGTCCGGAGATGACCTCCAGTTCGGTGCTCGCGCTCTCCAACAATTTCACATTCTGAATGGCTTCGCCCATACCGACGTTCAACACGATCCGTTCCAGCTTGGGCACTTGCATCGGGTTCTTATATCCGAATTCTTTCATCAGAGCCGGGACGACTTGCTCCCGATACGTATCCTTCAACCTAGGAGGCAACTTAGGACCGGACGACTTTGCAGCCGGAGCCTTCTTTTCTACCGTTGACTCTTTGGCCGCGGGTGGCGCCTCTTTTTTCGGCGGCTTCACAATCGGCTTTTTTCCGGCGCCCTTGTCGCTGGCGCCCTTCTCGCTCTTTGCCATGATCCTTTTTCCTACGCCTTATTCGATGACCGCCTGGTCCTTTCGGGAAATCCGAACCTTGCTTCCATCGGCCAAGGTCTTGATCCCGAGACGCACCGGCTTTTGAAGAGTCGTGCTGTAAAACATCACATTGGAGATGGCGATGGGGGATTCCCGTTCAAGAATCCCCCCCTGCCTGGTCTTCTGATTAGGCTTCGTGTGACGCTTTACGATATTGAGTTTCTCCACCGTCACTCGCGCACGCTCGCGATCAATGGTGAGAACTTTCCCCGTCTTGCCACGTTCACGTCCGGCGATCACCACCACGGTATCGCCCTTCTTGATCTTCGTCTTGATCGGTCCCTGATTCGGCATGATTCTCTGTTCCCGTCCTTAGAGCACTTCCGGAGCCAACGAGATGATCTTCATAAACTTCTTCCAGCGCAGCTCCCTCGCAACTGGACCAAAGATACGGGTGCCGATAGGCTCCCCTTGAGCATTGATCAGCACGCAGGCGTTGCGGTCGAATTTGATGTAGGAGCCGTCCTCACGCCGCACACCCTTGGTCGTGCGAACGATCACCGCCTTGCTCACGTCCCCCTTCTTGACCGTGGCTTGCGGGATGGCTTCCTTCACCGCCACGACCACGATGTCTCCGAGGGATCCGTAGCGCCGCTTCGAGCCGCCCAAAACATGAAAACACATGACCTGCTTGGCCCCGGAGTTGTCGGCCACATCCATGTAACTGTAATTCTGAATCATGACGGTTCCTTACCGGCGTTCCAGCCCGAGACTACTCCGGCTGCCCCCGCTCCACGATTTCGATCACACGCCAATGCTTGTCTTTGCTGATCGGCCGCGTTTCGACGAGACGAACCCGATCCCCCACCTTGCAGCTATTCTGCTCATCGTGAGCCTTCAATTTGGTGACGCGGCGCAGCACTTTGCGATAGATCGGATGGGACACGAATCGATCCACGGCCACCACGACCGTCTTATTCATCTTGTTGCTGACGACGCTGCCGACCCACTCCCGCCGCTTTTCGGACTTCCCCTGCATGGTCATGATCCCTCGCGCGCGCCACCGGACCCGCCGGCTGCAGTTTTCTGGTGTAGGATGGTCTTCACCCGCGCCAAGTCACGGCGGGTCTGGCGAATCTTCATGGGATTCTCAACCCGTCCGGTTGCGAGCTGAAAGCGCAAATTGAAGACTTCCTGCTTGAGCTGCTTTTCCTTCTCAGCCAACTCGGCCGGCTCCATCCCTCTCAGATCTTTCGCATCCATCACGACGACCCCATTCCTTAGGAACAAGCTTTAAAATGCCCCACGAGCCACGAACTTAGTGGCGATCGGCAGCTTATAGGCGGCCAGTTTCAGAGCCTCTTCCGCCACCTCTTTGGTGACCCCATCCATTTCGTAGAGGATCCGTCCCGGCTTAACCACGGCTACCCAATACTCCGGGTTGCCCTTTCCTTTACCCATCCGAGTTTCAGCCGGTTTTTTAGTGATGGGCTTGTCCGGGAAAATTCTGGTCCAAACCTGCCCGCCACGTTTCACGTGTCGCGTAATGGCAATCCGGGCCGCCTCGATTTGGCGACTCGTAATCCGCCCTGGCTCCAAGGCCTTAAGCCCGAACTCGCCCAATGTCACCTGGCCGCCGCGGTATGCCTTCCCCCGCATTCGCCCCTTTTGCATCTTCCTAAACTTGACTTTCTTCGGTGCAAGCACGGATCTGCCCCCTTAAGACTGCTGCTTATCGTTCCTGCCGGCGATCGAAACCAACCTCGGCCTTCTCCGGCTGCACCGGAGGAGTTTCTCCTCGATAGATCCAGGTCTTGACCCCGATCTGGCCCATGGTCGTATGCGCTTCCGAAAATCCAAAATCTATGTAGGCCCGCAACGTATGCAGCGGCACACGCCCCTCCCGGTACCACTCGGTCCTGGCGATTTCCGCCCCACCCAAGCGTCCGGCACAGGTCACCCGAATGCCCTGAGCGCCCAGTCGCAGCGCAGCCGCAACGCTGCGCTTCATGGCCCGCCGAAACGCGACCCGCTTTTCCAATTGGACGGCGATGTTCTCGCTGACCAATTGAGCATCGAGCTCAGGCTTCTTGATTTCCTTCACGGTGATATACACCTGGGTCCCATACTGCTTTTCCAGCATCGCCTTCAACTTGTCGACTTCCGCTCCCTTGCGCCCGATGATGATCCCCGGCCTGGCGGTATGGATAATCACCCGAGTCTGATCCCCGGACCGTTCGATCTCCACTTTTGCCACTCCGGCATGGTAGAGCTTCGCCTTAACTACCTTGCGAATCTCAATATCCTGGTGCAGGAGCTTGGCAAAGTCCTTATCCGCGTACCACCGCGAACTCCAGGTCCTGGTATACCCTAAGCGATACCCCACCGGGTGCGTCTTGTGTCCCATAACCTCTCGTTGACCCCTTTTCTCGTCTGCGGCTCGCTTACGATTTCGCCGTGACTTCTGGCGCGGATACGATCAGCGTAATATGGCTCGTCCGCTTATGGATAGAATTAGCCCGTCCCATGGACCGGGCCCGGAACCGCTTGTAGGTCGGCCCACAATCCACGTAGGCACGCGAAACCCACAAGGACTCGCTGTCTCCCAATTCCTTTTGTTCCGCATTCGCCACCGCCGAGCGAAGGATTTTCTCCACGACCTTTGCCGCAGCCCGCGGGGTATATTTCAACAGGCTCAGCGCCTGCGGCACCCGTTGCCCGCGGATCATGTCCACCACCACCCGGGCCTTCCTCGGGGCGACACGCACGAACCTTAGAATCGCTTTTGCCTCAGCCATGGCTGCACTCCCGTCCTACTTCAGCGCGACCGCTTTTTCTGTTCTTGCCGCTCCGTGCCCCTTAAAGAAGCGCGTCGGCGCAAACTCACCCAGCTTGTGCCCGACCATATTTTCGGTGACAAAAACCGGGATGAATTTCTTGCCGTTGTGCACCGCGAACGTATGACCGATCATGTCGGGCACGACGGTCGAGCGGCGAGACCACGTCTTAATGATCTTTCGGTCCTTGGTCTCATTCTGTCTTTCCACCTTTTCGAGCAGGTGGGCATCCACAAAAGGCCCTTTACTGACTGATCTGGGCATCGACGTCTCCTCGGATCTCGCCTACCGCACGCCCCGCTTCCGCCGGGTAATGATGAACTTATCCGTGCGCTTGTTTTGCCTGGTCTTGTACCCTTTGGTCGGAAGTCCCCACGGCGATACAGGATGGGGATTGCCCTGGCCCGACTTACCCTCGCCGCCCCCGTGCGGGTGATCGACCGGGTTCATGACAACACCGCGAACATGCGGGCGCTTCGACCGCCAGCGGGACCGTCCCGCCTTACCCACTGTTTCATTTTCATGGTCCAGGTTGCCCACCTGTCCCACCGTGGCCATGCATGTGGCCAGGATGCGCCGCATTTCTCCGGACTTGAGGCGAACCTGGGCATAGAGCCCGTCCCGTCCCATCACCTGCGCAAACCCGCCGGCGCTGCGGATCAACTGCCCGCCCTTGCCTGGCTTCAACTCGATATTGTGGATCGTCGTTCCCAGCGGCATGCTCCCCAATGGCAGAGCATTGCCCGGCTTCACTTCAGCGGCCGGACCGGATTGCACGAGGTCCTTCAGTGCGAGGCCATGGGGCGCCAAGATATAGCGCTTTTCCCCGTCCGCATAATGCAGGAGCGCAATGCGAGCGGAGCGGTTGGGGTCGTATTCGATCGCCGCAACTTTGGCTGGAATACCAACCTTGTCCCGCTTGAAATCAATTGTCCGATAAAGCCGCTTATGCCCACCCCCACGAAACCGGATCGTCATCCGGCCATCGTTGTTCCGACCTCCGGAGCGGATGTGGAACTTGGTAAGGCCTTTCTCAGACTTCTTCTTGCTCAGATCCTCTCCGGTGACGGCCGTCATTCCGCGGCGCCCCGGCGAGGTCGGTCGATATTGCTTCAGTCCCATACGTTCCCCAGCTACCAGCTATTGGCAACCAACCATTCCGTCAGCTACGCGCTCTCGTACAATTCCAGCTTCTCGCCCGCCTTCAGGGTTACGATCGCCTTCTTCCAGTCCGGCCGCTTCCCGGAAAACCGCCCTAGACGTTTGGTCTTGCCCATAATGTTCAGAATGTTCACCTTCGCCACCTTCACATTCAACGCCGCTTCCACCGCCCGCTTGACGTCAATGCGGTTTGCGTCCCGCCGGACCAAGAACCCCACCTTATTGGCGCTTTCCCGCAGCGCCGTGATCTTTTCCGTCAGCAAGGGTTGGACGAGAACATCGTGCGCGCTTCGTTTCATGACCAGGCCTCCTGAATGCGCGCCACTTCACGCTCTGGAATCAAAATCATATCGTACCGGAGCACATCGTAGACATTGAGCTGCTCCGGCTTGACCAGCTTGACTCCGGGCAGGTTCCGTGCGGCACGCTCTAAGTCCAGACGTCCCTCACCGACCACGATCAGCGTCTTGGCGGAAAGCCCCAGGTGCGTCAGCGTCTTCGCCAAGAGTTTGGTCTTCGGTTTTTCGATGGTTAGATCGGACACGACCAGTATCTCCCCCGAAGCCAGCTTGGCCGAGAGTGCGCTCCGGAGCGCCCCGTGATACTTCTTTTTGGGCATCGCATAGTCATAACGACGGGGCTTCGGACCGAAGACGCTCCCGCCGTGCCGCCATACAGGCGAACGGATGGAGCCGGCCCGAGCACGGCCCGTATGTTTTTGCTTCCACGGCTTTTTCCCCGACCCACTGACTTCACCGCGCCGGAGAGTGGAGGCCGTCCCTTGCCTGGCCGATGCTTGCTGCATCACCACCGCCTCGTGTACCAAAGGCCCATCAATGGCGGCTCCGAATAGGCCTGCATGGAGCTCCACCTTCCCGACTTTTTTCCTCTGGCTATCCACTACGTCTACGGTCGGCATCGTCTAGCCCTTCTTCGATTTTCTGACGGCCAGGAGCCCGCCGGTTGCGCCAGGCACGGCGCCGCTGACGAACAACAAATTCTCATCCGGCCGCGCTTCAACCACCCGTAAGCGCTGAATGGTAACTCGCCCGCTTCCCATGTGCCCCGGCAGGGTCTTGCCCTTCCACACTCTGGATGGATAGGAACTACTCCCGATGGACCCAGGCGCACGGTGAAACATGGACCCATGCGTTTCCGGTCCGCCGCGATAATTGTGGCGCTTCATCACGCCTTGAAATCCCTTACCCTTCGAAATCCCTTCCACATCAACCCACTCGCCCTTCTGGAACAGGTCCGCCTTGAGCACGTGGCCGACCTGAGCGTCCCCGAGCTTCTTGAATTCCCGCAAATGGCGCGAGGCCGGGATCTGCTGCTTCTTGAGATGCCCCAATTCGGCTTTCGTGAGTTTCCGCTCCGGCACTTCCTCGAACGTCAATTGGACGGCCTCATACCCCTGCTGTTCGCGCGTCCGCACTGCCGAGACTCGGCAGGGCCCAGCCTCGATCACCGTGACCGGAATCAACCGCCCTTCCGCGTCATAGATCTGAGTCATCCCCAGCTTTTTCCCAAGCAACCCGTTTGTCATAGTACACTCGCCATCAGCTGTAAGCTTTCACCAATCAGCTTCGAAGGCCTTCTTAGGTCCAGGTCAATAGCTGATTGCTGAGAGCCGATCGCTCAGAGTTTAATTTCCACGTCCACGCCGGCCGCCAGATTCAACTTCATCAGTGCATCCATCGTTTCCGGGGTCGGCTCCATGATGTCCATTAACCGCTTATGCGTTCTGATTTCAAATTGCTCGCGCGATTTCTTGTCGACATGGGTGGAACGCTGCACCGTAAACTTTTCGATGCGCGTGGGCAACGGAATGGGGCCGGCCACCTTGGCCCCGCTGCGTTTGACGGTCTCCACGATCTCGGCTACCGACTGGTCCAAGACCCGATAGTCGAATCCCTTTAATCTGATCCTAATGCGCTGATCCACCTTCACCACGTTTATCTCCTCGCGGCCCTACGCCAGGATTTCGGTGACGACGCCGGAGCCGACGGTCTTGCCGCCCTCGCGCACCGCAAACCGCAACCCCTGGTCCATGGCGATCGGCGAAATCAGCTCCGCCGTCACCGATACGTTATCCCCCGG
>VGXC01000046.1 GCA_016873495.1 Nitrospira sp. | reverse complement strand
ATCGGGCTGATGTTGTCGGCCCTGCGGTCCATCCCGCATGCCGACCGGGGGGTGCGCAACGGTGTCTGGCACCGGTACCTTGGCATGCGGCTTGCCGGAAAGACAGTCGGCGTGATCGGGGTGGGCCGGGTGGGAAGCCGGGTCATCCAACACCTCGCAGGATTCGACACGCGTATTCTGGCGAACGACCTGAAGCCTGATCTTGCCTTGAGTGCTGAATATCACGTCCGATGGGTGGACAAGGCCACGATTTATCGAGAGGCCGATTTGATCACCCTGCATCTTCCGCTTACCCCCGAAACCCGGGAGCTGATCGCACGGCAGGAGATCGCGCTCATGAAGTCGCACGCGATCCTGATCAATACTTCCCGCGGCAGCATGATCAACGAGCGCGACCTCGCAGAAGCCCTGCGGACCCATCGGTTGGGAGCAGCAGCTTTGGACGTCTTCCAGCAGGAACCCTACGGGGGGCCTTTGACGACGGTGGAGAATTGCATCCTGACTTGCCACATGGGGTCCATGTCGAAGGATTGCCGGGCTCGCATGGAGCTGGAAGCAACCGAGGAGGCGGTGCGGTTCCTCAAGGGGGAGCCGCTACGCCAGCCGGTCCCGGATGTGGAATACCAAATGACAGAAGGGAGAAGGGGCCTCTCATGACCAAGGTTCAGGCCAACGCCAACTTCCACAGCGTGACCGGCCAGAGCGTGTTCGATTCCCGAGAGGCCGATCCACGGTTCCGGGAGTACCGGCGCCGCTGGATCGAAGAGCCGGCCTCGTTTACAACCGGGCCCTTTCCCATCCATCTGGATGTTGAATCGACAGGCGTCTGCAACCTGCGCTGCCCATTTTGTGCCACCACGACCAAGACGTGGGGACCTGATGCGCCGGGCTATATGAAACTCGACCTTTTCCGGCGCATCATTGACGAGGGAGCTGCCGAGGGCCTGTGTTCCATCAAGCTCAGCTTCCGCGGGGAGCCGACCCTCCATCCACACCTGTCCGAAATGGTGACGTACGCCAAGCAGAAACACATTCTTGATGTTTATTTCAATACCAATGCCACACTGCTCACGGAAACCCTCGTGCATCAACTGATTGATGCGGGTTTGGACCGTATTTCGATCTCCTTCGAAGGCATCACCAAGGAGGCCTACGAGCTCTACCGAGCCGGCGCGAAGTACGAGAAGGTCATCGAGAACGTGCAGCGGCTGCGCAAGATACGGGACGTGCGTGGCTTGGGATATCCGCAGATCCGAATGCAGACCGTCATGCTGCCCGAGCTGCGAGACCTATTCGAGCGGTACGTTGAATTTTGGAAGCCATGGGCCGATGAGGTCGCGTACCTGGATGCTCGTCGTGAGGGGCCGCACGACGACCATCGAGGGCTGCGGTCCGAGTGGGCGTGCCCCTTCTTGTGGCAACGGATGACGATTCTCTGGGACGGCACCGTGTTGCCTTGCCTGATGCACGGCATCTCTGACTTCTCGCTGTTGGCGTTGGGCAATGTCCAAGAGGGCACGATCAAGGGGTTCTGGCAAAGCGAGAAGGCCGTTCGGAACCGCTCGCTGCATCAAGCCGGACGGGGTCACGAGCTTGAGGCCTGCGACCGATGTTCCTACCGGGCGATGGAACTGGAAAAGTCCGGCCTCACAAAGACGAGCCGATGAAGCAGGCGAAACCAACACCGCGGCCTCAGGTTCAGGATCTGGTTCGCACGGCTGTTCCACAGTCCGGGCGGTATGGCACGCTTCGCCTCGACAAGAACGAGTGCTGCGCGGGCTATTCGGCGAAGGTGGTTCGCTCAATGCTGAAGGCCGTCTCGGGCGAGCGTTTGGCGGCGTATCCCGAGACGGTCCCTCTCTATGAACAATTAGCCAAATGGCACGGCGTCGAGGTCACTCAGCTCGCCGTCACAGCCGGCTCGGAGATGGCGATCCGGTACCTGTTCGAGGCGTTTCTGAGTCCCGGGGACGAGGTGGTGGTGCTCAATCCGTCGTTTGCCATGTTCGAGGTGTATGCGCGGCTTTGCGGGGCCAAGCTGGCAACGGCGGATTTCGACCGGCAGTGGCGCGTGGAGCCGGATGAGATCCTCCGACTGATCACGCCCCGGACCAAAATTGTGGCTCTGGCCAATCCGAACAATCCGACAGGCACCGTTCTGAATGAAAAGGTCCTTGTGGCGATTGTTCAACAGGCCGATCGTTGTGGCGCGCTCGTCCTGATAGACGAGGCCTACTATCATTTTTACAAGCGGACCATGCTGGGATACTTGCCGCGCTTCGATAATTTGGTCGTGACGCGCACGTTTTCCAAGGCCTGCGGCGTCGCAGGGGTCCGCTTGGGATATGCGGTCGGACACCCGCGGGTGATCGCGGCCTTGAACAAAGTCCAACCGATCGACCACGTCTCCGTCTTCGCCGTCCGGATCGGCATGTTCCTGATCGACCACGAGGATATGATCGAGGATTACGTCAGGCGGACGGAAGCGGGGAAACGCTATCTCTTGAAAGCCCTGGCAGCCCTGGGGTTTTCCGTCATCGGGAGCCACGCCAATTTCCTGCTGGTGGACTTCGGCCAAGACAAAGACCAGATCGTTCAATGGCTGCGGGATCGACGCATCCATGTGGGAACGATCCTGAGGCTTCCCTTCCCGTCAACGTTTGTCCGTGTGACGGCCGCGCCTGTTTCGGTCATGAAACGGTTCGTGACGGAGCTTGAGGATGTGCTGCGTGAACATCGAATGCTCCCGGCACGTCCCCCACATCCTGTGCGATGATTTGCGCATTGCTTTTGGGACGTGAAGGGTCGGCCGGGTTTCCGGGAAAGAATCTCGTTCCGGTTCTCGGGCGGCCGCTCGCGGCGTACCCGCTGATGGCGGCTCGCGATGCCAAAGTCGTGGACCGCATCTATGTTTCCACGGATTCGGCGAAGCTGAAGGCTATCGCCCAGGACTATGGAGCCAGGATCATTGACCGGCCGCCGCATCTGGCGACGAGCCAGGCTCTCGGCGAAGACGCCTATGTCCATGGCTATCAGGTGATTCGCGATGAAGTCAGGCGCAACAAAGGGGCTGTTGAGTTGATGGTTCTGCTCTTCGCCAACGCGGCCACAGTCACTGGTGAGACGATTGAGGAAGGGGTGCGGATTCTTCGCGATCATCCCGACTTCGATTCGGCCGTGACGGTCTCCCGCTACAACATGTGGAGTCCGCTGCGCGCCAGACGCATCGGCGAGAATGGCCTGCTGCATCCCTTCGTTCCCCTTGATGTCTTTGGCAATCCAGCCACTCTGAACTGCGACCGGGACTCTCAGGGGGATGTCTGGTTTGCGGACATGGGCGTCTCAATCGTGCGGCCTCACTGTTTGGAAGAGATCGAAGCCGGCCTCCTACCACAGCGGTGGATGGGACGGAGGATTTATCCCTTGAAACAGTGGGGTGGGTGTGATGTGGATTACGAATGGCAAATCCCGCTCGTGGAGTTCTGGCTGAAAGCGCACGGCCATGGTGAAGAAACCCGCAAAGCTGGCTCAACGGCTGGCGGGAAACTGCGCAGAGTCCACTCGCGCCGGAGACGCAATGGTGCATAACTCCGCCTCGGAGAGGATGCTTCGGGCGATTATCTTCGATCTCGATGGAGTCTTGCTGGAGTCCACGGAAGCCAAAACCTTGGCTTTTCGGAAACTGTTTGCAGACTATCCCCAACGTCTCAGCGAGATTATTGCCTACCATGAGTCCCATGGCGGAGTGTCTAGGTTCGAAAAGTTCCGCCATATCTATGCCCAGATACTGCGCGAGCCCTTGTCCGCAGAACGATTTGCATGGTTGTGTACTCGCTACTCGGAATTGGCCTTGAGCACAGTCCTGAACGTCCCGCTGGTCCCGGGCGCGGCGGAATTCCTCCGGGAGTTTCACCGACACATGCTGCTGTTTGTCGTTTCCGGCACGCCTACGGGGGAGTTGCAAGACATCCTGGATCGGCGCGGCCTGATGCCGTACGTCCAGAAAGCCTTTGGTTCGCCCGGCTCAAAACCAGAGATTGTGGCCATGATCCTCTCCGAGTGGTCGCTGGCTTGTTCCGACGTGCTGCTAGTCGGAGACAGCGACACGGACCTGGACGCGGCCGAGCAAAATGGAATCCCATTCATCGGTCGAGTCCATCCGGGAAGCCCTGACTCATGGCGGGAACGATCCGATCTCACGACGATCAAAGACCTGGCGGAATTGAGGGCCAGGGTCGACATCTCTACTGTCTCGCGGAAGAGCGTTCGCTGAGTCAGAGGGGCCAATGCGGGAGCCAACATTTACCGAAACCCAGATGGTGTCGATTCAGAAAATGGCCAATCAAAAGAGGGCCAGTACCGGCCGCCCGCACAGTGACTACCGCGTGCTCCTCGTATACCCGAACATCCAGCAATGCGCGCTGATGCCCTATTCGATCGGCTTGTTCACCGCCCTTCTCAGGCAGGAGGGGTTTCAAGTGGCGCTCTTCGATTCGACGTTCTACCTCAACGACATCAACTCGAACTATACGCATTATCAAACCTATGTCAGAACTTTCGACTGGGCCGAGAAGGGCGTCGAGTTCAAAAAGCAGGACATGCTCAGTGATTTCATTCGCAAGCTGGAGGACTTTGGCCCCGATCTGATTGCCGTTTCGGTGGTAGAGAATACGTACCCGATCGGGCGGGCCATGATCCAGGCCTTGCCGGAGCGGTTCAAGACGACGCCCGTGCTATGGGGGGGAGTGTTCGCGACCTTCGCGCCTGACTTGATCCTGCGGGACAACGTAGGCGATTACGTGTGTGTCGGCGAGGGGGAACACGCGCTCATCGAGTTCTGCCGCCGTGACTGTGCGGGGAAACCGGTGGACGACATCCCGAACTTGTGGATACGGCGTGATGGCAACATCAAGAAGAACCCGTTAGGGCCCGCGGTGGTGCTCGATGATTTACCGTTCCCAGACTATGATCTCTTCGAGCCGCAGGCGATCCACAGGCCGATGCAGGGGCGCATCTGGCGGACGCTCGGGATCGAAAGCCAGCGAGGGTGTCCGTACACCTGCACGTATTGCAATTCGCCGGGACAGAACGACCTTGCCAAGCGCGAGCAGGGTTCGATGTTCTATCGCAAGAAGTCGCTGTCCAAGGTCATGGAAGAGATTGCCTTCCTTCACAAGAAATACAACATCGAGCTCATCTACTGGCTGGTCGATACATTCCTGGCACTCGGAAATCGTGAATTCGACGAACTTGTCGAGCGCTATGCCGACTTCCGCATTCCCTTCTGGATGAACACGCGACCCGAAACCATGACCGAGTATCGCGCGGAGAAGCTCGATGAGATGAACATGCTGCGGATGAGCTTGGGGATCGAGCATGGCAATCCTGAGTATCGTCAATACATGCTCAAGCGCAGGGTCAAGGATGAGGTGATCATTAAGGGATTCGAGTATTGTAAAGGACGACGTTTCACAGCCGCCGGAAATTGCATCATCGGAATGCCGGAGGAGACCCGCTCGCTCGTCTTCGACACGATCGAATTATGCCGGAGGATTCCGAGCAACGTCGAGATGCCCGGTGCCTTCATCTTTGCCCCCTATCACGGCGCACCGTTGCGTGAGGTGGCAGTGCGAAATGGCTACCTGCCTCCCGACAGCATCTGTGATATCCAAAACCCGCGTGAAAGCATGCTGGATCAGCCACAGTTCCGCCGCGACGAGGTCATAGGTCTAGCGCGCACGTTCGGGCTTTACCAAACCCTGCCACGATCAGAGTGGAGGTGGATCGAAAAGGCCGAGAACGATACCCCCGAGGGGCGGGTAATCTTCGAGCGGTTGCAGCGCGAGTATAGAGTCATTCCCACCGAGGCCAGGCTGGATGAAGGGTTTAATAACTGACCCGGCGTTCGTGGTTGCGCCTAACCTGATGAAACAGGAGAGCTGTTGAAGGAGCGGATATGGACGAGGCGCGCGAAACGACTCACTTCGAAATAATCGATAAAATCGTGGCTCCCAGGCTGCCTCGAGATCCTAGTCCAAAGAGATTCAAAGTGCTCCTGGTCTATCCCAACTATTCCATGGTGAATCTGCTTCCCACCAATATCGGGATCCTTACGGCCTGCCTCCGTCAAAACGGGTTTGACGTCGGCCTCTTCGATACCACGTTCTATCGGACTACCGAGAAGACGCTCGATGAAATCCGCGTGGAGAATCTCCAGGTCCGGAAATTCAACCTGGAGGAATTCGGCGTCCGGTTCAAGCCCGGAAACTACCTCGAAGATTTTCGAAAAAAGGTCGAGGAGTTTCAGCCGGATTTGATCGGGGTTTCAGTGGTGGAGGATACCTGGCCCCAAGGGAAGGAATTGATCGAAGCCGTGCGTGACCATCCGGCGTTGGTGATCGTCGGAGGGGTGTTCGCCACCCTCGCGCCTGAGGTCCCCTTACGCTGTCCAGATGTGGATATGATCTGCATCGGAGAGGGGGAGTATGCCATCGTGGAGCTGGCGACGCGGCTCTGGAAGGGACAGGGTTACACCGACATCAAAAATCTGTGGGTCAAGAGAGACCGGGACGTCATCAAGAACCCGATGAATCCCCCAATACCCATGGACGAAGTCCCCTTCGGTGATTTCGATCTTTTCGAGAAGGAACGCTTCTTTCGTCCGATGCAGGGGAAGATCATGCGCATGGCGCCAATCGAGACCGACCGGGGATGCCCGTACAAATGCCGGTTTTGCGAGGCGCCCTCGCTGGTGAATATCTACCGGGAAAATACCGGTCAATATTATTTCCGCCGCCGTTCGTGGGGCAAAGTGCGGGAAGAGATCGAGGAATATAAGCGAAGGTACGATATTAATTACATTTATTTCAACTCGGAGACCTTCCTGGCGATGGGTGAGGAGGAATTTGACGAGTTCGTCGCAATGTACAAGGAGATCAAACTTCCGTTCTGGATGCAGACGAGAATCGAGACGCTGAACGACAAGCGGATTCGAGCGTTGGAAGAGGTGAACTGCAATCGCATCTCGATCGGACTGGAACACGGAAACGAGCCTTTTCGCAACGACATCGTCGGAAAAGGGTTCTCGAACCAACGAATCATTGAAACGTTCAAGCTATTTCGCAACTCGATGATTCCGACCACCATCAACAACATTCTGGGGTTCCCTGGTGAGAGTCGGGCGCTCATCTTCGATACGATTGAATTGAACCGGCATCTTTGCTCCGACAGCGTGAACGCTTACTATTTCACGCCGTACCGTGGAACAGCCATGCGCAAAGATGCGGTAGAGAAGGGCTATGTTACCGAAGATCAGGAAGCGGGAGCAGTCATCACCGGCAAATTTGCATTGAATCTTCCCACGATCAGTCGTGAAGAGATCATGGGTCTGGTCCGCACGTTCAGCCTGTATGTGAAGTTTCCCAAAGAAGAATGGCCGGAAATTGCTCTTGCTGAAAGATTCACGCCAGAGGGCAATGCCAAATTTGCCGAGTTGTCCAAGCGCTATTACGAGAGGTTTTTCGACCACGATTTCAAGCAGACCAAAAAGTCATGCATGACCTCTCACAGTTACGAAGCCGTCAAATCTATCACCGAAGATCTCCCTTGTTAGTGCTCATTTTCTACCCTTTTGAGTTGTATGTATAGGGATGGCGGATGGTAATTGTCTCCACAATTGCATCGGCGAGATCACTCGGAATTCTGAATAGTAAGGAATTCCAGTGGGTCTATCTGGGCAAGGACATCAACCGGAGAGAAACGGTCGCAGCCATCCTCGGGGTACAGCGCCGTCTGCGCCTTGGCGATAGACTCCATAGCATCGCCGACAAGCTTCGTCAACCTTTCTTGGACTTTATCGCCAATCTAGGTAAGGCGCAAACCGATCAGGTCGGGTGGTGGTCGAGTTCCTGTTCGTGGAAAAACTCTACGGCATCAGACTTCTTTCTGTTGGTTTGCTACGAGCACCTCGTTGGTCAACTCCTGCAAGAGCGAAAGAACAAACAGGAAACGCTGATTATAGTAGTCGAAGATGGATGGCTCTTCCGTCAACTGAGGGACTGTTTCGGGAGTGATCAACAGATCCGGTTTCGGCAGGCTGAGTCTTTATGGCCTTCCTGTGCGAGATCGTTCTTTATGGGATGGGCGGCTCGCGCCGTATGGACTGTGCGCCTTCTGTTGAGTTCGCTCAAGCAGAGGTGGTTTTCCGGATGGCGGGCACGCGGGGAGGTCTGCGACGCACGGATTGGATTCTACAGTTTTCCCCAGGCCCGGTGCTCTGCGGGAACGGATGGGTGGAGAGATTACTGTTTGGGAGACTTAGATGGCATCTTGGAAAAAGTGGGGTACTCTATCTGTCGGTTCTCTCCTCCTTGTACCATAGGTTATGAAAAGGCCTTGGCCGGACGCCGCCGCTATTTCGTCCCTTTAATCCTGTATATCCCGTTGTTTCAAATAGTCACTGCGGCTTTTGCGTTGTGGCGGGCCCGGTTGCCGAAAGCTCCTGAAATTGATGGCCAGCCGGTACGCTGGCTTTTATTAAGGGAGCGATGGCTGGACCGTTGGCGCTCATCGTATCTGATGCATCGGCTTTTCTTTATTGGCTTCACCCGGTTCTTGTCCGCTCACCAACTCGGCTTGATTGCCTATCCTTATGAAAACCAACCATGGGAGAGATTACTGGTCATGGCCGCCCAGACTCATGGAGTACGCACTGTCGCGTATCAGCACGGTGCGGGGTTGGCTCGCTTTATGCTGTCCTACTTCCATGGGGCCGGAGAGGCGGCATGGGCTCCGTTGCCGGATGTTATTGTCACCTCGGCACCCTATTCACGGGATCTCCTGTTACAGGGTGGAGCTCCACCCGAACAGTTGGTGATAGGGGGAAGCTTACGCTATCGCGGCTTATCGGTAGAGCCGAAAGCGGCAGTGTCCACACCGCGAGCCGGTATGTGTGTGTTGATTGCTCTTTCTGTCGAACCGACCCTATGCATGCATTTGCTTCATGCCCTGAAAACTGCGTTTCCAGACGGAGGCAGGGCTGATGGATTGGAATTTGTCATCAAGGCGCATCCTGAGTGTCCTGTAAAGGAGGAATGGCTCGAGTGGCCTGCGACAATCGCATCGGGAAGTTTTCGGGACACCGCAAGCCTATGTCCGATTGCGATATATTCCGGGACTTCTGCTGGAATGGAGGCACTTGCGCTGGGATGCAGAGTCATCCGCTACAAGTCCGAGCTTTTCTTCAATATGGATCGCGCCGAGTTCATGACCGCCGATTTCGGGGTCGTCGATTGTGGCGATTATGACTTGAGAGAAAAGCTACTTTCCGTGATGAAGAGCTTGGATGATCAGCCGTTGACTATTCGGAAGCGGAATGAGCTCCGTGATCTTATGTATGCTCAAGTCGACGAGAAAGCGTGGATGGAAGTCGTTGATGGCCTGTGTCAGCGTACCGAGAGGGGAACACATTAAAGCACGATGGTGACTACTCCCTCATCTCAAGTCCCACCCCTTGTTGACGTTGATCAAGCGGCTGAGGCTATTTCGGGGCTGCACCACTGGCTGCTCGAGAAAGGGTTTCCTTCTCTTGAGCGATACCCCTGGCCCGGGCACTTTCCCAGTCTCTATCATGATCCCTCTATTTTGTTCCGCTTCGTGAGAGGGAGGAGCAATTCCTGGCAAGCCTCTGCTTTATCCTCGCTGTACTACGCATGGTTGGCTCGGTCTCATTCGGATTTGTGGCTTCTCTGTCAGGCATTTATGCTCTGCCAACCGGTCGAATCCGAGCAACTGCAACGTCTCCTGACGCGAGTGAAGTGTCACGAGCTCTTGGAGGCCGGTGTCCTGTCTTCCCTCGATGGCATGTACAGAAGTCTCATCAGGGTGACGCCATGGCAGGGACGACTGTTCTGGCATGATGCGCCTCCGGGCTTTCGTGACTCCTGGGTCTTCCTCGGAGCCGACTCAGTGGATTTTGCCAGGCACCTCGCTGAGTGGGTCGTTAAGCATCGGGAAGTCCGGTATGATCGGGCCCTCGATCTCTGCACTGGAGCCGGAATTCACGCCCTGATGTTGGCCGGAATTGCGGGCGAGGTGGTCGGCGCAGACATCAATAAGCGCGCCATCGCTTTCGCCCGGTTGAATGCCGCGCTCAACTCCATCCCCAATGCTTCCTTTTGCCATGCGGATCTGTTTAATGGGATACCAGCCGGCACCTTCGACCTTGTCGTCTCGAACACGCCTTTTGTGTTCCTGCCGGACGAGTTGCGGCCTCGCTGCCGGGACGGGGATGGGGGAGCCATGGGCATTGAGTTGGTCTTACGGCTGGTCGAAGGGCTCCAGACGCATCTCGCTCCTGAGGGGGTGGCGATCCTCCATGCCAATTCACCTATTGTGAAAGGACGCGACCTCCTGCTTGATGGGCTGTGTGAGCGGCTCACCGGCGGACGATGGCAGCTCACCTTGATCCCCACCCATGAATTCCATGACGCGAGTTTCTATCAACTCTACGCAGTGCACAAGATTGAGCGGTTTGTGCGATACATCGTCATTCTCCGGGCAGGAAGGCCTTTCCAAGTTGAGCGACCTTCCCTGCCACCATGGCGAAAGGCAGCCTGTGCTGTCAGGATTGCCTCCGTGCATGCTCAAGGAACCTTCCGTCTGGGGTTGGATCAACTTCGTTGAGTTCCTCCTGTCGTCCCCTCGGCATGACCACCGCATGAATGGCGAAGGGAGCGCCACAAGGTCCCCAGCCAAGGTGAGGGCCAGGACTGTCGGGCCTCTCTACTGGCTTTGGCTTTGGGTCATCGATCTCGTCAGCCTTGGGTGGTTTGCGCTACGCACCATGCTGCCGTTTGCAGCTCGTCCCGACATCCGGATCCTCGTCTACCACGACATCGTGGATCTTGTACCCGAAGAGGATCCTTTGCGGATCAGTACCCCTATAGCCTTGTTCGAACAGCAGATGCGGTTTCTCCGGCACGGAGGATACTGTTTCCTTTCCGTGGCGGAGGCGGCGGAGCGGCTCTCAAGCAGGGATATTCCCCCTCGGGCCGTCGTTGTGACCTTCGATGATGGCCATGCTTCGTTCCTGGAAACGGCCGCGCCTATCCTGAAGCGGTATGAGATTCCTGCCACTCTGTTCGTGGCAGTAGGGTGTCTAGGTCAAACGCGTCTCCCATGGGTCCCGGAGAAAAGTCATTTCAGCCCACCTCTGCAATGGGAACAACTGGCCGCGCTCAGCAGCTCATACGCCGTGGAGATCGGTTCGCACACCATGACCCATCGTGCTCTGCATGCCCTGTCTGCTGCTGAACAGGTCATGGAAATTGCCGCATCCAGACGGTCTTTAGAGGAGCGTCTGAAGCGGCCGGTGCATGTATTCGCCTATCCCTTCGGAGGATGGGACACCTTCCCGAGCCCTTTGCATGATCTGCTGCGACGCCAGGGGTATCGTGCTGCCTGTACGAACGTGATGGGTGCCAACAGGGCCCGTGCCAACCCGATGGCTCTTCGCCGGGTTCGCATAGGATGGTGTGATACCTTGTGGCGTTTTCGCCTGAAGCTTGCCGGGGCCTACGACTGGAGTGATGGATTACGCCGGCTAGTGACGTGCGATCGTTCTGGTCTCGATGAAAGTGCGGTGATGGGAAAGGTCAGATGTACATAGTAGGTCTGGCTGGCCTCTTGATTGATGGTGCGGCCTGCGTGGTCGATCCGCGCGGCCGTGTGATTGCGGCCGTTGAAGAGGAGCGGCCTTCTCGCGTCAAGCATGCTTCCATGCGATTCGCCGGCGGACTGCCCTATGGCAGCCTGGAGCTCTGCTTCAGGGCTGCGGGGATCGGCTGGGACCAAGTGGACCATGTCGGTTACTTTTTTCAGCCATGGCGTGAGTTTTACCGAATGAGCGCCTTTAGGCTCAGAAAGGCATGGCCGGCTCCTTCCGTGGCGGCGTACTATGGAGTGCATCATCTCGACAGCCTGCGCGGCCATTTGGCGGTTCCTCGCTTTCTCTCGCTCCAAAAGGGGTATAGAGCACAGTTTCATAACCTCAGCCACCACCTGACTCATGCGGCAAGTACGTTTTATGTCTCCCCTTATGAAAGCGCTGCCATCCTGATCCTGGACGCGATGTCGGAGCGGGAGAGCATCTCCTTCTTTATGGGAGAGGGGACCCGAATCAAGCTGCTGAAGCGCGTGAACTTTCCTCATTCATGGGGATTCCTGTACAGCTTATTCACGCAATACCTCGGATTTCGGCCGAACAGCGACGAATATAAAGTCATGGGCCTGGCGGCCTATGGCAAACCGACCTTTTTGGCTGAAATTCTCCGAATGATCAGGCTCCAGGCAACGGGTGAACCCAGTCTTGACTGGAGCTATTTTGATTCTGCCTTCCGGGGCCCCCGCTATGTCAGCGACAAGTTCTATCGGACGTTCGGGCCCCCTCGCCATAAAGACGAGCCGGTGACGGAGCGGCATCAAGATCTGGCGGCCAGCATCCAAAAGGCCCTAGAAATCTCGGTTTTGTCCTTGGCTAAGGATCTGCACAGACTGACTCGGGCGAAAAGGCTTTGCGTCGCCGGCGGAGTCGGGCTCAATTGTCTGATGAATAGTCGCTTGCTCCTGGAAGGCCCGTTTTCGGAGGTCTACGTGCCCCCCTCACCCCACGATGCTGGATGTGCTATCGGAGCCGCGCTCCTCATCGCCCACCAGATACGAGGACTGCCGCGGGAGTACGTCATGACCCCCGCGTCCCTGGGGCCGGAGTATTCCGATGCAGAGGTTCGAGCCGTGCTGGAGTCTTGTAAGGTCCGATTCTCACAGTCGGAGGACATTGAAGCCGACGTGGCTGACCTGATCGCACAAGGGAACATCGTGGGATGGTTTCAGGGGAGAATGGAGTGGGGACCCCGTGCGCTCGGGCAGCGCAGCATTCTGGCCGATCCCACCAGGCCCGGGATGAAGGACCGTGTCAATGCGGTCGTCAAGTTCCGGGAAGACTTTCGGCCGTTCGCCCCCGCAGTGCTGGCTGAAGCCGCAGGTGATTACTTTTTGGATATTAAGGAAAGCCCATTTATGCTGTTTGTGGCTCGCGTCAGGCCGGAACATGCTTCAACCATTCCCGCGGTGTTGCATGTTGACGGCACCGCTCGACTCCAGACTGTGGATCGGACGCTGGCTCCGAGGTTTTGGCGTCTCATCCGAGCCTTCGCTGATCGGCGAGGAGTTCCGATGGTGTTGAATACATCCTTCAATGTTCAAGGGGAACCTATCGTGGCCACTCCTCGAGACGCCGTCCGCTGCTTCTTTTCCTGCGGGTTGGATGCCTTGGGCATTGGAAATTATCTCGTCCGCAAGCGCGAGAATTGATCCGCGTCGCTACAGAGCCATCTGAGCCCACAACTGTGAATTTGCAACCCAGCGACAGAGTGTTGATTGTGGGTGGAACGGGGTTCATTGGAAGCCATCTGGCTCACCGATGTCTTCAGGATACGCCTTTTGTGACGTGCGTCGGCATTTCCGGGAAGAAGGGCCTCTGGGCTGCTGCCCCCGCCAGGACGCTTGACATCAGAGACTCCACGTCGGTCAGAGAGGTCCTCGCGCGCGAAAGCTTCGACTACGTCTTCAATGCGGGAGGCTATATCGAGCACACACCCTACGCCGAAGGCGGCCGACGAGTGATCGATCACCATCTCGTCGGTCTTCTCAATCTTCTGGATACGCTTGATCGTCGGAGCGTCAAAGGATTCATCCAACTCGGTAGCAGCGACGAATACGGGGAGGCGCCGGCGCCCCAACGAGAGGACTCAGATGGGCGACCCATTTCTCCCTATGCGTTCGCCAAGCAATCTGCGACGAAGCTGATCCGTATGCTGGCAGACCAAGAAGGGTTCCCCGGTGTCGTTGTCCGGCTGTTCCTGGTCTATGGTCCTGGGCAGGGCAGATCACGTTTCCTGCCGCAAGTCATTACCGCATGCCTGAGAGGGGAGCCGTTTTCCTGTACGCTTGGAGAGCAACACCGCGATTTCTGCTACGTCGAAGATGTGGTCGATGGCATCGTCCGAGCAGCATTGTTGCCTCAGGCCAAAGGGCAGATCATTAACGTGGCCTCGGGGAAGCCCGTGACCATCAGACGGATGACGGAGATCATTGTGAAACTGATCGGCGCCGGGAAGCCCGAGTATGGATCACGCCCCTATCGCCCTGGGGAAAGCATGATGCTGTACGCCGATATTTCTAAGGCCACCTCCTTGCTTAATTGGGCTCCTGCCATCAGCTTGGAAGATGGCCTCAGGCGAACGATTGACTATTACAAGGAGCGCCTGACATGACTGTCGTCATCCTGTGCGGAGGGAGAGGGAGTCGCTTCGCCGAAGAGACGGAGGTTCGGCCCAAACCCATGGTGGAAATCGGGGGCAAGCCGATTCTCTGGCACATCATGAACATTTATGCCGCCCATGGATTCTCCGATTTTACCCTCGCACTGGGGTACAAAGGGGAAGTGATCAAGCAGTATTTTCTCAACTATCATGCCATGAACGCCAGCCTAACCCTCGACCTGGGCACCGGCGAGGTACAGACCAGTGCCCACGCCAAGTGCAATTGGAGGGTGCATCTCGTTGACACCGGCATTCAAACCCTGACGGGCGGGCGGTTGCGCCGATTGCGGGATAAGATCCGGACTACTTTCTTGCTGACATATGGAGATGGAGTCAGTGACATCAACGTAAGGAAAGTACTGGAGTTTCATCTGCAGCACCGGAGGATCGCGACGCTTTCCGCCGTTCGGCCTCCGGCGCGGTTTGGAGAGATCCAGTTTGATGGCGATCGTGTGGCGCAATTCAGAGAGAAGCCTCAAACTGGCGAGGGATGGATTAACGGAGGCTTTTTCATCTTCGAGCCAAAACTCTTTGAGTACCTCGATGGAGATGACACGATTCTAGAGAAAGATCCTCTGGAGCGGCTAGCAAAAGATGGAGAATTGATGGCCTACCGTCACACGGGATTCTGGCAATGTATGGATACGATGAGGGACAGACTGGTTCTGGAGGCATTGTGGGAAAAGAACATGGCTCCCTGGAAAGTCTGGAATGACTGATTCGGCCAACACCGTTCTCATTACCGGCAACCAAGGATATATCGGAGCGGAGCTCACGCGTTATCTGAGGGACCGGTCGTACGGCGTCGTCGGATTGGACACGATGTACTACACCGAGTGTCACGGATCTTCCAATGCCGTGGGTGCCACGAAACAGATTGTAAAGGATATCCGCGATCTGGCGCCGAATGAACTTGATGGTGTTCGCGCGGTGGTTCATCTTGCTGGGCTGTCGAATGATCCCCTGGGAGATCTCTCGCCTGCCCTGACGCAGGAGATCAACCACGTCGCTTCAGTGAAGCTTGCACGATTCGCCAAAGAACGGGAAGTCGAGAGGTTCATCTTCGCGTCATCCTGCAGCGTGTACGGGATTGCGGCAACTGACTGCGCTCTCTCCGAAACGAGCCCAATCCGTCCAGTGACGGAGTACGCGAAATCCAAGGCGCTGGTTGAGCGAGACGTCGGGGCGATGGCGGACGCCCGATTCCATCCCGTCTTTCTGCGGAATGCGACGGTGTACGGTCCGTCATCCCGGTTGCGACTCGATCTTCTCGTCAATAACCTCCTTGCCTGGGCATGCGCGAGCGGAAAGATCATGGTCATGAGCGACGGGACTCCGTGGCGGCCGCTTCTTCACATCTCCGACTTTTGCCAAGCGGTCCTTGCGGTGCTCGAAGCGCCGCTGAGCAAGGTGAGCAATCAAATCTTCAATGTGGGGCGCAACGAAGACAATCTCAGGGTCAGCGAGGTCGCAGAGATCGTTCGCCGGACAGTACCCGGCACCACCGTCGAGATTCTTAGCAGGGTTTCGTCGGACGAGCGTACGTATCGAGTAAATTTTGACAAGATTACGGGCGCTCTGCCACATTTCAAACCCGTGCACACGGTCCACGGCGGGATTGAGCAGCTCTACCGCGACTATCTCCGGCTCGGCTTGGTGAAAGAGGATCTCGATGCTCCAAGATTCTTCCGCGTCCGCTGGATGAAGCATTTGATGGCTACTGGAAGGCTGAACAAGGAGTTGAGATGGACAACGGAGTGCGAACCGGCGTAATTGAAGGCGTCGAGGTCATTTCTCTGCGGAAGATTCCCGATGAACGAGGATCGATTTATCACATGTTGAGAGCGGACGAGAAGCATTTTGTGGCATTTGGGGAGGTGTACTTTTCGAAGGTCTATCCCGGTGTCATTAAAGGGTGGCATGTTCATAAAATCATGACTCAGAACTATGCGGTGCCCGTGGGCATGATCAAGCTTGTGTTGTGCGATCTCCGGACGGGATCGTCCACGGAAAAGCGCCTCATGGAACTCTTTATTGGAGACGACAACTATTGCCTCGTGAAGATTCCGCCCGGGATTGCCAGCGGATACAAAGGGATCGGCGATGTCCCGGCCCTGGTGGCCAATTGCGCGACTCACCCGCATATCCCTCACGGCGAAATGGAGCGCATTGACCCCATGAGCAACGTGATTCCTTACAGATGGGATGTGGTCCATCGCTAAGTCGGTCCAGGTCCGGTCGGCAGAGAACCAATGAGGATCCTCGTAACAGGCGCACGCGGATTGGTAGGCCGCTCCCTCCTGCCTCTCCTTGGAGAAATCGGTGACATCCGAGGGACCGATCTGGACAGCTTGGACGTGACGGAAGCTTCAAGCGTCACCAAATGCTTTGAGGAGTATGTGCCGGACATCGTGGTACATCTGGCGGCGCGTAAAGGGAACGCCGCAAGCCGGCAACGTCCCGATGAATTTTTCAGAGTGAATACACTTGGGACGCTGAATCTCCTGGAGGGGTGCCGTCGCCATGGTGTGAAGGAATTCGTGTTTCTGTCCTCTGCAACGGTTCATGGACAAAGCGAGACCCCTGTCGATGAGAGCAGCCCTGTACGTCCTCTCCACCCTTACGGAGCGAGCAAAGCCTCTGCCGAGGCTTTTGTCCATGCTTACTCCAAGTCATACGGAATCAACGCGGTTATTTTGAGGCCGAATTTTATCGTGGGCGCGATCTACCAGCCGGAGCCCTATACGGACAACATCATTTATGACTTCCTACGTGACATCGACGCGAGAGGAGTAATTGAGCTTGCCGGCGACGGCTCTTACGAGCGCGAGTGGGTCCATCCCACCGATGTGGCCCTCGCCGTCAAAGCTGCGATTCTTAGCTGCCCTTCAGGTTGTGAGACGTTCATGCTGGCTGGACACCGCCAGAGTATGAAGGAGCTTGCGAAACGGATTATCGCAATCGCCGGAAAGGGCGAAGTGCGGGCCCAAGCGGCTATGCCCGGTTTCACGCTTGTCTCTTCAAGCATGAAAGCCAAACACTTACTTGGATGGCAACCCCGCTACGAGCTTGACATGATTATAAAAGAGATCTGGGATGAGTATGCAGGAAGGCAAAACCATCATCATCACCGGAACTAGCCGGGGCATCGGATATCACCTGAGCCAACGGTTTTTGGAGCTTGGATATCACGTCCTCGGCATCAGTCGATCGCGAACGCCATTGCAGCACGGCAATTTTCGACAAATCTACGCTGATCTGAGCACGGTTGACGGAATGATGAGCCTTCGGAAGCAGATCGAGAATGTCCGCGTCTGCGGCCTTATCAATAATGCAGCGATCCATGGCCCCATCGGCGCCTTCGAGGGGAATGACCTCAATGACTGGATGAAGGCGTTTCAGGTGAACCTCTTCAGCGCCGCAGCACTGGCCCAGATGTGCATCCCCAGGCTTAGGAAAGAGCACGGGTTTATCATATTCCTTTCCGGAGGCGGGTCCGGTTTCGGACGCCCGAATTTTTCCGCTTATGGAATTTCGAAGACAGCGGTGGTCCGCCTTTCAGAAGTGCTCGCAAAGGAGCTGGCCCCCGACGTGTTGGTCTATTGCGTGGCGCCGGGTCCCAACAGGACGCGACTGCTTGCGGAGGCGATTGACGGAGGGGAGATCGTCGCTCCTCAAGATGTTGTCGACTTCAGCGCTCCCGTGAACCTCTGTGAGTTCCTGGCCAAGAACACCGACCCTCGATATTCGGGCAAGTTTATCCATGTCAAAGATGACTATCAGAACTGGGGAGTTCCACAGTTGGCTCCCGATGCCTATACGTTACGACGCGTAAAACCATGAATGGCCGAAAATGAGCCCATCGATCGGACATTACAGGAGTGACCCCAAGGTGACGCTGCTGTACCCTCCCAATCAAACTTGGCCGGGCAACATGTGCAAGCCGAACGGATCCTTGGCGTATCCCAGTCTGGCAGGCGCCTTGCTGGAGATGGGTGTGTTCGTCGAGATCTTTGACGCGGCGGTCGGGAATGACGAAGATCGCCTTGAAATCACATTCTATAAACCCACGGAGTTGGCAAGCGGCCTGATCAGGACCGGTGTCAGTGATGACAGAATTTTGGAAGAAGTGGCGGATTCCGATGTTGTCGGTCTGACCTCCATTTTTACTGATCAGGAAACCATGGTGTTACGGACCGCTGAATTGATCAAGAAGGCTTATCCTGACAAGTTGCTCCTGGCCGGGGGCGTCAATGCCAGAAGCCGGCTGGAACACATGTTTTCAGCGGGGGTGGATATCGTCTGTCTCTCCGAGGCGGAGAAAACGATTCAACGGATAGTAGAAGTGGTGCGCCGAGGAAGCACCGATTTCAGCTCTGTGGGAGCCATTGCCTGGAAGACCGACGACAGGATTCTCATGAATAAGACCAGGTCGGATGACGTGGTCTGGAATCTCGACGACCTCCCGCTGCCGGCGTGGCACCTCCTGCCGAACGACAGGTACTGGACGATTGGACGGCCACATGGAGGACATTTCGAGCCGGGCGAGGTGTTGCGATACGGTTCAATGATAACGTCATTGGGATGCGTGTTTACATGTTCTTATTGCCACATTGCCGGAGAAACCGAGGATTCACTCGCGGGTCCCGTGGGCCGGTTCAGAGTCAAATCAGACGGCCGGGTGCTGGCAGAGCTCGAAGAACTTAAACGGATTGGGGTGAAACAGGTCTTTCTGGAAGACGACACACTTTTTGGAAGAAAACAGCGTGGAATACGATTGCTCAAGCAGATCAAAGGAGCCGGCGTCGACATTCTCGATGTGAACGGGATCAATCTGATCCATTTCTTCAAAGACCATCAACCCGACCGGGAATTGCTGGAGACCATGTTGGAAGCCGGCTTCAGGGAGGTCGTTTTGCCCTTTGAATCCGGCTCTCAGCGGATCATCACCAAGTACGCCGCCAACAAATGGAATGTGGCGAAGCATGATGTTCTTGCCTTGATCAGGCTGTGCAAGGCGTATGGATTGAAGATCGCGGGGAATTATACCATCGGCTATCCGGATGAGACCCGGGAGGAAGTTTGCGAGACCATCGAAATGGCCAGGAAGCACAGGCAGGAAGGTTTGGACTCGGCAAACTTTTTCCTGATGATGCCGCTGCCCGGGACGCCGTTGTTTGACATGGCAGTCCAGGCAGGCCACCTCCCTCGTGACTTCAACCCTGACAAGATGAATTGGACCAAGGCCAACATGATCAACACGCCCGTTTCCCCCGATGAGCTGGAGGCGATCAGGCAGGGCGCCTGGAAAGAGCTGAACGACCCGCAGTACGTCAGTTACAAAACGAACATGAGCGTGTTCCCCGACACGGAAGCGAAAGCCCTCCCGCACTAACCCTGGTCTGCGTCAGGTTCACCATCATATGACACCGACAGTCACGGTGATTATCGGCACCTTCAACCGGGCCGGCTTGTTACGCGAAGCCATCAAGAGTGTGCTGGGGCAGACCTATGAGCACTGGGAACTCTTGGTCGTAGACAACGGCTCCACCGATGACACTAAAGCAACGGTCAGAAGCTTCGACGATGCGCGCATCCGGTACATCCGCAACCCCAAGCCGACCGGCTCATGCGCGGCCCCTCGAAATCTCGGCACCGGCTTGGCCAGCGGCGATTATATTGCGTTTCTTGATGATGACGACGTCTGGTATCCCGACAAGTTGCAGGTGTGCGTCAAGGAGTTGCAGGCCCATCCTGAAGCAATCCTCGTTTGTCATGCGCTCAAGATGGTCAATGGAAGCTCGGCGTCGATTCGTCGCTTTGGTCCATGGAGCCAGGACATGTACGAACGACTGCTGTATGAGGGAAATTTGCTGGGACCGGGTGGAATGGTCATTAAGAAAGAGGCCTTGGTTCGTGCGGGAGGGTTCAACATCCAGGAGGAGTATCTCGGTTGCGACGATTATGAATTGTGGATTCGCTTGGCGAGAAATCGTGTCCTCTTCCATTTTATCGACGACGTGCTGGCGGAGTTCAGGGTCACAGGTTCGAACGGCTGTCTGGCGGATCCCTATCATTCCGTCAGATTGGCGGCGATGGTCAAAACACACATCATGCTGTTTGAAGGGCAGTCCGTGCTGTCCCCCAGGGGAAAAGGGCGGATCGCCTTGCTCTCCTTGCTAGTGCTACGAAGGCTGCTCGGGTCAGGCAATTGGAGGGATGCGGCGCCGTTTATCCGAGAACTTGTCCGCTGCGGAAGGCCGGGGCTCCGGCGCATAGGGGCAGAGCTTGGCTCGCAACTCAAAAGCAGAGTCCTGGGGTGCTTTCTTGCCTAGCGCCGTCTTTTCTGTCCCCAGATCGGTTCACTCTCGGCCTTGCAGAGGAGCCATTTCTCTTCCATGAATCGGCTCCAATATTGGATGAATAATCGTCCGCTACTCCTGATACTGGCGATCGGACTGTTGGCGCGAGTGTCGCTGTTACTGTGGTATATGGGCACCCATGGCTGGGAAGGCGAGACCTGGGAATATGAATCGATTGCGAATAATCTCTTAGCTGGAAACGGGTTCGTGTTTCAATATAACAACACGGATTACCACTCTTATGTCGTTCCTGTGTTTCCGTTCCTCTGCGCTGGATTGCATCTGATCGGCGGTTCCGGACTAGCCCTTCACTATATCTTTCTTCTCTCATCGGCCGCTGCCACGATCTGGTTGACATACACACTCGCGCTGCGCTTGTTTGGAGCCGGGACGGCCATCGCGTCCGGATTGTTGGTGGCCTTGGAGCCCGGTCTCATTGTGTATCAGTCCTACAAGTTGGACGTCGTAGGTTGGACCATCTTTCTGATCCTGGTTGGCATTCACGTGTTTTTTCGCCTAATGCAGCGGCAGCGAATGCAGGATGCGGTTCTCCTGGGTTTGGTCATCGGAATCGGCGTATTGAGCCGTCCGGATATTGTGGCTTTGGCGAGTCTTCTCGTGGTGTGGTTGTTCTCCGAAGGAGAGCGCTGGCGCCAGACAGCCAGCTTGACCGTGATCGTGTTGACGACCTCGCTCGTCGTCATTTCGCCCTGGGTCGTGCGGAATTACCTTGTCCATGGCCAAACTGTCTTCATGACTACCACGACAGGAATACAGTTGTGGCTTGGGAACAATGCCAATGCAGCAGGCACGCCGATGGCATTGGATGGCCGCACTCAATTGGATGCTGCTCCGGATTCATTCCGCGAACGAATACTGGCCAGCAGCGAATTGGAACAGGCGGCACTGTTTACAACGGCGGCGCTGGAATTTATCACAGCAGACCCGCTGGCATTTTTCGGTCGTATGGTTAAAAAGTTTTTGTACTTCTGGTGGTTTACACCGACTTTCGGTCTGCAATATGTATGGCTGACGGCCTGGTTTACCACGCTGTACAAGGCAGCTTACGCGATCATCCTGGTTCTGGCAGCAGTCGGACTCTGGTCCGCCATCAAACACGGCGATGTGGCTAGGCGCCAAGTTGCTGCATATTTGCTGACGCCGGTCTTGTTGGTCGGGTTGATCCATAGCATTTATTTCGTTGAGGGACGACATCGGGTCATGGTCATGCCACTGATTCTGCTCATGGCAGGATATGGGATCGCAGTGCTGCGGGAGAAAAAAGCAAGAACATGCTGGTCGAATGGCTCCGCTGTGTAGCGCGGATGATCCGGAGCGGAGAATAACCGGTGAGTGAGCCGAAAGACGATATCGTCTGTATCTCGACGATTGACTGGGACTTTGTCTGGCAAGGGCATCAGGAGATTATGTCGACCTTCGCTCGGGCTGGTCATCGGGTCCTGTTCATCGAGAACACCGGCGTCAGGCGGCCGACGTTAAAGGACTTGCCTCGCATCCGAAAGCGCATCGCCAACTGGCGGGCGGGGATCTATGGAATCCGCAGGCTGATGGATAATCTCTACGTGTACTCTCCCCTGGTGTTGCCCTTCCCGTATTCGAGAGTGGCTCGATTCATCAATCGACTGATCATGGTGATGACCCTCCGGAGCTGGG
>VGXC01000045.1 GCA_016873495.1 Nitrospira sp. | reverse complement strand
GCGCAACGTCAGGTTGAACAGACCGCCGAAGAGGTCTTCTGCTCTGGTTAAGAACTGTCTCAGAACGGGGCCAACGTCACTGCGCCGGCATTTCGAGCTGCAAACTGTAGCAGGTTTGGGTTCGTGGCTCAAAGATTTACGGTTTGCGAGGAGAGCTTTGAGGAAGGCATTAGCCCCGCCGGCCGCAATGCGGAACAGGCTCAAGAGACGACGCTACGACTTACAGCTGCCGAACAAGCCGCTACAACTCTCTTTGATGGGAGTCGGTTCGAATCGGTTCAATAGATACACAGCATCCCCACGGTCGAGACGCCACACGAGGTCGGGGGAGGGGCCGAGGTTAGGATTCATCCAAAAGGCCTCGAACCGTTCGCAGCAAGACTTCCGATGAGAAAGGTTTTTGCAAGAAGGCCTTTTTCACGTCCGGCAACTCCTGAAGGTCGACCGGCTGGTCGGTATAGCCGGACATGTAAAGGATTTTTAGGTTCGGATACCGAGGCGCCAGCTGCCGGACCAGGCCCTGCCCGCCCAGCATGGGCATGACCAGATCCACTATCGCCAGGTGGATCGGCCCTGCATGGTCCCGGCATACCTGCAGCGCCGCCTGGCCGTTCTCCGCCTCCAGCACCTGATACCCCTTCGCACCCAGGGCCGCGTGCAGTACCTGGCGCACCGCCGATTCGTCTTCGGCAAGTAAGATCGTTTCGGTTCCCGTGAGTGGGCCGTCCGACGGCTTCTCCATACCCAAATCGTCCACGACCTGGCGCACCGCCGGCAACAGGATCGTAAAGCAGGTGCCCTGCCCGGGCCGGCTGGTCACCCGAATGTGCCCCCCGATCTGCGCTATCAAGCCATATACCGTGGACAAGCCCAGGCCGGTCCCCTTGCCCACCTCCTTGGTCGTAAAAAACGGCTCGAAGATCCGCTCGAGCACCGCCGGCGGCATGCCGCAGCCCGTGTCGCGCACCTTGAGCGTCGCATAGACGCCCTGCGGAATCCCCGGGTACTCCGCGTCCCGGTCGCCCCGCAACAGCCGATTCGCCGTCGCGATCGTGAGCACCCCGCCGCTCGGCATCGCGTCTCGGGCGTTGTTGACCAGATTGAGCAGCACCTGCCCGATCTGCGCCGGGTCCGCCTTGACTCGCGGCAAATCCGGCGCCAGCTCCACCTCCAGCTTGATGGACTCGCCGATCAGCCGGTCCAGCATCCGGTGCTGCTCCACGATGATCGCATTGAGATCCAGGACCCGGGGCATGATCACCTGCCGCCGGCTGAAGGCCAGCAGTTGATTCGTGAGGCCGGCGGCCCGGTCCGCCGACTGTTCGATCCCCTCGACGTCCTTCCGCAAAGACTCTTGCTGCGCCAGCTCCGGCAGCAGGAAATAGCAATAGCCCTTGATGACCTGGAGGATATTGTTGAACTCGTGGGCGATGCCGCCGGCCAGTTTGCCGACTGCTTCCATCTTTTGGGACTGGAGCAGTTGTTCCTCGCTCTGCTTGAGCGCCGCCTCGGTCTGTTTGCGTTCGGTAATGTCGCGCGCAAATCCGAACACGCCGACAATAGCGTCCCCCGCGTGCTGCGGTGTCAGGACGAATTCCATCGGGACGTAGGCTCCGCTTTTGGCGAGAATGCGGAGTTCAAATGTCTGGTGAGCGGTGCCGGCGAGGCCCAACGCAAAGTATCGCATGGCCGCCGCGAGATCGTCGGGATAAATGATCGGGGGAAACGCCCTGCCGACCCACTCTGAGACATCCCAGCCGAGCGTCGTCGTGAAGGACGGGCTGAGCGAGTTGATCACGGCATCCTTGCGCACCGTGAAGATCACATCCACCGCGGAGTTTACCAGGTGTCGATACCTGGTTTCGCTCTCGCGCAACGCCACCTCGGCTTGCCGGCGCTGGTCGATCTCCGCCCGCAAGTTTCGGATCAAGCCCTCGTTGTCGTAGCGCAGCCCGAGGGCGATGTGCAGGGTCCGGTTCGTCCGAATTGTGCTCGCCAGGAGGATCAACAAGTATAGGATCAACATCGTCCCCATGGTCCGGTGCAGGGTGTCGTCGGACAAGAAATACGGGACCAACGTGGGAACGAGCGTGAACACGAGAAAGGGAATCGCGACGGACAGCCGAGGAAACAAGATGGCCGCCCCGCCTGCCGCCATGCCACCGACGACGAACACCAGAAACACCTGGTGAAAGAGCGAATCAGGGGCATACAGCAGAGATCCGGCTCCGCCCCAAGCCAGTCCGCTCAGCGCAGCCCCCAGCGCAAAATAGAACTCCCACCGACTGGCCCCTTCGACCCGGTCGGCCTCCGGCGCACGCCAGTAGAAATAGGCCAAAATGGTGCGCCCCGTCATGACCAGCATGAAGTAGGCCAGCCAGCCATACACCATTGGGGGCGCGATGATTTCCCGCTGCACGAAGACTAAGAGGCAGGCATTGAAGATGCTGGCCAGGAACGTGGCGAGAACTCCGGAAAAAAGCATCCGAACTTGCTCGGCGCACACTTGCCGTTCCCGTCGCTCCGTGTCATCGGTGGACGGGTTGCCGGCAAAGGACTCGGCGTTATGCGGCATGGGTCGCGCGGATTCGGTCATCGGCCCCCGGTTACCGCGGTCCATCCTGGGCGCAACGGAACCCGAGCGACTTGAGCCTGTTCGTCGGCGTCATCCCGCTTCGGTTCGCTGCGCGCAAATTGAATTGATGCCGGTCCCATGCCCCGCCTCGGGTCGCCTTGCTGAGCCCTTGCGACGGTCCCTGCGGATTGCGCGGCGCGCTCTGGCGATAATAATTCTCGTCGTACCAGTCGGCCGTCCATTCCCAAACGTTCCCGGCCATATCATAGATGCCATAGGGGCTTTTCCCCGCCTCATAGCGACCGACCGGCGTCAGCGGCAATTCGTCCTTCTCCTGTTTCCCGAAGTTGGCATGCCGGCTCGTCGGCTCCTCGTTGCCCCAAGGATATTTCCGCCCATCGGCGCCCCGGGCCGCCTTTTCCCATTCGGCCTCCGTCGGCAATCGCCGGCCGGCCCATTGGCAGTAGGCCTCGGCGTCCAGCCAATCCACGCCCACAACGGGCAAATCCCCCCCCTCGGGCAGGCGCACTTCGTTCCAGAATTTGGGCGGCTCCCGTTTCGTCGCTTCGATAAATTTCACGTAGCGGGACACCGTCATCTGATACTGATCCATATAATAAGCGTCCAGATGGACCCGATGCCTGGGTCGCTCGTCCGCCTCCCCTTCATGCTCGCCCGACCCCATCTCGAATTCTCCGGCCGGGACGAGGACCGTCGGGGCCCCATCGCTGCCGAGCATCGCCTGTTTGAGTTGATTGCCGAGCGCAGGAGCGACATACCACAAAGCCGCGGCGGCGGCCAGGACCATGGCCACCTTCGGGTTACGGCACATGCACACCTCCTCTGACAGAGAAACGAACCGGGGCCTTTCCCCCCTGGACCAAGCCAGCGACACCACGAAACGGTACATCGGACAGGGAGGAAAAGTAAACAGATTGTGCTACGATATCGCTTTCATCGACGAACGGAGGAGAATCCGAGCTATGCGCCTTCAAGCCGACATTATTATTCCAGTCCTTTTGCTGTGCGGGGGTCTCCTGGGGCTGGTACTTCCCGGCCCGGCCGCGGCGCAACCGGCGGGCGATGTGAGCGCCACAACGGAATCCTCCTGTAGCTTCGGCATGGCCAAGAACCAGACCAAAGGGGGCTGCGACGTGCCTATGCTGGCCGGTTGCGTGGTCGCCCGTTTCCCCGGCACCAATCGCCCCTGGTCGAATATCTCCAAGGGGGGGGCCACCTCCTGCCGTTTCGATGAGAAGGCCACCGATTGGAAAACCAAAATCACCGGCGCTTGCGGCACTTGCAAGACGCCGCAATGCTCCGCCCGCTTTGGCGTCATGTTCGATTGTTCGGCCAGCATGCCTCCGCCCGTCTCCCAGCAGCCGCCGCACCGCTCCAAGCCATGACGCTGGCCGAGGCCATCAAACAGGAGGCGCTCCGTCTGGGGTTCGACGCGGTGGGCATCAGCCGTGCCACCTCAAACCCAGCCGCCTCGCTTCCCGGTTCGTTATATGCCCGTCTTCGTGAATGGCTCGACCGCGGCTACGAGGGCGCGATGGGCTGGATGGCCCAAAGGCCAGAACGGCGCGCCGATCCGCAGCAGGTCTTGCCCGGCTGTCGGTCGATTATTTCCGTCGGCATGAATTACTTCACCGGCCACCGGCCCGACGAAAGCCCAGGCCGCGGCCGCATCGCCCGCTATGCCTGGGGACGGGACTATCACGGCGTCCTGCAAGCCAAACTGGAACGATTGGAGGCGCACCTCAAGACCCTCGCATCAGACGCCGGGTCCTGCTGGTACGTGGACACAGGCCCTGTCATGGAAAAGGCCTGGGCACAGCGGGCAGGCCTCGGCTGGATCGGCAAGCATTCCAACCTCGTCTCGCCCCGCTACGGGTCCTGGCTCCTCCTGGGAGAACTGCTCACGACGCTCGAGTTGGACGCGGACGAGCCGGGCGCCGACCTCTGCGGCACCTGCCAGCTCTGCATCCGGGCCTGCCCAACCGGAGCAATCGTGGAACCATATGTGGTGGATGCGAGGCGTTGCATTGCCTACCTGACGATCGAGTTGCATAAGCCGGGCGATGAGATCCCGGCCGAGCTGGCCCCAAAACTGGGCAACCGCATCTTCGGGTGCGACGACTGCCTGGATGCCTGTCCCTACAACATGACGGCCCCGCCGACACAGGAGGCCGCCTTTCAGCCTTCTCTCCTGACCCTCGCGCCGCCTCTCGCGGAACTGGAGGCGACAAGTGAGCGAACGTTTGCGGATATGTTTCGGCTCAGCGCCATCCGCCGAGCCAAGCATTGGGGGCTTCTCCGAAACGTGACAATCGCTCGTCGCAACGACCAGGCCTCTTCCCAAGGCTCTTCTGGACGGCCATTTTCAACCAACGTGAGTTGAACCTCTGCACGGTGCGCTTGCGCAACCGATGTGATGTCTGCTTCTCCCCCTGTCCATTGGTGCATATGAACCTGGCGCTTGCGTCAAATCAACCAATGCGACCAGCTTCATCGGCACGATCCTCCCACTATCGCCTCGCAAGCCTCACACAAATCTAGGCTTTCCCAAATCCACCAGACAGGCTCGGTACTTGCTCCCTCCTAAAACAAAACAACCCATGGGCCTAGCCTGCCTGCTCCGGGAGGCCCACATCAAAGGAGGGCACCATGTTTGATGCGCCGCGTGAACAGCTCGGACGAGTCCTGGTGGTGGATGACGAGCCGGACATCCGCAAGGTGGTGCGGACGCACCTCGAGAAGGCCAACTACGAGGTGATCGAGGCGGAAAACGGAGCGGAGGCCATCAAGCTCCTCAACGCCGGCGACAACCCCATGTATGTGGACATGATTCTCTGCGACATCCGGATGCCCAAGCTGAACGGGATCGAAGCCATCGAGTATTTCCGGACGGAATATCCCTCTCTGCCCCTGGTGGTCCTGACGGGGTTCCCGGATTTGCAGATGGCCACTTCCCTCCTCAAGCAGGGCGTCCTGGACTATCTCGTCAAGCCGGTCGAAAAGGAGAAGCTGATCGACACGGTCAGGAAAGCCGTGGACAGCAGACTGGTGTTCAAGAACCAGTTCGCGACGTAAGCCTCCTGGCAGCTCGGTTACCTGTCAGGCAAAATGATGAAATATCGTTTTGAAACCACTCAAAAACCAATGACTCGATGGTCTGTAATGACATGGAGGCCCCGCAGGATGGTCAAAAAGGCCGTCCAGCGAGGCCGCAGCGAGCGAAGGGGCGAGACGTACTCTTTGCGGTACGTTGAGCCCCTGAGCGACGCGAGAACAAAGCTGGTGGACTTTTTCAACATCCTGCCATGCGTGTCGGGCTGAAGCACAAGATCATCCTGGCCATCCTCGGGGTCGGCGCCCTCCCTTTGGTGCTCGGCATGGTGGTCGCCTACTCCCAGGGCACCACCGAGCTGGAACGGGTGATCGGGGGAAATTTCCGCGCGCTGGCCGGCGAAACGGCCCGCTCCATCGACCTCGTGCTGAGCGGCGAGATCGCCAGGCGGACCAGGATCGCGACCAACAACGATGTGCTCGCGGCCCTTGACGCCAGCAACAGGCGGTACCAAGGGCGCTCACCGTCCGAGGTGACGAAGCTCCTCGCACGCGAGGCCCTAGGCTGGCAATCCGGCGGCCTCCTCGCCCTCGCCCCCCGCACCGCTCCCGCGCAAGAGGTGTTGCGGCGGTTTGCCCGGACTCAGGGGCTGGGCGAGATTCCATCCGACCGTTCGGCCCTCCTGGCCATGTTTCTCACCGACCAGGAAGGCGCCGTCGTCGCCAGCGCCGGCGGGCGCGGCGCCCTCCGGTACCGCCACCGCGACCAGCCCTGGTGGCGCGGCGCCTTCAACCGGGGACGAGGACAGGTGTATCTGGACAACATCGCCTTCGACGAGGCCCTCAACAACTATGTCTTCACCTTGGCCGTGCCGGTCCTCGACGAGCATCGCCATCGTGTGATCGGTGTGCTCCAGAGCGTCTACGATGCCAAAGCGTTTTTCCAGCCGGCCATCCATCCCGTCCGGTTCGGCAAGAGCGGGCACGTGATGCTGATCGATTCGCACGGGACCGTCATCATCTGCCCCATCCTCCCCACCGGCGTCCGGGTCAGCGACGCGTCTCTGGTGCGCAGCGTCACCAAGGACGATCCGGGCTGGGTCAAGGCGGACGGAGACGGACACGGAGGGCGGGACACGTCCATCATCGGTTTTGCGCCCCTCCCGGAAACCAGCCTGACGACGAAGGCCTCGACCGGCGTCCTCTGGCACAGTTTCGCCTGGCAGGCCTCCGACGAAATCTTCGCGCCGACCCGCAGCCTGCTGCTCTGGATCGCCTCCGCCGGTTTCCTCGCCATGGGGCTGCTGGGCTCCATCGGATACTATGCCGCCCACCGGATCGTGACGCCGATCCAGCGCCTCCAGGAAGGGGCCGCCCGCATCGGCCGCGGAGAGCTGACCGAGCCGATCACCATCCGCACCGGCGACGAGATCGAGCGATTGGCGGACGAATTCAACGCGATGAACGGCAGACTCCAGTTGGCCTTCGCCGGACTCGAAGAAAAAGTGGCGTCCAAGACGGCCGAAGTCCGGTCCTTGAAAGAGTACAACGAAAAAATTCTCAACAGCCTGCCGGAGAGCGTCATGATCCTGCGCCAGGACCGCACGATCGAGTACATCAACGCCGAAGCCATGCGTGTGCTGGACGTGGCGCCCCGGCAGGGCATCGGCCAGGACCTCTTTCGTCTCCTGCCGGTGGATCAGCCCACCCAGCGCCGGATCGAACAGGAATTCGATGGGGCGCGGGCCGCCGCGCCCGGCCTCCCGGCGTCGCGCGACGCGCCCCCCCAGGCCGACCGCCGGGACCCGCTGGCGCCCAAAGCGGAAGATCCGTCGAGCGTGGCCTTGCGGGATCTGCGGATCGGCGACCGGGTCTTCGGCCAGCGGTTTTTCCGTGTCAGCGCCGACGGCAACGGCGCCACCAGGATCGGGCTGGCCTTGCGGGAAGTCACGGCGGAACGGCGACTGCAGGACCAGCTCATCCAGGCCGAAAAACTGGCCGGCATGGGCACGTTGACGGCGGGCATCGCCCATGAAATCAACAACCCCCTGTTCGTGATCATGGGCATGGCGCAGGCCATGGAAGACGAGGATGACCTCCGGGTGACGAAGGAGTATGCCAAGGACATCGTCAAATACAGCCGGCACATGGCCTCGATCATCCGTAACTTTGCCGGCTACGCCGCCCCCGGTTTTACCGAGGACGTCCAGCCGGTGAACGTCAACCACAAGCTGGACGACGCCCTGAAATTGGCTCGGCTCGCGCACATGGCCGACGACCTCGAGGTGGTGACCGACTATGGGCCGGTGCCCGCGATCCTGGCTCGACCCGAGGAGGTCCAGCAGGTCTTTCAGAACATCATCGTGAACGCCATCCAGGCCATGAACGGCCACGGCCGGCTCAGCCTGAGCACCAGGTTCGAGGACGGATGGATCGTCATCCGGATCGCCGACACCGGTCCGGGCATCCCCAAAGCGTTCCTGGGCAAAATCTTCGATCCGTTTTTTACGACGAAGGAACCGGGCAAGGGCACGGGGCTGGGGCTCAACATCGTCTACCAGATCGTGACCAAATACGGCGGCACCGTCGGCGTCGAGAGCGAGGAGGGGACGGGCACCCGGTTCACGCTCCGCTGGCCGGCGGAGAGCCAAGCCTGAGGCGACGTTATGGCGATCCCCTTGACCGGTTGCGCCGTTGACGATAGGCTAAATCAGCGCGGCAACGGCTCTTGGACCCTGTTCCGCAACGCTATGCACCCACCAAGCCTCCTCATCATCGAAGACGAAGAACGGATGCGCCGGCTCCTGGAGCTGGTGCTGAAACCGGAGGGGTACGACGTGCGGCTGGCGCACACCGGCGAGGAAGGGATTCGCATCCTCACCGAACACGACGACCTCGATCTGATCGTGACGGACCTCCAACTCGGCAAGGTGACCGGACTCGATGTGCTGGAGGCGGCCAAGCGGGTGCGCCCGGACGTGCCGGTGCTGATCATCACCGGCTACGGCACCGTCAAATCCGCCGTCGAAGCCATGCACAAGGGCGCGTACGATTACATCTCCAAGCCGGTAGACAACGACGAGTTGAAAATCGTCATCGCGCGCGCCCTGGAACTGCGGCGCCTGGCGCAGGACAACCGGGCCCTGCGGGCCGGCCTCCACGAACGGTTCGGCATCGACCGCATGGTCAGCGTGTCGCCCAAGATGGCGGAGTTGAAGCGCCTGGCCATGGAGATCGCCAACACGGACGTCACGGTACTGATCACCGGCGAAAGCGGAACCGGCAAGGAATTGTTGGCCCGTGCCATCCACGATGCCAGCCCCCGCGCCGGCGGCCCGCTGATCGCAATCAACTGCGCCGGCATTCCCGAACCCCTGCTGGAATCCGAACTGTTCGGATACCAGAAAGGCGCCTTCACCGACGCCAAAACGACCAAGCCCGGACGGTTCCAATTGGCGGACCGCGGCACCCTGTTTTTGGACGAGATCGGGGAGATGAGCCTCGGCGTCCAAGCCAAACTGCTCCGCGTGCTCGAAGATCATCTGGTGGAACCGCTGGGAGGCCTCCGCGGAATCAAAGTCAACATCCGGGTCATCGGCGCCACCAACCAGGATCTGCGGGACCTGATCGCCAAGGACCGCTTCCGCGAAGACCTCTATTACCGGCTGCATGTCTGCCAGTTGCACATCCCCCCGCTGCGCGAGCGGCGGGAGGACATCTCCGCCCTGCTCCGATCGTTCCTGGAAGCCTCGGAGCGCGAACGGGGAGTCCGCATCCGGCGCGTGTCGCCGGAAGCCCTGACCGCCTTGCAGGAGTACCACTGGCCGGGCAACGTGCGGGAGCTGCACAATGTCGTGGAATGGATCACGATCAGTTGCAAGGAAGGGGAGATCCGGCCGGAGCATCTCCCGGCCTACCTCTTCGATCCGTCGGCGGCGCAGGGAGGGAACGGGGCCGCGAGCCGAGAGATCCCCTCGCTGCTGTCCTACGGGCTGTCGGTCGAGGACATGGAAAAAGCCATGCTCACCGAGGCCCTGCGGAAAAGCGGCGGCAACGTCTCGGAGGCCAGCCGCTTGCTCAAGATCACCAGGAACACCCTGCGCTATCGGATGGCCAAGTACCACCTGACGCCGTAAATCCGACCGAGGGGCCGATGGAACAGTCGCGGACCGGCGGCCTTCAGAAAAAGTTCTTCGTCGCGCTGCTGATCGTCGGCATCCTCCCCGGCGTAGCCGCGCTGATCGCCACCTACCTCTACAGCACCGACAGCCTCAAGCACTCGATCGGGAACGGGTTTCAGGAAATCGCGCGGTCGACCGCCATCCGCATCGCGGCGGCCGTGGATACGGAAATCGACCGGGCGGCGCGGTTGGCCCTGGTTCCGATTCACATCCGGCATTCCCTGGAGGTCGCCAACCAGCGGTACGCCGGCAAGAGCGAGGGCCAGATTCGGGCGCTGCTGGAAGCCGAGCAGACCGCCTGGTCGAAGGCCAGGACGGCGGGCGCCCCGCTCCCCTTGCCCGACACCACCGCCTACCTGCGCGAGTGGGCGCAGGAGGCCGGCTACTACGTGGGCGTCGTCATCGCCGACCGTCATGGCGCGGTCATGGCCACATCCACGCCCCGGACCCCCTACCTCAACGGGGACCGGGACTGGTGGCGGGAAGCGTTCGAGCAGCGCACAGCCTACGTCAGCTCGATTCGGCACGATCCCGCGCTGAACGACTATCTGTTCGAGGTGTCGGTCCCGATCCTGGACGAGGGGCATACGAAGCCGGTCGGCGTGGTGGGACTCGTCATTCGCCGCGATGTCCTGATGAACACGATTTTGCCGATCCGGATCGGAGAGACCGGCCACGGCATGTTGCTGGACACCGAGGGGACTCCGTTGATTTGCCCGGTCCTGCCCCCGACCGCGCACCTGATCCACGAGGCCCTGTTGACCCAACTGGCCCAAGACCGACCGCTCTGGCTGGTGGCGGAGGACGATGCGCACGGAGGGCGCAACTCCATCGTCGGCGCAGCGCCGGTCCGGTTCGCGCACCAGCTCAGCACCGCCAGTCTGGACGGCGAGCAGTGGTTCGCCTTCATCCGACAGCAGCCTGAGGAAACCTACGCCCCCATCTATTCGCTCTTGGTGACCGTCGGATTGATCGGGTTCGGGCTGGTGATCGTCCTGGCCTCGCTGGGCTTTCTGGTGGGTCGACGCATCGTGAGCCCGATCCTGGCGCTGCGGCGGGAAGCGGATGCCCTGCGGCGCAACGTGGCCGCGTTGCCGGATTCGATCCCCACCCACGACGGGACAGCCAGACCGGCCTCCATCGACATCCGCACCGGCGACGAAATCGAAGACCTGGCGCGCACCTTCGAGGCCATGCGCAGCGCGCTCGAAGAGAGCCTCCGCACCGTCAAGACTCAACAGGAAGAGCTGATCCGGCGCGAGAAGCTGGCCTCGGTGGGGCAACTGCTGGCCGCTCTGGCCCATGACCTTCGCAATCCCCTGGGCGTGATCCGCAGCTCGGCCCAGCTGGTTCTGGAGGAGCAGCAGGCGGAATCGGTGAAGCAGGAAGTCGCCCGTTACATCATCGAGGAGGTGGACCGCCTGACCCACCGCATCAACGACTTCCTGCGCTATGCCCGCCAGAAGCCTCCCGAACCGAAGCCGGTGCTCCTCCGCGACCTGGCCGAAGCGGCGCTGCGGCAGTGGAACGCGCAGGGAAGCCATGAGTCGATCGCGCTCGACACGAACTTTTCGGATGCCCTCGGACCGGTGCACGTGGACCCGGACCAGGTGAAGGAAGCGCTGGTCAATCTGTTGATCAACGCCCGGGAGGCCATGCCGCACGGAGGACGGCTCATGGTCGCCACGCGAGCCGCGGAACAGGGTCAGGTGGAGATCGAGATCGCCGACACAGGCTGCGGGATCGCTCCGGCCCACCTCGAACACATCTTCGAGCCTTTCTTCACGACCAAGGAATACGGGACCGGGTTAGGGTTGACGAACGTGAAACGCCTGATCCAGGAGAATGGGGGCTTTCTCGAGGTCCAAAGCCAGGAAGGAACCGGCAGTCGATTTCTGATTCGGTTCGCGTCCAGCCCTCCGTCCGGCAGATCCGGCCGCACAGCCGAGCCTGAGAACGAGGCGGTTGGCGCCCGGCCATCGACCCTCGCCTGAGAGACTCTCCGCCCCCGCCCCCCCTCTTGACATCATCAAACCGAGGTTTATCTCCCTATCCATGAAGTCAAATCTTTCGCAACGAACACTGACCTACGATGAACGGAAAGCGGCCGAAGCGGCCTTCCGAGGGCTTCCGTCCGATCCCCGCTGGTCACAAGCCGCGCGCTCTGTGTACGAAGGGCTCATAAGCGTCCTGCGCAAGGATGACAAGCACGGTGGAACCGACGAGCCGACCCCGGTTGCGCCGACCGAGACAGCCGCTGTCCCCGACAGCCGGCAAGAAGCGACGGAATCCGCTCCTTCGCCTGTGCCGCACCTTCCGGCCGAACCAGACACGGCAAGCCAGAAAGACTTGCGCAGCAGCCTGCAATCACGTGAAGAGGCGGTGCAAGCAGGGCTGCTCGTTGACGTGACGGAACAAGCTCAGGCGCTGGGCTTACCCCTTCCGGTGGGTATCACCAAGGCCCTCTGGAACGTGGCTGTGGCCACTGCCCAGGAGGTGCCGGGAGAACAGCAAGCCGTGCGCGTCCGAGACATTCTGATAGCCCTCAGGCTCCGCCTGGCCGTCGCGCAGCCCCTGCTTCCCCTCTTTGAGTTTCCGGTCCTCCTGGCGCTCCCGCCGGACTCCGTGCCGCAAATCTGTTCGCTCCTCGCGCTGGCGCATGAGGATCAGGATTCCCAACAGAGTCTGACGCTCGTGTTGCGCAACGAGGTGTCGGCCGTCATCACGCCCTTCACGAACTAGCCGCGCGAACAAGCCCCACACAAGGTTCTCGCAAGGTTCTCGGACGGTCGCCTGCCACTGAGGGATGCCTGTCCCTCGCTTAAAACGACGTGCTCGACGCTTCGTCCTGCATCCCCAACTGTTCGAGCAATTCCCAGTCCAAGGACGCCTGCCCCAGGGACAAAAAATGCCCCTGCTCCGCAGCCAACAGATGCGTCCCTTCCTCGATCTCCAACATGCGCAGAGGCATCTCCTCTGCTTGCCCCATCGTGGGCTTCCCGTCGGACCGAACAGCATGCGTCGACGCCGCCTGAGTCTCGATGTTGATCGCCTGTGCATCGATCCGCGACGATTCGCTCATGCCCGCCGGCTGCTCACTGGCAGCAGCCGCCGGCACGAACAGCAGCGTCGCGGCCAACGCGGACAGGGCGATCGCGCTTCCTATGGTCACAAGGACTTTCATGGCTGATTCCTCCTCTTCCTCACGTCGTGGATAGGTGTCTGTCACGCTGCCACGCGCGTGGCGGCGCTCCGGTCTCGTTCTGGTTGCGCCCCGATGGCATCGGCCAATGGAGCCACGCCCTCTCTTCCGGACATGGACAGCCGGCGCCGCTCTGCCTCGCTTTCGTTGGCCATGCCGAAATCCAACAACCGGATAAGAGCGGCCATCGTGACCAGACCGATCAGTTCCACCATGCCGACCTCGCGATCCCCGTACCGGCGCTTGTCCCGCTTCCGATCAGGCGGGCTCGCCGAAACGGGATTCCCAACGCCCGGTCAGGCCGCCTGCTTTGTCGTGGACCCGGACGGCTGGCCGCTTCCCGTTTCCACGGATAGTCCGCCCTCCTTGGCGGCCTGTCTCACGTGCGCATAGAGCAGTTCCATGCAGATGAAGAAGACGGCCAGCACCACGGCCAACCCCGCCACAATGCCCCAATATCCCCACGACATAGACACCTCCTCCCGGCCATCTACGCGGCGGTCTTGTGGTACCGCCGCTCGCGCGACTCCGTCGCCGGCTCCCGCAGTGTGACCGTCTCCGCGTGAGCGCCACGGCGACGACGCGGCGTGGCTAGGCCGATGCAAAAAATCCCGATCAACCCGAAGAAGGAGGCCGCCATGATCCCCATGGGAATCTCCGGCCAGGATCGGGGGCCGACAAAGGAGGCCGCCTGGCTCGCCGGCCCTGCGTCCGCTTCGGCCAGCCCGGCAAACCGGTCGGCTGTCAGCTCTTGGTGAATGGCCGCAAGGGCCAGGGCCGCCAGCTGCTCCTGCGCGCCGGCCAGAGCTTTTCCGTAATCTTCCTGCCCCTTGCCCGTCCGGACGATGGCCTGCCCAAGCCATTGCTGGATGCGGCCCTCCATCAGTTGGCGGACCCGCGTCGCCGCCACGACTTCCCATCCCAGCAACGGTTCGTGGGCCGACCGGTACTGGTCGTCCAGATGGATGGCGTACAGCTCCGCGGAGCGGATCATACGGCGGTTGTACCGATCGCCCAGCACGGGCAGCTGATACATCCCTGCCTTGATCCCCCGTGCCGTGGCGTCCACGATCCGACGGCCCATGACGAATTGCAGCCTGGCCACGTGATCGGCCTCCACGAGGCGGGCATGGTCGCCGATCCGCTCGATATAGTCCGAGGGAGCGGACTGGAGCTGTATGTCGATCAGGCGCGCGCGTTGCAGATCCGCCGCGGCGGCGATCATCTCCCGGTAGGCCTCCCGTTCCAGCCGCGAGGCGTTCACGATCGCGTCACCCAACGCCGGCTGAACCCACTGCATCGGATCCAGGTTGCCCGCCGACAGATTCTCCGCCGTCATGTCGCCGTGCCCGGCCACGAGGCTTCCGCTCGTGGCCGCGAACAGACCCAACCCTCCGAGCACCGTGGCAAACAGGCCTACGACAACCATCAAGTCAATCGGCTCCATCTGCCTCTTCATGGCAGCCTCCTTTGCGCCCCAAGTCCCAATGCAGAAACATTGCGACTCACCCCTCGACCGTGTCCGCCTCGACAAGCAGGGATGAGGCAAACAGGGTGCCAACGGGACGCAATGTAAGTGCCCGAAATTTCAAGATATGCGTAGAAGCAACAAAGGTTGTGCTGGTTGAGTTCCACCAGCAAGGAAGGAAATCCACCAACGAGACATTCAGGCCACAGTCCAAACCGCAGGTCCGATCGGCATGCGTAGACAGCGATTTCAGCCACGGGTCTATGCCCCTGGCTTCGCCTAAAGGCGGGTCAAGCTTGCAGGCATCTCGTCCGATAAGATAATGGCGCCAATCGCAGAGGCGCAGGGACGGGCACATCGGCAGACAGCAAGACGGGAGCTTCGCGATGGGAGGATGCCTCGCGGCGATCTCCGGCGAACCCCGGCAGCAGCTCATCCTTGACCGCAAAGACCATGCCGCCATCAGCCTCACCGCTTTCTAATACCTGGGACCATGGCGTGGCGCTCTCCCGCCCGGCGGAGCCGCACGCAGACCACGGCCCGTTGCTCTATGTCACGGCGGCAGTCCTGACACTCAGCACCGTCACGCCCGCCATGAAGGCCGTTCTTCGTCAGAGCGACATCGCACCCATAGAGCTGGTGTGCCTCAGAGTCCTCATCGCCTTTGCCTGTCTGGTCTTGCTCACCTTGACAGGGCCATGGCAGGAACTGCGGCAGATGACCGGGAGCGATGTCATCCGTTTGACCCTCTTGGGAATTTTGGGCGTGGGGATCGCCTACGGCTTCGCCGGCTGGGCCTTGGCCTACACCAGTGTCAGCCACTACAGCCTGATCTACAGCCTGCACCCGACCTTCACCGCGCTGATAAGTCTATCGCTGAGGAAGGACCGGGCCAGCGTCGTCAAGATCACCGGCATCGCGCTCTCGCTCTGCGGTTGCCTGTATGCCATCCCCGAAGGGCTGCACGATCAGGCCGTGGGATTCGGAGACTTGCTCGTCCTGCTGTTCACCCTGTCCGCGGCCTCCTGCGTCGTGCTCAGCACCGGCATGGTGCAACGCTATGGCGCCGCAGCCGCCACCACGGTGATGTTCGGAACGAGCTTGTTCTTTTTGTTGCTGGCGGCCATGTTTTGGTCGATACCCTCCCGCCTCCACGTGACCCTGTCGAGCGGGCTCCTCATCATCTACATCGGCATCGCCACGGCCGCCGTCTTTTTCTTGCGTAACCTCTCGCTCCAGTTCCTGACCCCGGCCACGGTGGGAGCCTTTCACAATCTCGTGCCGGTGTTCGGGATTTTCATGGCCTCCTTGTTTCTCGACGAAGCCATCACCGCCAACATGATCATCGGCGGAGCGGTGACCCTCGCCGGCGTCGAACTGGTCAGACGGGGCTGAACGCTACGCCAACGTCACGACCGTCACCCCATCGCCCCCTTCCGCCCGCTCCCCGGCCCTAAACGAAGCCACATAAGGCGAAGACTTCAAATAGTCCCGAAGAACCGCTTTCAACCGGCCGGTTCCGTGCCCGTGGATAATCCGGAGGCAGGGTTCGCCGGCCAAGACCGCCCGGTCTAACGCCGCGACGGTCAGATCCAACGCTTCATCGGCGGCTTGCCCGCGCAGATCCACCGTCGACGATGTCTCCATGCCACCGGAAGAAGGTACCTGCGAGATGCGCTGCTGGGACCGGCTCTTTGCCTTCTGCGCCTCATGCCCCTCCCCCCGTACGACACCCACGAGCCCCGATACCTCGACCGAGGCCTCCCGGTCGCCGATGCGGACGCGCACCCGTTTCTTCCCCATCGCCTCTTCCAGCAGGGTTCCGACGACGCCCAAACCCACCACTTCAACCGGATCGCCGGCCATCAACCGATCGACCGGAACCGTCTCGGCCCCTGCGCCCAGTTGCTCCCGGGCCTGCCTCGCAATGCCGGCCAGTTGCTGCTTGGCCTCCTTGGCCTTGACCAGCGTCTTCTCTTCCTTCTTCAGCCCCTCGATAATCCCCTGCACCTGGGCCCTGGCCTGCAGCAGATCCTGCGTGAGCTTTTTCTTCACGTTCTTTCGTTCATCCCGCTCGGAAGCGCGCAGGCGCTCCGCGATCTCCGACGCCTCCTGCGACGCCCGCTCCGCCTCCGCCTTGAGGATCGCGGCCCTGGCCAGGTCTTCCGAAAGACACCGTTGCTTCTCCTGGAGATCGCCGAGCATCTGTTCCAACACTCGGTCCTCGCGGCGCAGTAACTGGAGCGCCTGTTCCAGAATGGCTTCATCCATCCCAAGCCGGCCGGCAATGTCGATCGCGGATGATCCGCCCGGCAGGTTCATGATCAGTCGGTAGGTGGGCGCCAATCGGCTCACGTCGAACTCGACGCTGGCATTCACGAAGCCCGGCGTCGTGTGGGCCAAGGCTTTGAGCTGGTTATAGTGCGTCGTGGCGACCACCTTCATCCCCAGTCGGGCCAAGTGCAGCAGGAGCGATTCCGCCAAGGCCGCTCCCTCAGCCGGGTCGGTCGAGGTAGCCGGTTCATCCAGCAGCACGAGGGCTTGCAAGGCCGTCACCTGCCCCGCGGGTCCGGTTCTCGTGGCGGAGGCCTGGGCCAGCAAGCGAATCATTTGCGTCATGTGAGCGGAAAAGCTGGACAGGTCTTTGGTCAAGTCCTGCGCATCCCCGATGTCGGCATAGACCTCGGGAAAGAGCGCCATATCAGAGTCCTCATCGCAGGGCAGCGGCAAGCCGGCTCGGACCATCAGGGCAAAGAGCCCGACAATCTTCAACGTGACGGTCTTCCCCCCGGTATTCGGTCCGGAAATAATCAACACCCGCACCGTCTCATCCAAGACAACGTCGTTCGCCACCACCTCTTCACGCGCCAGCACCAGCAAGGGATGGCGCGCTTGTCGAAGCCGGACGCGGCCGCAATCGTTGATCGCCACCGGATGGGCGCGAATCACGTGGCTGAAGGCCGCCTTCGCCGCAATGCAGTCCAGCGTCGCCAGGATTTCCAGGCTGCACACCAACGCCGACACGTGGGCCCCCACCTCCGCAGACAGCTCCTGAAGAATGCGCCGCACCTCGCGTTCGACTTCCAGCTCGGCCACTTTGATGGAATTGTTCAGCTCCACCAGCTCGCGGGGCTCCAAAAACACCGTGGCCCCGCTCCCCGACACATCGTGAACGATGCCGGGTATTTTCGACCGCATCTCGGCCTTGACCGGCACCACGTATCGCCCCTGTCGTTGGGCTGCGAACCGCTCCTGCAGAACGTCGGCATAGCGCGCTGAGGCCAGGATCACCTCCAGCCTGAGCCGCATCTGCCGTTTAAAGTCCTGCGCGTGGTGCGTCAACCGGCGCAGTTCAGGGGTGGCCGATTCGCGGATGTTGCCCTCCCGGTCTACGCACCGGTCAATCGATGTCTGGATAACGCGCAAGGCCTGGCTCGCTTCCAGCCCGGCGGCCACGGCCCAGAGGGCCGGCGCCTGTTCCCGGCGTGGATTCAGATACCGGAGGACCTCCAGGCTCAGCCCCAAGGCGATCGATAGGTCTCGGAACTCATGGGCCTCCAGGGCTGCGCCTTTCGCGGCCCGGCCCAGCACCTCCCGCAAGTCGGCAAAGGACAATGAGGGGAAGGGCGCCTCGCTTTCCCGCAAGGCCGCCATCTCTTCCGTCTCCCTGAGCCTCAGCCTGGCCGCCTCGAGATCTGTTTCCAACGCGAGGGCGCGGCACCGCTCGGCCCCGGGGGCGGAGCGAGCCTCTTTGGCCAACACCTCAAGCAGCCGATCCCATTCCAGGACCCGTTGGGCCTGATGTTGGAGAGAAGAGTCATCGGTCGGCACGGTACGATCCATAGGGTCAATGAGCGCGGCACGCCCGGTGGAAATCTACAGGAGCCTCGCGGTCATGGCAAGCGAGGAACCACGGCCTCTTGCAATTCCGTTACAATCCTTGCAGACTCCCCCCTGCGGCACACCTTCCAACCATCAGGAGACAAGGATATGACGAAGATAGGCGCGTGGTTCTGTATGATCATCTTGGGAATGGCGCTGAACGGCGGTTCAGCCTGGGCGACGGATCAGAAGGTCACGCTCATGCTGGGCGGAAAATTCTGCGAGATGTATCCGGATGCCATTCAAACCGCCCTCAAAAAAGTCGCCGGCGTGAAAACCGTGGATTTGAAAAGCATGAAGGGCCATGCGGTCGTCACCGGGGACGGCACGATGAAGCCGGATCAACTCGCCGCCACGGTCAACGGAGTGAAGGGGGACGGCTGGAACTGCAAGGCCGAAGTGATGAAGTAGCCGCCGGCTGCTTTCAGGTCTCGCTCTGGTCCGGCAAGTCCAGCAAGTACCGGGCGGGAACGCCGTCTGAGGCCGGCCGGAATTGCACTCGGCTGGGCGGCAGATCGACCTGCAGCCGTTTCACCAACCGCGGCACCGGCATCGTTCCGACGATCTCACAGAGCCAGAGATGAATGCCGGACTCCAGGTCGTGGATCTTCCGGCAGCAGCGAAACCGGGCATCCTCCATGAAGTAGGCGGAGAGAAATCCCGTGATCGCCGTCACCACCCACCCGTGCTGTTGGGCAAAGCGATATGTCACGGCGATCTCGACCGGTTGGATGTTATCCGGGGAATCCATGGTACCCAAGGCAGGGCCACTGTAGGCCAAGCCAGGACTTCTGGCAAGCGCAAGAAAACGTGGGCCGGCGGGAACGGCTTGTCGGTGCGCCGGACGCCGGGCTCGAACGGCGCGGACCTCGCCGCCGCCTGCCCTGTATGAGCGGCTCAGGCGCTGATTTTCACCACTTCTCTGGACTTCTTGGCTTTCTTCTCTGCCGCCACCTTGGTCACGCGATCGCGAAGCGAGCTCTGGATAAGCCGGTGTCGATAGATCCGGGGGTCCACGACTTCCCCGCAAGTGATGCAACGCCAGGCGCGCAACCAGAGGTGCCCGCTATCGTCTTCCATATCAATGTAGTGATCGACCACCATCAGCCCGCGGCAACGTTGGCATTTCATCGTGGTCTCTCCTTCCTTCCGGCTATTGGGGTTGCCGCAAGTCGGCACGATCTTAGTCGTCCCGATCGATCTCCTTGTCCGCGCTTTCATGGACATTATCGGCTCCCTCCTCTCCCCACTTGACGCCCCACGAGACATCAGTTGGATGAGCAACTGCCGTGCCACATGAAAAGTCCGCGATATACGGCCCGCATTCCGTTGACGCGAGGCAGACCTGACACACGATCCGTCAGCGGGCTGACAGATTGGGCGCGGGTTGGGAATAAATCGCCGGCTGAGCGGCATCCGCTGCCGGGTGGATCGGACCGTGCTTGATTTTGAACCGGTGGACCGTCAGACTCTGCCGCAACGAAGGGTGGAGGAGCCCGTGGGCCTGACAGCGAAGGAACTGGCGTCCGTCGTCGAAGAGATCGCGCCTGCATTAGCCGACGGCTGGGTCCAGAAGGTCTTTCAGCCGACCCCCCGCACCATTACCCTGGAGATCCGCGCCCCCGGACGCACCCTGATGCTGCTCTGCTCGGCCGATCCGGAGACCGCGCGGATCCACCTGCTCGGCCGTAAGCCGGCGAACCCGGCAAGCCCGCCGCCTTTTTGCCAGTTCCTGCGGGCGCACATCCACGGCGCCCATATCGACGGGCTCGAACAGGTGCCGGGTGACCGGATCGTACGCCTCCGGCTGACCTCGCGGGAAGGTCCCTGCTCCTTGCTGGCCTTATTGACCGGCCGCAACGCCGACCTCCTGTTGCTGGATGCGGAGGACAAGATCTTGACAACCCTGGAGGAAGGCCAGAAGAAGGCCGGACAACCCTATCGGACGCCAACCAGAAATCCCCAAGCGCGCGATACCGTGACGGCGGAAGGTCTTCCCCCGGACCAGAACCAGCCCTTTCCCTGGTCCCATGCATTGGAGCAACGGTACCAGGCGAAAGAAGAGGAATTGACCCTCACGAGCCTCCGGCAGAGGCGCGGCGCCGAACTCCGAAAAAGCCTCAAGAAAACCGCCAGGCGCATCGAAGCCCTGCGCGCCGACTTGGAGAAGGCCGAACGGTACCGCGAGTATGCCCGCTACGGAGAGCTCCTGAAGGCGAATCTGGGGCTGATCCAAAAAGGTCAAGAACAGGCGGTGGTGATAGACTATTTCGATCCGGCCATGCCGGAGCTGACCTTGCCGCTGGACCCTTCGAAAGGACCCCAAGCCAATATGGACGACTATTTCAAGAAGCACCGCAAGTACCTGGCGGCCGATCGGGAGATCAAGCCCCGGCTGGCCGCGGCGGAAAAAGACCTGCAAGGCCTGCAGCTCGAACGAAAGGCGCTTGAGCTGGGCACCTGGCAGCCGACACCGAACAGCGAACGGAGACAGCCCGGCCCTCAGCCATCGGCCGTCAGCCGTTCTCCGGAAAAGCCTTCCGGTCCGTTCCGCCGCTTCACCTCGACGGACGGGCTGTCAATCTATGTGGGCCGCAATGCACGGGAGAACGACGAACTGACCTTCAAGTTCGCCCACAGCGACGACCTGTGGCTCCATGCCCATGGCACACCCGGTTCGCACGTGGTCGTGCGGCTGGAGAAGGGCGCCGATCCGCCCCAGGAGACGATCCGCGACGCAGCCACGCTGGCACTGCTCTATAGCGATCTCAAGAAGAGCGGGAAGGGAGAAGTGATCTACACGCGCAGGAAATGGGTCCGCAAAGCCAAGGGTCAGCCGCCCGGCACGGTGACGGTCACCCAGGAAAAGGCTCTCTTCGTGCAGCTCGACAAGGCCCGCCTGGACCGGATGAAGGAACGATCCGGCAAACCCCTCTAAAGTGACGCGTATCTCGTCGTTCGCATTTCATTGTTGGTAGAGAGGCCCTCTTTCTTCACGCTTCACGGAAGTGCTGGAAGTCTTTTTCAACACCCTGTTAGGAGTGGCCCTTGATGTACTCATCAATTCGCTTGTAATCCTCCAGTCTGATCCGCTCGTCTTTCAACAGAGTCAAGGCCCGGAACTTGAGCCGGTGAATATAATGGTGGTACCGCTTCGAGGCCGGCTGGTTAGGCATCACCTTGAAGGCTTTCACCGCCCGATCCACGGAGTACAAGAAGCGGTGCACCAGATAGTCCCGGACGAATTGCGACGAGAGGGTAAAAATGGCGAACAGCAACGACAAGTAGGTTCCGATGCCGGCCAACGTCCGCGGATCCATAAAAAACGGCGGATCGTGATCGTAGAACCGCACCGCCCCTTCGTGGAGCGTGTAGTAGAGCCCCTTCCGCGGGTCCATGTCCGCCAGTTTGGCATAGTTGAGCGGAATCCCCTGTAAAATGTCCTGCACGTTTCGGTCGATTTTCGCCGCGATTTCATAGGCTTCGAGATCGCTCAAGTCGGAGGACGCCACCAGAATCGTGTTGGTCCCGATGGTCGAGATTTCCTGGGACGCGTCCTGAAAGGCGGCGCCTGGAATCTTGATCTCCACGAGGAAAGGGTAGAGCATCGTCAACCCCTGGGCATGTTGGACACGCAATAGATGAAACTCCCCCTCGTGGCGCGCCAGCACACTCCCCACGCCGGCCTTCAGGCCCGAGAGGAAGAAGCCCACGTCGATTTTCCCCTCCCGCATCTGCATGGCGGCCTGCTCGTAATCCAGATTCTCCCCTACCCGCTCTACGACAATCCCGTAATGGTCCAGCACCAGATGGGCGAGGAACGCCGTCGCGCTGCCTTCCGGGCCCAGATACGTCCTGGTCCTGGGCGGAATATCGTCGGCATCGGCGATCCCAAGGCTCTTTCTCGCCACGATATGGAGCGGCGACTTGTACAGCGGCACGAGGGCGCGCATGCGGATTTCCTTGTGCATGCCTTTCTCCGTCACCGGCTCGGATCCGATCGGCAGCTTGCACTCGCTGGTTCGGGTGAAGTGCAAGGGCAAGCCGTCTTCGGCGAAGGCCAGTTGCCCCAACCCATGGTCGATGTAGAAGAGATTTTCCAACGACCCGCAGGTCTCCCGGAAGGTAAAGTCCGGCACGATATTCAGGTGCAGAAAGCGCTCAAGTTTGTCCGGCCGGTTCAAGACCTCGGCCAGGCGGGGCGCGACGATATCGTAGGTGCCCCCCTTGGGACCGGTGAGCAGATAGTAGTCGATATTCGCGCGGTGGGTCAGCTCGACCCCGGCGACGGCCATGGGCGCCAGAAGCAGAACCAGGATTAACAGCCACCGATTGCCGAGAAGGAAGCCGCCGATTAAAGACCGCCGCGTAAACCGGCGATAGCTCAACGCTACCCGCCTAATCCGGCGATAATCGACCAACCACCCGGCCGAAGGTATTTGGAACGCCATAATCCTACCGTAGAATCCGATGAAAAAGAGCCCCGCCTGTGGACTCGAACTTGGCTGCGAATTGTAGTTGAAATGCGGATGGATTGCACGGACTGTCGCAGAGAACTACCGGCACGACGACCGCATCTGCCCGGTAGGCTCAGATCAAGCCTTCACAGCCTTGGCGCCGACGAAGACCTCTGACCTTCCGAAGCAGAAGCCCGTCACTGGTCGGAATACGAACGCAAAGACGCTACTTTTTACTTATCAAGGGATACGCCCATAACTTCAGTCGCCCTCCTGATCTCTCGATCACATCCCCTCCCTCCCCATCAAACCAACACCAACGGCAAGCAACGCCTGACGTTGGCCCCGTTCTGAGACAGTTCTTAACCAGAGCAGAAGACCTCTTCGGCGGTCTGTTCAACCTGACGTTGCGCGACAAACTCGTTCGGGGTCAGGTGCCCGAGTGAGCTATGCGGACGGCG
>VGXC01000044.1 GCA_016873495.1 Nitrospira sp. | reverse complement strand
ATCTTGTCGGTGACCATTTTCGAGAAAACCCCATTACAACAGGCCATTCTTGGAGACAACTGGCCCGGGCAATTACTTGAGAACGCGAACCAATTGAACCTATTCACGTTTTAACCGGACACTACTGTCGGCAGATATCCATTGAACAATTCTTGTATACATGGTTGTCGAGCGTCAACTGCTCCTCCTTGAACGTCTTGCCGTCAACCAGGATATACTCAGGCCCTAGCCCCATGCGCGCCTCCTCCGGCGGCCAACTATAACAGACCCTCTTCCATCGACGCAAGAAACTCACGAGCAAGGTCCGGCGAGGCAGCGGGCGGTGTTTCGCCTTGATCATTGCCACCTGTCTGTATACAATGACCGGACTTTTGTGCCGTCGGGTGCCTTGTCGTGGGGCTGGGGCTTGCGTGTAGAGACAGAGATACGCGTCGTCAAGGGGAGGATTGCTCAGTGGATGCAACAGCGGTTATCTGGTTTTCGATTGCCACGGCGCTTGCCGGAATCGGCTACGGGTTCTACCTGGCGTATTGGGTTTTTAAGCTCGATGCAGGCAACCAGGAAATGCAGCGCATTGCCCTGGCCATCCAGGAAGGGGCGAGCGCCTACCTGAATCGTCAGTATCGAACCGTCGGTCTTGTGGCGGCTGTCTTGTTCGCGGTTCTGTGGCTGGCCGGGATCTGGTCGGATAAGTTCGGATTGCTGACGGCGGTCGGATTCCTCATCGGAGCCGGCGCCTCGGCGCTGGCCGGCTACGTGGGGATGTATATCGCCGTTCGGGCCAACGTCCGCACCGCGCAAGCCGCCCATCAAGGGCTGAATGCGGCATTGACCGTGGCCTTCAGGGGCGGGGCGGTGACCGGGCTCCTGCTCATTGGCTTGGCGTTGTTGGCGCTGACCGGCTTCTACACCATTGCCTCGGCCATTGCCGGACAGGAAAAGGCGATTCATGCGCTGTTGAGCCTGGGCTTCGGCGGCAGTTTGATCTCGGTTTTCGCCCGCGTCGGGGGCGGTATTTACACGAAGGCGGCGGATGTGGGCGCCGATCTGGTCGGCAAGGTGGAGGCGGGTATTCCGGAAGATGACCCACGGAATCCGGCCGTCATTGCGGACAACGTCGGCGACAATGTCGGGGACTGTGCCGGCATGGCCGCGGATTTGTTTGAAACCTATGCCGTGACCAAGGTGGCGGCGATGGTGTTGGCCTTTACATTGTTCGGCGGGCAAGCCGCGCCGATCCTCTATCCGTTGGCCCTAGGCGGGTTATCGATTCTGGCAACCATCGTCGGCATCATGTTCGTCAAAGTGGGGCCAGGCGGGGGCATCATGAACGCGCTCTACAAAGGACTCTTTGTCGCGGGCGGGATCTCCACTGTGGCGTTCTATCCGGTGACCATGAAGATGATGGATGGGGTTGGGGGCGTTAGCGGGATGAGCTATTACCTGGCGGCTCTGGTGGGCCTGGCGGTGACGCTGGCGCTCGTGTTCGTTACTGATTATTACACGTCCAAGAGCTATGCGCCGGTGAAGGAGATTGCCAAAGCCAGCGAGACCGGTCACGCGACCAACATCATCGCGGGGCTGGCGGTTGGCATGCAAGCCACGGCCTGGCCGGTGGTAGTGATTGCGGGGGCCATTCTCGGCAGTTACTGGCTTTGCGGGGGGGCGAACCAGGGCGGTCTCTTCGGTGTGGCCGTTGCCGCCGTGTCCATGTTGTCCATGGCTGGTATTGTTGTGGCGATCGACGCCTTCGGGCCGATCACCGACAACGCCGGAGGCATCGCGGAGATGTCACATTTGGGCAAGGAAGTCCGCGACATTACCGATCCTTTGGACGCGGTGGGCAATACGACGAAGGCGGTGACCAAGGGCTATGCCATCGGGTCAGCCGGCCTGGCGGCGGTGGTCCTCTTCGCGGAGTATGCGAGGGCGGTAGAGGGGCAGAGCAAGGGCATGACCTTCGATCTATCGAACCCCAAGGTGCTGGTCGGTCTGTTCCTGGGAGGCATGCTGCCCTTTCTCTTTGGGTCGATGTGCATGAAGGCGGTCGGGCAGGCCGCCGGGTTGGTGGTCGAGGAAGTCAGACGCCAGTTTCGAACTATCAAGGGAATCATGGAGGGGACGGGAAAGCCGGAGTACGGGACTTGTGTGGACATTGTCACGAAGGCGGCCATCAAGGAAATGATGGTTCCCGGTCTCATCCCGGTGCTCTCCCCGATCGTCGTCGGTGTGGTCTTGGGGCCTCAGGCTCTGGGCGGTGTGCTGGTGGGCAGTATCGTCACGGGCCTCTTCGTGGCCATCTCCATGACCAGCGGCGGCGGCGCGTGGGACAACGCGAAGAAGTATATCGAGGAGCAGGGGCTCAAGGGGAGCGACACGCACAAGGCAGCTGTGACCGGCGATACGGTGGGCGACCCGTACAAAGATACGGCCGGGCCCGCAATCAACCCGATGATCAAGGTGATCAACATCGTGGCGCTTTTGATCGTGTCCTTGATCGTGTAGAGATTGTTGAAGAGCGGAGGTTGGCTTGACGCGGTGGGGGGGCTGGAGTATCCTGATCTCGTGAGCGATCTCAGTTCAAAAGGCAGGTGATCGGGCCATTATCCGACGACGCTTGGAGGTGCTCCTATGGAACGACAGGAGAAGAAAGCGGAGTCTAAACGGGACCAGCAGGCTCGAGACGAGGCCAAGCCCAATCCCAAGGTGCTTGAAGCCGGGAAGAAGCTGAAAGAGGATATTGATAAACTGGTCGACGAGATTGATGAGGTGCTTGAGGAAAACGCCGAAGAATTCGTGAAGAACTATGTCCAAAAAGGAGGGGAGTGAGCATCCGCTCCCTGTCTCTCCTCTGTGTGCGTCGTTAAGTTTTTGATTAGGCGGCTCGCGTCCAGCGAGTCGCCGTTATCCCACCCCAGGCTCCCCCAGTTACCTTCGGTCTAGTCCTGACAATGTCCTCAGCCATGGGCGCAGGTTGATGGTAACCGTCTCATCGACCCACAGGGCCCTAAGCGTGACAAGGCTCTCTCCTCGGCTGGTTTGACAAAGCCTGTCCCACACTATAAGCTTTTACTCTAATTTCAGTGGGTTGCGCAAGTTCGTTCGGTGAGGAGAGGCGGAGGTTTCATGGCGATCAAGCAGTGGGTCTTACGTGAGATCGACCAGCAGCAACGTGCGACTTTAGCCAGGTCCCTCTCCATTTCTCCCATCACAGCGGCTGTACTCCTGGCGCGAGGGGTCACCACCGCGGCCCAGGCGCAAACTTGGTTGGCCCCCCATTTGGTGGCCCCGCACGATCCGCTTTTAATTCCTGACATGGAGTCGGCGGTTGATCGGCTCCACCGGGCCATGGTGGAAGAGGAGCGGGTATGTTTCTATGGCGATTACGATGTCGACGGGATGGCCGCGACCAGCCTCTATTTGACCTATTTTCGAGCCCAGGGAGGCCAGGTTCTCAGCTACATCCCGCACCGAGTTCGGGAAGGGTATGGGTTGAACGAAACCGCCCTGCGGTGGCTCCATCGGCAGGGTGTCAGCCTGGTGGTGACATCCGACTGTGGCACGACCGCCCATCGGGAAGTCGAGGCGGCGAAACAGCTCGGCCTCGACCTCATTATCACGGACCATCACCAATGTGACCAACAATTGCCACCGGCTCTGGCTTTGTTGAATCCGCATCGGCCCGATTCCGCCTATCCGTTTACAGGTCTTTGTTCCGGAGGCCTAGCCTATAAGGTGACTCGGGCCTATCAGGACAAGTATGGGACAGGCGGGCCGGAGCCTGAAACCCTGCTGGACCTCGTGGCCTTGGCGACGGTGGCCGATATCGTTCCCCTCCAAGACGAAAATCGGATTCTGGTCCGAGAGGGGCTGGACTTGATCGCGCGCGGAACCCGCTGTGGGGTTCGCGCGCTCAAGCAAGTGGCGGGAGTCGGCCGTGATGTCACGACGGGCACCGTGGCATTTCGGTTGGCGCCGCGCATCAACGCTGCGGGACGGATGGCCCATGCGGAGGTGGGGGTTCGCCTCCTGACTACGGAATCCGATGTTGAGGCCAGGGAGATCGCCGACCAGCTTGAGCAGCTGAATCGAGCTCGGCAGCGCTTGGAAGAGGAAACGACATCGGAGGCCGTCTCGATGATGAAAGCCGAGCCCGAACAGGCCGCCTTGGCCGTCTGGGCCGGGCACTGGCATCTCGGGGTGGTGGGAATCGTGGCGGCGCGGCTTGTCGAGCGTTTCCACCGCCCGGCTGTCGTCATTGCGGTGAATGACCAAGGGATCGGCAAGGGGTCCGCGCGCAGCATTCCGGGATTTGATCTGTACCAGGCCCTGTCAGCCTGCCGCGATCTCTTGGAAGCCTTCGGTGGGCATCCTTGTGCGGCCGGCCTGACGATTCGGGAGTCCCGCTTGGAGGCATTCCGTGAGCGCTTCGCGGAGGTTGCCGCTCAGTGGGAGGGGGGAACTCCCAAGCAGCCTTTGCTCCACCTCGATGCGGAGGTCCATCTCAGCGAGGTGAACGACCAGTTGGTGCAGGAGTTGGGTTTGCTCCATCCTTTCGGAGCGGGCAATCCGGAACCGACTTTGGCGGTCAGGAACCTGGCAATTTTGGGCAGCCGGGTGGTCGGGGAGCGTCATCTTAAGCTGACGGTCCGGCACGGTAATTCCAAGCCGTTCGACAGTATCGGATTTCGCATGGGCTCACTGGCCGATTGCGGGCTGTCGGCTGCGCAATCGGTGGATCTGGCGTTCGTGCCTCAACGAAACAGCTGGAATGGCCAGGATCGGATTCAGCTGAGGATTCGCGACCTGAAGGCCAGTCAACCGCTCTAACGGTACGTGGCGATGCCGAGCGATACGATCACCGACCTGGATCAACTGATCACGAAGGTCCGGACCTACAATCCGGAAGCCGACGTAGATCTCGTCTGCCGAGCCTATGCCTTCTCGGCCAAGGCGCACGAAGGCCAGACCCGGCGTTCCGGCGAACCGTACCTCCAGCACCCGTTGGCCGTCGCCGGCGTGCTCACCTCTCTTCGATCCGATGTACCGGCGATCGTGGCCGGGCTGCTCCATGACACCCTTGAAGACACGCTGACGACGCCGGAAGTCCTCGAGCAGGAGTTCGGCAAGGATATCGCTCGATTGGTGGATGGAGTCACGAAGATCGGCAAGATCCAATTCCGAAACCACGAGGAAAAGCAGGCCGAGAACTTCCGGAAAATGGTTCTGTCGATGGCGGATGACATCCGTGTCATCCTGGTCAAGCTGGCCGACCGTCTCCACAACATGCGGACGCTTGAGCATCTGCATGAAGCCAAACGCCTGCAGATCGCACAGGAAACCCTCGAGATCTATGCGCCGCTGGCCAACCGGCTTGGAATCGGGTGGATAAAAAACGAGTTGGAGGATCTCTGTCTCAAGTACCTAAAGCCGGACGTCTATGCCGCCTTGAAATTGCGCGTGGCCAAGCGCGATGAGGATCGTCAGCAGTATATCGAAGAAGTCGTCCGTATCGTGAAGCAGGCGTTGGCCGAGGCGGACCTGAAGGGGGAAGTGCAAGGCCGCCCCAAGCACCTCTACGGTATTTATCAAAAGATGGAGCGGCAGTCCATCTCCTTCGAGGAAGTGTACGATCTCACCGCGATTCGGATCATCACCGACACCAAGATGAACTGCTATGCGCTCCTGGGCCTCATTCATTCGCTCTGGCGCCCTGTGCCGGGGCGCTTCAAGGATTACATTGCGATTCCGAAGTCGAACCTCTACCAATCCCTGCATACCACGGTCGTTGGTCCCAAGGGCGAGCATGTCGAATTCCAGATCCGCACGGAGGAGATGCACCGCCTCGCCGAGTACGGCATTGCGGCGCATTGGAAATACAAAGAACGAGGGCAGGTCGATGACAAGGATGGCAAGGTGTTCAGCTGGCTCCGTCAGTTTGTGGAGTGGCACCAAGATCTGACCGACAACCGCCAGTTCATGGACTCGGTCAAGCTGGACCTGTTTCACGACGTTGTCTATGTGTTTACGCCCAAGGGAATGGTCAAAGAGATGCCGCTCGGCTCGACCCCGGTGGATTTCGCCTATGCCATCCATACCGAGGTCGGCGATCGTTGTGTCGGCGCCAAGGTCAACGGCAAAATTGTGCCGTTGAGGCATCAGCTGACCAGCGGGGACGCCGTCGAGATTCTGACGTCGCCGACCCAGGTGCCGCATAAGGATTGGCTCAAGTTTGCCCGAACGCCCAGGGCCAAGGCCAAGATTAAGCACTGGCTCAAGGTCGAAGAGCAGAAGCGCAGCCTTGAGATCGGTCGCCGGCTGCTGGAACGGGAGTTTCGGAAGCATGACATGGCCCCCGCGCAAATGCTGAAGTCCGAGCAGTTGCTTGGGGTGGCGCATGAATTGGGCTTTGAAACGGTGGATGAGATGAGCGTAGCGGTCGGCTACGGACGGCTCTCGACCGGGCAGGTCATGACTCGCTTGGCCCCGGCCGTTCCCCAGGAGGGAAAGGCCGAGGTCGTGGAAGAGTTGCATCCGTCGCGGCCGCAAGTCGGCAAACCGGATGAGAAGGGCGTCAAGGTCAAGGGGGGGCGCGACCTGCTCATGCAGTTGTCCCGCTGTTGCAACCCGGTCCCTGGGGACCGGATCATGGGATACATCACCAGGGGGCGGGGGCTCACGATTCACTCGGTCGGATGTCCCAACTTGGAGGCGTTGGATTACGACAAGGAACGCCTGATCGAGGTCGATTGGGATATGGCGACGTCCAGCACGTATCCGGTGAAGGTATCCGTTCTGGCGGTGGACAAAACGGGGGTCCTGGCAAACGTCTCGTCGGCCATCTCAGGGGCGGAAGCGAACATCAGCCGGGCTGAAATTACCACCAGGGAGGACCGAAAGGCGGTCCTAGATTTCGTGGTCGAGGTCGGCAACACGGCACACCTGGGGCGCGTGCTGAAGGCCATTGAAGGGGTGGAGGGGGTCATCACCGCACGGCGTATCCGTGCCTGGCAAGCCCGGTAGCCGGAAAGGGTTTGCCTGTCATGGGGCCCGGGGTGCCGTGTGTGCGGCCCAGGCGCAACAGAGCGGTCAACGGCGCCGTAGGCCGACGTTCAACGGGTCTGGGAAAAGGGGGGGAGCTGGAACTGCAGCTTAACCCCGCGCTGCAGTTTCAAGGCATCGGCCATTCCGGCCGCGACTTCCAGCACATACAGGGCGTCGTGGATGGGCTGATACTGGGGGCAGCCGTCATCGCTTCGGCTGCAGCCGGGGACGTTCCGCTCGATATAGACGATGCGTTTCTGTTGGTCCATCCATATGATATCCAGCGGAATCTTCGTATTTTTCATCCAGAAGGTCCACTGCTGAGGATCGGGAAAGATGAAGAGCATTCCACGGTCTTGGGGCAAGGATGGACGAAACATGAGGCCGCGCGCACGTTTTTCAGTTGTGTCCGCCAGTTCTGCGAGGATCGTGTCTTTTTGAGGGGTGGTCACGGAGACGACTGGTTCTTCCGGTCCTTTGCTCGGCGCGCCTGCCGCCAGGGCCTGCGATGAGCCCATGTACAGGGTAAGCCCGAGAAGGCTGGTCATGCCGAATATCGGCCAGACCCATGTGGAGCGGAACCGAAAAATGCTGGCGGACATGAGGGAATCCTAGCGGCCCATTGATACGCTGTCAAGGAGCGGAGACTGGATTGACAATCGTTGTAGCGGCGGGCTAGGGTAACCGGAGCTTGCGTGGACAGAATGGATCCGATCTGGATTAGACAGTACGACCCCGGCGTTCCCGCGTCTCTTTCCTATCCCGACAGTACCCTGCCCGATCTGCTGACCCAAACCGCGACACGTTATCCGGACCGGGCGGCGATTCATTTCTTCGGCAACGTCATCCGGTATGCCGAACTGGACCGGCTCGCGCATCGGTTTGCGCGCGCACTGAAAGAGTTGCAGGTGGAGCCGGGCAGTGCGGTCGGGCTTATGTTGCCGAACATACCTCAGGCGGTCATCGGCTACTATGGGAGCCTGCGGGCCGGCATGAGGGTGACACCGATCAATCCCTTATATGTCGAAGGCGAGATCGAGCACCAAGTGCAAGATGCCGGGTGCGAGACGATCGTGGTGTTGGACCACCTCTACCAGCGTGTTCAGCCATTGATCGGGCGCACCGGCTTGAAGCGGGTCATTGTCACCGGGGTCGAGGACTACCTGTCGACAATCAAGCGCCTGTTGTACCCCTTGCAGGCCATGAGGGAGGGGCAGCGTGCCCCCACGTCGCTGGGCCCAGCAACCATCCGTCTGCGGGACCTTATGTCCGGATCGGATGCGCCGTTGGGGGCGCCGATGAAGTTGGACGACGTGGCCCTGTTGCAGTACACAGGCGGAACGACCGGAGTACCGAAGGGAGTGGGGCTCACCCATCGGAACCTGTTAAGCAACGCCTGGCAGTGCCGAAACTGGATGCCGTCATTGCGGGAAGGGGAAGAAGTGTTCCTCGCCGTCCTCCCATTTTTCCATGTCTACGGCATGAGCGTCTGCCAAAATCTGGCGGTCACCGTCGGGGGTTGCCTGGTGTTACTGCCCCGCTTTCAACTGACGCAGGTGCTCAAAGTCATCGAACGCGAACGGGTCTCGGTGTTTCCCGGCATTCCGGCCATGTATCAGGCCATCAACAACTTTCAGCACTTGGAACGCTACGATCTCCGGTCCATTCGCATCTGCATCAGCGGGGCGGGCCCCTTGTTGCCGTCGGTCCAGGAGCGATTTGAGGCGATTACGGGAGCGCGGTTGGTCGAGGGCTATGGTTTGACGGAGGCCAGTCCGGTGACCCACGTCAATCCGATCAGTCCGCCGCCGGGCCTTCAGCGAACCGGCAGCATCGGGCTGCCGCTGCCGGATACCCAGGCTATGATCGTGGATATGGAGACCGGCGAAAAGGAACTGCCCCCGGGCGAAGTCGGAGAGTTGGTGGTACGGGGGCCTCAAGTGATGTCCGGCTATTGGAAGTGCGAGGATGAAAACAGGCATGTGCTCCGGAACGGCTGGCTCTATACGGGAGACCTGGCTCGGATGGATGCCGACGGGTTTTTCTACATCGCGGATCGTAAGAAGGACATGATCAAATCGGGCGGGGAAAACGTGTATCCACGCGAGGTTGAAGACACGCTCCTCCGGCACGGTAAGGTGAAGGATGCGGTAGTGGTCGGGCTCCCCCAAGGATTGCGCGGAGAGCTCATCAAGGCCTACGTTGTTTTAAAAGACGGGGAACAGGCGAGCGCGGCGGAGTTGCTGGAGCATTGCCGCCAGCACCTGGCGAAATTCAAGGTGCCCAAGAAGGTGGAGTTTCGGCAGGACCTCCCCAAGACGCTGGTGGGCAAGGTGCTCCGACGCGTGCTGATCGAAGAGGAGCGGAAGAAAGGGGCGCTGAAGGCGGGCGACGAAGCGGAATGAGCGGTCGGGAGGGAGTCCGACCGCTTGCTTTTGCCCGCAGGCCTGTGTAATTTTGTGCCGATGTTCAACGGTCAGGATGCGTAGGAGGCATGATGAAAGAAAAGCGGCTGGTGCATTACAAAAAAGGGGTGTTTGTCTGCCCCAAATGTCGTCAGTCTTACGTGCAGGATAAATGGATCGAGGAGTGGCGGATTCGATGCCATAAGTGCGATTATCGGGGGACCTTGACCGATATCTCGGTGGACGAGCGGATGGAAGAGGAAACTTTCCAGCGCTGATCGCCGGCCGACGCTCGTCTTCCATCTTCGATTCCGTCCGTGGCCGGTCGCTCCGCTAGTTTGCCTATCTCGCCTGATTGGTCCCGTCGCACGTGAGGGGCCTGTCCGTCCATCCGTTGCAATCCGTTGCCCGAGAGGGGAGGTGCCTAATGCGCACAACTGCTGTCTTTGCTCTGGCCTTGGCTGGGTTTATGATCCTGAATGCCCCCTGTGTCCGTGCGGCCGACCCTTCGCCAACGGTCCGAGTGCTGGTCGCCTACTATTCGAAGACGGGCAATACGGAGAAAATGGCGCAGGGGGTTGCGAAGGGCGCGAGCGAGGTGACCGGGACGGTGGTTGCGCTCAAGCGTGTTGAGGCCGTGACTGCCGAAGATTTGTTTGGGGCCGATGCGGTGATTGTGGGGTCCCCGGTCTACTGGTCCAACATGGCCGGACCGGTCAAGACCTTCTTCGACGACTGGCAGTTCAAGTTCGGAGTTTTCCCCGAGTATAAGATGCGGAACAAAATTGGGGCGGCATTCGCTACGGGAGGGCAGGTGTCGGCGGGGAAAGAAGTGACGATGCTCACGATTCTGGCCGCGATGCTGGGGAATCAGATGATCGTACTCAGCGGAGGAGGGGCGTTCGGTGCGTCAGCCACGACCGAAGGGAACAGTCCAGGAATCGACGATCAGGAGTTGGCCAGCGCTAAGGCGCTCGGGCACCGCGTGGCCGAGGTTGCGGCGACGGTAAAGAAAGGAACGAAGGATTAAGGTTGCGGGGACGCGAGGATCGCCTGGGGTGAGGAGGGGATTGAAGCGTTGCTGCAGCCCCGACAATCGCCTGCCATGGTCATCAGGCGGCAGATGTTCTTGACACAGCGCCCGCAGCACTCATCATCGTCTATGCCCAAGGCCTGAGCCAGCCGGTCCTCATCGAGCCGTCCCGCAGCCTGCTCGGACAGCGTGACCTGCCTGACATCCGATTCCGTCAGCCCCTTGCACAGACACACATACATGGCTGCAGGCTCCTTCGCTGGATTGTTGCTAGGACGGCCAGCCTGTGTCGGGAACGATTATGATAACCATTCTCATCAACGGACATGATCATAGCTGCTTCTCTCTTGGGTGTCAAGCAGGATTTCTAACTGTTCCGTCCGAGCCGCGCAGCAAATGAGCGAGCCAGGGGCTCAATATCGGATAGGGTCAGGTGGAGGGAGGCCGACGGCGGGGGTTAGACGATCGTCCGTTCCAAGTCTTCCACCATGCGCTTGATGGTGTTAAAGCCCGATTGCCAGAATGCTTTCTCGCGCATGTTGACGCCCATGTGAGCCAGGATCGAGTCCGGACTTTGCGAGCCGCCGGAAGCCAGGAGCGCGTGGTATTTGGGGACAAAGGCCTGGCCTTGTTGTTTAAACATGTGGTAGAGGGCCAGGACCAAGAGATTGCCGAAGCTGTAGGCATAGCAGTAGAACGGGCTGCCGAAGAGATGGGGGATGGTCAGCCACTCCCAGCGGAACAGAGCCGGGACCGGAACCGCCTTTCCGAACTGCTCGCGCAAGTTAGCCTGGTAGGCTCCAGCCAGGTCCTCGGCAGTGGCGCCCTGAGCGATCATGTCGTGCGCGCGCTGTTCGAACAGGACAAAGTAGGCTTGGCGGAGGACCGTGGCATAGATGTCGTCCAGTTGGGCGAGGAGGAGTCCCTGCTTGACCGACCGACTCCGTTCCTGGGCGATCAAGGCATCGGACAGAATCCGCTCGCCGAAGACGGAGGCGGTTTCGGCCAAGGGCAGGGTGGAGTGAAACGTGAACACGGTATGCCGATCGGCCATCATCCCATGCACCGCGTGGCCCAGCTCATGAGCCAGTGTGGCGACGTCTCGCGCTTCGCCGGTGTAGTTCAACAACACGTAGGGTGTGAAGCCGGGGACGATGCTGTAGCAGTAGGCGCCGCTCAACTTTCCGGGCTGGGTCCGAGCGTCGATGTGGCGTTCATCGAAGACCCGGCGCGCCAGATCGGCCAGCTGCGGAGAAAAGCTGTGGTAGGCCTCCAGCACCATCCGGACCGCATCGGCATAGCGGTAGCGTTTCCGATCGGCCGGGTGGGGGGCATAGATGTGGAACCGGTTCATGGGGGCGAGCTTACAGATGCGCGCTTTCAGTCGAAAATACTCCTGGAAAACGCAGGCATTGCTGGCGCAGACGGCCAGGAGGGCTGACGTCGCCTCGTCCGGGATGTCATTCCCCACGTTCCTGGCGTTTATTGGGGAGGCATATTTGCGCAGCTCGAGGTTTTCGCCTTTCCAGTCCTTGACGAGCGTCGCGTAGATCTCCCCGATGACATCGTGGTTGGCATCAAAGACCCGGTAGAGTTCCCTGTACGCGGCCTCTCGCAGCCGCGGGTTTGGGCTGCGGAGATAGACGGACAGCTGCTCCCGCGAAAGGGTTTTCTTTCTGCCGTTGACGGTGAGTGTGAACGTGAAGCCGTTTGTGAGCACATCGTACAACGTGTTGACGGCGCTCCGTCCTGTGACGGTTTTTAGGTTGATGACTTTCTCCACCGGTTCCGAGAGCGTGTAGGCTGTGAACCGGCGGATGGATTCTAAGTGATAGCGAAAATCGCCCGAGGCGTCGAGTAGACGGGCGGCGTTGGCCTCGTCCACGGACTGCCACCAGAGGTCGAAGAACAGCAGGCGATTATGAAGAGCGGTGAGACGCTCCTCCACCGTTGCCTTCAAGGCTCTGGCTCTGGGATTTTGGGTGTTTTCAGAGAACCAGAGGTAGGCGTAGGCGCCCAGCTTGTGGCTGTCGGCGGCAATGGCTTCCGATTGTTTCAACAGGTTCAGAAACGACTGGGAGGGCAGATCAGGGCGCAGTCGTTTCCGCCAACTCTCGAACTGGCCGACCCGACGCTCCAAATCTTTTGTCAGTCGTTCGACATCATGTTCGGGCTGCTTGAGCAAGGGGGACAGATCCCATCGGTCCGGAGGCGCCGTTGTGCGATTCCGCCGAGGTGCCGGCTTCTTGCTTTTTTGTTGCTGCCCCGTCCGTTGCATCGTCTGCCTTTCCAGCCACCGGCTGTTCAGTCGGGCCATCTTACCATCCAGTCCGAATCTTGGAATAACTAAATTGTTCGTTTCTTGCCCCACGTGTTTGGCTTGGTGTATTGACGGCAGGACATTATGAACAGTCCGGGCTTGCTTGCGATCAGAACCATGGGGGGTGTTAGAATAGCGCGGTTATTGTCGGGAGGCGTTCTGTGACGGACCAGGAAATCAACCGGGCCATCCAGTATGTGACTGCCAGTACCTCGTATGACCGCGAGACCGTGGCCTGGATACTCAAGACCGGCTTCGGGGAGTTGGAGGCGTTGGCCACGTCCACTCAGCGCACGTTTGAGCGGGACGCTCTCATGGAATATGTGTGCCGGTGGACGATGCAGCGGACAGGGCAGCCGGAGCCGCTCGTCCGGGAAATTCTCGGGTGCGCAGGCCGGTGGTTGGATCAGATGTGCGACTCGGTCTTGGGTGAAACGCCCAAGGAGGCGTGATCGGAGCGGCGGTCTCCGTTAGCCGAGAGATTGCTTGAGGAGCCCCAGGTTTTTGGTGACCATCGCATCGCCGTTTTTGGTCGAGACCTCGATGCCCTGGTCGCAGATCCGGCGGCAGTCTTCGATCCGCCCCAGCTTATGGAGCGACTGAGCCAGGGCATAGTAGGCGGCTGAGTAGGCGGGCTTGACCTTGAGGCACCCTTCCAGGGCTTGGACCGCTTCCTCGAAATTCGAGTCCTCCATGTAAGCCTTCCCCAAGCCGAACCAGGCCACCTCGTCGTTCGGGTCTATCCCCAACACTTTCTTGAGCGGCTCGATCCGAGGGTTGGCCATGCGATCCTCCACGTGCGACAACCGTAGCACGGTTTTCGTCAGATTGTCTATCGTGTTTAGGCCGTGCTACGATGCCCTGCAAAAGCTACCAGCTCTCAGCCGTCAGCACAGACGAATCAAAGGCTGGAAGTTTTTTTGAAACTGATGCTGAAGACTGAAGGCTCGGTTATGGCTAAGACCGGTTTCGTATACCACCAGGACTACTTGCAGCATGACATGGGCTTGGGCCACCCGGAATCGCCGGACCGGTTGCGCGCGATCCTGGCCAAGCTCGAAGCATCCGGCCTCCTTGCACGTGTGACGCGCATCGAGCCGATCGAGGCCTCCGACGAGGCAATCAGCCGGGTCCACCAGCCGGCCTACCTGGCGCAGCTGAAAACTCTTGCGCCGCGCGAAGGCCGCACCGCGCTCGATCCCGACACCTCGATGTCGCCCGGCTCGCTCCGCGCCGCCTATCTGGCGGCCGGCGGGGCGCTTGCCGCGGCCGACGCTATCATGGCGGGCCGGGTGGACAACGCCTTCTGCGCCCTGCGCCCCCCAGGGCACCATGCCGAGCGAGATCGGGCCATGGGATTCTGCCTGTTCAACAACGTGGCCGTCGCCGCGCGCCATCTGCAGCACCGGCACGGAATCGGTCGTGTCTTGATCGTGGACTGGGATGTCCACCATGGAAACGGCACACAACATACCTTCTATGACGATCCTTCGGTGCTCTTCTTCAGCACCCATCAGTACCCTCACTATCCGGGGACGGGCCGGGCGACGGAACAAGGAGACGGGAAGGGGGAGGGCCTGACGGTGAATGTCCCCATGTCGTCGGGCGAGGGGGACGAGGAGTATCGCGAAGTGTTCGAGACGATTCTCGTCCCAGCGGCCGATTCGTTCAAGCCGGAGTTCGTGATGATCTCGGCGGGATTTGACGCCCATCGGGAGGATCCGCTGGCCGGGATGGCCTTGACGGAAGAGGGATATGGAGTCTTGAGCCGAATCGTGCTCGATATCGCCCGTCGGCACTGCCTGGGGCGAGTCTTGTCCTGTCTCGAAGGGGGCTACAACCTGAACGCGCTATCGGCATCCGTTGAGCGACATGTGCTGGCTCTGATCGAAGCGTAAAACTGAGCAAACCGATGAAGCGATTCGGGATATGGCTGGCGGGGATACTCGGAGCGGCCGGCTCGGTCTATTTCTATTACACCGAGGTCAAACCGGTCGTCATCTTCGGCCTCCGGTCCGACTATGCCCATGCGATCCCCTTTCAAAAGGTGCCGGCCGGTCTCGACAGTCTGAAGGCGGAATCGTGCGGGACCTGTCACCGTGAGATTTACGAGGAATGGAAATCCAGCATCCATGCCGGGGCCTATGAGGATCCCTTCTTTCAAGCTTATTGGAAGAAGGACAAAAATATCTGGGTCTGTCTGAACTGCCACACCCCGCTGGAGAACCAGCAGCCGACGCTGATCAAAGACATCCCGCGCGGGCGTGTGGAAAAGGCGGTCCAGGAGCCGAATCCCCACTATGACCCCGAGTATCAGAAGGAAGCGATCACCTGTGCCGCCTGTCATGTGCGCGACGGGGTTATCCTGGGCCCCTTCGATGATTCGGCTGCGCCGCACCCGACCAAATTCGACCCAAATTTTCGCACGGCTCAGATCTGCTCTCGCTGCCATAACGTTGTCTCGGGGCCCGCGCAGTTTTACAACGTGGGTCCTTGCGGGACATACGCCGAATACGAAGGCAAGTTCTTCATGAAAGAAAAAGGCTTCATCTGCCAGAGTTGTCACATGCCGGAGGTGGAACGGCCGGTGGCGACGGGCGGGCCGATCAGGCCAGGACGGCGCCATCTGTGGCGAGGCGGCCATGATCCGGAAATGGTCAAGCAGGCCGTGGCGGTCCAGGTGCAGACTGATCCGCCGGATCCGAAGCCGGGGGACCAGACGCGGTTTATCCTGACCCTGATCAACGCCGGCGCGGGGCATAAGATTCCAACCGGCGATCCGGATCGGCACTTTACGGTCGAGTTCACCGTGCAAGACAGGCAAGGGAAAGAATTGGCCCATCAAGTGGACACGATGGGTCGGTGGATTCTTTGGCAGCCGGCCATCGTGGAACTGTACGATAATCGGCTCTTGCCCCTGGCGAGCCGCGAGTATCGGTTCACGTATCGCCTGCCGCGACCGGCGGAGGGGCGTGCGGGGCTCGTCTTGAAAACCAGAGTCCGCTATCATATCCTGACGGACAAGCAGCATGCGATGTTGGAGGAGGAGTATGGCTTGATCGGGCAGGATCCCTATGAGTTCACGGTCTATGAGCGCGAGCTGCCCCTGACGGCCGATTTGAAAATGGCCTTGCGTCAGCCCGACCCCGATGCGCAGTTGGTCTGTGCGGCGCCGGGCGCCGAGGTGCCAGACAAGCAAGCAGCGAGTCGCAAAGGAGCATCATGATCCATCCGTTTCTGATCGATACCAAGACGTTGGAGCAGAATCTTGGCCGGGACGGCCTGGTGATCATCGACGTGCGCGGCAAGGCGGCCTATATGTTCGGCGGTCATATCCCGGGGGCGGTGCATGCCACCTGGCATGATTTTAGCGACCCGAACGCGGCGGCCAAGGGGCTGCTGGACCCGGACCTGTCGCGCATGGAGCAGAAAATCCGCGCCCTGGGGATCGATAACGACAGCGATATCGTCATTTACTCGAACCCCTTCGACAACTGGGGAGATGAAGGCCGGATGTTCTGGATGCTCCAGTACCTAGGCCTGACACAGCTCAGGATCCTCGATGGGGGCTGGGTCAAGTGGGTGGCAGAGAAGCGCCGGTTCGAGCATATGAATGTGACCGTCAAAGCCGGCTCGTTCGCCGCCAAGCCAAAGCCCGAGCTGATCGTCCTAAAGGATGAACTGAAAAAACTGGTGAAGCGGCCCCATCCCGAGACGGTGATTGTCGATGCGCGTAGCTTGGAGGAGTATGCAGGCAAGGAAGTGCAAGGCATTCCCAGGCCTGGACATATTCCCTCGGCCATCAGCGTGCCCTGGAACGCGTTCCTCAACCCTGACGCAACGGTCAAAGACGCGGAGAAACTTAAAGCTGCCCTAGTGGAGAAGGGGGTCCAGGAATGCCGTGAGGTGATCTGTTACTGCACCGGAGGCGTCCGGTCCGCATGGTTGTATGTGGTGCTGAAGCTGGCCGGGTACGACAAGGTACGGAACTATCCCGGGTCCTGGTGGGAGTGGAGCCGGGACTTTGCCGCCCCGGTCGAAACGGACGTCCGGTTGCTGCACAAAATCATCAATACGGACGATGCCAGACCGTCTTGACAGCCACGAGCTTGTCTGGTATCGTCCCTACAAGAGTCGCGGTTCCGCCATCATGAACATCGGAACGAAGACGACGCAACGCATCCGGAGAGGGAGGGATATTACGATGGGCAAGAAGGTATTGCTGGGAGCCATGGTCCTTGGTTTCATGACGGTGCTTGTGAGCCTGCCGGCTCTTTCTTCCATCGCGCTGGCCGACAAGGGGCATGCGGCCGAAGCCGTCGAGCATGCGAAAGAAGCCGTCGAGCACGGGAAGCAGGGCCATGCGGATGCGCTGGTGAAGCATGCGGAGGGGGCGCTGAAGCATGCCGAGGCGGCGCAGAAAGAGAAGGCCAATCCCCACCTGGCGGAAGGTATCAAACAATTGAAGGACGCCGTCGAGCACGGGAAGGCCGGCCATGCGGACGTCGCCACCAAGGCGGCGGAGAATGCGGTCATGCACCTGTCCGAAGTGAAGTAATTCCGCTCCACAGAGCACGCGAACGGGCAGGGGATTCCCTGCCCGTTTTTGTTTGAGGGCCTGACGCATGCGCGCGGGATATTTTCAATTCGATCCGGCCTTCGGCGAGGTCAAACGCAACCTGGACTTCGTGACCGATCGGCTGTCGAAGGCCCAGTGCGACCTGTTGGTGCTGCCTGAGCTGTTCGCGAGCGGCTACCAGTTCGTATCCAAGCAGGAAGTGGAAGCGCTGGCCGAACCGATCCCGGACGGGCAGACCACGCAGCGTCTTCTGGAGATTGCGCGCAAGCAAGGGTGCCATCTTGTGGCCGGCCTTCCGGAGAGGCACCAGGGGCGTTGCTATAACTCTGCCGTGCTTGTGGGGCCCGGCGGGGTCGTCGGTGTGTATCGCAAAGCGCACCTGTTTTTTGAAGAGACGCTGTTCTTTGCGCCGGGAGATACGGGGTTTCTGGTGTGGGACATCGGGCCGGCGAAAGTCGGAGTCATGATTTGTTTCGACTGGTTCTATCCGGAGTCGGCAAGAACGCTGGCCTTAAAAGGCGCGGAAATTCTCTGCCATCCCTCCAATCTGGTCCTGCCCCATTGCCCCGACGCTATGGTCACGCGATGCCTGGAAAATCGCCTCTTCAGTGTTACGGCCAATAGGATTGGCTCTGAAGCGCGGGGCGGGAAGGACCGGTTGACCTTCATCGGGAGCAGCGAAATCGTCACGCCGAAAGGACGCATTCTTCATCGAGCGGCTCCCGATCAGGAGGAGCTCACGGTCCTCGAGATCGACCCGTCTGAGGCCTGCAACAAAAACCTCAATCGGTACAATGATCTCCTGCGCGATCGGCGGCCGGGGCTCTATGAGGACCGACCTCTCACTTGAACAGCGTCAATGCGGCAGGTAAGATGACGGTATGGCAATTCCTCTCGGCAAAGGCATTTTCCTAATCGCGGCCCCTTCGTTACGGGATCCGAACTTCCGGCAGACCGTGGTGCTGCTGTGCGAGCATGGTCCGGAGGGGGCGCTGGGCGTGGTGGTCAACCGTCCGACCGGCGTCTCGGTGTCGGAAGCCTTGCCGCAAGTGCCGATTCTCGAGGGGCAGCGCCACGTGCTTTTTTCGGGGGGGCCCGTCCAGCCGAATCACGTCTTGCTCTTGTATCGCATGACGCAGGAGCCCGGGAATACCCACCATGTGTTCGACGGAGTCTATCTGGGCGGGGACGTGGGGGCGCTCGAACGGGTGCTCACCGAGCCGGCCGGGTCCGATGCCTTTCGAGCCTACATGGGGTATTCAGGGTGGGGGCCGGGCCAGCTCGAAAATGAAATGAAGACCGGATCCTGGATTACCCTACCGGCCGATCCGACCGTCGTTTTTGAAAAGGAACCCGATCGGGTCTGGCCGGACATCGTGCAGGCGCTTGGCGGTCCCTACGCGGTCTATGCCGAGATGCCGGCCGATCCCGGCCTCAACTAGCAGGACGCGGGTGAGAAGGAGGCTTTTTGAATATCCTGAAGAAATGAGGGACTTCTTCACAAACCCAAGCTGAGCAGGGGACGCAAGAAGCGCCCCGTATGCGACTCGGCGTTTTGGGCGACCTGCTCGGGCCTCCCTTCCGCGACGATCCTGCCTCCCGCCTCGCCTCCTTCTGGCCCCAGATCGATGATCCAGTCCGCTGCTTTGATCACGTCCAGGTTATGCTCGACCAGCAACACGGTGTTACCGGCGTCCACCAGTTTACCGATGACGGCCAACAGTTTCTTGATGTCCTCCAAATGCAATCCCGTCGTCGGCTCGTCCATGATGTAGAGGGTCTGTCCCCGTGGATGCTCGGTTGAGGGGAGGGCTCCGGCGCGCGCCGGCCGGCTTTTCAGACCCGCCAATTCGGCCGCGATCTTGAGCCGCTGCGCCTCGCCTCCGGACAGGGTTGTGGCCGGCTGCCCGAGCCGGAGGTAGCCGAGCCCGATGCTGATCAGCAAGTGCAGCTTCTCGCCCAGTTTTCCTGCACCGGACGGAGTGCCGGAGAAGAGCGAGAGGGCTTCGCTCACGGTCAGGCCCAGGACCTCGTGGATGGTTTTTCCGCGCAGGCGGACGCTCAGCACCTCGGGCTTGAACCGGCGGCCTGCACAAGTTTCGCAAGTTGCGTAGATATCCTCGAAGAAGTACATCTCCAGCTTCTCATACCCGTTTCCCTGGCAGCGTTCGCATCGGCCTCCGATCTGGTTGAATGAAAAATGGGACGCGGTCAACCCCTGCCTCCGCGCAGCCGGCTGGGCGGCGAAGAGGCGGCGAATGTCGTCAAAAGCTTTCAAATAGGTGATTGGGTTGGAGCGAGGGGTTCGGCCGATCGGCTGCTGGTCGATCAAGCGGACCCCGCGAAGGTGTTCCAAACCTTTGATTGCGTGAAACCGGCCCATGGGCAGGGTGTCGGTCTGGAAGGCCCGCGCCACCGCGCGGTAGATGGTGTCCTCCACCAACGTACTTTTCCCCGAGCCGGAAACCCCGGTCACGCAGACCAGCATGCCCAGCGGGATCCTGACGGTCAGGTCCTTCAGGTTGTGTTCGCCGGCGCCGGCCAACATCAGCGCTTTCCCAGAGCCCCGGCGACGGACCCGTGGCAGCGCGATCCGGTCGTCTCCCCGCAGGTATCGGGCGGTCAGGGCCAACTCATCCGCCAGAAATTCCTTCACCGGCGCGGCGCAGATCACCTCGCCGCCGAGTGCGCCGGCCCGAGGCCCCATCTCCACCACATGGTCGGCGGCCAGGATCATCTGCCGGTCATGTTCCACGACGACTACCGTGTTGCCGCTGTCGGCCAGATCCCGGAGGATGGCTGCCAGCGTGGCTGTGTCCCGTGCATGGAGCCCGATGGTAGGTTCATCCAGCACGTACAAGGTGCCGACCAGGCGCGACCCCAGTTGATTGGCCAAAGCGATCCGCTGCGCCTCGCCGCCGGAGAGGGTGCGGGTTTGCCTCGCCAGGGTCAGGTAGCCGAGGCCGACACGCAGGAGGAAGCCCAGCTTCATCTGGAGTTGGCGCAAGAGATCCTGGGCGATGCGGGTTTCAAATTCCGACAGGGCCAGCGGCTCGATCCACCCGACGACGTCCTGAATCGTCAGCCCCATAATCTCGTGGATGGCCCGCCCGTTCACCTGCACGTCCCTCGCTTCCGGTTTGAGCCGACTGCCGCCACAGGAAGCGCAGGGAACCGGGCTGCGATAGCGACTGAGGAAGACCCGGACGTGGAGCTTGTAGCGCTTCTGTTCCAGGTGTTCAAAGAACTGCGTGAGCCCTTCGAACTTTTTTTCGCCCTGCCACAGCAAGGCTCGTTCCTGGTCTGAGAGCTTGCCGTAAGGTGTGATGAGACTGACCCCGCGTCGTTTCATGGCCAGCAGCATTTGCTTGTGCCACCAGTCGGTGCCGGGTTTGGTCCAGGGCTCGATGGCGCCGTCGGCCAGCGAGAGGTTTCGATCGGGCACGACCAGGGCCTCGTCGTATCGGAGGATGTTTCCGAAGCCCTTGCACTCGGGGCAGGCGCCCAAGGGGTGGTTGAAGGAGAAGAGCAGCGGCCTGATCGGGGGAAAGCTGCGCCCGCAGCGCTGGCACTGGAGCCGCTCGCTGTAGCTCTGCTGCCCCTGGCCGATGACGTCCGCCCGGCACTGCCCGTCGCCTTCGCGAAAGGCTGTCTCCACCGCCTCGATCAACCGACTGCGATTGTCGGGGCGAAGCACCAATCGATCGAGGACGACTTGGAGGTCGACGCCCGGGGCGCGGTGAATGGCTCCTCCCGCCTGCAGGTCGATCAGTTCGTCTCCTTGCTTCAGGCGCACGAAGCCGCGCGTGAGCAGGGATGCGGTGAAAGTCCGGTCGTGACCAGGCCCGGGATCCTTGATGGGGAACAGGATCATCGCCCGCTCATTGGGGAAGCGGGCCAGCAGGTCATCCGCGACGGTGCCGGGATGGAATCCTTTTGCGACTTCTTTACAGGCAGGGCAGATCGGACGCCCGATTTTGGCAAACAACAACCGCAGGAGATCGGCGATCTCCGTGGCCGTGGCCACGGTGGAGCGGGCGGTCCGGACCGGATTCTTTTGTTCGATGGCGATGGCCGGGCGGATGTTGACCAAACGGTCCACCTCGGGCCGGTCGAGCCGTTCCAAAAACATCCGGGCATAGGTCGAAAGCGATTCGACATAGCGCCACTGGCCCTCGGCATAGAGCGTATCGAAGGCCAGCGAGGACTTGCCGGAGCCGGACACTCCGGTAATGGCCGTCACCGCATTGTGCGGAATCCGCAAGCTGACGTTTTTGAGGTTATGTTGGCGGGCGCCTTCGATGATCAGGTCGCCGGACCACCGGGCCTTGGGCATAGGCGTGCCGTCCATTTACCGCAGCGTCAGTTTAGTCCCGGCGATCAAGATCATGTAGAGCGTCAGCGCGCCGGCCCAGGCGAGCCAGAAATTAGTTCGTGGCAGGGCGACAATGAGCATGGTGACATAGGCGACCCAGGGAATCACGAACCAGAGCAAATGCCGGGCATAGTTGGTGGCCGGATCGACGCCGCCGTTCAGATAGATCAGGATCAGGGTGACACCGGTGATGGCCGGGAACGTGCTGACGAAGGCCGCCAGGAACCCTCGCCCTTGCGCGCCGACATACGAAGACAGGCTGACGATGGTACCCCCCAGCACAAAGTACAGCATCGGCTTCAGCAGCTCACTCATGCGCGTCTCCTTCCGGCAAGATGCGTCGCTTTTCACTTTCCCTTTGATCGGCAGGCAGCGGGGCGACGGGCTCCCCCGCACAAGTCTTGCCCTGCTCGTGCCCTTCCAACGCTTCCATGGCTTCTCTAATCAGGAGGTGTCCCTGGCCCGTGTAGCGGGGGGAGAAGTGAAAGACCACCAGATGTCGGACCCCGGCCTTCCTGGCCAAGAGGCCTGCCTGTCTGGCGGTGAGATGATAGCGTTCCCTGGCTTTTTCCGCATCCGCCTCGAGATAAGGGGCTTCGCAATAAAAAATGTCGGCCCCCCTGGCCAGCTCCACGATCTTGGCTTCGTTTTGCGCATCGTAGCGGACATCCACAACATACGCCAGTTTCTGCCCTCGCGTGATCGTCAGAAATCGTTCCCGTAGGTCCCCCAGCCTGAACTCCCGTTCCTCGCGTCGGTGCTCGAAGTAGAGGGTCGCGGCGAAGCGAAAGTCGTCGGGGCAGCCCTGCCAGAGATGCCGTTTCACGTCTTTGAGCCAGGAACCGACCGGCAGGCCGGCTGCGCGGAGCTTCTCCTTGTTGACATTGATGTGGAACTGTTCCTGGAGGGCGTAGCCAAATGAAGGGATCCGGTGGTTCAAGGCGATCGCCCTGACCGTAAACATCGGGTCTTCCAGTACGGAGAAGGGCAGAGACGGATTCGATGGGTGGGGTTGCGGCGGCATCGCGACGGGTTGAAACCCGTCGGTGGCTCGAAAGAGGGCAAACCGCATTTCTTCGGGATGGAACTCTCGGACTTCGATCGTCAGCGGATAGCCGTCGACCAGGTTCCAGGTATAGCCCCGGAGTTTGCCCGTAACATTGGCGATCAAGCCCGGCGGTCCGAAGAGGCGCAATGTGGTGCCGCGTCCCAGGGCCACTCGGAGGATCGAATCGAAGCCGATGAAGTGGTCCATGTGGGTATGCGAGATGAACAGATCGTTGGCCCGCAGGAGGCGAGCGGGGCCCAGCGAATCGTTCTGTCCGAGATCGAAGAGCAGCGCGCGGCTGGCCCATTTGATCTCGACGTACAGACCCGGGTCGCCGAACGGGTCGTTGACCAGAGAGCTGGAAAAGGAAAGGTTCATAGAAGAATTGACGAATTAGGAGATTGGTTCATTGGACCATTGAGCCATTGCAGCACTGCTCCGATTCAATGAATCAATCACCAAATGACTCCAGTAGTGTCCGGTTAAAACGTGAATAGGTTCAATTGGTTCGCGTTCTCAAGTAATTGCCCGGGCCAGTTGTCTCCAAGAATGGCCTGTTGTAATGGGGTTTTCTCGAAAATGGTCACCGACAAGAT
>VGXC01000043.1 GCA_016873495.1 Nitrospira sp. | reverse complement strand
ATCTTGTCGGTGACCATTTTCGAGAAAACCCCATTACAACAGGCCATTCTTGGAGACAACTGGCCCGGGCAATTACTTGAGAACGCGAACCAATTGAACCTATTCACGTTTTAACCGGACACTACTGATAATTGACGATTGGAAATTTCATTTCGTGGCGACGTGGATCGCCACGATCCCGCCGCTTAAATTGTGATAATCCACCTGCCGGAATCCGGCCTTGAGCAAGAGCGCTTTGAGTCCTTCCTGGTCGGGAAAGGCGCGGATGGAAGCGGGCAGGTAGCGATAGACGCCGGTCTTATCATGAGCCACGAGCGTGCCGATCTTAGGCAGGAGGCTGAACGAATACCAGTCGTAGAGGCTCAAGAGCCAAGGCCTGACCGGGCGGGAAAACTCCAGGCAAACGAATCGCCCGCCCGGCTTCAGAACGCGACTGATTTCCGCGCAAGCCCCCAGGAGATCGCTCACGTTCCTGATACAAAACCCCGTCGTCACCGCGTCGAAGCTGTTGTCCAGGAATCCCAACTGCTCGGCGTTGGCGCGCAGGCAGGTGATGTGGCCATGGAGTCCACGTTCGGCGATCTTGCGCACACCTTCCCGGAGCATGGCTTGGTTCAGGTCCACTGCCGCCACGCGGCCTTCTTCGCCCATGTGCGGGTGGATCAAGAGGGCCAGATCTCCCGTACCGGCGCCGATGTCTAATGCATAACGTGGCCCGGCCGAGACCTCGCCGCTACGGGATCCGCAGGCGCTGGCGCGAGGCTCAAATAGGTACTTGACGGCGCGGCGTTTCCAGCGATGGTGCAGGCCGAAACTAAGGAGCGAATTGTTGAGGTCGTACCAGCGGGCGATGGCCGTGAACATCCGCTGGACCGCCTGCTCTTTGCCCTTGCCCGACCAGTCGGGAACGGTTCCCTCCGGCGGAGGCAGGACGGCGCCGGTTGGCGCCGGTTTTTCCTCAAGCTGAATCATCGGATGGACGTAGCACCAGCCCGAACGCTTTGTCAAGCCGAGCCGGTCGTGAGAGCCGCAGTCTGTAGAGGCGGAGAGCGGCGCCGGATGTGCTGAATTCGCACGAAAGTCTTGTGCTTGACAGGCAGTCCACGTAGGATCGATCACCATGCCCGGGAATGTTTGTCCTATGGTCAGCTTTGCACAATGACCCCATGCGGATGCCACAGGATCTCCCCTCGCGGGACCGGCCTGTCTCAGTGTCATGAATAGTGACGAGCCGAGGAGTCCGGCCTCTGTGCCTGAGCGCCGCGGAATACCTCGGCGGCAGAAAGACTTGCGATTGGCGCAACGCGACCGGGAACTGGAGGTTGCGCGCCGCATTTCCCAAGCGCTCTCCGAGCACATTCACAGCGACAGGTTGATCGAACAGACGCTCCGCACGGCGCTGGAAGTCGTGGATGCGGAAGCCGGCTCCGTGCTTATCGCCGATCCACGCACCAAGCAGCTGACGTTTCGCCATGTAGTGGGCGAAAAGGCGGATCTGCTGCGCGGGATATCCATCCCCTGGGATAAGGGACTTGCGGGGGCGGTCTTCACGTCCGGGGCAGCGGAGATCATCGTCGAAGCCAAGAAAGATCGACGGTATTATCCGGATATCGATACCCTCACCGGCTTCGGGACCCGCGATATGATCGTCCTCCCTTTGAAACCGTGGGGGAGAAAGCCGATCGGGGTGCTCGAAGTCCTGAATAAGCGTCAGGGGACGTTGGGGGAAGAGGATCTCGACATTCTCTTCATTGTCTCCGCCTTGTCCGGAGCGGCGATCGAACAGGCGCGGTTGATCGAAGAGGCGAAACTGGCCGAGCTGGTGCACCGGATGGGCGACATCGCCCACGATGTGAACAATCTACTGATGCCGGTTTTCCGCAGCGTATCGCACATGCGCCTGCACATCGATCAACTGTTCTCGAGTCTGCCGGGCTCCATGAAGGTTCAGTGGCAGGAGAGACATTCCCGGTGCGAACGGGCGATCGATACGCTGCAGGACGCGGCGCAGCGCATCCAGAACCGCACGAAGGAGGTAGCGGACTGCGTGCGGGGCCGAAGCGCGCCGCTTCAGCTTGTGACCTGTCGGTTGTCGGACGTGGTCGGCAATGTGGTGGAGACGCTGGGGTTGGTTGCCGAGCACAGCGGGGTCGCCCTCTGTATGGACGGACTCGACACGTTGCCGCCGCTGTTGGCGGACGAACATTGTCTCTATAATGCGTTCTACAATCTGGTGAACAATGCCATTCCGGAAGTGCCGCCGGGAGGATCGATCACCATCCGTGGCCGATTAGACTCGGCAGCCGGAACGGTGTGCCTGTCTGTGATCGATACAGGCCGGGGCATGCCGCCGGAAGTGCGCGAAAGCCTGTTCTCCGGGCATGCCATCAGCCGTAAAGCCGGGGGGACCGGCTTGGGCACCAAGATCGTCAAGGACGCGGTGGATGCTCATGGGGGTCGAATCACCGTTGAAAGCCAGCAAGGCATCGGCACGACATTTCTGATCCACCTGCCCCTTCAGCCCCCGAACGCGATTCCTCACTGAGGTCCATTCTTTCCGGCGGTATGGGAGGGAGGCGAGGAGATCAGGCTCTTGGCGGCTAGCCGATAGGGTCTGTATCCAGGAGGTCCCGCACCTTCTGCGCCATCTGATGAGGGTCGAACGGTTTTTGAAGAAAATCCTGACCTAGGTCCGCCACCCCGTGGTGGAACACCGCATCGTCGGCATACCCAGAAATATAGAGCACGCGCATGTGAGGGCGGGCCGAGGTCAAACGATCGGCCAGCGCGCGCCCGCTCATCTGGGGCATGACGACATCGGTGATGAGCAGGTGGATCGGCCCCGCATGGTGTTTGCCGATGACCCATGCCTCGATGCCGTGCCGCGCTTCCAGCACGGTGTAGCCGGACATCTGAAGCATTTCCCTGATCAACTGCCGGAGCCCCGGGTCGTCTTCGACCAGAAGAATCGTTTCCGTGCCGCGCCGTGGAGGCGTGGGTAACGCGGCAGCGTCCGCCGAACGGGGGGCCGTGTCGGCCTGAAGAAAGTAGATCATGAACGTGGACCCGCGCCCCGGTTCGCTCTGCACGGCCACGAACCCGCCAAGCTCTTTGACGATGTCGGAGACGGTCGATAGGCCCAGTCCCGTCCCTTTCCCGGGTCCCTTGGTCGTATAGAACGGCTCGAAGATACGTAACTGGGTCTCCGCGTCCATGCCGCATCCGGTGTCGGTGACAGTCAGGAGGACGTATGATCCGGGCGGGATCGCTTGTCCGTGAACGTGGGGGGCCGTGATGTCGGCGCGCGCGGTTTTCATGGAAAGGGTCCCGCCCTGGGGCATGGCGTCGCGGGCATTTACCACCAGGTTCATGACGACCTGCTCCATCTGCGAGGGATCGGCCTTCACGTGGAGCGGTTCAGGGTCCAGGACGGTGTCGAGGTGAACGTCTTCCCCGATCAGACGTTGGAGCATGGTGTCCATGGCGGCGACGATACGGTTGAGGTCCAGCACCTGCGGTTGCTTTTCGTGTCGGCGGCTGAAGGACAGGAGCTGTTGGGTCAGCGCTCCCGCGCGATCGGCCGCTTTCTTGACCTCGTCGAGATGCTTATAGAGAGGGTCTGCCGGGTTCATGCGATTCAACGCGATATCGCTCCAGCCGACGATGACCGTGAGCAGGTTGTTGAAATCGTGCGCGATGCCGCTTGTCAGCCGCCCGACCACATCCATCTTTTTGAGTTGGTGCAACTCCTGGTCAAGCGATTTCTGTTCAGTGATGTCGTAGAACGTGATGAGGGCGGCGTCTTCCTCCAGAAACGACAGATGCTTGAGTGAAAGTTCGACCCAGAGAAGAGTGCCGCCCTCGGTCTTGGCGCAGCCCTCGTACCGGATGCGAAACTGTTCTTTGCGAAAGGTCTCCAGGATCGTCGAGCGGTCGGCCGGGTGGACGAAAAAGTCCTGCAGCGCTCGATTCAGCAATTGCAGGGGAGGCAGCCCCAGCATGAGCCCGAGCAATTCGTTTGCAAAGAGGATGCAGCCGTCGCGTCTGCGAACGATTGCGACAGGCAGCGGGATGGCTTCCGGTGTTACCCGACAGGCGGTGTCGACGTCGCTCTCCTCAGGCTCTGTCCGCAGACCCTGCGTGAAAGGTCCGGAAATGTCTGGGCGCTCAGATGATGGCATGAGCGTCGTCTCGCTCCGAGTCCGGAATAAAACCGCAAAATGAGCAAAGGCCGGAATCCCTCTGAGAAATCCAGGTGCCCGAGCCGGCTCAACATACACTGTAAGCAAGGGCTATGCCGTACCCTGTCGGTAGGATCGGCAGAGCCAGGGCGTGTCAAAGTCGAAGCGAATGAAAAGACGGGCGGAGAGTCAAGCGCCTCGTGACGTAGGGGGGCTCGCGGCTCGTGCCGTTTAGGTTTCGGGAATAGTGGCTGGTCTTGGTGCGGGAGCGAATGGGGAGAACGCAGCGGCGCTGTCGCTCATGATTTGAGCAAAAGGCTCGATGAGTGAAGGATCGAAGCGAGTTCCAGCCTGAGCCCGGAGCTGCTTGAGAGCGGCTTCGACCGAGCCCGTGGCTTGGGGTGAAGGGCCGGTCATGATCTGGTCGAATCCCTGGGCAATGGACACGATCCGCGCCTGGAGGGGGATGCCCTCGCCTTGCAGGCCCTCAGGGAAGCCGGACCCGTCGAACTGTTCGTGGTGATAGGCAACGATCTGGGTCACCTCAGCCGGCAAGTCGAACGGAAGGAGCATCCGAGCGCCCATGTCGGGGTGTCGATCATTGTCCTCGGGCAGGCCTTCCTCCATCAGGCCAGTCTTGCCATGCATCGGTCCCGCGATTCCGATCATGCCGACGTCGTGGAGCCAGGCGCCGAGCGTCAACGACATGCGTTCGATTCCGCTCAGGGACAGGTGATCGCCCAATCGGGTCGAATAGAATTGTACGCGGTGGGAATGATTCAGCAACTCCCGGTTGGTCACCTCCAACACGTCGGAAAGAAACCCGACGGCGTGTGAGTACTGCCCGAATCGTGCGTCGCCGGGCTGCCCCGCTCCGGCCTCGGAGTACTGGTACCCCAGTTGTCCCCACGCGACGGCGAGGTCCGGCGGAGTTCCCTTCGTGTCGGAATGCAGCAGCAGGCAGTGCCGCAGGCAGTCGAGCCGGCGTTTTTTCGCGAGCGTCTGCTTGATGAGTGCGATAAGCTCCGTGACGTTGAACGGCTTCAGGAGGTATCCTGCGGCCCCAAACCGAAGCCCGTCCATCGCCGATTTCAGGCTGCCGTAGCCTGTAATGATGATCACTTCGATGGCATCGTGTTCGCGTTTGATCTCCTGCAATAATTCGACGCCTGACCGGTCAGGCAGTTTTTGATCCAACGTGACCAAATCTATGTGGCGCTCGTTGAGCACTTGTACAGCGGCTTGAGCGCTCTCGGCGGTATGGAGATGAAAAAAGGGACGGAGAATCATCTTGAGGGCATTCCGAGGTCCGGGCTCATCGTCCACAATGAGAATCGTGGGCTTATCGGTCTCGGACGTCATCATTATTGGCTCCCCACACTCTGCCTCGGAACAGCTAAATCAGTATAACGCTTCTAAGCGTGAGCAAAGATGATGCCTTTCCAGTGCACGCCTCAAAATGCATCTTTCGGGTCGAAAAATCAACCCTGGAGTCCTGTTTCACTCATCAGAAGGTCAGCCAGCGGGATTATAAAGCTCCTCAAAGATGTACAAATTTGAACACCGCACAAAATTGTACATTTAGTAGAAGCTTTACCCCGGTACGTTAGGGGAGTCAGGCGACAGACGTATATCCTCCCGGCAGATGCCCAACGAATCCATGCGGTATTTGAGCATCCTTCGGCTGATCCCTAAAAGAGCCGCTGCGTGAACCTGCACGAAATCTGTTTGTTTGAGCGCGTCGAGGATGAGTTGCCGCTCGAACTCCATCACAGCTCTTTCCAATGTCAGTTGACCAGAGAGGGCCCCGGCTCGGAGCGGAAGAGTGTGGGTATCCGTTCGAACGCTAGAAGGGAGGTTGTCCGGAGTGATGGTGGTCTCTCGGCACCAGACGCTCGCTTGCTCGATCACGTTCTGAAGTTCTCGGATATTGCCCGGCCAATGGTATTTCGTCAGGATCTCGACCGTCTCTTTTGATAATTCTTGCGACGGCCGCTGCTCTTCTTGAAGCCGTTTGGCGAGAAAATGTTTGGCGAGCAGCGGAATGTCTTCCCGTCGGTCGCGCAGGGGGGGGAGATTGATGGAGACCACGTTGATCCGGTAGTACATGTCTTCACGGAACTCCCCGCGTTGGAGGAGGTCCGCGAGGTTCTTGTTGGTCGCCGCAATTATGCGCACGTCCACTTTGACCGACTGCGACCCTCCGACCCGCGTGAACTCGCGTTCTTGCAGCACGCGGAGCAGTTTGGCCTGAATGGCCGGGCTGATTTCGGTAATCTCGTCCAAGAAGAGCGTGCCCCCATGCGCGAGTTCGAAGTGACCGACTCGGCGCATCCGCGCATCCGTGAACGATCCTTTCTCATGCCCGAACAGCTCGCTTTCGATCAGTGTATCGGGCAAGGCCGCGCAGTTGATCGCGATAAAGGGACGGTCCTTCCGCGAACTGTTGTAATGCAAGGCGCGCGCGACGAGTTCCTTGCCCGTCCCGCTCTCGCCGGTGATCAAGACGGTCGTCCGCGTGTCCGCGAGCTGCTCGATTTTGGCGTAGATGTCCTGCATGGGAGGGCTTTTCCCGATGAGGTTGTGAAACGAATACCGGCTGACCACCTGCGCACGGAGCGACTGCACCTCCCGCTCGAGGGCCTGCGTAGCCAAGGTCCTGGCCACGATGAGGCGGAGTTCCTCGACGTCGAACGGTTTCGTGATGTAGTCGGCCGCGCCCAGCTTCATGGCGTCCACCGCGCTCTTGACCGTTTTCGTCGCCGTCAGCATGATCACCGGAACGCCGGGGGCTTCGGCCCGCATCGTCTGGAGGATGGCCATGCCGTCTTCGTTGGGCATGATGATATCGAGGAGCACAAGGTGAAAGGGGTCGCGGCGAAACAGCGCCAACCCGTCGGCTCCGCTCGAGGCAGCCAGTAACTCGTACGCGGATTCCAGCACCACTTTCAATGAGGCGCGAATTCCCGGCTCGTCATCGATCAGGAGAATCCGTGGCTTCATGCGCGCGGTATCCTTGTGTTGCTCGGCCATGGAGGGGGTCGACGGGTAAGGTGACGACGAACGTGGTGCCGGCTCCGAGCGTACTGTCGACGTCGATAGTCCCATGGTGCTCCTGCACGATTTCATGGACGATCGTCAGCCCCAGCCCTGTTCCTGTCCGTTCCCCGCTCTCGTGTTTCGTGGTGTAAAAGGGGTCGAAAATGTGCTCCACGCTGTCGGCCGGGATGCCGCTCCCCGTGTCCGCGACCTCAATCTGCACCCAGGCGTCGCCGGCCGGCTTCGTCAGTCGGTGTGTCCTGACCGACAGTTGCCCCCCCACCGGGTCCATTGCATCCATGGCGTTGAGGAAGAGGTTCAAAAGGACCTGCTTGATTTGCTGGCGGTCCACGAGGACTGGGGGAAGATCGGTGGCCAGGTTCTTCTCGATCGTGATGCCCTTGCCGTCCGCTTTGACTTCGATGAAATACAGGCAGGAAGCGACGATGTCGTTGAGGTCTTCTTCGGTGAATTTCGGTTCCATATAACGTGCATAGTCCAGGATCTCCTGGATCAGCCGTTCGATCCGGTGTACGTCCTCGGCGACGACCGCGCTGAACGTCCCCATGAATTCCTCGTCGTCCTTGCGCTCGGGCGCGAGTTGGATGAATGTCTTGATGGAGGTCAAGGGGTTGCGAATTTCGTGGGCGAACCCGCCCGCGATGATCTCCAGGGAGCGGAGCCGGTCGGTGCGGCGCATGAGTGTCTGGGAACGTCTTAAGTCTTCGTAGAGCATGGCGTTGTCGAGCGCGATGGCGGCATTTTGACCCAGTGTGGCCAGGAGACGCAAGTCTTCCTCGGCATACATGCGGCGGTCCGTGCGCGGGCCCAGATTGCAGAAGCCGATCAGCCGCCCCTTGTTCGCAAAGGGGATACACAGGTCCGACCCCAAACGCATCAACGTATCCGCGAGGAATCGGGGGGAGTCTCGAGGCGGGGCTTGCTCCAACTCCTCCCGCACCAGGATCGTCTGCGCCTGGGCCAGGTAGGTCGGGAGACGGTCTTGCGCGCGCACCCGGACCGGCGGTCCGTCCCGCGAATCCAAGCCGCGGGATGCGGACAGGAGGTAGGCATCGTGCTCCTTGTCGAGCAAATAGAGCGAGGCCGACGCAATGCCGATGACGTCGGCCAGCGTGCGAACGATCGTGTCGGTCAACGTCTTGAGGTCCAGGTTTGTCACCAGCGCGTTGGGGAATTCCGACAGCGTCTTGTACATGTGTTGCCGGTGCCGAAACAGCGTGCGATCGATGAGGGCTTGAGTTCTCGTCCGCAACCGGTACGCCGCCGAAATCGCCAGCACGAACAGCGCCAGCATGATCGCGGAGAATTGATAGTTGGTTTCCCCAAAATAGGCGCGTTGGATCTCCAGAAGGATCATGAAGGCTGGGGCGGCGACGAAGCACGTCAGTAGCAAATAGGCCAGCCCCTTTTGCATCACCACGGTGAAATCGAGGAGGCGGTAGCGGACCATAGCGTAGGCCACGAGGGCGGTATACACCGTGACTAGAATGGTGCCGTCGGGGGGAATCGGCAGGCCGTACCAGAGGGGAAAATTCGTGGCCCCGCCTGTGTACCCGATCAAGGAAGCGATGGCGAGGTAGAGAAATTGGTTGCGCCGGAGCCCTTTTGCGGCTCGGTATTCCGAGGAGATCAGGTAAATGGCATAGATAGCGAGCCCCATGAACCAGGCAAGAAAGATCGGAAAGAGGAGGCCGGGCTGCGGCCAGTGGGGAAACGACAGCGCCGGTGCCACGTCGGCGACCATGTGAGGGGTGGCATCGGCCAGTAGCAAGGCCCCGCTCAGCGCGTATCCGGATATGAGCAATCGCCGTTGGCGGTCCACGCGATCGAGCAGGGTCAGGATGTGATGGAGGTAGGCAATCGGGATTACGATCGCCCCTGCCATAAGCAGGCGAGTGAAAATCAGAGCGAGGTCCCGCGACGCGGTGAGGTGCCAGGCGAAGTATGCGTAGCTCCAGACAGAGACAGCGAGGCAGAAGAGGCCGTAGGTCAGATGCCGTCGGTCGCACGGCGCCCGCCGGTAGACAAACACGCCCAGCACGGTGGCGGCAATCCCGTTGACGAGACCGCTAAGCGCATAATAGGTCAGGCATGGACCTGGGGCTCGAAGGAACTTCGGCTGGGGCCAGCAGGCACAGCATACACCGCTCCGCTCTTCTCTGTCACGGCGATGTAGGCCTGGTTGGCAAAGGTGGAGTAAATGCGGGGGGGGGCGCGCTCCGCTGGCGGTGAGCAGGTGTGTTAGTTCCTGCCGATCGAAGAATCGGAACACGCCGTCGCTTTCGGCCCGGATGATCTTGCCCGAGTTTTGTAACAGTTGCCGGGCCTCCTCGACTTCTTCTGCACGCTCAGCCGTTTGCACGAAGTTCCGAAAAATCTGGGAGAGGTCCGGCCTGGGCTTCAGGTTCGTAAGGACTAGTTTTCCGCCAGGGGCCAACACCCGCATCAATTCCCGCAGGGTGAACAGGGGGTCATCCACGTAGGCGATGACCAGGTTGCAGACGATGCGGGCGAATTGCTCGTCGTGGAACGGGAGGCGTCGGTTGAGGTTCAAGAGGGTGAGGGCCGGCTTCATCGCTTGAGCAGAGTTTTGTGCGTCGGCTGTGTGAGCCCCGAACTCGCCCGGCGCTTTTAGGAAATTGCTTTTCGCTTGCGTCAACGCATGGAGGATGAAATCGCCTCCCACATACTTGAGGGACGGAGGGAGACATGCCGAGATGTGCCGCTGCTGATACGCCTGATTGACCATGAGAAATACGCCGAAATTGCCGTTCCCGCAGCCTGCGTCGAAGACGAGCGTATCGCCGTCCGGCAAAGCCAGCAAGCGGTAGATGTGATCCAACAATTGCCAGTAATCGTGCACGTTTACCACGTAATGGAAGTGAGAGAGATAGTCCCGCCAAAAATCGACAAGTTCCTGCTGACCCATCTGCCGCTGGGCTCTGGCGCGGTCACGCTCCAGCCGGCTCTGGAGGCCGATGTCGCGCTGGGCCGGCTGGCGGATATCCGTTGGCACGGACAGACCGAAAAATTGCGCTCGGCAGTGGGAGACCAACTGCCGGTACACCGCCCGGGCCTTTCTGGGGTTTTCGTGTAGCGAATGAAGCGCTTCCGGGATGAAGTAGAGATGGGTGTCTGTCGAGGGAAGGGCTCCGTGCACTGCGGCCAGCGAGTCTTTAGTGATCCAGGCATCGTGTTCGGCTGCGAACATGATTACGGGGGCCTGTATCTCTGCGGCGTCCTTCACGGTGGAGCGGAGGTCGGCATAGCCCTCGGTAATCGCATCCTTCAACCAGCGATCGGCGTCGATATTGAAGCCAAGGACGTTCATCACGCCTCGCGAGGCGCCGTTCAGGTAGAGTCCCATATGGTCTTCCTGATGGACGGCGACGAGGGTGGCGCGGACGTCCATCACGGCGTTGAGGAGAATCAATAGACGTACGCGTCGGTCCCCCGCGGCGGCCTTGAGGGCAACGCGTCCGGCTAGGCTGCTGGCGACGACAGTCAGCGGGCCAGCTGGCCACGACCGTTCCGCAAAATCGAGGACGGCCGTCAGGTCCTGTTTCATCCCATTTAACGTCGAGTGTTGAATCTCGCCATCGCTTTCTCCGACATGATTCGTGTAGTCGAAGCGGAGGACGCGGAATCCGTTCACCGCAAAAGTGTAGGCCAGGGGAATATGTTCTTTTTTCGATTCGCCGTAGCCCGGGGAGATAATGACAACCGGGGTGCCTGGAGGGAGCTCGTCTCGACTATGGTCGTAGTACAGGGCGATCCGCTGGTCCAGTATATTCCGACAATCGAGTGCTTCGCTGATCAGCGTCCGGGTTGTACCATCTTGCTCGATCTGTTTCGGTGCGGTCAGGAGCTGTGCAACCAGCCCCGCGATTCTGAACCGGATTGCGTCACTGAGATAGGGAATACGCAGCCCGATGCGGAAAACTCTCGACGGGCAGTCTTGCGTCCGCTCCTCAGCCGGGTCCACCATTTTCCAGACAACCTCCGCGGTCAGGGTACATTCGAAGTCCTTCTCAGCTCCGGGGGAGATCGACGAGTGGAGGGACGATGCCTGCAGTGGGGGGGCGGCAGGATTGTGAGACAACGAGAGGCGAAGCACTAATGGCCCGGCTAGTAAATCAGGCTGCGTTTCCAATCGGAGACACATCCCTCCGAGACTGAGATCGACCGTCTGGGCTGAGAGATGCAAAGACTGTGAAGACGGATGCTGCTGTTCAACTTGAACGGGGATCGACAGCGTGCCGCGGGATGTCAACCGGCGTTCCGGCGGGGCCTGGTCTTCCGCCTCAGCGACAGAAGGAGGGATAGAGGTAAGGTTGGTCGCTTCCGTTCCCCCGGATTGCACTTCGAGCAGGAGATCTCCGGTCTCTTGGGGGATCAATAGGCCCGTGAGCTTGATGGCGACGGTATGCTCACGCAGGCCTTCCAGGAGCGACTCCAGAATCCGTTCTTCAATGCCCCCGATCGGCGCGTACTTGATCGCGATACCCAGAGCAGGCATCCCGGACGGATTCGTCGACGGACCTTCAGTCTCCCGGAGACCCAGCACGGTGCCGGTGATCTCCAAGACGCCGACTTCGCTCACCAGACCGAGCTGGATCGGCTGGTTGCTGGTCACAGGGACTGAGGCAGGCAAGACCATGTAGAGTCCGCCGAGGCTGAGGTTAAGGATCGTCCCTTCCCAGGCGTCCCCGTTTAAGGTCAGCCGAGCCTCAGCCTGAAGGTCGATACGCGGGGCGCTACGCCGTTCAAGATCGAGCATAAGGCTGTCCTCCCTTTTTCGGTTCGCCTTTGACCAGCATCTGGGCCAATGCAATACCAATGTGAGGGCAGAGGAAGCAAGTGATGTGCCAAGTTTTGAGGGGCAAGCTCCCCCTCGGAGCCGCGACCCCCTGTGTTATAATTCCGCCGCCGAGAGGTACCCATGTCCGGTTCGATCGTCATCCGCGGCGCGCGGGAACATAACCTCAAAGATCTGGACGTCGAGATTCCGCGCGACCAGCTGGTGGTGATCACCGGCCTGAGCGGGTCCGGCAAGTCCTCCCTTGCCTTCGACACGATCTATGCCGAAGGCCAGCGCCGTTATGTCGAGTCCCTCAGCGCCTATGCCCGCCAGTTCCTTGAACAGATGGGCAAGCCCGACGTGGATTCGATCGAAGGCCTGTCGCCGGCCATCTCCATCGAACAGAAGAGCACCAGCCACAATCCCCGCTCCACTGTCGGGACCGTCACGGAAATCTACGACTATTTGCGTCTGCTGTTCGCCCGCATCGGGCGTCCCTTCTGCTTCAATTGCGGCGATGAGATTACGGCGCAAACCGTTCAGCAGATGGTGGACGCGATTCTGGCCCTGCCGGCCGGGGCCAAATTCCAGGTGCTGGCTCCGATCATCCGCGGACGGAAGGGGGAATATCGCAAGGAGCTCCTCGACATGCGGAAGGCCGGCTACGTGCGGGCCAGAATCGACGGCCACATCGTGGATTTAGACGAGGACATCTCGCTCGACAAGCAAAAGAAACATACGATCGAAGTGGTCGTGGATCGGCTGGTGATGAAGAGTGTCGGACCGGACGATCCCCTGGCCCGGCGACTGGCCGATTCGGTGGAAACCTCGCTCAAGCTGGCGGAGGGGCTGGTGGGGGTGTTGACCGAGGACGGCAAGACCCGACTCTATAGCGACAAGCTGGCCTGCATCCGCTGCGGCCTGAGCTATCCGGAGATCACCCCCCGCGTCTTTTCCTTCAACAGCCCCCACGGGGCCTGCCCGGCTTGCGACGGGATCGGCTTCGCCGTCTCGCCCGGCAGCTCGGAAGGGGAGATCGAGGAGGACTTTACCCTGCTGGAGCCCTGTCCCGCCTGCAAGGGGGCCAGGCTCAGGCCGGAGAGCCTCTCCATCAAGCTGGCCGGGAAATCCATCGCGGAGGTGACGCAACTGTCCGTGCGGACGGCGGCGACCTATTTCGGTTTGCTCAAACTCAGCGAGCGGGAGACCTTCATCGCCCAACGCATCCTGAAGGAGATTCGTGAGCGGCTGGGGTTTCTGAACAATGTGGGGTTGGACTATCTGACGTTGGACCGGGCGGCGGCGACGCTCTCCGGCGGCGAAGGCCAGCGCATCCGGTTGGCGACGCAGATCGGGTCCGGTCTGGTGGGGGTCCTCTATATTCTGGACGAGCCGTCCATCGGCTTGCACCAGCGGGATAACCGGCGGTTGCTCCAGACCCTGATCCGGCTGCGCGACATGGGCAACACGGTCGTGGTCGTGGAGCATGACGCGGAAACGATGATGGCGGCGGACCATATCGTGGACATGGGGCCGGGAGCCGGCGCCGTTGGGGGCCGGATCGTCGCAGAAGGGACACCGAAGGAAATCATGGCCGACAAGGCCTCCCTGACCGGCCGGTATCTGCGCGGGGACCAGTCCGTCAGCCTGCCGCATCGGGAGCGGAAGGCCAAGAAGTTCCTGAGCGTGGTCGGGGCCAGGAAGCACAATCTCAAGAACGTCACCGCCAGGATTCCCCTGGGCCTGCTGACTTGCGTGACCGGCGTATCCGGATCGGGCAAGAGCACGCTGGTGCTGGAGGTCCTGTTCCATTCCCTGTCGCAGCTCCTCTACCAGAAGAAGCCCAAGATCGACGGCTGCCAGTCGCTCCAGGGCGTGGACGCCCTCGACAAGGTGATCGATATCGACCAGTCGCCCATCGGGCGGACGCCACGCTCCAACCCGGCGACCTACACGGGCCTCTTCACCTTCATCCGCGACCTCTTCACCAAGCTGCCCGAGTCGCGGGTGCGAGGCTACAAAGCCGGCCGCTACAGTTTCAACGTGAAGGGCGGGCGTTGCGAGGCCTGCGAGGGGGACGGGCTCATCAAGATCGAGATGCATTTCCTCCCGGACATCTATGTGACCTGCGAAGTCTGCAAGGGCCAGCGGTACAACCGCGAGACGCTGGAGATCAAACACAAGGACCGGAGCATCGCCGACATCTTGAATATGACGGTGGACGAGGCGCTGGAGTTCTTCGAGGCCATCCCGCTGATCAGGACCAAGCTGCAGACCCTGCACGACGTGGGCCTGCATTACGTCAAGCTGGGCCAGTCGGCGACGACGCTCTCCGGAGGCGAGGCGCAACGGGTGAAGCTCTCGCGCGAGCTGTCCAAACGGGCGACCGGCCGGACGCTCTACATCCTGGACGAGCCGACGACGGGCCTGCACTTTGCCGACATCCAACGGCTGCTGGACGTGCTGAACCGGCTGGTGGAGGCGGGGAACACGGTGCTGGTGATCGAGCACAACCTGGACGTGATCAAGAACGCGGACTGGTTGATCGATCTTGGCCCCGAGGGTGGAGATCGAGGCGGAGAAATCGTGGCCGAAGGCACGCCGGCGGCGATCGCAAAAGTGGCGAAGTCGTACACGGGCCAGGTGTTGAAAGAAGCGGGGCTGGTCTGAAGAAGCGGCTGGCGACGGGTGGGCGCGTTCGGGCTCGCCCTGATGCGATGATGTTGGGTGGCAGATTGGCTCATACTGTTGGCCCCGACGCCTTTACGGACTAGCGGAACGGCGTCGGGGAGTTTTTTCGGCTACCGACAGGCAACTTGCGCCAGGTCGAGCCCCTCAGCGCCCATCCCGTCCACCCGCGATCTAGAAAAAGAGAGAAAAGAGCGGCTGACGGCGCCGATGGCCCTCAGCCGCCCTCTTTGATATGTCCAGAGTAGATGTGTCGACTCATATTGCATTCTTATTCGCTGCGGAGCTTCAGTTTCGGCTGGCTTCTGCTGTGGATATCGCAGTTACCATGGATAAGCAGCCGCTCGACCTTCCTTTACAGTGGAGCCATGGCAAGCACTTGGTTAGGTATCAAGAGGTGGCGCTAAGGAAAGATCAAGCGCGTTTTGCGGCCTGGAATATGCACAGAACTTCCACATTCTTGATGGCGGTTGCAGTGAAAGACGCTATAAAAGCTGCAGTTCCTGACCCGAAAAATGCGAAGGATTCAGATGTGCGAGCAGCATATCAAGTTGCGAGATTGATCAGAAACGCCTTTGCACACAATCCCTTCAGCCCTGTTTGGTCCATAGACCCAGATTGTCGTAATCAAACATTTAAAGTGCGCGACATTATTTCGTTAGATACGACCAATCTGCAAGGAGCCACGTTTGACTGGCGACATTATGGCGGTCCATTGGCATTGCTTCGTTTGTGCAGATATGTGCGGTTCGAAATTCTGAAAGATCCGAAACGAAAGAGAGAGATAATCCCAATGCCCATGAACATTTATTTTCAGCAAGGCAACTTGCTTGTGACGCCAAAAAAGAAATCGGTTGCGAAAGATGAGAGCTAACCTTCCACCTATCGCACGGCCCCAATAAGGCGGCCGGGAACAAATAAGGGGTCGGGAGTCTTTTCTTGCCATCGAGCACCTCAGTGCCCATCCCGTCTGCCCCTGTTGGAAGGGTGGGGGAGAGTGCTGTCCCGTAGGGGCCTGGAGACCCGTGTTTGTTGGCCCATCGCGCTATGCGTGGTATACTTCATCCTGTCGATTGAGAGGTGTCGTTATGAGTGACATCGAGAGCATCGAGCGACAAGTGAAGGATCTCTCTCGTGAGGAACTTGCGGCATTTCGTGGTTGGTTCCTTGCGTACGATTGGGAAGTTTGGGATCGGCAGCTTGAGCAAGATGTCGCGGCCGGCAAGTTGGATGGGCTCGCGGAACGGGCATTGCGCGAGCATGCGGCCGGGAAATCCACCAAACTTTGATTCACCACGCCTCGCCTGACTTCTGGGCCTGTTACCGCTCTCTGCCGCCCGAGACTCAGCAGCTCGCCGATCGTGCATACGAGTTGCTCAGTCGCGATTCACGTCACCCGTCGCTTCACTTCAAGAAGGTTGGCCGCTATTGGTCCGTCCGAGTGGGGGACCATTATCGCGCCCTCGCAGTTGAAGCTCCCGATGGACTTGTCTGGTTTTGGATCGGAACTCATGCGGCCTACGACAGGATTCTTGGCTAAGTCGGTATCCTATTTGCCTGCTGGCGGACAGTTTGTGCCAGGTCGAGCACCTCAGCGCCAACCCCGGAGCGAGAGAGAAAGAAATTAAGGGGTCTGGAGTCGCTTTGCTGAAGCGTAGGAGGCGAGGCCCAAGAGGCAAGGATCACTTGCATCGCTTGCCAAGGGGGGATACACTTATGGCCATGCGTTGGCAGGATCGTATCACCGTCAATCCCGATGTTCGAAGCGGGAAGCCTTGCATCAAGGGAACCCGCATCACGGTCTACGACGTGCTCGAATACCTCGCTGGTGGCATGACCGAAGCCCAAATCCTCGCCGACTTTCCTGATCTTACGGCAGAAGATATCCATGCCTGCCTATCCTTTGCCGTTTGATGCGAGCGCATACCGTCATCCGCTCAAAGTGATTGAGCCTCTCCCGCCGCATTGATATCATATCAATAATCTTATATAGTGCGGGGCGTGAAGCCTTTGAGTTTGTCGGGTCGAGCCTAGAGGACCTCAAGGCTTTTCCGGCGGAAGCCCGGCGCGCGGCTGGGTTCGAACTGAGCTTCGTCCAGCGCGGGCTGGAGCCGTCGGACTGGAAGCCGATGAAAGAGGTGGGCGCCGGAGTCCGTGAGATCCGCATACATGTGCTGGGAGAATGGCGCGTGCTGTACGTCGCCAAGTGTGCCGAGGCGGTCTATGTGCTGCATGCGTTCCAAAAGAAAACGAAAAGCACCAGCAAAGAAGACATCGAGTTGGCCCGCAAACGTTTTCGCGAGATCGGAGGGCAATGATGAATAAGAAAGCGTCCAAGTCCGGTGACAATATCTTTGTTGACCTCGGGTTTGATCCGGCGGAAGCCGCCGTGCTCCAAATGCGCGCCAACCTGATGAGCGATCTTCGCCTCTACATCCAGAAGCATAAGCTCACCCAATCAGAGGCGGCCAAGCGTCTCGGCATTGCGCAATCTCGCGTGTCCGACTTGGTGCGCGGCAAATGGGAAAAGTTCAGCCTTGAAATGCTGATCACGCTCGAAGCGAGGCTTGGGCGCACCGTTCGTGTTGAGTGTGCCGCGTGAGGTGGACGCGCGCGCTCCTGCTTGCTGTCTCTTCGGCTGTGTGAAGCCGCTCTCCGCCGAGCCCCTAACGCTTGCAGGACATTCGCCATCAGCCATTAGCTCTTCTCTGCGAGGACTCCCATGCAGACGATTGTGTTGTTGACGATTTCGAATATTTTTATGACCATCGCTTGGTATGGGCACTTAAAGTACAAGGAGTCGCCCTTGTGGATCGCGATTGGCGTGAGTTGGGGGATCGCCTTCGTGGAATATTGTTTCCAAGTGCCGGCGAACCGGATCGGCCACTATCAATTTTCGGCGGCGCAGTTGAAGACGATTCAGGAGGTCATCACGCTGGTGGTGTTTTGCGGGTTCTCCGTTTGGTATCTGAAAGAGCCGCTGAAGTGGAACTATCTGGCCGGCTTTGCTCTGATGGTCGGGGAAGTTTTTGTCATCTTCAAGGAGTGGTAAGAAGACCATGGGGTGGGATGAGTAAGAAGGAGGACAGAAGTGCAGGACTTTGAAAAGCTGGGGGTCTTCTACCTCGGACGCCCCTACGACCTGGCCAAGAAGAAACCCAAGAAGGGCTGGTTGCTGTACGACTCCAAGGACCTCGTGACTCACGCGGTCTGTGTGGGCATGACGGGAAGCGGCAAGACCGGTCTCTGCCTTGGCCTGCTCGAAGAGGCGGCGATCGACGGCATTCCGGCCCTCGTGATCGATCCCAAGGGCGACCTGGCCAACCTGCTCCTGACTTTTCCGCAGTTGCGCGGGGAAGACTTTGCCCCCTGGATCAACGAGGACGATGCCCGCAAAAAGGGCCTGACGCCGGCGGACTATGCGGGGCAGCAGGCGGAACTCTGGAAGAAGGGTCTGGCCGAATGGGGACAGGACGGGGACCGCATCGCGCGACTCAAAGAGGCGGCCGACTTCGTCATCTACACGCCGGGCAGCAACGCCGGCATCCCTGTCTCCATCCTCGCATCCTTCGCCGCCCCGGCGCAGGCCGTTCTCGACGATGCGGAACTTCTGCGCGAGCGCATCGGCACGACGGTCACCGGCCTGCTGAGGCTGCTGGGGATCGAAGCCGACCCGATCCAGAGCCGGGAACATATTCTGCTCTCGACGATTTTGGATCACGCCTGGCGCGGGGGCCGGGACCTGGACCTGGCCTCATTGATCCAGCAGATTCAGCAACCGCCGGTCGCGAAGGTCGGCGTCCTGGATCTGGATTCGTTCTTCCCGTCCAAGGACCGGTTTAACCTGGCCATGAAACTCAACAACCTGCTGGCCGCGCCTGGGTTCTCGGCCTGGCTGGAGGGGGTGCCGCTGGAGATCGACCGAATGCTCCACACGCCGGAGGGCAAGCCGCGCATCGCTATTTTTTCAATCGCCCATCTCAACGATGCCGAACGCATGTTTTTCGTCACGCTGTTGCTGAGCCAGACCCTGGGCTGGATGCGAACACAATCGGGGACGACCAGCTTGCGGGCGATGCTCTACATGGACGAGATCTTCGGCTACTTCCCCCCGGTCGCCAACCCGCCGTCCAAGGCTCCCTTGCTGACCCTGCTCAAACAGGCCCGGGCCTTCGGGGTCGGGGTTGTGCTGGCCACGCAGAACCCGGTGGACCTGGATTACAAGGGCCTGGCCAATACCGGCACCTGGTTCATCGGGCGGCTGCAGACGGAACGCGACAAGGCGCGGGTGCTGGAGGGCTTGGAAGGAGCCGCCGCCGGGAGCGGTAAGAAATTCGACCGCCAAAAGATGGAACAACTGCTGGCCGGACTCGGCAGCCGCGTCTTTCTCCTGAACAATGTGCATGAAGATGCCCCGGAAGTCTTCGAATCGCGCTGGACCTTGTCCTACTTGCGCGGTCCGCTGACGCGCAGCCAGATCAAGACGCTTATGGAGCCGGCATGGGGCACGGGGCAAGCGGCAAGCGGTCAAAGAGTAGAGCGCGTGCCTCCGAGCGACACCTCTCGCCCCTTGCCCCTTGCCGCTCGTCCCGTACTGCCACCGGAGGTGCCGCAATATTTTGTTCCTGTGCGAGGCAGCCAGCCGGCGGGGAGCGCCCTGGTCTACCGGCCGATGTTGCTGGGAATAGCCCAGGTGCGCGTGGCCGACGTCAAAGCCGGGGTGGATGTCACGCAAGATGTGGCGTTCCTGTCGGCGATCAACGACGCGCCGGTTCCGGTCAACTGGGACGAAGCCCACGAGGCGGGGCTCGCGGTGTCGGATTTGGACCAGACCCCTCAAGCCGCGGCGTCGTTCGCGTCCCTGCCTGCGTCCGCCGTCAAGGCGAAGAATTATGAGGTCTGGGGAAAGGATTTTGCGGCCTGGCTCTACCGGACTCAGTCGGCGACTCTGTTCAAGAGCGCCCAACTCAACCTCCTATCCAAGCCGGGCGAGACGGAGCGGGACTTCCGGATTCGCCTCCAGCAAGCCGTGCACGAACGGCGGGATCAGGACACCGAGCGGCTGCGGCAGAGGTACGCGTCGAAGTTCGCGTCGCTTCAAGAGCGGAAGCGGCGGGCCGAGCAGTCGGTGGCGCGTGAAGAAGAGCAGGCCAACCAGAGCAAAGTGCAAGCGGCCATCTCGGTCGGGGCGACGTTGTTGCAGGCTTTCATGGGGCGGAAATCGGTGAGCGCCTCCACGATCGGGAAGGCGACCACGGCGATCCGGGGGGCCGGTCGGGCGATCAAAGATACGAAGGATGTGGGGTTGGCGAAAGAGAACGTCGCGGCGGTCGACCAGCAGATCGCGGCACTCGAGGCGCAGTTTCAAGGGGAAGTGGATAAACTGGCTGCTGCGCTCGACGGCCAGACGGAGCCGCTCGCAACCCTGGCGCTTAAGCCGACCAAGAGCAACATCGCCGTCAAGCTGGTGGCCTTGGCCTGGATGCCGGAATGGCAGGATGAACGGGGGCAACGGACCCACGCGTGGCGGTGAAATGGACTATGAGAGCTGCGGCCACCAACTCAAGTAGAAAATGACTTCGTACCCGCCGATCTGACTGGTGGAGTTGTTCCCCCACCGCGAGCTATTGTACGTGCTTTCCGACTCGAGCGCATACGTTACCATCGTGTCCAGTTTGAGCGACGGCGTGAACTTGTAGGCGAACCCGCCGACCAGGTGATGCTCGGTAATGTTCGCGCTCGTGGGGTCCATCGTGGACTTGGGAACCGGATTGTTGCCGTAATTGTAGCCGCCGTGGACGTTGAACTTGTCCGTCATCTCATAGTAGACCCCCAGCGCGTTCACATATTGGTCGCGCCAGTTGTACGGCAGGATGATCGTACCGTTGCGCGCCAGGGGATTGGTGCCGTTCCGGAGGTTGAGCACGGGGCTGTTCAGGGACCCGTCCCAGTTCACCCACTGGAATTTGTAGGAGATCAGCAGGTTCGAGGTGGGGCGCCAAGCTACGCCGACGGCGAGGTTATCCGCCCACTTAAAGCCGGAGACGTCCGCATCGTAGGTGACGCGTCCGATGCCGACCACGTTGCGCGACACCTTTCCGCTGCTGAACGGCAGGTTGACCCGTGAGGTGTAGGAGACGCCGAGGGTCACCTGATCGTTGACTTTGTACATGGCTCCGTACTGCGGGGTAAACCCGAAGGCGAAGGCGCAGGTGCCCGGCGGCCCCACCCCGTTGGCCCGATTGCAGGTGCCGAGGGTTTCGAAGCCGCCCGGCGTGTTGGGAATGACCGCGAGCGACACGTCGGAATAGGACATGGCGAGGGAGACGCCGACCGACAAATTCTCGGTCACCTGGTAGGCGACGGACGGAGTGACCTTGTAATGGCGCAACTGGCTGTTGGTCTTGTCCGTGGTGCCGAATTGGGTTCTCAGGTTCGTGTAATCGGAGGCCAGGCCGCCGATGGTGAATAACCCGATCCCCACGGTAATCGGCGTGTCGGCGAGATGTTGCACGTAGCCGACTTGCGGGATGAGGAAGGGGGTGTCCTGTCCGTCCGCGTCGTTCCGGCTGTTCGAAAATTTGGTCAGCGGGCGGATCGTGCCGACCGAAAGCCCCGCGTGTCGGCCCCGGATTTGAGTCAACCCGGCGGGGTTCGTGTTCATGGCGGTGAAGTCGGTCGCCACGGCTGTGTCCGCCCCGGCCAAGGCCGACGACATCCCGCCGGACCCGATGAGATTGAGGCCGTTGACCGCGCGACTCTCCTGGGCCCAGAGGAGCAGGCACAGCGCGGTGAGTCAGACAGCCGCTAGCCGGCGTGCCGCGAACCGCCCATGTGGCGTGAGCGGCCGACGCCTCCGATTCCAAGGCCAGTCAAGGATTTGCGCCTTCCGGTTACGCATCGTCCCTCTCCTGTCGAATTACGTAAGACTGACTCTCGGGCCAGATAAGCATAGGACATATATATCCCACGGGTCCACCTGGCTGTCAAATGGAAATGCTCACGCTGACTCCTCGCGCGGCGGCACAGTTTTCCCTCGCCTGTGAGGCTGCCGGGCGCAGCTATCAATGCTTGCGGTCTCTTTGCATCAGCTTGTCCGTATAGGCCAGCAAGATCGCGGAGCCCAGGAAGGTCATGTGGATCAGAATCTGCCACTTGATATGCTCGACCGACACGTTGCCCACATTGACGAAGGCCTTGAGCAAATGGATGCTGGAAATGCCGATCAGGGAGGCTGCGAGCTTGACCTTGATCGTGCCCGGGTCCACGTGGCTGAGCCACTCCGGCCGGTCTCGATGTCCTTCGAGATCCAGCTTGCTGACGAAGGTCGCATAGCCGCCGATCACGACCATGGTGAGCAGGTTCGCCACCATCGTAATGTCGATCAGCGACAGGATGCCGAGCATGAACACAGTCTCTGTCAAGGTACTGAGGTGATAAACCATCTCTCCGAGTTCGGTCAGGAACTTATAAGCATAGAGCAGCTCTGCCACGATCAAGCCGGCATACAGGGGAGCTTGAATCCAGCGGCTCGCGAAGATCAGGACTTCAAAGCCCTGTTCGATACGACTCACGCCGCTTGGGCCTGAAGGGGTGATTGACGTCGAGTCTGGATGGATCACGTTCGACATGGGACCTCCTATAGGGTAAGGGTTGGTGGCGCCGGACTTCACGTGACGAATGGGACGGCTGAACGACGATACCCTGGTCTCGGAGTCGTAAGGTGTGGGAAGTCCAAGGGCGGGGGCACTCGGGGTGTGAATCGTTCAGGAGCGGCCGACAACGTCCGTCCGGCTGCGTTGTTGATCCTGCACGCGCCGGACCAAGTCGGCGGGGTTTGGCAAGAGGAAGGGCTTCATCAGGAAGGCTTGTACTCCCAGGGCACGACCATCTTCTCCGTCATCGTCTCGCTGAGTCCCATAATGGAGGATCATAGGCAAGCCTGGCCTGATTGGCAAGAGCGTTCACCTGCGCATTGCCGGCTGGTAGGTCCGGCGTGAGCGGCAACGACGAGGCGGAAGGCGTCGAGCTGGGCGAGGAGTGTCAGCGTAAAGTAGGAGAGGGGCCGGCGTTACGGTATCGTCCGCGAAATGACTGCATCATGGAGCTGGGATTTGCTGGGAGTGTTCCGCAGGCAGTACCCATCTAGCGCTTCACGGACTGTCCGCTCCAGGTCTTCCACGTTGAAAGGTTTGGGCAAGAAGCCGACTCCTCTGAGAGATGCCCATTCGTGAAAATTGGCTTCATTGGTGTAGCCGGAGATCAGCAGGACTTTGATCTCGGGGGTGCGCTGTCGCGCCTGTTCCGTCAGCTCCCGTCCGGTCATACCGGGCATGCGCACATCCGCCAATATGAGATGAATGGGCGCGGGGAACGATCCAATCAGCTGCAGCGCCTCTTCTCCGCTGGCTGCCTCCAGTACGCGGTAGCCGTTCATCTTCAGGACGACGAGGATCAATTCACGTATGGCCGGATCGTCGTCGACCACCAAGATAGTTTCGGGGCAGGGCGGCGGCCGGTCCGTCATGCGAGCGATCCTTTCGAGGTGGCACGTCCGCGGGGAGCGACCTGGTTCACAAGTTGACCACACGGTGGCGCAAGGCGTAGCGGATCAAGCGAGCGCGTCCGCGGATGCCCAGCTTCGTATAGACTTTGGAGGCGTGATTCTCGGCGGTGCGGACGCTCATCTTCAGCGCGTCGGCGATTTCCTTGTCGCTGAATCCCTCACCGATGAGCCGCAGCACTTGCCATTCCCTGTCCGAAAGGCGATCCAAAGGAAGGCCGGTGCGCGCTCTGGACGGGAGATGGTCGAGAGCCTGCGCGGTCTGGGGGTAGGTGGTGCCCTCTGTCGCAACGCTTTCGGCTGTCTTTTGCAGATAGAGCGTGAGACGGCAGGCTCCGTCCGCGGCGGCTTCGGAGGCGCCGCAGAGCTCCGGTGCTCCGGCGTAGGGTCCGAGCGACGCCTTGGCATACCCAAGCCGGCTTCCGGCCACCTCGCCGAGCATGCCGGCATAGAGCCAGCACAGGTGCAGGGGGGCATCGCCTTGCGGTTCATGCGGGCAATCGAGGACGGCCAGCTCGAGCCGATCAAGGCTTCTGGCCACGATGTGGCAGCGACACCCCCATTGCGCTTCGAGCTGCCGAAGGCAGTCCAGGAGCTGTTCGTGCAGGGAGCTTGCTCCAGTTTCTTGCTCGGGTTCTTGTCCAGCCTCGTGCGCCGGCTCGCCTGGCGTGCAGAAGCGACGTCCCAATTCGCGGCCGATCCCGCGAAGCAGGTGCGGCATCATTGAGGGTAGGAGGAGTGATCCGATGGTGCCGCCAAGGGTGACAATGACGGCTTGGAGTAGCGCCCGTTGCGGCAGCACGGATGGGCTGTCTGATTCAGGGTATGGAAAGTGGGCATGGTGCTCGTTGCGGTGCGCGGCGGGCAGGCTTAGTTCGGTCGTGATCGCGTTTAGCATCATGCCGGTCCCCCTCTTGAGTTGTGTCGCAGGCCAGTTTTGATGTTTATTGGCTTGATGACAAGACAAGAGTGAGCACAGATCATGCCTCAATGGATAAAATACTCTCCCTCGTGTTCACTGTTTTAAGCTATTGTATTTTATCAGTGGTGTCCGGTTAAGAACAGGGCGATTTTGCGAAACCCCAATAACAGTGCGGGTTCCATGAACTCTCAGGGTGTCTCCGATTTGAATAGACGCGAGCAGGTCTGCCAGCCTTTCGGCATTTCTT
>VGXC01000042.1 GCA_016873495.1 Nitrospira sp. | reverse complement strand
ACCTCCTGGACTTTGGATAGATCCGGCGGAGCTAAAGGAGGCTGTACGAAGGGCTAACGCGGGTCTTGATTCTAACGTGAAGAGGACCGCGAGGGATCTCTACCCCAAAAAGCCAGTCATCGACGTAACGTGGAATGATGCGGCAGCCTACTGTCGCTGGGCTGGAAAACGGCTACCCACGGAAGCCGAATGGGAAAAGGCGGCGCGCGGTACAGATAGCCGACAATATCCATGGGGAAACATGGCTCCCACATCAGAGTTAGCTCAATACGGGCAAAAGATCGAGGCCTTCGGAAGCAGCTCTTATTTAAACGTTTCGCTAGTCGGAAGCTATGAAGCGGGCAGAAGTCCGTACGGCGTCTATGATTTGGCTGGCAATGTCGCCGAGTGGGTTGCTGACTGGTATGACCCTGGCTATTACATGACAAGTCCGAGGCAGAATCCCTCTGGGCCACCGGAGGGACAAAAGAAGGTGGTACGTGGAGGCAGTTGTTTCTCTGGTGGACTTTCAGAGAAAGATCTTTTATCGGCCGTTCGTTCCGAACAAGCTTTGATGAGTAGCGCCTCTGACATTGGCTTTCGCTGCGCCCAGGACCCTGCCCATTGACCACCTATTTAGACAGCGAGGTAGTCGGATCGCCGCTAAAACCCTTTTGTAGCGACATAGTGCGCGCTAGTGCAACAGGACCGGTGAGAGCGATTCCCCCCCTGCGCCCCCCATAAATCCGGCCTTGGGGCCCCATACATGCTCGTGTTATCCCAGTGTTGAGAATTGAGCGAAAGAGACTGGAAGAGGCAGAAGAGCAGCGATAGAGCTAGAACAGCCCTCCCGCTGCAAACCCCTAGGCAGGTGTGGCGTTTCACGGTTTCACCGCCACTTCTTCGAAATCCCTTGGCACGATTTTAAGTCCCTGGCGTCTACCATTCCGCCACTCCGGCACTCGGTCATGCGTACGGAAGGGACTGTTCGCGCAGATCGAGATGCTGAGGATACAGGAGGGCTCCTGCCCTTTCAACCGAGCCGGCGTGGATTGTTGTCTTCTGAGGGATGGGGTGTGAAACCGGTTCGGAAGATGGATCTGATCAGAAGGCTCCGATCAATGCACCAGCACAGGCGTGCTGGGCCACGCATATTCCGGCCCCAGGGTCGCTAAGTGGGGACGTTCGGCGCCCTTGGCCTGAAACAGATACTCCCGACCTCTCATTTCCCAGCCTGCCTCGGCGAAGACGCCGAGGACGACGGTCACTTGCCACCAACGGAGCCCCGGAGTATCCGGGTCGTTCCAGCTTTCCGTCTCTTCGATTCCGTAAAAGGGACAGTGGCAGGCGGCAAAGAGCGGGGCCAGGTGCGATTCGTAGATGACTCGGATGGGATCGTCCCACTCAGGTTGAGTCGGTACCATGGTTACCCCCTCAGAGGAGATGGCGGCCCGCTCGCAGGGGAAGTGTTTGATCCCGCACGCCGCTTCTCCTTGTCCTTCGACAGCCGACAGCGAGAGACAGGACAGCAGTAGACCGAACATCACAGGAATCCATGGGCGGGATTGGACCGTCATGGTCACCCCCTCTGCCGTTCCTGATCTCCGTATCGGCAGGAAGAGGAATAAAGTTGAATGGTCTGGGACGCTTTGTGCAGGGGAAAAAGCAGGAACGGCCTGGGCCGGGGATGGCACAGGCCGTTCGATTGGAGGGCGCCGGTCGGAACCGGACGCGGCGGGAGGGGAACTCCTGCCGGGAGGACCCGTTCGCTTAGGCCGCTTGCACCGCCCGCGGGGCGTCCTTCTTGGCCACCAAGGCCTTGCCGCGCTCGATCGCCCGCTCCACCCCATCTTTCAGGTCGCGGCCGATGCGGGTCGCCTGCACCTGCGTCTTCTTGGCATAGTGCCGCAGCTGCCGCCTGGTCTCCGCGCCGGTCTGCGGCGCGTAGAGCAAGGCCAGCCCGGCCCCCACCGCCGCCCCGCCCGCGATCAAGGCCGCGATCTTTGCTGCTCGCTGTCCATTCGTCGTCATGGTCCTACCTCCTTTGTGTGTGGTTACTGCCTGGATATTCTGTTCCGTTTATCTCGACCTTTCTTGAGACCGAGCAACGCGCTCGCAATGTACTACAGCAGCATCCATGCCAAGCTTGCTATTATTAAATAGTCTATTATTAACAATATATTAGAAACGACAGTGAAATATTACTTTAATTTACGACCGTGGCTTTTCTACAACAAGCCACAGTGGTCCGTTCCAAAAATAAAACAATTTGGGGTTGGAAATGGCTGGGGGCTGGCTTACCGAGCCGACTGAAGGAGCAAAAGGGCCTTGTGCTGAGTGTCGGTCGCGTCCTGCCGCAATCCCTGCGCTTCATAGATGAGCGCCAGGTTCACCAAGCTGGCTGCTTCCTTGTTTTGGTCGCGCAATGCCCGATAGAGCGTCAATGCCCGCTCATGCTGCTCGGCAGCCAACAGAAAATTGCCTTCGGCGAACGAGAGGCTTCCGAGTAGTGCCCAGGCCTCCGCTTCCCGCCCTCGATCCTTGAGGGTTTGATAGAGGGCCAAGGCACGCCGGGCCATGGCCATGGCATCTGCCGACCGCCCTCCCTCCCCGGCCAGCGCGGCCAGGCGGACACGGAGCCCCGCCTCGGCCCTGAGATCTTGCTGCGCCTCGGCCAGGGCAAGCCCCTCCTCAAACAGGGGACGCGCAGCCGCTCCCGCTCCATCTCTGAGATATCCGTCGCCGATCGCGCTGAGCGCCAGTATTTGCTGTCCTCGATCGGCCCGCTCTCGCGCATCGGCCAGGGCGGCCTGCAACAGCGCACGCCCTTCGACAACCAGGTCCTGCCCGGTCTGGAGCCGGCCCAGCCGGATACGGGCCTCGCCCCTCCCTACCCGATCGCGTGCCTGCTGAAAGAGCGCCTCCGCCTGCCCATAAGCGCGCTGCGCATCCTCTCCCTGCCCCGAGGCTTCGGCAACCCGCCCCACGCTCAGCAGTGCGCGCCCGTGAGCCAGGGGGTCGGCCATGGCAGCCCAGATCGTCACCACTTCGCGCAGCAGGAGCCTCGCTTCTTCATAGCGGCCCTGCCGCTCCAACAGGTCGGCCATGCTGCCCAGCGCGGTTGCCTCCCCGCGCCTGTTGCCGGCGCTGCGGAACACAGCCAGGGCCCGCTGATAGTAGGGCATCGCTTCCTGGAAATGGTTCTGGATCGCGTGGAGGTCGCCGATGCGGAGCAGTTCCCGGCCGTCCAGGGCGCGTGACGCAGGAGCGCGATCGATGACCGGCAACCCAGCCGCCGACGCCAGGCCGACCGTGAGCAGGATCGTCAGGAAGGAATAAGCCAGCATGGCCCATGATACAACTGCCGCCCCCGCTTGGCTATATCTTGCAAAATGGGGCCGGCCTCCCTACTATGCGGGAACGAACGACGAAGGGAGCGCATCTCGCCATGCTCGAAGCGATTCAATTTCCGAATCTGGATCCGGTCCTGCTCCGGCTGGGCCCCTTGCAACTCCGGTGGTATGGGCTCATGTACCTGCTGGGCCTGACCGCCGCCTACTTCATCATCAAAGCGCGGGCTGCGGCGCGCAACCTGGCCCTGTCCACCGAGCAGATCTACGACATGATCGTCTACGCGGCGGTCGGCGTCTTCGTCGGGGGACGGCTGGGCTACACTCTGTTCTACAATCTGCCCTATTATCTCCAACATCCGACCAAGATCGTGGCCGTCTGGGAGGGCGGCATGTCCTTCCACGGAGGCCTGCTGGGTGTGATCGTCGCCCTCACCCTGTTCAGCCGCCGCAAAGGCATCCCGGCCATGGTCGTTGCGGACCTGGCCGCTGCCGGCACGCCGATCGGGCTCGGCCTCGGCCGCCTGGGGAATTTCATCAACGGCGAACTCTACGGCCGCCCCACCGATGTGGACTGGTGCATGGTCTTTCCCGGAGCCGGACCGGAATGCCGGCACCCCTCTCAGCTCTACGAAGCGGGACTGGAAGGCGGCTTGCTCTTCCTGGTGACCTGGCTGGTCGGGCGCAGACCGACGCCGCCGGGCACGGTCTTCTGGAGCTTCATCACCGGCTACGGCCTCTGCCGGATGGTTGTGGAGTTCTTCCGTGAGCCGGATTTCCACCTGGGGTTCATCCTGGGCCCCTTCTCCATGGGTCAGCTCCTGAGCCTTCCGATGGTCCTGCTCGGCGCCTTCATGCTCGCCTGGGGGTATCGGCAAGAAACGCACAATGCAAAACAATGAATGAGGAATTGAGACTCACCTGTCCACCTTTTAGCATTTATCATTCATCCTTTTGCATTGCCCGCTAATAGGGCATCTCGTCGTCGTCCAGCCCGAAATAATGCCCGATCTCGTGGACGACCGTATCCCGCACTTCCCGCACCACCTCATCCGCCGTGTGACAAAGGCGCAGGATCGGCCCGCGATATATCGCAATGCGCGCCGGAAGCTGACCGCCCGGATCGAAGAAGGTTTCGTCGTCCGCCCCCGGACCGGAATAGAGCCCCAACAGATCGTCTTCCGACTCCAAGCCCAGTTCGTCCAGCACGTCGCGCGGCGGCTCTTCCTCCACCATGACCGCCACGTTCTTCATGATCCTGGCATAGTCCCGAGGCAACCCGTCCAGCGCCTGACGGACCAGGCCGGAAAATTCTTCGGTCGTGACGGTCAAGGCCGGACGTCGGCGACGGGCCCGATGCATAAGGCTCTCCCGCGTCTAGTACGGTTTGGGATCCATGAACGCTTTGTCTTTCGACAAGAGCCCGCTCTTTTCGACCTGATTGCCATACTTCCGGAACGGAGGGGAGCTCCAGATAACCTGGTTGCCGGGAGCCAGGTTCGCCGCCTCCTTATAATGGGCGGTCGCCTCCTTCTTATTGCCCAGCCGTTCGAGCGTCAGGGCCAGATCATAGTGGGCCTCGGCCAGATCCGGCTGAACTTTGATGGCCGCTTCATATTGCGCCTTCGCCTGTTCCCACTGGCCTTGCGCAAACAACTTGTTCCCCTCCTCCACAGCCATGACCGCGGCGGCCGGCGTCCCGGAAGGTGCCTTCAAAGTCAGGACCGCCTTGGCCGCCTGCTTCTCCGGCCCTGCGCAGCCCGCAGTCAAAAGGACACAACAGAGCGCCACCAGAAGTTTGTTCATCGCATCCCTCCGCCTGTTCGATTGGCGTCCATCACAGCGTCACCCCTACACCGCACCGCATGAAGACAAACTGGAAACGGACCGAGCGGATGCTCAAGCTGGCGGCGACCGCTTCCCGATAGACCTGCGCCTGGTCCCGGTAGGTCTCTGCCCTGGCCCGGACCTCGTCCGGCCCAACCCGATCAGTCTTATAGTCCGCAATCCAGACCTCTCCGTCAAGCCGGTAGAGCAAATCTATCGACCCGTGCATCACACAAGGCTGATGGCCGCTCCCATTCCAAGGAATTGCGAAGGGCACCTCACGACCGAGAATCTCGGCGCGCCGGAGGTCCGCATAGGCCGGCGAGCGGACAAAGTGGCCCATAAGCGACGCGACTTCTTCGGTCAAGGTCTCCGCGCTCGGTCCTGTCTGTTGCGCCGCGACGGCCTGACAGGCCTCCTCGATACAGGCGCGCAACCGAACCGGCTCGGCGTGAAAGTCCCAGGTTTCCAGAACTCGATGCGCGGCAATGCCCACCAGGCGGGCGATATCCTGCTCCCGGCTCGTTCCCGATCGGACGGCCGGACGGACGGCCTCCTCCCGCGATGACGCCTCGGCGAGAAGGCGAGTCGGCGAGAGGAACAAGGTTCGTTCCTTGGCGCTTCGGCAGGCAGCGTCCCGTGCAGTCCAGCGTGCCCGCTCGGCCGCATACTCGCCGGGATCGTCCGCCCATGCCGATTCCCGGCCACTCGTCGTCATGGGCGCTTCGCGTCCCTCGCAGACCCGCAAGGGTATCGCCGTTCCCGCAAGATCGACGACGCGCTCGCCGCTCGCTCCGTCCTCCATCGCCAATCCGCCCAGCGCGCCGGAGAGCAGGCCGAGAAAGCTGTCGGCGCTCCGCGACGCGGAGGCCGGCAGGCCCGCCGACAACACGAGGCGGCGCTTGGCGCGCGTCATGCCCACGTAGAGAACGCGGCGCAGCTCGGCCTGCTGACGCCAAGCCAATTTCGCGCCGGCATAGAGTCCGCCGATCGTTTGCTGACCGCCGACGCGCAGTCCGACCACGCCGCTGGCCCAGTCGTGCAGGACGAAGGTCTCGGCCTGGCGCCGAGCCGATCCCTGGTGCAGCCCGGCCAGGACGACCATCGGATACTCCAAGCCCTTGGCCTTGTGAATGCTGAGCACACGGACCGCGCCCTCCCCGTCGTCGTCGCCTTCTTCCGCCAAGGGACTCTCGGCTTCGTCGGGCGGGTGCAGCACGCGGTCGCTCAAGGCTCGGGCGGTGCGGCGGAGCGTCATCTCCGGTCCCTGCGCGAGGGTTTCGACGAGCCCGCGCAGCTTGTGTAGGTTGGCCAAGGCCTGCTCGCCGTCGAGAGAGGCGGCGGCCAACTCGCGAACCGGGGTCTCCGCCATCAGACGGTCCACCGCCTCGACGGCCGCACACCTCGGTAAGGTCTCGTGCCACGCGCGCAACCGTTCGTAGAACCGCCCGGCCTGCTGCAAGCCAGGCAACGTGCGCCGGTAATCCAGCAGCCCCTGCCCGGCCAAATCGGCAATCTCCCGATCGGTCAGCCCGCCGAGCGGCGACCGCAACAGGCCAACCAGCGCGACCCGATCGTAGGGATCGGACACGGCCCGCAACAGATTGACGAAGTCCACCACTTCCTGGCGCTCGTAAAAATGTTTTTCGCCTTCGGTCACGTAGGAAATGCCGTAGCGGCGCAGCGCCTCCACGTAGTCCCGCGCCGCCGTGAGCTTCCGGAGCAGGATCGCGATGTGCCTGGGCCGGATCGCCGTCGCGACCCCCTTCTCGCGCAGTTCCTGCCGGCCGAGCACCTCTTCGGCCAGCCAACGGGCGAGTTCTTCCGCCTCGACCCGCGTCGCCGTCTCAGCGTCTTGCTCCTCCCCGGATGGGCGCACCAGCCTGATCTCCACGCGTTCGTCCGGCAGGGGGGCCTGCCCATCCATCGGCATCAGCGCCTCATGTTTCGGCTGGATGCCCTTGATCGCTTCGGCAGGGAAGAGCCCGGCAAAGCAGGCGTTGACGACATGGAGCAAGCCCGCATGGGTGCGAAAGTTGGCTTGCAGACTGTGCCGCTCTCCGGCCGGCGCACGCCCCAGAATCCGATCTTCGACGACGTGGTCGTAGGCTTCCATGTCGGCGCGGCGGAAGGCATAAATGGATTGCTTCGGATCGCCGACGATGAAGAGCTTGCCCGGCTCCAATTCCAGCGACCGCCACTCCTGCGCTTCCCGGCCCGCCGCTTCGGCCAGATACAGGATCATCTCGTACTGCACCGGATCGGTGTCCTGAAACTCGTCCACCAGCACGGCCCGAAATCGCGCCTTGAGTTCGCGCCGGATGGCCGGATGGTCCCGCAGCAGGTCGCGCGCCCGCGCGAGCAGCCCGTCGAACGACACGAACCCCCGTGCGACGAAGCGCTCCCGGCATCGGGCCGCAAAGGGCAGGAGGAGGCGCACCACCAGCTTCACCGGCTCGGCCTCGACCGTGCGCAGCGCCTGCGCGATGCGTAGCACGTCCTTGGCCCGGGCATAGTTTTCCTGACTCCAGGCCGTCGTCTTGCCGGGCAGCTTCCGATCCAGTTCCTGGTCCTCGGCCGCCGGGAGGGCGGCGCCGACCCGCTCGAACCGCGCCGCCGCCGCATCCAGCATGCGCTCGATGAGCGTGGTCTTGTCGCGTCCGGCGCGCAACGCACGGGCTTCGCGGCCTAAGGTTTCCAGCCATGCCGCGATGGCCGGCGAAAGCCCGGCCTCGCTCGATGCCGCGGCCGCCCGGTCCACGGGCGTCAACTCGCCGGCCAACTGCTCGGCCAAGGCCCCCGCCTCGTCCAACGTGACGGCCCGCAAGACCGTCCGCCAGGTCTCGTGGTCCTGCCCCTTGGGGCCGAGTTGTTCGTCGAGCCACCGTTCCCACTCGCGGACGAAGTGTTCGCGGAAGTGCGTGCCGTCGTCTTCGACGAACGCCGGATCGACGCCGCTCTCGATCGGGTGGAGCCTCAAGAGATGGGCGGCGAAACTGTGGATCGTCCCGATCTGGCTCTTTTCCAGTTCCTGGAGCGCGGCGCCGGCCAATTCGTCGACACGTACTTTCGTCAGACCCTGCCGCGCCATCAGCGCCAGCAATTGCTCCCAGACCCGCCGGTCCGACTCGGTGTCCGGCTCGCGCGACGGGTCCAGCGTACGCAGCCGATCCAACCGCTCCCGCAGCCTGATCTTCATCTCGCTCGCCGCCTTGTTCGTAAAGGTCAGCGCGACGATCTGGCCGATGGCGACCGGCTGGGGCTCGCGTAACACCAGCGCGACGAGCCGGTCCACGAGCAGCGTGGTCTTGCCCGTGCCCGCGCCGGCGGTCACCACGATATTGCAGCCGGTGGCCGTCGCGGCCCGCTCGCGCGCCTTCTCATCCGGCGGTCTGGTCATGCCTGCTTTCCTTTGCCTTTGCCCTTGCCTTTGCCCTTGCTCGTGCCTTCGCCTGTCTCGTTACCCTTGCCGGGCTTCGACGCGGCCGGCGGAGGTGAGGCGGCCTCGTCGTCCAGCGTGGTCCGGCGCATGAGCCGATAGGGCTGAACCAGTTGATGATCGGCCCGCGCCCGCCAGCGGCTGGCCTGATGGGTGCGCCGGCACATGGTGCGAAAATCGCAGCGTTCGCAATAGTCCGCGGGATAGATGAAAAACTCCCCTCGGGCGATGCCTCCCACCAGGACCTCCAGCGTCCGGTTCAATTTCCGGCCCAACGATCCTTGCCAGGCATCGCCGGGGAACGTGACGCGGGTCGTCGCCCGGCCGTCCTGGTGCTCCCACAACGGCGCCAGGTAGTCGAAGGCGACCCCGTCCGGTCGCCAGGCGGCTGCGTCGCCTGGTCCTTCTTCGACCGGCACGGCCTGCGGGAGCGAGGCCTGCGCCATGAGGAGATACAGAGGCGGTTGCAGCCGTTGCCCACGGACCGCGCCCAGGGCCAGGTTCTTGTCGTGCGGATGCGGCGTTCCTCCCGACTTGTACTTGTAGTCGATGACACGGTAGGACCGGCTCGCGCGGCACAGGTCCAGGCGGTCGAGTTGGCCGTGGATGGGAACTGCCTGCGGCCGGCCGTCGAGCCGGACCGTCAGGGTCCCCTGCATCGGCGCTTCGAAGAGGACCGGTTCCCAATGCGCGTCGGCCGTTCCCAAATCCGCCAACTCGTCCTCGAGTGCCCTAGAGAGATAGGCCGTCAACGACTCCTGTTCGAGCCGCCAGATCAAGTCGTAGCCGACCGGTTGCGACGCGGCGAATTCCCGAAAGGCGGCGGCCGCCTCCTCTTCCAGAACCAGACGAGGATTGAGCGCGGCCGGCCGTGCCTCGGCGAACCACCCCCGGTCGCGCAACGCGATCAGGCCGGCGGTCACGATGCGATGGGCCAGCGTCCCCCGCTCCAGCGGCCCGATCTGCGTCACGCCGTCCGGCTCAGGCCAGACATCGAGATGGAGCACATGGGCCGCCCAATAGCGAAAAGGACAGGTGGCATAGTCCTGGAGCCGCGTCGGGGCCAGGCCGGACGTCGTCAGATCGCGCCGGATCCGTTCCACAGGACCGATCATCCCGTCGTAGTCCGCCAAGGCCGGCTTGGCCGCTTCCTGGCGACGCAACGTTTCCAGGCCGCGGAGCAGGTCCGCGCCGAGCGGATGGGCCGAGCGGAGCAAAGCCGCCGGCCTCCGCCGCTCCAGCAAGCGCGTGAGACAGACCTCAACCGGCGTCAAGCGGGCCGGCGCGAACTCCGCCAGACGCGCATGCCCCACCTTGTGGCTCCATCGCCGCGGAATCGGCAAGGGGGTCTGGGCCGGAAGCCTCCCCGCCACGAGAGACAGGTAATCCGACGGCACGAGGGGCCGGCCGGTTTCGTCGGTCCGCAGATAGGAGAGCGTGAGGCTGCCGGAGGCGGACTCGACGAGCAGGTGAAACAGGAGCCGCTCTTCGTCGAAGCCCCCCAGCTTCTCCGCGATCTTGTAGCCGAGATCCGCGTCCAGCATCCGCCGCGTCGCATCGCGGAGGAAGGCGTCTTCTTCGATGTGCCGGGGAAAGACTTTTTCGTTCAACCCCAGCACGAACAGGGCTCGAAAGGGCAGGCCGCGGGCCGACATGGCATCGAGCACGTGGACGCCGTCGTGCTCGTGGCCGTCGAACGGCACCGTCGTCTCACCGAAACAGCGCGCCGCCGCCTCGGCGAATTCGGCGACCGTGGGCTCCTCGCCCATACGATCCAACGCGTCCAGCTCGCGCAAGGCCTCGTCGAACGCGGCGCGCACCTTCGGATCGACGTCGTCGTCCAACACATCGCCGGTCAACCGCGCGACGGCCTGCGCATAGGCGGCCCACGTGCCCCGCTCCGGCCATGCACCCAGCAGCCGGTCCAGCGTACGCACGGTCTCGATCAATCCGCGAATCTGCGCGGCGGGAATTCGGGGGCCTTGCCGCTCGCCCGATCCGTCGCCTTCGCCGCGCCCCGGCTCTTCCGGCTCCCTGTCGGACAGGGGCAAGCCGGTCTCGACATAGGCGCCCAGCCTGTGCCATTCGTCCAACCCCTTCACGATGCCCAGTCGCCGGCTTGCCAAGTCCCACAGTTCGGGGCGCGGGTCGGCCAATCCGGGGCAGAGCCGATCGAGCGCGAGCCACGGCGACGCGAGCAGATCTATCACCGCCGTACGCGCGAACCCGCCGGTTCGCAGCGTCATGAGCTGGAGGACGGTGCGGGCATAGGGATCGTCGCTCAAGGGCAGGCCCCCCGCCATGCGGATCGGCACGCGCTGTTCGGCGCAGATGCGGGGGATCGTCCGCTCGTAGGCCGCCAGCGTCCGGGCGACGATCCCGATTTCGTGCCAGGCATAGCCCCGTTCTTCGACCAGGTCCAGAATCGCCTTGGCGACGACGGTCACTTCGTCCTCGATGCCCGCCGCATTCAGGATGCGGACCGTCGCGGCGCGGACCGGCCGCTGCCGCTCGCCGAAGGCCGTCACCGGCCCGGAGGCCAGGCCCAAGACCGATCGATCGAAGAACCGTTCGGCGAAGGCGAAGGCCGGCTCGCCCCGCACGAGCGGAAAGAACAGCGAGGAGGGATAGGCCCGCACGACCGCATGGAACAGATCGAGCTGCACTTGCGTCAGATCGTAAAAGCCGTAGTAGAGGATGCGCCGCTGGCGGCCCAGCAGAGGCGACGTCGCCACGCAGGAGAGGGCGCCGACGGCCAAGTCGTCGCGGTCGCCGACGCGCAGGCGGGCCAGTTCCGCGCGGAGGCGCGCATAGAGGGCCACCAGTGCATGCACCGGCTGTGTGCCGGATGCTTCGGCCAGGGCCTTGAGCGCATCGCGATCGGCCGGGACACCCGCGTCCTTGAGGTCCTTGAGCGTCGCCCACAGGGCTCCCCAAGCGCCGGGCATCTCCGTTAACCGATGCCAGGGCGACGGCGAAGCGCCGGGATGTGCGGCCGGATCGGCCCGTAGCAACAGATGGAGCAGCTCCTTGAAGAAAAACGAGGGCCGGACGGAGGCCGGGGCGTCGAGCCCGGCTTCCCCCAACAACCGCAAGGCCATTTGATGGAAGGTGAGAATCTGCACGTCGAGCAGGCACAGCCCGCGCTCGACGGCCAGGAGCCACGTCAACCGTTGCCGGAGCGTGTTGGACGGAACGATCAGCAGGAGCGGAGCCGCCGAATCCTGCGCCTTGAGGGTCTGAACTTCGTCAACGAGGGCGTCTTCGAGGTGCGGATGAAAAGGGCCGGTGACGATACGGAGCATGGGGGACTAACGACGAGTGCAGAGTGATGAATGATAAATGCCGGAATCCGCACCGTTCAGCATTCCGCGTTCATCGCTCATCATTTACCCGGTTTCAGGGCCCATCAATTCGCCGTTGCAATCCTGGCAGGCCCAGTCTCCGTCCACGAAGGCCATGGGGTCGCCGCAGAGGGGACAGTCCGGAGGCGGTCCCTTGTCGATGATGGGCAAGGGCGGCAGCTCGATATCGAGTTCATTGGGATCGGCATCCATCGCTTTTTCCCTTTCGAGCCATCAGCTATCAGCCATTTGCCATCGGCCAATGTCCTAGCAGGCTGTTGAGAAACGATGTTGAGACCTTACAAGGGCAGCCAGAGCCAAACCCGTGACAGTCCGGCCATGACCCCGCAGGATGTTCAAAAAGGCCGTCCAGCAAGGCCGCAGCGAGCGAAAAGGCGACGCGTACTCTTGTCTGTACGTTGAGCCTTTGAGCGAGGTGAGAACGACGCTGGCGACCTTTTTCAACATCCTGCTAGGTCGGTCTTGGAGCCAGGGCCTTCTCGACGCTCTGCCTGCTGGGCACGCCGATAAAGGTCAGCCGGCCGTTGATGATCGTGGCAGGCACGGCCCGGATCGAATGTCGCTCGGCCAGTTCCTGCCCGTCCGGCGAATTGATGTCCACTTCGCGGTAGTTGAAGCTGTGCTTCACCCGCATTTCCTTGAACAGGCTCTTGGCCGACGGACAGGCCCCGCACGTAGACGAAACCAACAGCACCACATTTGCCATAGCTGCGCTCCTTACCCTAACGATGGGGCATCTTAACATCGCATGAAAAGGGCGCGCAAGGCCGGGCGCGCCTGCGGGCCTATTCGTGCCTGAGCCTCCTCTCTCGCCGACAATCGTTCAAGAGCATTGAATATGTTGAGCCACTCCCGCATAGTAGCCTGGCGTGTCACAAGGAAGGCCTGCATGAACCGTTACGCGATGCTGACCGCATTTGGGCAAGACCGGCCCGGAATCGTGGCGGCTCTGGCCGAGGGTCTCTTTGAATTGGGCTGCAATATCGAAGATACCTGCATGACCAGGCTCCGCGGGGAATTTACCATGATGGTGATGGTGCGCCTGCCGGACGGACTTTCTGCCGATCAGCTCGCCTCACGCCTCACACCTCACACCTCACCTTTAGGATTGACCGTCCTCTGCCGCGAAGTCCCCGCAAGGGCCGCCGAGCGTGGTTCCGAACCGGACGCACCGGTCTTCATGCTGTCGGTGTACGGCGCCGACCATCCAGGGATCGTGGCGAAAATCGCTCGAGTGGTGGCGGATCATGGCGGCAACATCACGGACATGAATACCCGCGTGATCGGGGCGGAGGACCGGCCCGTCTATACCATGATCCTGGAGGTCCAGATGCGGGCAGAGTCTCAGCCTGCGGCGTTAGGACATGCGCTCGATGGCCTGAAGCCATCGCTCGGGGTCGATCTGACTTTCCGGCCACTGGAACAGGTTCGCCTCTAACAAGATGTTGAAAAAGTCCGCCAGCTTTGTTCTCGCATCGCTCAAACGCTCAACGTACTTCTCCAGTACGCCTCGGGGTCCTCACGCCCTGCGGCCGCGCTGGACGGCCTTTTTGAACATCCTGAAGAGCATCATGGCGTCGTTTCCGCAATCGCCAATCGCCCTCTTGAGCGAGCGTGGTTGGGGTTTTGCGACAACCTGCTAATCGTGGCGGCTCAACCTATCCTTCTGTATCCCGATCCGGCGCTCAAAGCCAAAACTGCGCGAGTCGACCCGGCCAACCCGGAGGTCGCCGCCATCGTGCAGGACATGCTCGATACCTTGAAGGCCTCCCCCGGCGTGGCGCTCGCCGCTCCGCAGATCGGACGATTAGTCCAGATTATCGTCGTGGATGTGTCGCGCAAGAAGGGAGAACAGGGCCACGGGCTCGTGGTGCTCCTGAATCCTCACATCCTGCAGCAAGACGGGCCGCGGATCATCCGAGAAGGCTGCCTCAGCCTGCCCGACTATACCGGCAATGTCCTGCGATATGAACGCACTCTCGTGCAAGGCCTCTCACCGGACGGACTGCCTGTCACGCTGGCCACCTCGGGCTTCGAGGCCTTGGCGTTTCAACATGAACTGGACCATCTGGACGGGAGGCTCTTTCTGGACCGCATCGAATCGTTGAGCACCGACCTGTTTCGAAGAAAGAGCTAGGAGGGAATCCGTCCCCGGTTGGGACACGAAGCGCGCCCTAGTGTTGCGTCCCAGAAGTTCCAATGACCATCCGTTCGCCTTGAGCTTGTCGAAGGGCGCAAGCTGTCACGCAGTTCCGTTCATGGTTCGACAGGCTCACCACGAACGTATTTCCGGGACGCACCATTAGGGGGTTGCAGGCTGGTGCGACTCGGTCGTAGCGTCAACGGTGGCCGAGACGGATCGGACCGGCCAAGCCGGCTCCGGTTGCCAGACGAATTCCGGCTGCATGAGCGGTTGGTAGTGCGGGGGCAGAGGAACGGGAAAGGAAAAGATTTCATACATGCCGGCGATCGTCCTGGCCCCAAACATGCCGAGCCCCTCCACAGAGCCACGGAACGTGCCGGCCAGCCAGCCCCGATCCCGACCGACCAGATAGATTTGCTTCGGTATCTCGACCCAGCCGAAGCCGAAATTGGTGAGACCGCGCGCGAGCTTGGTCCCGATTTGCGCGGCCAGTCCCGGCTCGTTCGGTTCGTCGGTTGCCTGCACCTGAGACGGCGGCTCATCGGCCCAAGCCGGCATCGCCAGGACCAACATGAGACCCATCAGGAGCATTCTTACCGACCCTTGCATGAGCCCTCCCCTCGGTATCAGGGTCGCCATCATAACCAAATCGCCGGCCGATCGCCACCTGGACGGTCGTTCCGCCTCTCCCGCCTTGCAAGTCGCTTCCCGGTTCCGCTAAGGTACGCCGTCGATGCCGCAGCCGCCAGCCATTCGTTCCGTGATCGTGGCCGCGATCACGGGCCTCCTCTATCCCCTCTGCTTTCCCGATTTCGACCTGGGATACCTGGCATGGATGGTGCTGATTCCGCTCCACCTGTCGCTGGCCCGGCCGGCGCCGCTGCGTCGCTCGTTCTGGCTGGGCTGGCTGACCGGCACCTTCGCCTTCGCCGGCATCATGTTCTGGGTCATCACGGCCATGCACCAGTACGGCAAGGTCCCGCTGGCCGTCAGTGTCCTGCTGATGCTGCTGCTCGCGATCTATCTCGGTCTGTTCCTGGCCCTGTATGCCATCGGCTGGGTCTGGTTCAAACGCCACCTCCCAACCGTGACGTTCCTGGCAGCCCCCAGTCTGTGGGTCGCATTGGAATGGCTCCGCACCTATCTCTTTTCCGGTTTACCCTGGGCTCTGCTGGGCTATTCCCAATATCAATGGTTGTCGGTCATTCAAATCGCCGATATCACCAGCGTCTACGGCCTGTCGTTTCTGGTGGTGCTGGTCAACGTTGCCGTCGCGGAACTCATCCTCTGGGGCCTGGCCAACCGACAGGCCCAGAGCGATCCCCTCCCCTGGCCGGCTCTGGCCGTCACCGTCCTGGCCATGACCGGAGCCCTGCTCTACGGCGAGTGGCGATTGAGCGTTTCGCCTGAACCACGCTCGATCTCCGTCGGACTCGTGCAAGCCAACATCGACCAGGCGCAGAAATGGGATGCCGCCTACCGGCAAGCGACGATCGATCGCTATGCCGGGCTCACTGCCCAGGCGGCCAGCGGGGCGGATCTGGTCATCTGGCCGGAAGCGGCCACGCCCTTCCTCTTCGAACGGGAAAAAGATTACAAGCAGGAGGTCATGGACCTGGTGCGCTCCAGCAGGGTTCCGCTCTTGTTCGGCAGCCCCGCCCTCCGCTTCTACCCCAACGGCCGTCCCTACTTGATGAACAGCGCCTACCTGATGTCGCACGACGGGATCCTGCTCGGCCGGTACGACAAGCGCCACTTGGTGCCGTTCGGCGAATACATTCCCCTGCACTCTTCTTTGCTCTTTTTCCTGGACAAGCTGGTGGAAGGCATCGGGGATTTCGAAGCCGGCACCCAGGCCGTCGTGCTGCCCCTGCCGAGCCGCGAGGCGCAGTTCTCCAGCCATCCCTCCGACGGCAAGGCGGCCTTCGGCGTCGTGATCTGCTACGAGGTCATCTTCCCGAACCTCGTTCGGGAGTTTGCCGCCAACGGCGCGGACTTCATGGTCACGATCACCAACGACGCCTGGTTCGGCAAATCCGCCGCCGCCTACCAGCACTTCGGCATGGTCGTCCTCCGGGCGGTGGAAAACCGCCGGGCCTTCGCCCGCGCCGCCAATACGGGCATCTCCGGGTTCATCGACCCGCAAGGCCGCATTCTGCGCGCCACCCCCATCTTCGAAGAAGCGGCCTTCACGGGCAGGATTCCGCTCGACCGGACCCTCACGTTCTACACCAACTACGGTGATGTCTTTGCCTATGCCTGTGTTATAATCACCGGACTTTTCGCCTGGCTGTCCAGGCGGCGGGCGCGAAACCCGCAGGCATAACGGCAAGACGGAGACCAAGACATCCCATGTTGGACGAACTGCGCGGCAGACTCAAAGCGATCGACGAACAGGTCGCCGAGCTTCGGGGGCATCTTTGACCTCCCCCACCTGACAGCTCAACTCCAGGCGCTGGAACAGACGACCGTGCAGCCGGATTTCTGGAAAGACCCCCAGGCCGCCGCGCGCGTCAGCCGCAAGAAAGCCACCCTCGAGCGTGAACTCCGCCGCTGGACCGAGATCGAGCGGCAGCAGGAGGACTTGCGCGCGATGTTGGAACTGGCGGAGGAAAGCCAGGACAAGGCCCTGGCCGGCGAACTCCAGGCCGAGCTGGGCCGCTTCGAGGCGTCGGTCCGCCAACTGCGGATCGAACTCCTGCTCTCCGGTGAGCGGGACGCGTGCAACGCGCTCCTCGAGATTCACCCCGGCGCCGGCGGGACCGAATCGCAGGATTGGGCCCAGATGTTGCTGCGCATGTACGTGCGTTGGGCCGAACGGAAGGGCTTTCAGGTCGAGACCCTGGACCTACAGGCCGGCGACGAGGCCGGCATCAAGAGCGTGACGCTGGGCATCACCGGCCCATACAGCTACGGGTATCTGAAGGCCGAGGCCGGGGTGCACCGGCTGGTCCGCATTTCCCCGTTTGACGCCAACAAACGGCGCCACACGTCGTTCGCCTCGGTGTTCGTCTATCCCGAATTGGAGGACGACGTGGAAATTCCGATCGAGGACAAGGACCTGCGGATCGACACGTTTCGCGCCGGCGGCGCCGGCGGGCAGAACGTAAACAAGGTGGAGACAGCGATCCGGATCACCCACTTGCCGACCGGGGTCGTGGTCCAGTGCCAGAACGAGCGCTCTCAGCTGCAGAACCGCATGGGGGCGATGAAGATTCTGAAGGCGCGCCTCTACGAGCTGGAGCAGAAAAAGAAAGAAGCGGAGTTCCAATCCATCGTGGGTGAAAAGAAGGAGATCGGGTTCGGCAGCCAGATTCGCTCCTACGTCTTCCAGCCCTATCAGATGGTGAAGGACCATCGGACGGACTACGAAGTGGGCAACATCAGCTCGGTCATGGACGGAGAGATCACCGATTTCATCGAGGCCTATCTGAAGCAGCAGATGGCGGGCACGAAGGAGAAGAGCTGATGGCTGATGGTAGACGGCAAGAATCGCGCAGGCCATAAGCTATTAGCCATTCGCTCTTGTTCTGTATGGATGAACTGAACGACCAGCAACAACAGCGCATCAAGAAACTCGACGCCCTCCGCGAACTGGGCGTCCCGCCCTACGGCACCAAGTTCGACGCGACCGACCGGGCCGGCCGCCTGACCCAGCTCCACGGCGAGAAGTCCAAGGAAGCCCTGGAATCGGAACGGGTCGTCTGCCGGCTCGCCGGCCGGATCGTGGCGTTGCGCCGTTTCGGCAAGGCGGCCTTCGCGGTGTTGCAGGACGGGGCGGACCGGCTGCAGGTCTATCTGAAGAAGGACTTGCTCACCGAACAGGCTTACAAGGTCTGCGAGGGGCTGGATCTGGGCGACTGGATCGGCGTGAGCGGCCACCTGTTCCGCACCAAGACGAACGAATTGACGGTGGAGGTCGCCGAGCTGACCTTCCTCAGCAAGGCGCTGCGCCCCCTGCCCGAGAAATGGCACGGCCTCACCGACGTGGAGACCCGCTACCGGCAACGGTATGTGGACCTGATCGCCAATCCCTCGGTGCATGCGATTTTCGCCGCGCGCAGCAAAATCATCGCCGGCATCCGGGCCTTCCTGATCGAGAAGGGATTTTTGGAAGTCGAGACGCCGATGATGCACCCCATCCCCGGGGGCGCCACGGCCAAGCCCTTTGTGACTCATCACAACGCGCTGGGAGTGGATCTCTACCTGCGCATCGCGCCGGAGTTGTATCTGAAGCGATTGATCGTCGGGGGCTTTCCGCGTGTATTCGAGATCAACCGCAATTTCCGAAACGAGGGGATTTCCACGATCCACAACCCCGAGTTCACGATGTTGGAGTTCTACGTCGCCTATGCGGACTACAACGATCTGATTGCGCTGACCGAGGAGCTGTTCAGCCGACTGGCCCGCGAAGTGTTGGGGAGCACCACGATCGAGTACCAGGGCACATCCCTCAACCTGGCCGCTCCCTGGCGGCGCTGGTCCTACCGGCAGGCGATCCTGGAAGTGAACAAGCTGGACGAACGGGTTCTGACGGACCGAGCGGCGGCCCTGGCAGCGGCCAAGCGGCTCGGCATCGCAGTGGAGGACAAGGCCGCGCACGTGGACATTCTCAACGAGATCTTCGAGGAAACCGTCGAGCCCCAACTGATCCAGCCGACGTTCATCACGGATTACCCGATCGAGATTTCGCCGCTGGCCAGGCGCAAAGATGCGGACCCCTCGCTCACCGACCGGTTCGAGCTCTACATCGCCGGGCGCGAGATCGCCAACGCCTTCTCCGAGTTGAACGATCCGCTGGATCAGCGGCAACGGTTCGAGGCGCAGGATGCCCAACGGGAAGCGGGAGACGAAGAGGCGCACTATCTGGACGAAGACTTTCTGCGCGCGCTGGAACACGGCATGCCGCCCACCGCGGGAGAAGGCATCGGGATCGACCGGCTGGTCATGCTCTTCACCAACCAGGCGTCCATTCGAGACGTGATCCTGTTCCCTCAGTTGCGGCCGGAAAAATGACGCTGTCCACGCTGCCCTACGAAGTCTTCGTCGGCCTCCGCTATCTGCGCGCCAAGCGGCGCAACCGGACCATTTCGCTCAACACCTTCGTGTCGGTGGCCGGCATTACGATGGGCGTCGCGGCCCTGATCGGCACGCTGGGGATCATGACCGGCTTCAAAGAGGACCTCCAGGCCAAGATTCTGGGCACGACGTCCCACATCGTGGTCCACGACCGCACGCGCGACGGCATGCTGGACTACGAAGCTCAGATCAAAAAAGTCGAGCAAGTCCCCCACGTCTTGGCGGCCACGCCGTTCGTTTTCCGGCAGGTGCTGCTGACGTCGGAATCGGCGGTGCAAGGCATCGTCCTGCGCGGGATCGACCCGCAGCAGGAGGTGCGGGTCACCGAATTGGGGAAAAACATCAAGAGCGGCAGCCTAACGGAGCTGGAACGGCCCGCGCCGCCCCAGGCGCCGCATGCATCGGCGGAAGCGGGCGCCACGCCGGAACCGCAACATCCGGGTATCATACTCGGCAAAGAGCTGTCCCTCCGCCTGAACGCCTTCGTGGGCGACCAGGTGAACGTGGTCTCTCCGGTCGGCCCCGCGTCCAGGCTTGGCACGATCGCCATGACCCCCAAGATACGCGTATTCACCGTGGTGGCCGTGTTCGAGTCCGGGATGTACGAATACGACTCCTCGCTGGCCTACATCGCGCTCCCAGAGGCGCAAAAGTTTTTCAACATGGGCACGACAGTCACCGGCATCGAAGTGAAGGTGGACGACATCTTCATGGCGGCCGACATCGCCCGTTCGATTGAGGCCGCCCTCGGCTTCCCCTTCTGGGCCCGCGACTGGATGCAGCTCAACCGCAATCTGTTCTCCGCGCTCAAGCTGGAGAAAATCATGATGTTCCTGCTGCTGGTGCTGATCACGATCGTCGCCTCCTTCAACATCGTAAGCACGCTCACCATGCTCGTGAACGAAAAGCAGCGGGAGATTGCGGTGCTCAAGGCCATGGGCGCCACCCGCAAGGCCATCATGCGCATCTTCATGTTGAACGGGCTCATCATCGGGCTGACCGGGACCGCGATCGGGGTCCCGCTTGGCTATACCTTCCTCTGGTTCATCCAAACCTATTGGACCTTCGATCCGACGGTCTACTACATCTCGCACGTCCCCGTGCACATCCAGGCCCTGGACGTAATTCTGGTGTCGTTTTCGGCGATTCTGATCAGTTTCGCCGCCACCCTCTACCCTTCCTGGCAAGCCGCCAAGCTGGACCCGGCCGCCGCGCTTCGCTATGAGTAACTCACAGACACAGCCGTTGGTGCAGGTTCTGGACGTGCGCAAGTCTTTCCCCATGGGCGGGCAGCAAGTCACGGCCTTAAGGGGCGTGAGCTTCGACATCGGGCGGGGCGAATTCCTGGCCATCGTGGGGGCGTCCGGCGCCGGCAAGAGCACGCTGCTCCAGATCCTCGGCACGCTGGACCAGCCGACCGGGGGACGCGTCCTCTTCGACGGCCGGGACGTGTTCGGCCTGCCCGAGGACGAGCAGGCCGAATTCCGCAACAAGCAGATCGGCTTCGTGTTCCAGTTCCATCATCTCCTGCCGGAATTCACGGCCCTGGAAAACGTCTGTCTCCCGGCTCTGATCCAGAACCGGCCCAGAGCGGACATCGAGGCGGAAGCCGCTTCGCTGCTGAAGGACGTAGGGCTCGAACGGCGGCTGCAGCACAAGCCCGGCGAGCTGTCCGGCGGCGAACAGCAGCGGGTGGCGGTCGCCCGCGCGCTCATGCAACGTCCGGCGCTGGTGCTGGCCGACGAGCCGACCGGCAATCTGGACACCCATACGGGCGACGCCCTCTTCTCGCTCCTGCGCAAGTTGAACCGCGAACGCGGCACGACATTTGTGATCGTCACCCACAATGACAAGCTCTCCTCGCAAGCCGATCGCATCGTCCGGATGGAAGACGGAATGGTTGCGCACGGCTGATTTCTCGGTTGAAGCCGAAACAATAATTTGATGGGCCGCATCCATTTCCCGGGCCCAACCGCTCATGGCCTGCAATAAGGGTCTGCGAGCGTCGGTCCAAAAACGGTAGCTGCCGCGAATCGAGTAGAGACGAGGTCAGGAGGGCTTCACCCGTTCGTAGACCTTGCCCTCGATGAAGACTTGCAGCAACTGCGAATCCACTTTCCCGTGCTGGACCTCATCCTCCAAGATTGCCAGCGCTTTGGGCGTCGGCACGGCCGGCTTGTAGGGCCGGTCCGAGGCAGTCAAGGCATCGTAGATGTCGCTGATCGTCATCATACGCGTCTGAACCGAAATCGTCTCGCCCGGCACCTGGCGCGGATACCCGCTGCCGTCCAGCTTTTCATGGTGTCCGTAGGCGATGACCGGTATGTTCTGGAGGGTCTGGGTCCAGGGGATGGTCGAGAGGAACTTGTAGGTATGGGTCACATGGCTCTCGATCTCCAGCCGCTCCTCGGTCGTCAGGCTCCCTTTCGGAATGGACAGGGTGACGACTTCGTCCGGCGTGAGGTACGAAGCGGGAGAAGAGAAATAGTCGAACTGCAGACGCGCGATGTCGTTCAGGCGCTCGAAGCCTCCCTGCTTCAGGACGGTCGGTTTGTTGCACTGGAGTAGGAATTCCAGAATGCCTTCCGTGTCGGCCACCTGGCGCGCCATATGCTCGTCCACCTCGGCGAGGAGCGCGGCCGTCGCCTGCCGGTCGCCCGACATCAAGATGTCCACTTTTTTCCTCAGCGCCTGGACTTCCAAGGTCCGCTTGATGAAATCGAAGCGCGCCTTGAGCATGGCGAGCTGTTCGGGCAGGAGTTTGTTGGCCTTGACCAGCACATGCTCGCGCACGCCGACTTTGCCGAAGTCGTGGAGGACCGCGGCGTAGCGGATTTCCTTCATCTGGTCGTAGTCGAAGGTCACCGAGGCGTAAGGTCCGGTCTCCGCCCGGTCCACCACCTCCGCCAGGCCGCAGGTCAGGACCGCCACGCGGCCGCTGTGACCGCTGGTGCTCGGGTCCCGGCTTTCGATCGCCGTCACGCTGGCCGAGATAAACCCCTCGAAGAGCTTGCTGATCTCTTCGTAGAGGTTGGCATTCTCGATCGCGATGCCGACCTGATGCCCCAGGCTCACGAAGTCCTGTAAATCCTCGTCGCTGAATAGGCCCCCGTCTTTCTTATTGATCGCCTGCAGCACGCCCAGCAGCTTGTCACGCGCCTTGACCGGCACACAGACCATGTTGCGAGTGACGAAGCCGCTCTTTTTGTCGGCCTGCTTGGCCAGGCGGGGATCGTTCTGGCAGTCGTTGATGATTACCGGTTCGCCGCTCTGAGCCACATAGCCGGCGATCCCCTGCCCGACTTTCAGGCGGATCTCGCGGACCCCCTCGCCTTTCTCGCCCAGGGCGACTTCGAAGTACAGCTCCTGGGCCGGTTCGTCCAGCAACAGCAACGACCCGGCTTCCGCATCCATGATGAAGGTGATGGCTTCGATCGCCTTCTTCCGGATCTCCGCCTGATTCAGGCTGGAGTTGAGCACCTGGCTGACTTCTTGAAGTTTTTTCAGCTGCGCGATCTTCTGCTGATGGCTCTGGAAGAGGCGGGAATTTTCCAGGGCGATCGCCACCTGGTTGGAGAGACTCGAGAACTCCAGCATGTCCCAGTTGCTGAACGGCCGTCCCCCCATTTTGTTCACCGCTTCTAGCACCCCCAGCGTCTTGCCGCGGGCTCGGACCGGCACGGCCAACAACGACCGGGTCCGGAAACCGGTCTGCTCATCTACTTGATGGGTCACTCGGGTGTCGTGCTCGGCATCGTTCACGATCAGCGGCTGGCCGGTCTGCGCCACGATCCAGGCGACTCCTTCGCTGGCTTTCAGACGGATGGCCTTCAGATGGGTTCCCTTCTCTCCCACCGCCACCGCAAAACGCAACTGGCCGCTCGCTCCGTTCAGCAACAACAGCGCCCCGGCTTCCGCCTGCACCAGCGACGCGGCCCCTTCGATGGCCCGCGTCAGCACTTCTTGCTCATCCAGCGTGGAGTTTAGGATCTCGCTGACTTCTTCCATCTGTTTGATGCGGACGATTTTCTGCGCGTATTTCTCCGCCAGCCGGCTGTGGTCCAGTCCGACCGCCAGGCGCGACGCGACGAACTGCAAGATGTCCATCGCCTCCTCGCCCGGCTTCTTTCCGGCGTGCAGCCCTTTCACCAGCAACACCCCCTCCAGCCGGCCCGTCCGCTTCAGCGGATAGGCTAACAAGTCGGCGACGGAGTCAGGAGTCCCGGCTTTCATGACACGGGCGACCAATCGCGCTCTCGCGTCCTCCGTCACCTCCTCGGTCTCGCCGCAATCGGCGACGCACAAGAGCGTCTGCGTCTGCTCATCCCGCACGTACGCCCACGCCGCCGGCGTACCGGTGACCTCCAGCAGCACTTCCAGACAGGACTTGGCCACCGTTTCCAGCGGCCGGCCGCTGGAGACCGCCGAGGAGATCGCGTCGAGAATCCCGTCTTGAACTTGTTGGGAAATGCCGGGGGCGGGCGGCAGGGCGCTCCTCGCGGCCTTGGGTTTGGTGTGGGCCTTGGGTGTCGACTGAGCGTTGCGGGAAGTCTTGGGGGTGACGCGGCGGCCTGAGGCCCGAACCTTGCGGCGTTTGCCCGGCTTTGCTGAGGCCATAAGACTCCCTATGGATTCAGCGGAGCGATGCCGGAGATGCAGCCGAGCCGGCCATGGCGGATTTCAAGGACCGCGCAAGCTGCCCGATGCGTTCCGACAGACGCGGGTCCTGATGATGCTCGCCGATTTGCCGGACGATTGCGCTGCCGACGATGACCCCGTCCGCAATCCCCGCCACCTGCGCCGCATCCTGTGGCGTCGCGATACCAAACCCAACTGCCACGGGAATGTCGGTGGCCCGTCTGATCTTCTCGACATTGCGCCGGACATCGCCCAGGTCCGTCAGTTTCGCCCCGGTAATGCCGGTGAGGGAGACATAGTAGACAAAGCCCCGGCATCGACGCGCCACCATCGTCCGGCGGGCCGGCGTGCTGGTGGGGGCCAACAGATAGATCAATCGAAGACCCGTCGCGGCCGCCGGCCCCTCGAGAGGCCCCGCTTCCTCCGGCGGCATATCCGGCACGATGAGGCCGTCCACGCCGGCATCCGCAGATTGCCGGAAGAACGTCGCCGCTCCCATTGCATGAATCGTATTATAGTAGGCCATGAGGACGAGGGAAACTTGCGTGCTGGTGCGCAGGGACGCGACGGTCCGGAGAATCTTGCGCAAGGAGGAGCCGCCCCGCAGGGCCCGCTCGCCCGCCGCCTGGATCACCGGCCCGTCGGCAATGGGATCGGAAAAGGGCACGCCCAGTTCGATCACGTCGGCCCCGGCCTTCTCCAGCTCCAGCACCAAGGCTTCCGTCTCCTGCAGCGACGGATCGCCGGCCATGATATAGGTGATCAGGGCTTTCTGCCCTTTGGCCTTCAACCGAGCAAATGTGGCATCAAGGCGGTTCATCTCTTCAATTTATTAATTTTGAATTATTTGGCTGAAATTCAACATTCACCATTAACAATTCACCAGTGGTGTCCGGTTAAGAACAGGGCGATTTTGCGAAACCCCAATAACAGTGCGGGTTCCATGAACTCTCAGGGTGTCTCCGATTTGAATAGACGCGAGCAGGTCTGCCAGCCTTTCGGCATTTCTT
>VGXC01000041.1 GCA_016873495.1 Nitrospira sp. | reverse complement strand
AGAATCCATTGAGGCCAAGAAGATTGAGGCGGATGTCCTCCTCTGGCCGACGCGGAAGGTCGGCGACCTTGGCGCCAAGGTGGTCCGGGAAGTGACCTATGCGGACTTCCAGGGTCGTGCGCCGGGGCAGTCCGGATAGCGGACGGAATCTGACAATGTTGCAAGTGTTCATTCCTGCGGCGACGGTTCGGGGAATCCTTGTTGAGAGCGGCTCCCTGCCTTCCTCGCAAAACCTCCGGTAGGAGCCATCTCGTTGCATTGCACGCCTGAACATCCCGAGAGCCGGAAGGGCCCTCTGCTCATCGTCAGCGGGTTCTTTCCCCCGCGTCCCGGGGGAGGCTCCGAGCTCCTCCGCAGCCTTCTTAAGTGGCTGGATCCGGCCGAATATATCGTCGCTACCGGAGGCTTGCCGCATGGCGAAGCACGGACCACGCGGGTGGCCGGCGCGCGGGTTCATCATCTGTCCTGGCTTCCGGCGATCCACCGCCGCGGACACCAGCTGTGCAATACGCTCCAGATTCCCCTGGCCGTCGCCCGGGCCGCCTGGTTGGCGCGTCGGGAACGGTGCCGGGCAATCGTGGGGGTGTTTCCGGAATTGCAATTCATGGTCGTGGCCTACCTGGTGCACCGGCTGACGAAGATTCCGTTAGCCGTTTATTTTCTCGACCTGATGGAGGAGCAGCACTACGGTGGTTATCTGGACAAACTGGCCAAATGGCTCCAGCCCAGGCTGTTGAAAGCCGCACGCCCGATCTGGACGATCAGCGAAGCGGTGAGCGAGCATCTCCAACACACCCACGGCGTCGAGGCTTGGTCCCTCGTGCACTGCTACAACGAGCCCATCGCCGACCGAGCGCATCTGAATGGTGATTTCGGAAAGGCCGGGCTCTCCCTCTTCTTCGGCGGCTTGGTCTACGACATCAACGCGGTCGCGCTGGGGCGGGTCGTCAGAGCCGCCGGCGGTCTGGACAACGTCCGCATCAATCTTTTCGGTCCCAACAGCGAGGAACTACTGAAGCGGCGCGTGTTGCTGGCGCCCCATGTGCGCCCGGGGTTCATCAGCAGTCGGGAAGAGTTTCTGGCGTTTCTGGCGGCGCAGGATATCCTGGTGGCCTGTCTCTCCTGGCCGGACGAGTCCCAGGTCGGCTCGAAGGAGTTATCCACAATCTTTTCGACCAAGCTGCCGGAATATTTCGCCCAGGGCCGTCCCGTACTCATCCACTGCCCGGAAGACTACTTTATGGCCCACTTCGTGCGAGAGCATGACTGCGGCTGGGTCGTTTCGGAGCGGTCTGAGAAGGCCATCGCCGAGGCCATCGAACAGATCCAGACCGACGTGGAGACCAGGGTTCGCCGGGGCACTAATGCCCTGAAGGTTGCCCGTCTGTTTTCCGGCGAACGGGTGGCCAAACAGTTTCGAGACGACTTGGAACGGTGTATCGGCAAGGACCGCCGGCAGAGGGGGAAGGCCTAGGTCCGTCCCGTTTGTCCCCATCCAGCCTTGTCGAGTGCTCCTGCCCGCGTAGTGATCAACCTCAAGCCTCTGGCCCTCAGACTTCTCCCGGTGTTGTGAGCAGCGTGACTACCCTTCCCGTGAACGGCTCGACGTTGGCGGTCTCGATCCCGATGGGCAGCTTCCATCTTTCCGGCGGCGTCAAAGTGCTGGTCCTGGTGGGCAACGGCATGGCGGCTCGGGGCTGGCGCGTGACGTTTCTCGCGCCGGATTTCGCCTCAACCTCGCCGTTTCCCCTGGACCCGCAGATCAACGTCACCGTCATCAGCACGGGTCCGTCCTGGCTTCATCACAAGCTCCGGAAGGCAGTGTATTACGCCAAATTGATGCTTCGCGCCATCAGCGGCGCCGACCTGTGCCTGGCGAACTACTATTTGACGGCGTACTGTGCCGTCGCTTCCTGCTGGCTGAGCGGCGGGCGATCGTCGGTCCTCTGGTATATCCAGGCGTATGAGGCCGGCAGTCATGGGCTGCTGGCCGAGGATGGAATAATCGGCCGGCTCCTGCGTTATGTGCTGGCCAGCATGAGCTACCGGTTGCCGGTGCCGATCCTGTGCGTCTCGCAGTGGGTGAGGGAGCGGATCGGCCGGGCAGATGCAAAGGTGGTCTACCCGCCGGTCCTGAACCTGGAGGTCTTCGGCCCGCGGGAACGCCCGGACTCGAACGGCGTGGTCGTGATCGGCACGATCGGGCGTCGAGGGGCGACCAAAGGCTATGAAGACTTTCTGCTTGCGCTGGATGGCCTGCCCGATCGGGGGGCCATTCACGTCCTCGTCGCGTCGCCAGAGCCGAACGAAGTGCCCCTGCCCGCCGGGGTCTCGGCGGAAAGGATTCACGCCACGACAGAATCGGCCATGGCCGAGTTCTACCGTCGGTGCGACATCTTTGTATTGTGCTCCAGAATGGAAGGATTCCCGTTCCCGCCGCTGGAGTCCATGGCCTGCGGCTGCGCAGTGGTGGCAACGGTCTGCGGAGGGATTGTGGAATATGCCCAGGACGGCGTGAATTGTCTGCTCGTGCCGGTGCGCAATCCCAGGGCACTCAGCCAGGCGATCAGCCTGCTGTGCCGGGATGCGGCCTTGAGAGAGAAGCTGGTGCGGGAGGGGCTGAAGACGGCTGGACGATTCGATCGGGAGCCCATGGTCGAACAATTCGTACGGTTGGTGGCTGTGGAGGTCGGCGGCGGCTGAAGGGGGCGCGCTGTGGGAAAATCGGCAAAATCTGGACCAGGAAAGGCGGAGCATCCGCCGGTGATGATTCTGTGCGGTGGGCTGGGAAGTCGTCTTCACGAAGAGACAGAATTCAGGCCCAAGCCGATGCTGGAGATCGGAAACCTACCGATCCTCTGGCACATCATGAAAATCTATTCTGCGCATGGCTTCAAGGATTTCATCCTCTGTCTGGGGTACAAGGGCCATCTGATCAAGGAATATTTCCTCAATCACCGGGCGCTGCAATCAGACTTCACCATCCATATGGGCCGGTCCGAGCGCATTGAGTTCCATGCTTCTCCCGAGGAGGAGAACTGGCGGGTCACTCTCGTGGACACCGGGCAGTCGACGCAGACGGGAGGGCGGGTGGTGAGGGCGGCGCGTTACGTCAAGGGAGATACGTTCTGCCTCACCTATGGGGATGGACTCGGCGATATCGATTTGACCGCCCTGCTGAAGTTCCATCGTGCTCACGGGCGGGCCGTCACGGTCACCGGCGTCCGCCCGCCTGGGCGGTTTGGCGAGCTGGAGGTGGACTCCTCTGGACGAGCGATTCAGTTCAACGAAAAACCGCAGGTGGCTGAAGGCATCATAAACGGGGGCTTCTTCGTGTTCCAGCGGGACTTCCTGGAGCGGTTCCTGGATGGGCGCGATGACGTGGTCCTCGAACAGGAGCCCCTGCAGAGCGTTGCCCGAGCCCGGCAGTTGATGGTCTTCCCACATCACGGGTTTTGGCAGCCGATGGATACATACCGGGAATTCAAGCTGCTGAACGAACTATGGGCGGCCGGCAAGGCTCCCTGGAAGGTGTGGCGGTAGGCCTCGCGGCCTGAAGGATCACCGAGGCGATGTCTCGAATTACCGGTGTGATTCAAGAGGACGTGCAAGCCATCGGCGAGGAGCTGGAGCCGATTCTGCGGCCATTATCGGGTGCCACGCTGTTGGTCACGGGAGGGAGCGGGTTTCTATGTAGCTATTTTTTGGATACCGTGGCCTACCTCAATGATCACGCTTGGGCGCGACCCTGCCGCATCCTCTGCGCCGACAATCTGAAAAGCGGATCCAGTCAGCGGACCGAGCATCTGGCGTGCCGCAAGGACTTCCGGTTCATCGAACACGACGTCTCGCGCATGCTCGATCTCGACGAACCAGTCGAGTGGATCATTCATGGCGCCAGCATCGCTTCCCCCCTCATCTATCGCCGGTATCCGCTGGAGACCATCGACGTCAATGTGAACGGCACGAGAAACATGCTGGACTTGGCCGTGAAGCAGCGGGCGCGAAGCCTGCTGTACCTGAGCACGAGCGAGATTTACGGAAATCCCGATTCCGCGCACATTCCGACGGCCGAGGGTTATTGGGGCAATGTTTCGTGCACGGGCCCCCGCGCCTGCTATGACGAGTCGAAGCGTCTGGCCGAGACCTTGTGCCTGACGTATTTCCGGCTCTTCAAGACCCCGGTGAAGATCGTCCGTCCGTTCAACGTCTACGGGCCGGGTCTCAAGCTGGACGACGGAAGGATCATTCCGGATTTGATGCGCGCGGCCGTGAGCCGCCAGCCTATCATTCTCTACAGCGACGGGAAGCCGACTCGGACCTTCTGCTATGTCAGCGACGCCATTCGCGCCATGTGGTCCATCATGATGTCGGACCAGAACGGTGCAATCTTCAATATCGGAAATGATCAGGAGGAAGTCACGATCCACCAGGTGGCTGAACGGGTGCGCAAGATTTTGGGGCCACCGTGGGTGGAGATCCAGCAGCGCGTCAACCAGGACACGCAGTACTTGAGCGACAACCCGCAGCGGCGATGTCCCGACTTGACCCGGTTGCGGACGAGATTTCAGTGGGAGCCCAAAGTGCCGTTGACGGACGGATTGGCCAGAACGTTGCAGTCTTTTACGCAGAAATGCGGGGCTCGCGAGGCCGGGTCACGTGGCTGACAGCGTCGGACGCATTGATTATGGCGAATATGCCGGATCGTTGCCGGTGCTTAAGCACGTCTATCTTGTGGGGGATCTGCAGCGGTCGGTGCCGCATCCCTTCGTGCGCGACGGGCGCGCCGAGTTTGCCGTCTGCCAGTATGAAGCGGGGGACGACGGCGAATTTCACTGGCACCGTCAGTTGAGCGAGTACGAGATCGTCACCGAAGGGAAGATTGGATACATCGAGGCGGCCTCCGGGCGGATCCATTGGTTCCATGCGGGCGATGTCAGCATCATTCCCGCGGGCGTTTGCGTTAAGCGCTTGGTCCGGCAGCCGGCCCGCACGGTGGTCATGAAAGTCCCTTCGGCGAACGACAAGGTCCATTGCGGCTCCTGCCCGCGGGAGTGCCGGTCACGCGTCCACCCGTACGAGGCTCCGCCATGCACGTGACCATCGTCGGGACCGGATACGTCGGGCTCACCACCGGAGTCTGTCTGGCCTCGCTGGGACACGCCGTCCGCTGCGTGGACGTGGTGCCCGAGCGCATCGACGCCATCAACCGGGGCGAACCGCCTTTCCATGAGCCGAAGCTGGAATCCCTGCTCCGTGAGGCGATCGCCGGCCGGCGGCTGTCCGCCACGGCCGACCTAGACGAGGCCGTGCTGGGGAGCGAGGCCACGTTCATCACCGTCGGCACGCCGCGGACGGCGCACGGGATCGATTTGTCCTACGTCGAGAAGGCCGCCCGCCAGATCGGATCGGCGCTGCGACGGCAGCCGCGCTACCACGTGGTCGTGGTGAAGAGCACCGTGGTTCCCGGCACGACGGCCTCGTTCGTGAAAGCGATCCTGGAAGAGGCTTCCGGCCGCAGGGCGGGCGAGTTCGGGCTGTGCATGAATCCTGAATTTCTGAGGGAAGGGTCGGCGGTCGACGATTTCATGCATCCGGACCGCATCGTGATCGGTCAATGGGACGACCGGTCGGGCGCGGTGCTCGACGAATTGTACCGCTCCTTCGCCTGTCCCAAGGTCGTGACGACGCCGTCCAACGCCGAGATGATCAAATATGCGTCCAATGCCCTGCTTGCCACGCTCATTTCCTTCAGCAATGAAATGGCGAAACTCTGCGAAGCCACGAGCGGAACCGATGTCGAGAAGGTGCTGGGAGCCGTGCATCTGGATCGCCGCCTGTCGCCGCTGGTCGGCGCGCGCGTCGTCTCGCCGGACATCCTCAGCTACCTGCGCGCCGGCTGCGGCTTCGGGGGAAGCTGCCTGCCGAAGGACGTGGAAGCCTTGCGGGCCTATGCGCGGCAGCAGGGGCTGGCCCCGCATCTCCTCGACGCCGTGCTGGCGGTGAATGACGAACGGCCCGGACAATTGGTTGCTTTTACACGCGAAGCTGTTGGCGCCTTGTCCGGCGCAACCGTCGCGGTCCTCGGCCTCGCGTTCAAGGCCGGGACCGACGATTTGCGGGATTCGCCGGCTTTGGGAATCATCGACGGGCTCCTGAAGGAGCAGGCCTCGGTCAAGGCCTACGATCCGGTCGTGCGCGGCCCGACACACGCCCTGGTCGATCCGCGAGCGGTACTCTGCCGCACCCCGGAGGAGGCGGTGCGCGGGGCGGACGCCGCGCTGGTGGTGACCGCCTGGCCAGAGTTTGCCAAGCTGCAATGGGGCGCGCTCTGCCGCACCATGCGGCGGCCGGTCGTCGTCGACGGCCGGAACGCGCTGGGTCATCTGACGTGGCCTCCGCACATCGTCTACGTCCCCATCGGCCGCATGCCCCAGCCGGGCAACCCGCAGGCGCAGCCGGGCTGACCACGCCACCCCTCCTCCGGAAGATCGCCCCGGTTCTGCGGCATGATCCGGCCCGCCTCCGAGAGCGCACTCATGGATTGGACCCAGGAACGGATTCTGGTCACCGGCGCGAGCGGGTTTCTCGGCTCGCGTCTGATCAGGCGGTTGGTCGACCTGGGGGCCCGGGTCGAGGCGTGGGCGTCGTCGCCGGCGCATCTCTGGCGCCTGGCCGATATCCGGGATCGGATCGCGCTGTCGCTGGTCGATATTCGGGATGCGGACCGCGTACGGGCGGCCTGCGGCGCGCTCCAGCCGAACCTGGTCTATCACCTGGCGGCCTACGGTGTCCACGCGGAGGAGCAGGAGTACGTGCAGGCGGTGGACGTGAACGTGCGGGGAACCGTCAATCTCCTGGAAGGGCTCAAGGGAACCCCCTGCCGGCTGGTGGTGACGACCGGCACCTGGGCGGAGTACGGCGGCAAGGACCATCCCATCCGGGAATCCGATCCCCTCGAGCCGGTCGGAGTCTACGGCGCGACCAAGGCCGCCTCCACCCTGGTGGCCGTTTCCCTGGCGGCGCAAAGACGGCTGCCGTTGATCGTCCTCCGGCCTTTCTCCGTCTACGGGCCCGGCGAAGGCGGGGGCAAGTTCGTGCCCTCCATCATTCGCGCCTGCCTGAAGGGCGAAAACCCGCGGCTCAGCTCCTGCCGGCAGATCCGGGACTATCTCTTCATCGACGACATGGTGGAAGCCTACGTCAAGGCGGCGGGATTGACGGTCTCCGCTCCGCTCGTGCTGAACGTGGCCTCGGGCGTTCCGCTGCGCCTGGAGGATTTTGCCAGGCGCATCCTTCGACATTTTCCCGGCAAGCGGCCGGAGTTCGGAGCGGTGCCCGACCGGCAGGGGGAGATTTGGAACGTGCAGGCGGACATCACCAAGGCAAAGGCCATCATGCAGTGGCAGCCGAGCTGGTCTCTGGAGGAGGGGATTCGCACCACCATCGAATGGTTCAAAAGCCAGGAGGGCCATGTCCATTGACGCGCTGGTGATCGGGGGAGCGGGACTGCTGGGCCATTCGCTGCTGCAGGTTCTGCAACGCGAGGGCTGGTCGGCCCAGGGCACCTGCGACGACCGCTGCGCGCCGGGATTGCTCGCGCTCGATCCGGCCGATGAAGCGGCGGCGGCGAAGCTGGTGGAGCAGCTCCGGCCGCGCGTGATTTTCTGGACGGCAGGGCTGGAGGATGGCGAGGCGACCGGGTCGGACGAGGCGGGCGCCTCCGCCGGGCTTTCGCGCCTGGCCGAGTCGGCCCGTCGCGGCGGCGGCAGGCTGGTGTTCTATTCATCGGATGCGGTCTTCGACGGGGCGGCCGGGCCTTACGATGAGCAGGCGCCGCCTGCTCCGGTCACGCCGTGGGGGAAAGCCCTGGCCGAGGGGGAGCAGACGGTGCGCCCGGCGCTGGCCGACCGCGCGCTGCTCATACGCACCTCGATGCTGTTTGGATGGGGACGGGGTTCCGGCAACCTGGCCATGCGGGTGTGGGAGCGGCTCCAGGTCGGCGAGCGCTTCGGCTTGTCGGAGTATCGCTGGGGAACGCCCACCTACGTGGAGTATCTCGCCGAAGTGTCGGTGAGGCTGGTGCAGATGGAGACCGGGGGGGTAGTCCACGTGGCGGGGCGGGACCGGATGCCGGCAGCCGAGCTGGGACGCGCCCTCGCCAAATCCATGGCGCTGGATGCGGCGCTGATCGTTCCCGCGCCGGCGCACGCCCACGGCGCCAACGGAGACGTGTTTCAGGGCGGCCTGAAGACCGGGCGGTTGACGCAGCTTCTGGGGACGGAGCCCTTGACGCTGCCGGAGTCCCTCTCGCGGTTCCGCCGCCGGTGGCGGGCGGACACCATCATCACTTATGCGGCGCGCCCGCTCTCCGACGAGGCGGACAAGCTCAAGAAGGAAATCTTGGAAAAAGTGCAGCACTACTACGCGGCGGTCCACCGGCCGAAGCCGTTTGTGCCCTACAAGACCCGGATCCAGTACGCCGGTCGGGTGTTCGGGGCCGAAGAGATGGTCAACTTGGTGGATAGCGCCCTGGACTTCTGGCTCACGCTGGGTCCCTACGGGGAGCGGTTCGAGCAGCACATGAAGCGGTTCTTCGGCGCCAGGGATTTTCTCCTCGTCAACTCGGGATCGACCGCCAACCTGCTTGCGGTCATGACGCTGTGCTCCTCCCAGCTCAAGCGGCCGCTGCGTCCGGGGGATGAAGTCATCACCACCCCGGTCGGGTTTCCGACCACCCTGGCGCCGATCGTGCACGGGGGCTTGATTCCGATGTTCGTGGACGCCGAAGTGGGCACCTACAACATCAATCCGCATCTGATCGAAGCCGCCGTTTCGGACAAGACCCGGGCGATCGTGATTGCCCACACACTGGGCAATCCATGCGACATGGAGATCATCGCGGACATCGCCCGGCGCTACGAGCTGTATCTGGTCGAAGACTGCTGCGACGCGCTGGGGGGCACCTTCCGGGACCAGCTGGTCGGGACCTTCGGCGACCTGGCGACGCTGAGCTTCTACCCGGCTCACCAGATCACGATGGGGGAGGGAGGCGGCGTGGTGGTGAACCGTCCCTGGCTGTCCCGGATCGCCCGGTCGGTCCGCGACTGGGGGCGGGACTGCTGGTGCGGCCCGGGCGAGTCCAACACGTGCGGCAAGCGGTTCGGCTGGCGACTGGGGGGGCTGCCTCAGGGCTACGACCACAAATACATCTATTCGAACCTGGGCTACAACTTCAAACCGACCGACATGCAGGCGGCCATCGGTGTGGCCCAGGCGGAGCGCGTCCATGACTTCGTAGCGCGGCGCCGGCGCAACTTCCAGCGTCTCTATGACGGCCTGGCTCCCTACCAGGATAAGCTGATTCTGCCGACTGTGGATCCGCGGGCCAATCCCTCCTGGTTCGGATTTCCGATCACGGTCAAGGACGAGGGCGCGAGAGAGCCGCTGGTCCACTGGCTCGAGAACGCGAACATCGAGACACGGGAGATTTTCGGCGGCAACCTGCTGCACCAACCGGCCTTTCAGCACATCCCGGCGCGGATTCACGGCGACCTCCGGGAATCGGACCGGATCATGCGCAACACGTTCTTCATCGGCGTCTATCCCGGCTTGACCGCGGAGATGGTGGATTTCGTGCTCGATGTGTTCCGCTCGTATTTCAAGCGGGGTGCGGCAGGGAGCGTACAGGCATGATCAATGGCAAGAAAGTGGTGGTGGTCATGCCGGCGTACAACGCGGCCAAGACGCTGCGGCAAACGTTCGCCGAGATTCCGATGGACGTCGTGGACGACGTCATCCTGGTGGACGATGCGAGCCAGGACCAGACCGTGTCGGTCGCGCGCGAGATCGGCATCAAGACGTTCGTGCACCGCCAGAACCGGGGATACGGTGGCAATCAAAAAACCTGCTACCGTCAGGCGCTCGGCCTGGGCGCGGACGTGGTGGTCATGCTGCATCCGGACTACCAATACACGCCCAAGCTCATCCTTGCGATGAGCGCGATGATCGCGTTCGGCGTCTACGAGGTCGTGCTGGGATCCCGGGTCCTGGGTAAAGGCGCGTTGGCCGGTGGGATGCCGCTCTACAAATACGTGGCCAATCGTTTCCTGACCCTGGTGCAGAATCTCTTTCTGGGGCGCAAGCTCTCCGAATATCACACGGGCTACAGGGCGTTTTCCAGCAAGGTGCTCCTGACCCTGCCCCTGGAAGAGAATTCGGACGATTTCGCCTTCGATAACGAGATGCTCGTCCAACTCGTCTATTACGGCTACGAAATCGCCGAGATTACGTGCCCGACCAAGTATTTTCCGGATGCGTCCTCGATCAGCTTCCGGCGCAGCGTCAAGTACGGCCTCAGCGTGCTGATGACGACCGCGAAGTTCGTGCTGGCCAAGTGGGGGATCCGCCGGTTCCCGATTTTCGATCCGCAGGGTCGGACGTTGGCCGATCCCGCCGAACGCAAGGAGGGCGGGTCCGTCGTGCTGGTGGAGCACCGGCGATGAGCGGGGAGGCCGCCTGTCCGGTCTGCGGCAGATCCCGCTGGCGGCTCCATCTCCAGATGGGAACGCGGCGGCTGGAGCGCTGTGCGGGATGCGGCCTGATCGTGACCGCGCCGCCGCTGACACGCGCCGATCTGGCCGGCCTATACGAGGAAGGCTACTACTCGGAGACCGGGGCCGTGCGATTCCGCCTTGGGCTCGCCGAGCGCGCCATGCGTCTGTTTCGGCGGAGGCGGGCCGCCGCTATCCGCCGGCTGCTGCCGGGCTCCTCTCGGGTGCTGGATGTCGGATGCGGGCGGGGCTATATGCTCCGGGCCTTGCAGGACTGGGGGCATGAGGTCCACGGGACGCAGCTCTCCTCCGCGGCGGTGCGGTTCGCGCGGGAGCATCTGGGACTGGCCCATATCTTCCAGGGCGACCTGTGGGATGCGGCGTATCCCGACGGGTGGTTTGATTTCATCTCGCTCTATCATGTCTTCGAGCACCTGCCCGATCCAGGCGAGCAGCTCCGGGAGCTGTACCGCATTCTCAAGCCGGAGGGCCTGCTGTACATCGAGGTCCCCAACAGCGCGAGCCTGTCCGCACGGTGGCTGGGCCCCCACTGGCTGGCCTGGGACCTGCCCCGGCACCTGTGCCACTACGATCCGGCGACGCTCTCCGAGATCGGCGCGCGTTTCGGCTTCCAGCCGGTTCGGCGCAGCTTCCTTTCCCTGGAATACAGCCCGGCGACGCTGTTGTTCAGCCTGGTCAGCGCGGTCTTCCGGGACGAGAACTGGCTGTTTCGGTATCTCACGGGCGGCTTGTCGGCGACGGAGAGCCCCCAGGCCGGCCGGGCCGGTCTGGGGGCCAGGCTGGCTGTCCGGATGACGGTCGCGCTCATCCTCGCCGCGCCGGCGATCGCGGCGAGTCTGTTGCTGGCGGCCTGCCGGCGGGGCGACACCATCGGGATCTACTTCCGCAGGCAGCCCGTCCGGTCCGGCTGCGCCGGCTTGCCGCGGACGGCGGTGCTCCGGAGGGAGGCATCCCCGGCATGACCCGCGGGCAAAAAGGCTGGCTCCTGCTGTTGCTGGCCCTGTGTCTCGCGGCGAGGCTGGGGTTCATCCTGCAGGTGCCCGCTTCCGAATATTTCTATTCGGACGGGGACGACTATTCCCGCGTGGCTCTGGGCATCGCGGAAGGACGCGGGTTCTATCCGCCCGACATGAAGCCGAACATCGTCTATCGGGCGCCCTTCTATCCGTTGGTTCTCGGCGGCATCTACAAGGCGGCGGGGGGCGAAAACCTGGTGGCCGTCCGGCTCGTGCATTGCGGGCTAGCCGTCTTGACCGGCCTGCTGCTCTTCGCGATCGGCCGGACCCTCGGCGGGCTGCTGACGGGATTCCTCGCGCTGGGCCTCTTCGCCGTCCACCCCTATTTCATCTACCATACCGCCACGGTCGCCCCGGAGACGACCTTCATCTTTCTCACGGTCGCCTGTTATCACTTTTTGTTCCGGTTTTACGACCGGGCGCGTCTGCGGGACGCCCTGGCTGCGGGGTTCTGCCTGGGGCTGGCCGCCGTCACCAAGGGGACAGTGCTCCTGATCATCCCCGCCGCCTGCCTCACCGCCGTCCTCTTGCTGCGGACGTCCTGGCGGCGGGCGTGGGCAGGGGCGGCGCTCTTTGTCCTCACGGCGCTGCTGGTGATCGCGCCGCTGTCGGCCTATACCTATGCGCGCTGGCACGAGTTCTCGCTGATCCTGGACGGCTCGGGATTGAATTTCTGGATTGCCAACTCGGAGGAGAGCGTGCGTCTCTTCCGCGCGGAGACGCCCGAGGAGTTCAAGCGGATCCAGCGGACGCTCTGGATGGAGGTGCTCCCCGCCTTCGAACAGGAAATCGGCGCGCTGGCGCCGGCCTCCCGGGACGCGTTTTATTTCAGACGGGGATGGGAAGAGCTCAGGGCCCATCCCGGCACGAGTCTGTGGCTGGCGTATGAGCGGCTCAAAATCTTCTGGAGTCCCTGGGTCCATCCCAAGGTCTATGGACTCAAGGAGGTCCTCGTTTCCGCGGCAGCGACCGTCCCCCTGTTCGTGCTGGGGTTCGCCACGCTCTGGCGCAGGATTCGGCGGGGCTGCCCGGATGCGGTCTTCGCGGGCCTGGCCATGGTGCTGATCACGCTGGTGGCCGGCATGCTCTTCAACACGGAGATCCGGTGGCGCATCCCGCTTATCGATACGCTGCTGATCCTGTATACGGCCCTGGGAATCGCCTCCTATGCGGCCCGCCTGGGGTTCCTGCGGCGGGCGCAGTTCTCCTCCTCCACCGATGCCGTTCCGGTCTGAACCATGACCAACCCGCGTCCACTCGTGTCGATCTGCGTGCCGACGTACAATCGTGCCCACTATCTGTCCCAGAGCCTGCGCACGATCCGCGCCATCGCGTACGAGCCGCTGGAGATCATCCTGAGCGACAACGGATCCACCGACGCCACCGAGGCGGTCTGCCTCGAGGCCGCGCAGGCCGATCCCCGCATCCGGTATTTTCGGCATCCGGTGAACCGGGGGGCCCACCCGAACTACAATTTTTGCTTTGATCAGGCCGCCGGCGACATCCTGTGCTTCTTCCACGACGACGATCTGTACGAGCCGGACATCGTCAGCCAGGGGGTCGCCTTCCTGCAGGCCCATCCGGAGGTGGGCATCGTCAGCTCCGATTGGCGCATCGTGGACAGCGCGGGCGCGGTCGTCGGCGCCAGGGAGTTCGCCGTGGCCCCGGTAATCCCGGGCCTCGAATTTATCGACCAGACGATCCGATCCGGCCAGTGTTGCGTGGGATGCCCGGGGGCCATGATCCGCCGATCGGCGCTGGGAACGACCCGCTTTGATGAGGCGGGCAACATCGGATTCGGGGATTTCGTGGTCTGGTTCCGCATCGCCGAGCGCGCGGCCATCGGACATATCCCCCCCCGCCTGTTTTCCTATCGGATCCATACCGGATCGTTGAGCCAGCGCACGCTCGGCCGCATTGCCCGCGACTACCACGACACACTGAATCTCTACTGCGACGAGCATCTCGCCCGCTGGCCGCAGCACGCCGAGATGGTGGCGCGCTGGCGCACCAATATTAGTCGATACTTGTTTTGGGCGTTGGCTTATGAAGTGGGCCTGCACGTCCGCCCGGGACGCCCACCTGTCACGAGTCGTTCCGGATATTGCACCGTGTTCGAGATCGCCAACTATCGATTGACCCCCGAGGAGTTTCGTCACGTGCTGGAGCAGATGCGCCGGTATCGGACCGGCTTCACCCAACACGTGGCGTTCGCCATCATCGAGGCCCTGCTTCGCATGCAGATCACCTGGCCGCTCGGGTGGGTGACCCGCTATCCGTGCGCCTTCCGGGGCATCCTGGGGCTGCGGTAACGCGATTCGTTCATCGGGCTCAATCCTGCGAACTTCCTGTGGTGAAGAAAAAAACAGATAAGTATTTTGCTCCCGGCCTCGCCGTCTTGTCACTTCTATTGGCTGGAGCCGGATGGCTGCTGACTACCCCGGTAACCACGCGCCAGGCCGTCGGATTCACGGTCTCGACGAGAGAGATACCCCTCTACGTGAAGATTCTGGACTTTATGGGCCGGCATTATCGGTACGGCCAGCTCGCTCGAGAGATTACCCAGGGACTTACCTCAGACCGGGAGCGCGCCTTGGCTGTATTCGATTGGACTCGGCAGAACATACGGAAGACACCGACGGGCCGGCCGATCGTGGACGACCACATCCTGCACATCATCATCCGCGGTCACGGCGCGGGCGAACAGTCGGCCGACGTGTTCACCACGCTGGCGACCTACGCGGGCGTGCCGGCCTACTGGCGCGTCCTTCCAAACGGATGGGTACTCTCGTTCGCCAGGATCGAAGGAAAGTGGAGGGTCTTTGACGTGACCAACGGCCTGGTTTTCATGAACGCGGGCGGAGATCTGGTCACCCGCGAGGAACTGGGGACGAATCCGGACGCGTGGACCGGCAACGCGGCTGCAGTCCGACCGCGGCTTGCCGCGTCGTCCGGATATCTGTCGGATGCCACGGTGCCTGAGCCTCTTCGAGCTGAGCTGCAGATGCCCCGGCCGCGGCTCGCCTATGAAGTGCGTCAAGCCGTCGGTTGGTAGAAAAAGGGGGGATGGATGGATTTCGATGGCCAAGTCATTCTCGTAACCGGCGGGACCGGGTCGTTCGGCAGGAAATTCGTGGACGTGGTCCTCCGCCGCTACAAGCCCCGCAAATTGATCATCTTCAGCCGGGACGAGCTGAAGCAGTCTGAGATGCGCCAGCAGTTCCCCGACACCGGCGAGTCCCCCATGCGCTACTTCGTCGGCGACGTCAGGGACAAGGAGCGGCTGTACCGGGCGATGAACGGAGTGGACGTGGTCGTGCACGCCGCGGCGCTCAAGCAGGTGCCGTCTTGCGAGTACAATCCCTTCGAGGCCGTCAAGACCAACGTCATCGGGGCGCAGAACGTCATTGACGCCGCGATCGATTGCAACGTCAAGAAGGCGATGGCGATCAGCACCGACAAGGCCGTCAACCCGGTGAATATCTACGGCGCCACCAAGCTCTGTGCCGAGAAGATGTTCGTCGACGGCAATTCCTATTCGCGCGAGGGACGATGCCGGTTCGCCTGCAGCCGATATGGGAACGTGGTCGGCAGCCGGGGCAGCGTGTTGCCGATCTTCCAAGAGCAGGGGAAGAACGGGGTGATCACCATCACCGACGAGCGGATGACGCGGTTCTGGCTGACCCTGCAGCAGGGCGTTGAATTTGTCATCCGGTGCATCGGGTTGATGCATGGCGGCGAGGTATTCGTTCCCAAAATTCCGAGCATCCGCATCATGGAGCTGGCTCGTGCAATCGCTCCGCACGCCAGGATCGAGTTCGTAGGCATCCGACCGGGCGAGAAGATCCACGAAGCGCTGATCGCCGAAGACGAAGCCCGGTACGGGGTTGAGATGGACGACATGTTCGTGATCGGCCCTCCGGAGCCTTCCTGGGGGCAAACCCACCTGCCGGCGGGGCGGCCGCTCAAAGATGGGTTCCGTTACACAAGCGACAACAATCCCCGGTGGCTCACGGCAGAAGAACTGCAAGTGCTGGTCGAGAAGGCCTAAGGGGGTGAGCTGCCCAGTGGATGCTCGCAGCACAGGTTCCGTGATTGCCAGGGTTGCCGCCGGACCCGAGACGGGATTCGGGCACCTCCGCCGGAGTTGGACGCTGGCCAGCCGGCTCGCGCAGGATGCGGTGGACGTGCAATTTGTGGCGGCGACGGCGGACGGGGCTGGCATTCTGGCGGAGGCCGGCTTCGTGGTGGCAGTCGAAGAGCATCCGCAGAGCCTTGGCCGCACGCTCGACTTGCTCCGCCGGACTCCTTCGCTCAAGCTTTGCCTCGTGGATGACCCCGAGTTGCCGGCTGCCGGTCTGGCCGACTTGAGTGCGTGCGCCCCCGTGGTCTGTGTCGACGACACGGGTGAACGGGACATGCCCGTCGATCTGGTGATAAATGGCTCGGCCGGCGCGCAGACACTCGCCTACCGCGGGCTCCCCAGGACTCAATATCTTCTAGGGGTCGACTATATCCTGTTGCGCAGAGAGTTTGCTGGCGTTCCGGCGAGGCCGCCGGCGTCGCCGGAAATCCGACGTGTGCTGATCTTGACGGGTGGGGGACGAGGCGGGATATTGCCCCGACAGATCGCCGAGGTGGTGGCGGAAGTCCTTCCCTGCGCTGCCGTGGATGTGGTGGCGGGGCCGTTCGGGGGCGACGACTCGCCGGCAGAATCGCTGCCTGGACGTGCGACCTGGCATCGCTCGCCGCAGGACATGCGCTCGCTCATGCTGGCCGCCGACCTGGCCGTCAGCGCGGGAGGCCAGACTCTTTACGAACTGGCAGCCACGGCCACGCCGACACTTGGCATTCGAGTTTTCGCCCATCAGGCGCTTAATTTGAGGGGACTGGCCAGCGCCGGCTGTCTTCGGGACCTCGGGTCTCATACGGAACCCGGTTTCCGTGCCAGACTGGCGGGAGCTCTCGCGGAGTTGGCCGGAGACGTGAAGGCGCGCGAGGCCATGGGGCGCCGGAGCCGCGAATTGGTGGACGGGCGGGGGACGGAGCGCGTGGCAGCTAGGCTGCAGACGCTCCTCGGGGCCGCCGGCCTCGCGCGCGAGTCTAGGTCATGCGCGATTTGAGCGGTCGTGCAGTGAACGGCAAACCGCGACTGCTGGTCACGGGAGTGACAGGCCTGCTCGGGTCGGCTCTCGTGCGGGAGGGTCCCGCCGGCCATGAGGTGTGCGGATGGGCTCGGCAGCCAGACGCGGCGCCGCTGCCCTGTCGGGTCGAGGCGGTTGACCTACTGAATGAGGCCGCGGTGCACCGCGCCGTCGAAGCCGTATCCCCAGACATCGTCGTCCATTCCGCAGCCCTGACATCTGTGGATCAGTGCGAGTCAGCCCCTTCGATGGCAACCGCGGTCAACGTCGGGGGCACGAAGTGCTTGCTCAAGGCTCTCCACGGTCATGCCTGCCGGTTCGTATTTGTCTCAACCGATTCTGTGTTCGACGGAACGAGGGGCGATTACACGGAGGACGACTCACCGACCCCGCTCCACGTATATGGACGGACGAAGCTGGCGGCAGAGCACGCCGTTCTCGCCGACCGCCGCGATGCGCTGGTGACGCGCACGGCTTTCTACGGTTGGAACGTGCTGCCGAAGGAAAGCCTGGGGGAATGGATCCTGAGCCGGCTTCGGGGCGGCGAATCCGTGTCCGGTTTCACCGACCTATTGTTCTCTCCGCTCCTTGCGGATCAGCTCGCTCGCTTGATCTATGGGCTCGTCGGGACAGGAGCTGCCGGCGTCTTGCACGTTGCCAGCGCGGACGGCTGCTCGAAGTTCGAATTCGCCAGCAGGCTTGCGGCCACCTTCGGCTTTCCGCCAGGCCGGGTCATGCCGAGCACGTGTGAGATGGGGCGGTTGGCCGCGCCGCGGCCGCGGAACGTCACGCTGAACTCAGGACGGGCGGCAGCTCTCCTCGGCCGATCGCTGCCGAGCATCGAGGAAGGCTTGCGCGAATTTCTGAAATTGGAGCCGGTGGTGAAGCGGACCAGCCTGGCGGGCGTGCGTGGTCCCGGAGGCGGCCGGTGAACATCCTCGGCGTTGCCTTTCTGACCGATGCCTCGGCAGCCGTCATTCGGGACGGGGTCGTCGTGGCTGCGATCGGCGAGGAACGGCTGAACCGGGTCAAGCTATGGAACGGCATCCCGCGCGCATCAATTGCAAAGGCGCTCGAACTGGCGGGGCTGAGCCTCGAGCAGATCGATCTGGTTGCGACACACGGGGCTGCCCCCTTAGAACCGGATGCCCGTCCGTTTGAAGCGAAAGAAGCGGAGATTCGCCGGTCGGACTTGGCGCCGGATCGGCGTGAGGCACAGCTCGACCACCTCCGATCGCGACTGGCGCACGAACGGTGGGTACTGGGAAGTCGGACGCCGGCCTACTTGGACGAAATCCGCGCCCTCGGGCGTCCCGTGCGGATCTACGGCCATCACGAGGCGCATGCGGCCAGTGCCTACTACGGATCCGGCTGGGACGAATGCACGGTGCTGACGATCGACGGGTGGGGAGAGGACGGTTCGTCCACGTTGTGGCAGGGCGCCCACGGCAAGCTGCTGCCGCTCGCCCGCACCTATACGTTCGATTCCTTGGGATACTTCTATGGGGCGGTCACGAAAGCGCTGGGATTTACCCCCCATCGTCACGAAGGGAAAATCTTGGGGCTGGCGGCTTATTGCACGGACTCGCGCTCCTATCCGACCCTGCGCACGATGATCGACTACGACTCGTCGGCCAAGCGTTTTCTGGGGCGGATGGAGCGCGGCCTCTACATCCCTCGGTTTGAGAATCCGTATCTGAAAGAATTGGTGACGGCATATTCCCGCGAGGACATTGCCGCCGGCGCGCAGCGCAGTTTGGAGGAAGTCGTCGGCGCCCTGATCGCCGATTTGGGAAACAAGACGAAATTGGCCGTGGCGGGCGGCGTCTTCGCCAACGTCAAGCTCACGCAGCGCCTCAACGAGCGGCCGAACGTCGACGGCGTCTACGTGTTCCCCAACATGGGAGACGGCGGATTGTCCGTCGGCGCCGCTTGGCTGGCCCATGTCCAGGAAACCGGGCGCCGTCCGGCGCCGTTGCGCACCATGCTGCTGGGCCCGGCGTTGGCCGACGCCGAGATCGAAGCGGAAGTGAGCCGCGAAGGCCTGCGCTATCGGCGTGTCCCGGACATCGAGGAACACGTAGCCGCGCTGCTCGCGCAGGGCCATGTGGTGGCGCGGGTGCGGGGCCGCATGGAATTCGGTCCGCGCGCCTTGGGCAACCGCAGCATTCTGTACCACGCCGCGGACGCGAGCGTGAACCAGTGGCTCAATCAGCAATTACACCGCTCCGAGTTCATGCCATTCGCGCCGGCGACGCTCGCCGAGCATGCCGACGCCTGTTACGAAGGATTGGGCGGGGGGCGAGAGCCGGCCAAGTACATGGCGATCACGTGCGCCTGCACGCCGCGTATGCGAGCGGAGGCTCCCGCCGCCGTCCACGTGGACGGGACGGCACGGCCGCAGGTGGTTTCGTGGGAAGATTATCCCGAATTTCACCGGCTGCTGACGGCCTATCACCGATTGACGGGGCGAGCCAGTGTCGTCAACACCAGCTTCAACATGCACGAAGAGCCCATCGTCTGCACGGCGCGCGACGCCGTGCGGGCGTTTCAAGCCGGCCGGTTGCCGTACCTGGCCATCGAGGACTTTCTGGTTGAAGGGAAGGGTTGAATAGATCTGACGATGGACGGTCCAACTATGGTTGATCAACGTCAACTTGAACGCTTGGCTATCGGAGAATAACGGACATCGTAGATTATGGGCAATGGGCCACTCTTAACGGCAATCCCTGACACTGGGTTACCACGAGTCTTCTGGATGGTCTTCTCGTTTTTCGGTGCCAATCTCGTGATCCGAGCGCTCCTGCTCGGTTATCAGGGCGACGAAGGCGAATATTTGACTCAGTCCATGCTGGTATCGCGAGGGCAGACACCGATCATAGATTTCTTCGTCATCAACAACCAGGTCAATTTCTATTATTTTTATGGAACGTTTGTCTGGATGTTTGGGAACAAGTTTTTTGCGCTCCGGCTGATTTCGGTCGTTCTTTCGCTTCTCACGATCATGGCCATGATGCTGATCCTGCAACGGTTTCTTCAAAACAGCCCTGCCAAGAATGCCCTCATCGCGGTACCCGTCGTTGGCTTATACACATCTCCGATTTTCTACTCGTATCCGGTCATGATTCTTCACATAGTGCCCGCCATGTACTGTCTCGTCTGCCTGGCAGGAGCATTGTTGTTCTTTCAGGAAGCGCTCGACGTGAGGGCATGGAGGCGGGCGATAGGTTGGAATTTCACCGGATGGTTCTTTTGTTCTGCATCCATTTGTTTTCGGAGTTCGTTTGCCCCGCTTCTTCTTGCCCTCGCCGGCTATCTATTGGTCGCGTCACGGAAGATGCCGACTCTTTTGAGGCTCAAGATTGCCAGTGCCGGTATTGCCGGCGCCGTGCTCCCCGCCCTACCGAGTCTGGCGATTTTCTCTCAAGATCCTGACCAATTCATTTTTGACTTGTTTCAAATCCGACTCCTTCATCAGCGTTCAGGACTTCTTGGAAGCTGGACGGAGAATGTCGGTGATGTTTTGAAGGAGTTTGTTCTTGGATGGCCGTTCGTTTGGATGATCGATCGCTTGCCGGCAGCGTTTCAATGGGCCTTCTTCTTGAAATGGCTTCCTGAGGCAGCACTTCTCGTGCTCCTTTGTTGGGGGATGGGACGAGTATGGTCGGTCAGAGATTATCAACCACGGGATCGAAAAGTTGAATTGACCTTACTGATCGGTTCGCTTTTGACAGCGATATTGGTAGTGGTTCAGACATTTCAGACACTGGGATATTATGCCCCTGCGCTCGCGCTCTTCTATTTTTCGGCCGTTCTAATTATCGGGAGAGGAATGCCAGATACCTCTTCACAAACGGACGGATGGTTGCTTCATAACCGACGCCTGTTTGTCATCTTGCTGGTTTGTCTGGCCATACGCTTTGTCGGGGATAATGCCGCATCTATTCTGGTTTCGCGAAGCTCTCACAGCCCGCGATCTTGGGAGACCATCGCCAGTGTTGTCGAACACATCCGCCCTCATGTCGCAAGGGGAGATCTCATCTTCGAATATGAAGGTCTGGCGACGTTTATGCTCGATCTCACACCTCCTCCAGGATTTGCGCAAATGCCCGGAGTGGTGGGGCTCTGGCCATTATTGTCTGAGGAGGAAATGCGGCGGAGAAGGATATTGAGCCCCGGTCAGGCCATCGAACACGTCCGAGGCCATAAGTTTGCTGCGGTCATAGCACGCGATGAGAGCCTGCCAGCCTCTTTCATGGAAGCGGTGAAGGAAGAATACAAACTCAAATTGCAGGTCAACGGGATCAGTGTATTTCTCCGATGTGAAGGGCATGTCCGGTCAAACAGCCCTCTCTCCTCAGCATTACAACTGGTTAGCGGGGGCATTGTCTTCAAGTTGCGCGAAGATTATTCCGATGTGCGGGTTGATTGGGTGGCTTAAATTTGAACGGCCACTGGATGGTCGTGAGGTGGAAAGCGCCCGGCGGGCGGCGAGTCTGCTTCGACATCGGGGGCCGGATGCGGAAGGAGAATGGGTAGGCCCCAACTGCTACTTGGGACACCGCAGGCTGAAAATTGTGGATCTTTCGGATGAAGCAAACCAACCGTTCTGGAGTCGTGATCGGCGGTTGGTTACTATCTACAACGGTGAGGTTTACAATTATATCGAGTTGCGCGAAGAGCTGGAGCGAAAGGGCTCAATCTTTCATACCTCCTCCGATACAGAGGTCTTTATCGAGGCCTTCAAGCAATGGGGGCCCAAGGCCTTTAACCGTTTCGACGGAATGTTCGCAGCAGCCATTTATGACGTCAAAGAAAATATCCTGCATCTCGTTCGCGATCATCTAGGACAAAAGCCTCTTTACTATCACGTCTACGACGAAGGTGTGGTCTTCGCATCCGAGTTGCGGGCGTTCATGGATTTGGATGGCTTCTCGTGGCGGCTTGATCGCGGAAATTTCCTCAAATACTTGGCCAGCGGGTATTACCCCTATGAGACCACGCCTATGCAAGGGATTCGGAAACTCCTGCCGGGCACCTATGGTTTGGTCAGAAAAGGCCGAATATCCTTGGAACAGTACTGGGATTCTGTCCCCGGCGAGTCACTGGCGACCACCGATTTCGCCGAGGCGGCTGAGGAAGTCGAACGCCTCATCAGCGTATCCTGTTGGCGGTCGATGCGTGCCGATGTTCCTTATGGCGTCTTCTTGAGCGGGGGAATTGACAGCGGAATTGTCTTGCGGGCATGCATCGAGGCCAACCCGGACGTGTCGTGCTTCAGTGTGGCAATGGAAGATAAGGAGTTTGATGAGAGTAAGAAGGCCATGTTGATCGCGCGGCACCTGAAAATCGCCAAGCACCGCATCTTTACACTGACAAAGGATCGACTGGCGGAGACATTCGACCGATTTCTGAAATGTTCAGACGAGCCGCACGGTGATCCCGGTTACGTGAACACTTGCTTTCTAGCGGCGTCATCGCGCCCGGACATAGCCGTGGGAATCTCAGGGGATGGGGGGGATGAGCTCTTTGCGGGGTATCATCCTTTTATTGGTCTGAAGTACGCCCCATTTATGAACTCAGTTCCGGGACCCATCATTGCTTTGATGAAACGGCTCGTGCCTGTCGTGTTATCGGATAGCGGCGGTTATCTTGAGCTTGGCTTTCGCGCATCAAGTTATCTTGGTGGATTCCCAGCTCCTGACGCGACGCGCTTTGCTCTGTGGCTGTCGACAGTTGAACCTGAAGAGTTGCATTCGCTCTGCCCCTGGGCAGACAGGCGATTTCTATCTCGATACGGTGAGCCAGGGACGCTGTACGATTTTTCTACCGCGATAAATAAGAAAACCGAGGGGCGATCGGACGTACAACGGCTTCTCTACTATTATCAAAAAATCTTTCTTCCCGAGTTTGTCTGTTTCCATACTGACAGAGCATCAATGTTGTCCAGTCTTGAAGTGCGATCGCCGCTGTTGTCAGTACCGTTGGTCGAATTTGCCAACCAACTCCCCGATCACTTTAAAATCCGCGGTTCAATCGGTAAATATCTCTTGCGCGAATTGCTGCGTCGCTCTCACATTCCTGGGGGTATCGTTCAAGGGAAAAAACAAGGGTTCACGTTCCCAGTCGCACGCCACCTTAGACAGGATCTTCGCGGTCATCTCTCTGCTCTCGTGAAGCTGGATGCATGGGACGGAGATGTTATCAGCCGAGCTCATTTGGCCGCAATGGTAGATCAGCATCTGACAAGAAGGAGGAATCTATATCGGACGCTATTTAGTTTGATCGTCTTTGACGCTTGGCTTCAACGTCATCCGAGGCTTGTATGGACATGAAAGACATTGTCTTGGTGACCGGCGCTAATGGCTTCGCCGGACGAAATCTGATTAGGTACTTGAGTGCGTGCGGTTATGCAGTGCATGGGGTGAGTCGCCGTGGTGGAACCTCGGACAAAAAAGAACATTTCGCCATTGACCAATTGGGAGATCAGGATGAACTTGCGAGTTTGCTAAGGAAAAGGAAAATAACCGCTCTTGTCCATGCCGCTGGTCGCATCAATGGGACTCCAGAGGAATTGCGAGAGGCCAATCAAGAATTTACGCGAAGGGTCGTGAGGGCGGTCGAGGCCGTGGCCTCGGAAACAAAGTTTGTTTACATTAGCTCTGTGTCAGCAGAGGCTGGAGCAAAAGGAGAGTATGCCGAAGCAAAACGAGCCTGTGAAGAGGTTATTATAGACTCGCGGTTAAGCCGGTGGTCGATACTGAGGCCCAGTCTGCTTTATGGCCCGGGCGACACGAAAAATGTGGCACGTCTAATAGCTGCAGCGCAACATTGGCCGGTGATCCCGGTTCCGGGAGCGGCGTGGGTCAAGCTTCAGCCTCTTTACATTGATGATTTGGGTGGTGCAGTCAGCGCTGTCCTTGAAAGGAATGAATGGAAGCGTTCTTACACCGTAGCGGGACCGCGTCAAGAGTATCTTCGCGATATGATTCGAATGATTCAACGAAGAGCGGGGCGGCGACAACCGCTCATCTCTATTCCTGTTAAGCCGATTCAATGGGTAGTTCGCATTGCCAGGCATGTCCTGCCAGGCGGATTAGTTCCCTCCCAACAGATCATGAATTTGCACGATCACCCTATGTGGGACTGGAGTGCTGCGAGGCGAGATTTGGGCTTTGCGCCACGTACGTTCGAAGAGGGAATCGCAGAATTTCTTTAGGAGCGGGGTACGGAAGAGTTAATGATGAAACGGTATAGCGTGGGAGCCCCAAATTTCAGCAGCCAGGAAGGGCGCAGGTAGTAGCGATAAGCTTTGCGCGCTGCACTGCGCACTTCCTCCGGGCTTGCGGTCATGATGTCAGCGACCGGCTGATACTCGGTAAACTCAGCGTAATCGTCCGTAAGAAGAGAATTCTTTAAAGCCTTATACGTTTGCGTACCTGGAAAGGGTGTTGTGATGCAAAATTGGGCTCCCATTGTGTTGAGTTGTTTGGCATACCTGATCGTCGCTTGCATGGTCTCTGGCGTATCGCCAATGAGCCCGAGCATGTAGAAAGCATTGATCCGAATTCCTTTGTCATGCAGATAACTAATCATCCGTTCTTGATCGCCCACCACCGGATGGTACTTGCCATTGAGGCTCAGGACTGTGTTTGTGGGCGATTCCAATCCGAGGTTGACGCCGCGCAATCCTGACGCGTGCAAGAGGTCGATCAATTCAGGAGTCAGGCAGTCCACGCGAGTTTCACATGCCCATTCCACGCGCAGGTTTTTGTCGATCATCAGTTCGGCGATTTCGGCGCTGTGCTGTTTGTTGAGTGTAAAACAGATGTCGCGAAAGAGAAAACTTCTGATGTTGTGTATTCGAATGTTGCGCTCGATTTCTTCGACGACATGAACGGGCTTTCGGCGCCGAAAGCGAGCTGTCTGCGACACCATATAGGGACAAAAATCGCAGTTATAGGTGCATCCGCGTGTCGATTGGACGGGTAAAAAAGGACGCTTGTGAAGCAGTGGAAAGTAACTGAAGGATGGAACGTCAAACCCCTTCCAGTCAGGCATGGGGAGCCTGGAGAGATCGTTAACAACTCCGTAATCGAGCATGCCAGAAAAATCGTGCTTGCCGTCAAGGAATGCAAAAAGCGACGACTCGAGTTCCCCGAAGATCAAAAAATCCGTGGCGCCTTGATAATATTGAGGATTCGTTTGCGGAAATGGACCGAAAAATCCGACCTTCGATCGCGGGTAGCGGGCTTTCTGGCCGCGCGCGTAGTCGATCTCTTCTTTAAAGCAGTGCATCGAACTGGCTATGAGGATGATCTCCTCTCCGCCGGTTTCACCGTTGTATAGCGCCACTTCATGTCCCGCCTGGCGAAGAATGGCGGCGGCAAACGCAAGATTCAATACCGGAAGGTTTATGGCAGAAGCCTTGATACGGGAAACTAGCCTGCCCATGAGGCCATCGGCATACATAAAGGATCCGAACCCGCCGGTATGTTCTCGATTCGCTTTTTTGTCCGGAAAAGCCAAGTCGACAAGAGCGAACTTCATTACGGAGCCTCCGTTAACCGACAGCGAGTGTAAGGGATTCATGTGCCACGGTCAACTCTGACGCCGAATGTGTGCCAGAGTTAGTTGATAATTGACGAAGCGGTCCCGGTGTGGTGCAGTGATCGTGGCTGAGACAACCACCACCCCACACCCAGGAAAGGAACCGCTTCATGAAAAGAGTAGTCCGAATGACCCGGC
>VGXC01000040.1 GCA_016873495.1 Nitrospira sp. | reverse complement strand
AAGAGCCGATCTATATCAGACCCGCAGAACGGGTCAATTGGCTCTAAGCCGGTGATGAGTGGGGATGGGGCCTCGCCCCATCCCCACTCATGCGAGGAATTCTCCGGCGCGCAGATCAGGCGTGCGCCGGCACAAGCGAAGCTTGGTATGGCTACACGCGTGAACTGGCTGTAAGTCAAGCCGGTTCGTCAGCGGTCGGGGAGGGCAGGGGGTTCGTAAGGGCTCCCTGCCCTTCTCATTATATATATCCTAAATAGAGCGGGCCGTACGGCACCGGGCCATCCGGCACAGGAAAGCTTGACGGGTCGGACCTGCCTTGGGTAGAGTGGGGACGTTCCTTGACCGCCACCACCCCCTGCGGAGCAATGGATGGACAGCTCGCCCCAAGCCTCGGTTCCCTTTGCAGCCCAGGCGGTGCCCTATCAGGAGTTCTTGGAAACCGGGAAGATCCCCGAAGGATTCCTCTCCAGCGATTATGTAGCCCAGCAATTTGTTGAGCGGCTGGTGCATTATGTCTTAAGCGTGCCCTCCGGCAGCTATACCATGGCGCAACTAGGACAAGTATTGGAACAGCTGGACCCCCGCCACCAGGTCTTCTTTTTCAAGCGCCTCAAAGAAACGAGCCCGGAAAGCCTGAAGGACTTTGCTCCGCTCTACTACGGCTTCATGGCCGAATTCAACGCGCTTCTGTTTACCTGACACCAGAAAAAAACCCCTTGCCGGACCATGTCCCTCATGTATAATGAGAAATCACTGTCATCTTTTATTCACGAGGGCACAATGAATTCGACCTTACAACGCGCCGTGACGAGCTTTTACAATCTGGTCTACGAGGCGCAGACCTTTGCCACCACCATGGCTCGATTGGACCTAGCCGATCAGGAGCACTATGCCGGAAGAATCGAGGGCCTCAACTGGGTGCTCGACCGTTGCCAGGAACTCGAAGATATGGACGAGAACCTGACGCCGGCCTCCCTGCAGCGGGTACTCGGCGATGTAAAATCCGATCTGGACCATGAGCTCTCCGTGCAGCGGCGGGAGAAGGGTCGGCGGGCCGACGGCCGGGAAGAAGCCTTGAATTTTGTTTCCGATTACCTCGCGAGCCTCATTACGGCAACCGAGATCGAGTCAGCCAAGAGTTCCGTCTAGCCTCGACCCCGGCATTGTTCGGCTTACGCCCCTGCCGTTGACGCGATTGCACGGAACGCCATCGATGGTTCGTGAATGGATCATTTTCGCGATCTGCCTGGGGTTGGGGGGCCACATCGCACTGGGGCTGATCCTGCATGCGCCTGACTTGTGGTCCTGGCAGAATGCCGGCCTGCGGGGCCTGCTGATCGGTCTCACCGTTTATGTGGCCGTCCAGTTAACCCGGTCCATCTGGTGGATTGTAAAAGGACGCGGCAAGGCTGGGAGCTCCGCTTGATCCCTTCCGCCCAGTTTCGCTAAAATTCGACTCATGCATCCACCCGCTCCTAGAGGCCCCAATCGAGGCGTGAGACCTCCCTTCCGACCGGGACCAGCTCAGCCGGTGGCCCGCCGCGCCCAGCCCGGGGCGGAGCAATACGAATCTCTGCGGGCTTCCTTGCTGTTTTGCCCTAAGTGCCGGCGCGCCACCCCCACGCGCGAGCGGCTCTTGCTGGTCCTGCCGACCGGCAACCTCTACGAATACCTGTGCATGGAATGCGGGACGTCCACCGGATCCAAAACGGAGCAGGAACAGAGCGGCCCCCGGCTGTTTAGGCCGTAAGATCCGCTAGTTGTTGGCAAAGACTTGCGGACGGCGTTGCGCTGCGAGTTGCGGCAGGCGAGAACGGGGCGGCGTCAGGCGAGGCCTTCGACCGGAATCCCTTCTTCGATCAACATCACGGGGATGTCTTCCCGAACGGGGTAGAGAATCTTTTTATCGGCCCGGATCAGCCCCCCGTCGAGTTTCTCGGTGACCGGCTGGCCAGACTTGTTCTTGACTTCGCCCTTCTCAATGCGGGCATTGAGCGAGGCGATGAGGCTGTCGTCGGCCAGCGTCACATCCTGCTTCGTATCCGGGCAACAGAGGATGGCCAACAATTCCTTGTCCACATTCACTTTTTTGGAAGCCTCTTGCATCGTCATATTCAAGTCCCTCATCTGGCTGCAGAAAGAAGATCCCGAACGAGTAGCAGCTCCTTACAAGCCTGTAAGGTAGAGGAATCCTTGCCCAAGATCAAGGGCGCAGTTCGGTCTGACTGAAAAAACTGGGCCACAGCCGAAAAAGAACTGTCGCGACTACAGGCTTCCCTCCGCCGGTTGGCCCGATTCCGCTCGTGAACGACTTGCGGGAATCTGTTAAACTGAGTAAATACGTCTGTACAGGCCTGGCCCTTGGGAATCACGATGATCGGAACGCGGCAGCTCAAACGTTACTTTCTCACCGGCCTCTTGGTGCTCGTGCCGGCTTCCGGCACCTACCTGATTTTGCACACCCTCTTCCAGACAATTGACGGACTAATCGCATCGTTGCTGGGGCCTGCCGCCACGTTCGACATGCCGGGCCTAGGACTGATTTCGCTCCTCGGCCTGATCCTCGTCACCGGCCTGGTGTCCACGCATTTCCTCGGCGAACGGCTCGTCCGCCTGGCGGACGCCAAAATCCAGGACATCCCGCTCGTCCGCAGCATCTACCTGACCCTCAAGGGGATGACCGATCTGTTCAACTTTCGCACCCGCTTCAGTCGGAGCACCGTCGTGGTCTTTCCCTTTCCCCGAGACGGGCTCTGGGCTCTGGGGTTCGTCATGGGCGAGGCGCCGGCGGGCCTCCAAGTAATCCCGCTGACACAGCTCATGATGGTCTTCGTCCCCACGGCGATCCATCCGTTTACCGGATACCTCGCCTTTGTCCCCGGGAACCAGGCCATCCCCATCAACCTGCCGCCCGAAGACGCCATGAAACTCGAGTTTTCCGCCGGCCTCTATCGGCCAAAGCCAGGCTGGCTCACCCAGGCGACGCACCCGGAGCGTGATCCGCAGGGGAGCGCCGCTCGGCCATGATCTCTTCTTCGAGCAACGAGCGATTCCTGGTCCGACCGGCCCACGTCGACGATCTCGACCGGCTCGTCGGCTTCAGTCTGGCCATGGCGCAGGAAACGGAGGGTCGGAACCTGGACCGGGCGCGCCTCCGCCGGGGCACCCAGGCCATTTTCGACGAGCCGACGCGGGGCTTTTACCTGGTGGCCGAAGCCTCGGGCCAGCCCGAGCCGACGATCGTCGGCCAGCTCATGGTGACCTTCGAATGGAGCGATTGGCGCAACGCCACCTTCTGGTGGATCCAGAGCGTCTATGTCCACCCGGACTGGCGTCGCCAGGGCGTGTATCGAGCCATGCATCGGCACGTGCTCCGCGAAGCCAAAGATCGAAAGAACGTCTGCGGTGTCCGGCTGTATGTTGAGAAGGATAACCAAGAGGCGCAGAAGGTCTATCAACGGGTGGGCCTGTTGCCGTCGGCCTATCAGGTGTTTGAAGAGGACTTCGTGCTGGCCAAACGGGCCAGGGCGAGCAAGCTGTAGCCGGCCAGTCCGGCCAAAAGGAGGCAAGAGGGGATGTGGCGACAAAGCAATGGTCGTGTCATCGGGATAAAAACGGTCCTCGGCACCTTGCTCCTCGGTTTAGCCTTGCTCAACGGCTGCTCCTTCAACCGTGGGGCGTGGGGAGACGAGTTTCGCAACGAGGACATTCAGAAGATCAAGAAAGGCGACCGGCGATCCGATGTGGTCGCCATTCTCGGGGCGCCGGATCGCATCGTCGAAGTCAACAGCCATGAGATCCTCCAATATTATCGGTATGAAGTTCGCGTAATGGCCTTCGCGCCCTTGGTGGCGATGGCCCGAACCTATATCGTGAGCGACGACCTCTATGTCTTCCTCACCAAGGACGCCCTGGTCGACGACGTGATATTCGGGAGACGGACGAACAAGCAGGAGTTTCAATTCTGGCCATGGGGCGATTGATATGAACCCGATTGCAGCTCATGCAAGGAGACATGACATCGTGAGACTCGCTCTTGTCGGATTGTTGCTGCTCATGGCTCCGCTCAGCGGATGTCAAACATCGGTCTCGGTTCTGGTTGCAGATGAAGACTTGGCGAAGCCCGCGGCTCCGGCCAATCTCAAGGTGACATTGCTGTCCAAAGCCTGGGATATTCGCGACAAGCCGCGCGATCAAGTCGGGAGGCATTTTTTCCTGTTCATGCCAGGCCCGCAGGTCAAGCCGGAAAAAGAGCGGCTCGATCGAGCTATTTCCAAGAGTATGAAGACCGCCTTGGAGGTCTCAGGCTACTCGGTTGCCACGGTCGATAGGCTGCGCGATGCGACCGGCCCGGTGGTCGTCGTGCAGATTGATGACTTGCGCAATAATTTGTTTATTTTCCCCTATCCTCTGGCCACCGGCTGGGGAAAGATGCGCTTGAGTCTTCATGTCCTGACTCCAGAGGGCAAAGAGCTGTGGGCAGGCACGACGGAAGGACATTGGGGCATCATGGCTTCGTTGTCCTATATGGCCGGATTCGAAATGCGGGTCCAGAGCGACTTGAAAGCCAACCTAAATCAGATCATTGCCATCGTCTCCTCGGAGGAATTCAAGAAGCAGATAAGACCCTAGCCAGACTTTACGTTAGGCAATGGTAACTCCGTGTTGTCAATTTATGAAAACCCGCATTAAACGCTTTGTGTGCAGATTGTGGTGCGGGCTCGTCATTGCGGCCTGTGTCCTGCCGACGGCTGCCTGCATCGTGATCAGTCACGTGACGATCAACGATCCGATCCATCAGGAGACGGTCGCGTTCATCCAGGAGGGCCGGACGACGTTCAAGGACGTCGTCGAGGAGCTCGGGGCGCCGACCCGACTGATCGGAACCAAGGGCGGAGGAGCGATCGCCGTCTATCAATTTCTCGATATTAAATACTCGCGGGTCAATTACGGCTGGGCACTCCAGTTCATTCCCCAATCGCAAGGGCAGAACGCCGACATGATCCTGGCAGGAGGCGGTCTGGGTATCGATATGTTCGAGGTGGCGTTCGACGAACGTTGGATCGCCAAGCATTACACGTTTTCCAAACATACGAACGCCAGCCGCTATGTCTTCTGGCCCTTCTGAACAAGGCGAGCATTGTCCCTTCCTGGGTGTCCCGCTATAATGTCCGCCTATGGGTAAGCCCAACTCGAAGAAAGAGAAACTTCTCGAAGCGCTCCTGCAATCTCCCTCCTACCGCCGAGCCGACAAAGATCCAGATTTTCTGAGCCGCGATGAGTTGCGGCCGGTGCGCCTGCAGCTCGAGCTGCTCAAGCCGGAGCTGATCCAGCAGGATGAAGGGATTCACTCCACCGTTGTCGTCTTCGGCAGTGCGCGTCTCTGCGAGCCGGCCGAAGCACAGCGCCGCCTGGTTCAGGCAGAAGAAGTTCTGCGTCAACAGTCGGACGATCCGGACCGCCAGCGCTCGGTCGCCATTGCGCAGCGCCAGCTTGCGTTGTCGAAATACTACGACGAAGCCAGAGAGTTCGGCCGCTTGGTGTCCGGCACCTGCCAAGTGGACGGCCGCTGTGAATTCGTCGTCGTGACGGGCGGGGGACCCGGCATCATGGAGGCCGCCAACCGAGGAGCGGCGGACGTCGGGGCCAAGTCCATGGGGCTCAACATCACGCTGCCCCGCGAACAGCAGCCCAACCCTTACATCACTCCTGCCCTCTGCTTTCAGTTCCGGTACTTCGCCTTGCGCAAGATGCACTTTCTCCTCCGGGCCAAAGCGCTGATCGCTTTTCCTGGCGGCTTCGGCACCATGGACGAACTCTTCGAGGCGCTGACCTTGCTGCAAACCGGCACCGTGCAGGGAATCACCATCGTCCTGGTGGGCCGTGCCTTCTGGGAACGGCTGATCAACTGGCCGATGCTGGTCGAGGAAGGGCTGGTCAGCCCGGAAGATCTCCATCTGCTCCACTATGCGGAGACGGCTCAGGAAGTCTGGGACATCATTGCCGGCGCCCAGCTAGTACCGCCACACTGGGCACCGAACTCCACACGCCGTCCATGAAGATTTCCTTTCACGGGGCGGCCCGATCCGTGACCGGCAGCCGGCATCTCATCCAAGCCGGCGGGACCCGCATCCTGTTGGATTGCGGACTCTTCCAGGGCCGACGCCAGGAGGCCGAGCGGCAGAACAGAAACCTTGGGTTCGACCCCAAATCGGTGGATGCCGTCCTGCTCTCCCATGCCCACATCGACCATTCCGGCGCCTTGCCGGCGCTGACCAAGTACGGATTCTCCGGCAAAGTCCACGGCACCAACGCCACCGCCGACCTCACCGAAATGATGCTGGCCGACTCCGCCCGCATCCAGGAAAGCGATTGCCGATACGTGAACAAGAAGGAACGCCGTCGAGGCAAGGACTGCCGCCGGCCGTTCTACGATTCCGACGATGCCCGAGACATCGTCCGCCGCTTCGTGAGCGCGCGCTACGACGAAGTCCTGTCGGTGCGGCCGAGGCTGAAAGCCTCCTTCCACGACGCCGGGCACATCCTGGGCTCCGCGGCGGTCCGCGTGACGGCGACGGCGGGAGGCGCCGCCAGGACGATTCTCTTCACCGGAGACCTGGGCCGGAAGGAGATGCCGATCCTGCGCGACCCCCAGCCGCCTCCGCCCTGCGACGTCCTCATTATCGAGTCCACCTACGGAGACCGGCTCCACGAAGAGACGCGCACCGCCGCCATGGAGAAGGCCCGAGCGCTGGTGGCCCATGCCGTGGCCCATCGGAGCAAGATCATCGTCCCGGCCTTCGCCGTCGGACGCACCCAGGACCTCGTCATGTGGCTCAAAGAACTCGTCAAGGAAGGACGCATCGACCCGTTGCCGATCTACATCGACTCCCCGATGGCGCTGAAAGCCACCGATATCTTTCGCCGGCATCCCGAATGCTACGACGAGGAGACCTATCGGGCCCTGACCTCGGAAGGGGACCCCTTCATCGCCCGCTATATTCACTATGTCTCGTCCGTGCACGAGAGCCAGAGGCTGAACTCGATCAAGGGGCCCTGCGTGATCATCTCCGCCTCCGGGATGTGCGAGGGGGGGCGCATCGTCCATCACCTCAAACACGCGATTCAGGACGAAGCCAACATCATCGCCATCGTGGGGTTCCAGGCCGAACACACGCTGGGGCGCAAACTCGTGGAGGGATGGGAAACGGTCCCCATTTTCGGCGTCCCGACCCCGCGGCGCGCGCAAGTAGTTCGGTTCAACGGGCTTTCCGCCCATGCGGACCGCAACGATCTGCTGGCCTATGTCCGAGCCATCACGCCGGCGCCGGACAAGATTTTCGTGGTGCACGGAGAGGAGAAGCAGTCGTTTTCGCTGGCCGCAGCGATTCAGACCGAGCATCCAGAAATCGAGGTCACGGTGCCGGAGCCTGACTCGACGCATGAACTCTGAGGCCGCGCCGTGAGCCGAGGGACCTCCAGCTGGATCTTGGCCACCGGCCAGGCCTGGAAGCTCTATGTGACCGTGGCCGGATTCACCGGAGCCCTGGGCCTCCTGACCGTGGCGTTCTTCTCGCTGACCTCCGGTGGAAGGACGTTCATGGCTTTCGCCGCTTGCGGGCTCTTTCTCGGCGCAGCGACATTCGTCTGGTTCACGGCCTCGCTTCGTTGTCCCCATTGTGCGGCCAAGTTGGTCTGGACCATGGTGTCCAGCCGGCCGCACAGTTCGTGGGTCATTGACCTGGCGGCGCTCGAACGTTGTCCCGTCTGCAAAGCCCGACTGGATCAGGCCGCAACGCCAACGCCCTGAAGTGGGGGAACCGATCATGCCACAAACGGATCACGTGACGATGCGCCGATCGCGCAGGCCGGCCGGATGGCGCGCAGCCATGTTCGTCGCCGCCATTCTGCTGGGGACAACCGCCGGAGACCTGTCGGCGGGAGCCGACGAACCGCGTCAGCGGGCCCGCGACCTGGGCATCGTGGTCGGGCGGTACCAGCCTGGCCCCGTGAACGCGATCACCGACGTCGCGGGCGTGACCGTCGGGCAGATCACCCTGATGAAGGGGCAGGGACCGTTGCAACCGGGGGAGGGACCGGTGCGCACCGGCGTGACCGTGGTGATTCCCCGCGAAGACGTCTGGCACAAGAAGGTCCCGGCCGCCTCGTTCGTGCTGAACGGCACCGGGGAGATGACCGGGCTCGCCTGGGTGGCCGAATCCGGGTTCCTGGAATATCCCGTCGCCTTGACCAACACCCTCAACGTCCCACGCGTGGCCAACGGGATCATGAGCTGGATGATCAAACGGTACCCCGAGATCGGCATATCGGACGATACGCTCACGCCCGTGGTCGCCGAATGCGACGACAGCCGGCTGAACGACAGCCAGGGTCGGCATGTAACCGAGGCGGATGTGATCGCCGCGCTGGATGGAGCCATGGGCGGACCCGTGGCGGAAGGAGCGGTGGGGGCCGGGACCGGGATGGTCTCCTACGGATTCAAAGGCGGGATCGGCACCTCGTCCCGCCGGCTTCCGGCGGAGGAGGGGGGCTATACGGTCGGCGTCTTGGTCAATGCCAATCACGGCCGGCGGGGCGAACTCCTGGTGGCCGGAGTTCCCGTTGGGACATTGTACGACACCGATTCCAGGCCTCAGCAGAGCCGGCGGCGCCATGAAGCCGAGGCCCAGCTGACGGCGCGCGAATCGTGGCTCTCCGGTCAGGAAGGGTCCATCATTATCCTGATCGCCACGGATGCCCCGTTGGATGCCCGTCAACTCGGACGCCTGGCCAAGCGTGCGGCGCTGGGTCTGGCCAGAACCGGCTCGACGGCGCGGCATGGGAGCGGCGATTTCATCTTGTCCTTTTCAACGGGCAATACGATCGCGCACTATCCGAAAGACCCGACCTTTACCATGACCCATCTGGCCGATACCCACCTCAACCCGCTCTTCAGCGCCACGGTCGAGGCGACGGAGGAGGCCATTCTTAACGCCTTGACCATGGCGGTGACCGTAGAAGGACGGGACGGGCGCCGCGTGGAGGCCATTTCGCTCAGCCGCCTCCGGACTCTGCTGGGCACCGGACAAGGTCATCCGGCCCAAGGCGCTCCTTAAGGCTCAATCGCGGACTTCCCTCGCTTGCTTTTTGCGCAAAGGCGCGGCTATCCTTGCTTTAATACGACATGCCCCGCGACAGGGGGATTCCTGTCAGATCTGAGGAACCATGGCTGACTATCAAATCGGTGGCGGTCTAAAGCTGGTGACGGCTCTGGAGAAGACCCAGGCTTTCGCCGAATTCCTGCAAACTCGGATGACCCGCGCGCTGGAAACTCAGGATCCGACCGAACTTCATTACCTCCTGGCGCAGTTGGACGATTTTCATTCCTACATGTGGCGGTACCACAAGAAGCTCCAAAGCGAGCGGGGCGAACGGTCCGACTTGGTCACCTAGCCTACGTCAGCAGCCTATTCCAGGGACAACCGGATGCCGGACAATCAGGGGACAGGGTTGCGATTTGCCTCGTCGGTCTCGCGTGAGCTGGATGCGGGAGCCGCCGGACAGGCCCTCGCTCGCCAAGTGCGAGAAGGACTTGGAGGGGCGGCGGACCTGGCCTTTCTGTTCTTCTCGAACCAGTTTGCAGAGCAGGCCGGTGCGCTCTCGGACGCCGTGCGGACCGAGTTGGCCCCGACGGTCCTGCTGGGCTGTACGGGGGAGGGCATCATTGCCGGGATGGAAGAGATCGAAGACGCTGCAGCCGTGACCCTCTGGGCCGCCCGCATGCCGGGCGTCCGGGCCACGCCGCTGCGTTTCTTCGTGCCGGAAGGCGACGAGGAGGCGGCATTGGATCGCTGGCCGAACAACCTCAGCGAGGAGGGCGACCTACCGACCTTTATCCTGCTGGCCGATCCCTTCACCACGCCGATGACGGAGGCCCTCTCGGTGCTCGCCGATCGCTGGCCTAGAGCGGCGGCCATCGGTGGGCTGGCCGGGGGCGGTCACGATCAGGGCGACCATCGCCTGCTCTTGAACGGCGAGGTGCACGACGGGGGTCTCGTCGGGGTGGCCTTGTCCGGACCCGTCTCCGTCCGAACCGTCGTGTCGCAGGGCTGCCGGCCGATCGGAGCTCCCTTCGTCGTGACCAAATCGGAACAGAACGTGATCCACGAACTAGGGGGGGCGCCGGCGCTGGACCGACTGCAGGCCGTGTTTGAATCCCTGGCCGGCGAAGAGCGGCGCATGGCGCACCAAGCCTTGCACGTCGGCATCGTCATTGACGAGCATCGCGAGCGGTTCGAGCGGGGCGACTTCCTGATCCGCAACCTGATCGGCGCCGACCGAAGCTCCGGCAGCGTGGCCATCGGGGACCATGTCCAGGAGGGCCAGACCGTCCAGTTTCACCTCCGCGATGGCAAATCGGCCAGCGAAGACTTGAACCTGTTGCTTGCCCTGGATCGGACCAGGCATGAGAAGCCGCCGTTGGGGGCGCTCCTCTTTAGCTGTTGCGGGCGGGGGCAAGGGCTGTTCGGACGGCCGCATCACGACGTCGGCGTGCTGCGGGAACGGGCCGGCGACATTCCGGTGGCCGGGTTCTTCGCCCAAGGGGAGATCGGCCCGGTAGGCGGAAGCAATTTTCTGCATGGCTACACCGCCAGCCTCGCCCTGTTTTCAGAACCGGGGCCTTAAACGAGCGGCAGGGCTCGATCGGACTCTCGGCAACGTGCGAATCGGCTTGACCGAAGAGAGGGGACCAGCATGAAAATACAGTGGATGATCGTCGCCGCCATCCTGGGAACCTGTGCCTTAGCCGCCGGGGCGCGAGCCGGTGAGAAAGCCGGGGACAACCCATCAAGCGGCCCAACGATCACCACCGACTCGGGACTCCAATACATCGATCTGGTGGAAGGGAAGGGTCGGCAAGCTGAATTGGGCGACCAGGCCACGGTTCACTACACGGGCTGGCTGGCCAATGGCACCAAGTTCGACAGTTCGCTGGACCGTGGCCAGCCTTTTTCCTTTCGCGTCGGGGCCGGACAGGTCATCAAGGGGTGGGATGAAGGAATCGGCACGATGAAAGTCGGCGGCAAGCGGAAGCTCATCATCCCGCCTGACCTCGCCTATGGCCCGCGCGGAGCCGGCAATGTCATTCCGCCCAACGCCACGTTGACTTTCGACGTGGAATTGTTGGGGTTGCGATGAACGTCGTAACGTCTATCACGTCGGAAGGTCATCAAATTCTTGTCATGAGACTTTCTGACTTGACCAACTTTAAGACTTGTTGACCTCTTATGAACCGTACGCCTCTTTATGACAGACACGTCGCGGCTGGCGCCAAGCTGGTGGATTTCGCCGGCTGGGAGATGCCGATCCAATATTCCGGCGTCGTGGACGAGTACCAGACTGTCCGCACCGCCGCGGGGCTCTTCGATGTGAGCCACATGGGACGGCTGACCGTCGAAGGCAGCGATGCCGTCAAGTTTCTTCAGCAGGTCACGACCACGAATCCCGACCCGCTGGAAGTCGGGGCGGCGCAGTATTCGATGGTCTGCAATCCGTCGGGAGGCATCAAGGACGATATTTTCATCTACCGGCTGGCGCAGACGCGGTTTCTGGTCTGCGTCAACGCCTCCAACCGGGAAAAGATTTTCTCCTGGTTTTGCGCCAAGGCCCCGCAGGGCGATGTGCGCCTCGAGGATGAGAGCCCCTACCTAGCGCAGATCGCGCTGCAAGGGCCTTGCGCACCCCAAATCCTGCGGACGATCTGCCCCGCCGCGGCCGACAGCCTGAAGCCGCGACAATGCCTGGAGACCGATGTCTTGGGAGCTCGCGGCGTCGTCTCCCGAACCGGCTATACCGGCGAGGTCGGCTATGAATTTTACCTGCCCACGTCGTCCGCCAAGACGATCTGGGATACGCTGATGAAGGCCGGAGCCTCCACCGGCCTCAAACCCTGCGGACTGGGCTCCCGCGACTTGCTTCGCCTGGAAGTCGGATATCTCCTGTACGGAAACGATATCGACGAAGACACCACGCCGCTGGAAGCCAGCGCGAGCTTCGCGGTGGATTTCACCAAGGGCGAGTTCATCGGCCGTCCGGTCTTAATCGAGCAAAAAGAACAGGGGCCGACGAAGAAACTCGTCGGTTTTGAATTGATCGAAAAAGGCGTGCCGCGTCACGGGATGAGGGTCATGGCCGATGGAAAAGATATCGGCGTCGTCACCAGCGGAAATCTCTCGCCGCGCCTGCAGAAAGGAATCGGCCTCGCCTCCGTATCGGTGTCTTTTAGCCAGCCGGGCACTCCGGTTCAGATCGACATCCGGGGCCGAGTGCATCCGGCCGTCGTCGTCAAGCCCCCTTTTTACAAACGGACGTAACGCCGGGTGACCAAGAACATCTACACAGGACGGGTGGTGACGCTGAATCTGGACACGGCCACCTTGCCCAACGGGGCCACCGTCGAGCTGGAAACGATCCGCCACCCGGGCGCCTCCGCCGTGGTGCCGCTGAAGGACGACGGAACCGTGGTTCTGATCCGGCAATTCCGCCATGCCGTTGGCGGGTTCATTTATGAAATACCGGCCGGCAAGTTGAGCCCTGGCGAGGACCCCCTCCTTTGTGCCGCGCGCGAAACGGAGGAAGAGATCGGCTACCGGGCCGGTTCGCTCGAACTCCTCGTCAGCATCTTCACCGCCCCTGGATTCGCCGACGAAATTATCCACATTTACCTGGGGACCGATCTGTCCCGGAGCACGCAGCAGCTGGAACCGGACGAGGTACTGGAGATCGTCGAGATGCCGCTGGGAAAAGCCATGGCGTTGATCCAGGACGGCACCATTCGCGACGGGAAAACGATCGTGGGCCTCCAGTCGGTGTACCTGCGGCAACAGGCCCGCTGAACGCCCTCCCGCCGGTTCATGGCGGTGGGGAAGGCCCTGTGCCTCACTCGTTCATACGATTCCTATGAAACGACTACTCTGCACCGCCGCGATCCTCGGTTTTTGCTTGATCGGATGCCACTCCGGTGCTCCCCAGAGCCGCATCTCCCCGGCCGGTCATAGGTTCCTCGTCGCCAAGGACCATGTGAGGGAAACCATCGAGCACGAGCAGGCGTTTGCCCAGTACTACGACGTGACGGCCCCCGCAGGGGAGAACTGGTTCGCCATCGACTTGGGCGCAACGCCGGTGTTGGTCGTGGCCGGCCATGCTACCGCGCAGACGAGAGAAGGGACGCGCAAGGCGGCGGACCGCGGTACCGGTTCCCTCGCCGTCATGCTGCACAAACTGACGGGTGCCACGGCGATCTATACCGTGTATGCAAGTCCGTCGGACCCGAATTTCGACGACGACAATACGTTTAAAGAGACACTGTCGAATTTGCTCCAGGAGATCCAGCCGGTCCTCGTCCTCGACTTACACACGTCGCATGCGGATCGACCCTATGCGGTAGACTTCGGAACGATGGGCGGCAAGTCGCTCTTGGAACGGACGGACGTCCTGGGGCACCTGGAAGAGGCGTTACGCGGAGCGGGGGTGCAAGATTTCTCGAACGATTCTTTCTCGGCCCAGCATCATCGCACGATCACCAAGTGGGTATCCGGTCACGGAGTGCCCTGCATCCAACTGGAAATCAATTCCACCTGGCTGATCCGCGCCACCGACAATCCCGCGAAGTTCCACCGCTTCGAAAAGCTGCTTCAGGGACTGGTGAATTTCCTGCAAAGCTTTGAGCCTCCGGATGCGAACACGGCCTCCATCGACCTCTCGGTGCCGATCACGCGCTAAGGGCGCCTCACGCCCGGAACGCAGCACGGACAGTCGCTCGCCTACTTGTGTCCCAAGACGAGCCAGTCCCAGGGCAGCGCCTTCCCATTGAGTCGCGGATGGTCGTCCTCCAGTCCCTCCTCCGACCAGGGAATCCACACGCGACGGGCCGTGCATTTTCGGAAGCCGGCCTTCCGCATCGAGTCGAGCGCCTCCTGTTTGGAGAAATATTTTTGCACCACGCCATCGCACATGAGGATACCCTGGGAGAGCAGCTTGCGTTTCGAGGCGCCGGTCAACTGGTCGCGCTTGATCGTGCGATGCACAAAGAGCGTGGACTCGAGCGAGGGCACCACGAGCAATGTGGTGCCGCCGGCATTCGTCAGTTTCCATAGAGACCGCAGCATCTTGCTCCTGATCCGCTTGCTCGGAGAGGTGACGACGTTCAGGCAGACCGTCACGTCTCCGGTCGGCATCGTCGCGTGATCGATCTGGCTCAGGTCGGCTTGCATCCACCGCACATTGGGAACGTCCTGACAGCGGCGTTTTGCATACCGCAACATGTTCAACGAAAAATCAGATCCGTAGACGGACCGGAAGCGACAGCCATGGGTCCGGATAAACGTCCCGATTCCACAGCCCAGATCGAGCAGGGTGGCCTGGGAGAAGTCGCGGCGCAGCCCTTTAATAGCCCCCCCGATTACCTGCCGGCAATCGGCGGCCACGATATCGCAGACTTCTCCCTCGAAGGCATGGGCAAGGCGCTCCCATGAGCTGCGGGTCAGACCGGCGGGTTTTATCAGGAGAGAGGAGTTAGGCGCCAAGTCGGTCCCATCATCTCGCAAGATCCGTCGCAAGATCGTTGCGCTCGATCCCGAAGTGGACCTGCAGGAGCGTCCGAAAATCGTCGCGGAGGCTCACGGTGGATTGTTGGGGCTCGCCCTTCGTCCGAATCGTGAGTTTTCGATCGAGGAGCGTCACGCGGCCCTCGGTGGTCGGTTTCATGCCACTGACCTGCTGCACAAAGAGGGAATCCGACGCATGCGAGTGACAGTAGATGGCCAATATATAATCCTCCGACCGAAACGGTGCAAGCGTAAACTCACAGCGGTCATGTCACGTGCCGCGAGTCTCGAACTGGAGCCCAAGCGCGCTCACGTTCCAGTCCTCGTGACGGATCAGGCGAAAACGGTGTATCCGAGCTGTTCCAGGATCATCGCAAAGAGTCCGTTCAGTTCGAAGCGGTAGCCGCCCCGCCGCTCATGGACGATCTTCTTGAAGAGGACCGAAGGGTTGAGCGAGATCGGCAGCCCCAGATGCACATCCAGATTCTCAAACGGGACGGTCGAGGCATGGGCTTCATGGAAACCGCGCATAGTGTCCACGGAGGGATCGAGCGGGCACGATAGGAACGCCGGGCCGCAGAGGCGGCGACATCGAGGGCCCGGCCTTCCTATGCCCGCGACTCGCGTATGCGTGTCAGTTCGTGAGGGTCCCGACTACCTGCAAGGTCTTCTCGACATCCTTCGGCGAGGTCAACATACTTGCGGACAACCGAACGTACTTGACGGCGTAGGGTGTCTCGCTCGCAATGATCTTCCGCTCGCGCAAGCGGGCGACGGCCCGCTCCGGCTTCAAGCCGGCAATTTCGAAGCAGACGATCCCCGCCGACAGATCCTCCGCCATCGGCGTATGAATCGTCACATGGTTCATGCGGGCCATCCCTTCTTTTAGTTGGCGGTTCAGCGCATGGATGCGCTCGGCGATGCGCGCTTTGCCGATCGCCAGATGGAATCGGAAGGCCTCGTTCAACGCCCACCGATGCTCGAAGGAATGGAAGCCGCCGGGCGTCATCAACGCCGACCGCAGCACTGTTTTCGGTGGAATGTCCTTCATCCAGATCCGGTACGCCTCCATGTTGAATGTGGGAATCGTCGCCTGGGCCATGGGCCAGGCGCTTGGCTTGCCCCAGACCACCCCGGTTCCCCGAGGTCCCAGTATCCACTTGTGGCACCCGGCGATGAAGAAATCGCAGCCGAGGCCGCCCATCGTCGCATCTTCCGCCCCGAACCCATGCACTCCGTCCACGCAGAAGATCACGCGGTCGGCTTCTTCGCGAGACTCGTTCACCTTGGCCAGCGCATCGGCCATCTCGCGGATGGGCAACTTGAGCCCGGTGCTCGAATGGACCCAGGTGACGGCCACATAGCGGGTCTGCGGCCTGATGTTCCGGATGAGGGTTTCGACGATCTCCTGCTTCGAGACGGCCTTCAAGTCTCGATACAGGGGAATCGTCCGCACCGACGCGCCGGTCCGCTCGGCCCGGTGTTGCAAGGAGACCTGCGTCGAGTAATGGTCGTGGGTCGTCGTGAGAATTTCCTGCCCTTCGCGCAGGGCCAGCCCTCCGTACAAGAGCCCCAGCCCCATGGTCGTGCTGTCGGTCAGGGCGATGTCGGTGGGATCAACACCCATATATTCGGCCGCGGCCCGCAAGACCTCCGCCTCGAACTTCTCCTCGTTGTCGGCCCAGTAATGGGCCGGGTTTTCGTCGAGGCCGCGGCGATGCCGCTCGATTGCGGCGCGCACCGGGGCCGGGTGCGAGGCCAGCAGAAAGCCCGTCATGTGGATGAAGTCTTGCGAGAGGAGGAACTGCTTGCGCACCGATGCCCAGGTATCGAGCTTGGCCGACGAGGCGGGGGGAGTCGCTTGCGACAACGAGGGCAGAACGCCGGACAGGAGCCCGGCGCTCAACGTAAGCCCGGTCCTCACCAGAAAGGCTCGGCGATTCAGATCAGGAAGAGGCCCCATCGCGTCACCTGCCTTTCTGCATCCGCCCACCACTTTCACTATACAGCCCTTGCCGGCACAAGCCAAGGGCATGACCATGAGCGAAATTCGCCGGCCTGGGTCGTTGACATGTTGCGATGTTGGGAGGAGAGGGGGAGGCGGGGCCTCGGTAGAACGAGGCCCCGCTCTTGTCGAGGAGAACCGCTACCTGACCTCAACCGTAATCATCTGCGTCGCGGCTACCGGCTTGTGATCCTTGGTCGCGCCGGTCACCGTAATCTGATGTTTGCCCGGAGCGATCCCCTGGAACGTGCCGCCGAAGCCCTTCTGATACTGGCCATCCAGGTAGACATGGGCATGGGCTGCCTGAGAGCCTTTGGTCAGCTCATATTTGAGGTCGAAGGTACTGCCGACCATGTCGCCGTCCTTGGGAGACGTGATGGAGATGGTCGAGCCATCCTCGATCGGCTGATCCGCGGCAAACGCCGAGGCCCCCATGGCGAACCACAGCAGCATGGCCGACACCAGGCCGAACAAACGATTGACGGTCATAGCTTCCTCCTTCTATCTTAGGGTTTCTCTTTGCCGGAGTCGCGTCCGGCTGCCCCCATGGCTGCCGGTTGAATCTCGCGCAGGGTTTGAGAATAGCCCGAACAGTACTCGCGGGCCTTCGCCGGTTCCTTCTCGTACCGTTCCATGCACTCGCGGTAGGCCCGGATCAGATCGGCCGTTTCGGACCGGATGTCGGCCGTCCCCTTCATCATCCGAAACTCCTCATAATAGTGGCAGCCGGCCAGTCCGCCAAGAAGCAGGCAGAGATATACAGGCAGGACCCATCGACTCGCGAGCATCATGCTCCTCTTAGGATGCATACTGCTCCATCGGCGGACAGGTGCAGACCAGATGCCGATCCCCAAAGGCGTTGTCGATCCGGGCCACGGCCGGCCAGAACTTCTGCTCTCGCACCCAGGGAGCCGGGAAGGCCGCCTGCTCGCGGCTGTAGGGATGTTTCCAATCGGTCGCCGTGACCGCCTGGGCTGTGTGCGGCGCATGTTTCAGGGGATTGTCGTCGCGCGGCATGCGTCCGTCTTCGATCTCTTGAATCTCGCCGCGAATCGCGATCAAGGCCTCGCAAAAACGATCCAGTTCGGCCCGAGATTCGCTCTCCGTCGGCTCGATCATGAGCGTGCCGGCCACGGGAAAGGACATGGTCGGGCTGTGGAAGCCATAGTCCATGAGGCGCTTGGCGATGTCGTTCACCTCCACGCCGGCGGTCTCCTTGAAGTGGCGCATGTCCAGGATGAACTCGTGGGCGCAGAAGCCTCTCGCCCCCGCATAGAGGACCGGAAAATATTTCTCCAGCCGTTTGGCCATGTAGTTGGCGTTGAGAATCGCGACCTTGGTGGCCTGGGTCAGCCCATCCCCGCCCATGAGCGCGATGTACACCCAGGAAATGGGCAGAATGCTCGCGCTGCTGTGGGGAGCCGCCGCGATCGGCTTGATGGCATTCTCTCCGCCCACCTTGCGAAGCGGATGGCCCGGCAGAAACGGCGCCAGGTGCGCGGCGACCCCGATGGGCCCCATGCCGGGCCCCCCGCCTCCGTGCGGGATACAGAAGGTCTTGTGCAAGTTCAAATGGCAGACATCGGCGCCGATGTCTCCGGGCCGGCACAGACCCACCTGGGCGTTCATGTTGGCCCCGTCCATATAAACCTGCCCGCCGCGCGCATGGATGATGGCGCAGACCTTGCGGACTCCTTCTTCGAACACGCCGTGCGTAGACGGGTAGGTAATCATCAGGGCCGCCAACCGGTCGCGGTACTGCTCCGCCTTGGCCTCCAGATCGGCCAGGTCCACGTTCCCCCGGTCATCGCAGGCCACGACCACGACCGTCATACCGGCCATGACGGCGCTGGCCGGGTTCGTCCCATGGGCCGAGACGGGAATCAGACAGACATCCCGCCCGCTTTGCCCGCGCGCTTGATGATAGGCCCGGATGACCATGAGCCCCGCATATTCGCCCTGAGAGCCGGCATTCGGCTGGAGGGATACGCCGGCGAACCCCGTGATCTCGCCCAACCAGGCCTCCAACTGCTGGAACATCGTCTCATACCCACGCGTCTGCTCCACCGGCGCAAAGGGATGCATGCGGCCGAACCCCTTCCAGGTCACCGGGATCATTTCCACGGTGGCGTTGAGTTTCATCGTGCAGGACCCGAGCGTGATCATCGAATGGATCATCGAGAGGTCACGGGCTTGCAGCCGATTGATATAGCGCAGCATTTCGTGCTCGGAATGATACCGGTTGAAGACCTCGTGCGTGAGGAATGCACTGCTCCTCGTCAAACCAGGCGGGATGCACCGTTCGCTCTTTGCGGCCAGCTCATCCAGGGTGAACGGCAGCGGTGTACCTCCGGCAAAGCAGTCCAGCAGGGCCGTCAGGTCATCCGCCATGGCCACTTCGTCCAAGGCGATGCCGAGGGCCCCATCCTCAAACCGGCGCAGATTGATTCGCCGCTCGGCCGCGCGCACGACAATCCGATCGGCCTGCTCGGCGGTCCCGCCCGCCGGCTGGACCTTGAGCGTATCGAAGAAGGCCTGGTGAACAATCCGGTGGCCCAGGCGGCGCAGGCCTTCCGCCAGTATCGCCGCCAGACCATGAATCCGCTCCGCGGTTCTGCGCAGCCCTTCCGGCCCGTGATAGACCGCATACATGCCGGCCATGACCGCGAGCAACACTTGCGCGGTGCAGATGTTGCTGGTGGCCTTTTCGCGTCTGATGTGTTGCTCGCGGGTCGCCAACGCCATGCGGTAGGCCGGTTTCCCGGCTGCATCCTTGGAGAGGCCGATGAGCCGCCCCGGCATCTGACGGATGTGTTCTTGCTTGCACGCCAAAAACGCCGCGTGGGGACCGCCGAAGCCCATCGGGACGCCGAAGCGCTGGCTGGACCCGACGGCAATATCGGCGCCCAATTCGCCTGGCGTCCGGAGCACCGTCAAGGCCAACAAGTCCGTGGCCATGACCGCCAGCACGCCCACTTGATGCGCCCGCGCAATGAGGCCGCTGTAGTCGATCAATGCGCCGTCGGTCGCCGGATATTGGAGCAGGAGCCCGAACAGATCCGGCTTGGCGACGGTGGCTTCATCCGGCCGGCCGACTTCGAGGGTGATGCCCAGCGGAATCGCCCGCCCTTGCATCACGGCGATCGTCTGGGGATGGCAGTCCTCGGCCACGAAGAATCGATGCCGGTCTGTGCGACCCTCGTGCTGGGCGATCCGCAGACACATCGTCATGGCTTCTGCCGCCGCAGTGGCCTCATCGAGCAAGGACGCGCCGGCCACAGGCAGGCCGGTCAGGTCGGACACCATGGTCTGAAAGTTCATCAAGGCTTCCAGCCGCCCCTGGGCGATTTCGGCCTGATAGGGGGTATAGGCCGTATACCAGCCTGGATTTTCTAGAATGTTGCGCTGAATCACCGGAGGGGTGACGCAATCGTAGTAGCCCATCCCGATGAAGGACCGGAAGACCTGATTCCGATCATGCAGCGCGCGCAAGGTCGCCAGCGCTTCATGCTCGCTCAAGGGCGCGCCGAGCGCCAGCGGCTTGCGCAGCCGGATGTCTTCGGGCACCGTCGCATCGATCAAGGCATCCAGAGACGTGAGGCCCAGAGCGGCCAGCATGTGTTGGATATCCGCCTCGGTCGGACCGAGATGGCGGTGGAGAAACTGGTCGGTCGGTTTGAGCAGGTCGGCGCGCTTCATCGTGGGTTCATGACTCCCGGGTCTACGGTGATCGGTTGGGAGACTGCTTGGTCTGCGTTCGCGCTCTGGTATATCATAATCCACCGAGGTCCGTGAAGGGAAAGCCTTGACCCAGTCACCTTGCGTAATCCGGCTGATTTGAGACATCATAGCCCCATGAAATTCCGCAGATTTATTCCCGCACCGAGCTTTCGCGCAAGTCGGGCCGCATGAAGGTCCATGACCTGGTCATCGTCGGCGCCGGCCTGGCCGGCATGAGGGCGGCCCTGGCGGCGCTCGAAGCCCATCCGCACTTGGACGTGGCCATCCTGTCCAAAGTCCATCCTGTGCGCAGCCACTCGGTCGCGGCGCAGGGGGGCATCAACGCGGCCCTCGGCGAGCAGGACTCCTGGGAAGCCCATGCCTTCGACACAGCCAAGGGAGGCCAGTACTTAGGCGACCAGGACGCAATCGAGGCCATGTGTCGCGAAGCGCCCGGCGCCATCCTGGACCTGGAACGTCTGGGTGTCATCTTCAGCCGCGACGAACAGGGCCGCATCGCGCAGCGCCCCTTCGGCGGAGCCGGGGCGGTGCGCACCTGCTATGCCGCCGACCGGACCGGCCACGCCATCCTCCATGCCCTGTACGAACAGCTGCTCAAGCGTCAGGTGTTCGTCTACGAGGAATGGTATGTGACCTCCTTGATCGTCGAAGAGGGGGTCTGCCGAGGGGTCGTGGCCTGGGACCTGGTTCGCGGCGGGCTGCATACCATCGGCGGGAAAGCCGTGATTCTGGCCACCGGCGGGAGCGGCCGGGTCTTTTCGACCTCGACCAACGCGGTCATCAATACCGGCGACGGCATGGCCCTGGCTTACCGAGCCGGAGTGCCGCTCGAAGACATGGAGTTCGTCCAGTTCCACCCCACCACGCTCAAAGATACGGGCATTTTGATCACCGAAGGGGCGCGAGGCGAGGGCGGCTATCTGTTAAACACGCTGGGCGACCGGTTTATGGCCTGGTATGCGCCGGACCAGATGGAGCTGGCCCCCCGCTCGACCGTCTCGCTGGCCATTGGCCAGGAGATCTTGGAAGGCCGCGGGCTGGACGGCTGTATCCTGCTGGACCTGCGGCATCTGGGACGCGCGAAAATCCAAGAACGGCTCCCCCAGATCCGGCAACTGGCGATTGAATTCGCCGGGGTGGACCCGGTCGAGAGCCCGATTCCGGTCCAACCTGGCGCCCATTACCAGATGGGCGGCGTCACGACCGGCCAGTGGGGGGAGACGGAGCTGCCGGGCCTCTATGCGGCCGGCGAATGTGCCTGCGTGAGCGTGCACGGGGCCAATCGTCTGGGCGGGAACTCCCTGCTGGAAACGATCGTATTCGGCCGCCGAGCCGGCCTGCGCGCCGCCGAATCGCTGCGCGGGCTTGCGCCTCGCGCGATTTCGGATCACACCTTGCGGGCCGAGGAGCGCAGGATCGGGCATCTCATGGATTACAAGGGACCGGAACGGGCCTGGCAGGTCCGAGACGACCTGGGCAGGATCATGAGCCTGAACCTCGGCATCTTCCGAACGAAGGAGTCTATGACCGAGGCGCTCGGACAAGTCCGCGCCTTACAAGTCCGCGCCGCACAGGTGTCGGTCCAGGATCAAGGCAAGGTCTTCAACACCGACCTCATCCAAGCGCTGGAATTGCGGTCGCTCGTGGACATTGCGGAGACGATCGTCGCAGGAGCCCTGGCCCGCGAGGAGAGCCGAGGGGCCCATTACCGGTCCGATTTTCGCACGCGCAACGATGAAGCCTGGCTGAAACATTCCCTGGCGCGCCGGACCGCCGACGGTCCGGCGATCTCGTACATTCCGGTGACGATCACCCGCTTTCCACCGAAGTAGCCGTGAAGCGTCTCTCGTGAAGCGTGAAGCGTTTGGCTCGAAAAGACGAGGAGGCATATTGCTTTTGACCCTACGAGATACGAACGACGAGATACGAGCGACATGAGAATCCTGGTCGTTGAAGACGAGACCAAAGTTGCTTCGTTCATCCGGCGGGCGCTGGAAGAGGAAAGCTATGCCGTGGACGCCTGCAACGATGGGCCCACCGGTCTGGACCTGGGACAAAGCGGCGCCTATGACCTGATCGTCCTGGATATCATGCTCCCCGGCATGACCGGTCTGGAGGTTCTCAAAGGGCTCAGGAATGCCCGCATCAAGGCCCCGGTCCTGCTGTTGACCGCCCTCTCCAAGGTAGATCAGAAGGTGAAGGGGCTGGATGCCGGCGCGGACGATTACCTCACCAAGCCCTTTGCGATCGACGAACTTCTGGCCCGCGTCCGGGCCCTGCTGCGGCGGGGATCCGGGGAGGCTTCAGGCCTCCTGCAAGTGGACGACCTGGTGCTCAATCCCTCGACGCGTGAGGTGACGCGCGGAGGCCAGCGGGTTGAGTTAACTGCGAAGGAATATGCTTTATTGGAATATCTGATGCGCAACGCCGGGCGCGTGCTGACTCGCCCCATGATCTCCGAGCATGTCTGGAACCAGGACTTCGACACGTTTACCAACGTGATCGACGTCTACATGAACTATCTCAGGAACAAAATCGACCGGGGACAGAAGCGCGCGCTAATCCAGACCGTCCGGGGCAGCGGCTATATGCTGAAAGCCGAGAGCTAGTGGCGAATGGCATATGGCATATAGCCAGAGCAGCGAACCTCAACCAGAAGGTCGAAAGTCTTCCATGGCTATCAGCCATCAGCCATCAGCTATAAGCTCCGGGCTGTCCATTCGCGCCCGCCTCACGCTCTGGTACGGCTCGGCCCTGCTCCTGATTCTGATCGCGGTGGCCCTGGCGCTCTACACGGTCTTGGCTCGCGACATGCGGAGCCAGGTGGACCAGTCGCTGGAAGAGGCGGCCGCCGTGGCCGTGCAGGCGCTGGAACAGCGAGGAGCCGTGCCGTTCATCTCCTTCGATGATCTGGCCGCGGAGTTTCCGGAGCTGGCCGTGCTGGACAAGTTTTATCAGATCTTCAGTCCGACCGGCGTCATCACCATCCAATCCCCCCATGTCAAACGGCACAACATTCCCCTGAGTCGGAACGCTTTGGAGGCCGCGCTGGCAGGTCAGGCGACCCTGGAGTCAGCGCGCTTTCGGGGAGAATCCCCCATCCGGCTCCTCTCGGTGCCGATCAGCCGCGGCGGCCGGCTCTTTACCATCGTCCAAGTCGGCACCTCCCTGAATCACGTCGAACGGTCCTTGCGCCGGTTGCTGACGGTCCTGCTCATCGGCACGCCGCTCGCGCTGCTGGTATCGCTGGCCGGGGGCTGGTTTTTGGCCGGGCGGGCGCTTCGCCCCGTGGGCGCCATCACGGCAGCCGCGGAGCGGATTGCCGCCGGCGACCTGAGCCAACGGTTGACCATCCCGCCCTCTGATGACGAGATCGGCCGCCTCTCGGCCACCTTCAACAAGATGATTGCCCGGCTAGATGCCTCCTTCCAGCAAGTGCGCCGATTCAGCGCCGACGCCTCTCATGAGCTGCGGACGCCCCTGACCGTCATGCGTGGGGAAACGGAGCTGGCCTTGCGCCGCCCCCGATCGGCCGAGGACTACCGAATCGTGCTGGAAAGCAGTTTGGAAGAAATCGGCCGCTTGAGCCGCATCGTGGACGATCTGCTGTTTTTGTCGAGAGCCGATCTCGGACAAGTGCCGATGCAATCGGTCCCGGTCAGATTGGACTTGTTGCTTCAGGACATTCAGCAACAGGCCTCGGTCTTGGGGCAGGACCGCCAAGTTCAGGTTGTCGCCGGCATCTTGGAGTCGGTCACCGTGGTGGGGGACGAGTTGCGGCTGCGGGAGTTGCTCCTCAACCTGGTGGACAATGCCGTGGCTTACTCCAAGCCAGGCGGGACGGTCGAGGTGCAGCTGACCCAGGACCGGAAAGAAGCGCGGCTGACGGTGGCGGATTCCGGCATCGGCATTCCCCCCGAAGAGCAGGCCCGCATCTTCGACCGATTTTACCGGACCGACGCAGCCAGGGCTCACTCCAAGAAAGGCACCGGCTTGGGACTGGCCATCTGCAAATGGATCGCCGAGAGCCACAAGGGCCGCATCGAGGTCGAAAGCGCAGCCGGCGAAGGCTCGCGGTTCACGGTGATTCTCCCCCTCGCTCCCGCTGGGACCCATTAGAAACTTCTAATCCCGCTTTAACCTCCTTCTCATCCTCGGCTGCTATTCTCCTCCTCAACGAGGCAGACACATCCAGCATCACCCAGCCTCGACGATGCATCAGCCACAAGGAGGTTATCGCCATGAACGGATCGCTTGCTCGCCGTATCCAGACCCGGTTGGGATGGCTCGCCGGGGCAGCCCTGTTGAGCGCCCTTGCCTTCTGGGCCGGTGACTATACACCGGCTTCCCTCGCCTCCGACGCCGCACCCCAACTCGCGTCAACGACACCGGCTCCTCCGGTTGCAGGCAACGGGTTTGCCCAGATCGCCAAGTCGGTCACGCCGGCCGTCGTCAACATCACGGCGACCGCCTCGCGCACGAGCCGCGGACGCGAGACCGATCTGCGCGATCAGATGGAAGAGTTTTTCGGCCATCCCGGACGGCCGCGCGGGCCTGTCCCTCCCGGCGAGCGTCATGGGGATGGCCATGGCGGCGTCGGTTCCGGCGTGATCGTGTCGCCTGACGGATACATCGTCACCAACAATCACGTGGTGGAGGGAGCGCAGGAATTGGCCGTGACGCTCCCCGACAAGCGGGAGTTTCGCGGCAAGATCGTCGGGACCGATCCCAAGACCGATCTAGCCGTGATCAAGGTGGATGGGCACGACCTGCCTTTTGTGCCTTGGGGCGATTCGTCGCAATTGCAGGTGGGCGAATACGTGCTCGCGGTCGGCAACCCCTTCGGGCTCAATTCTACCGTCACGCTCGGCATCGTCAGCGCGCTTGGGCGGGGCCGGATGGGCATCACCCAGTATGAAGACTTCATCCAGACGGATGCGGCGATCAATCCCGGCAATTCGGGCGGCGCCCTGGTCAACCAAGCCGGCAAATTGGTGGGGATCAACACGGCCATCATCTCGCAAACCGGCGGGTATCAGGGAGTCGGGTTTGCGGTCCCTGTCAGCATGGCCAGGCCGGTCTACGACAGTCTCGTGGCGACCGGCAAGGTCGTCCGCGGCTACCTGGGCGTCGGGATTCAGGACCTGAACCAGGAGCTGGCCAAGTCGTTCGACCTCAAGGAAGCAAAAGGCGCGTTGGTCAGCAACGTCGCCGAAGACAGCCCCGCCGAGCAGGCGGGCCTCAAGCAAGGAGACGTGATCGTCGGCTATCAAGGGGCGCCGATCGAGGACGCCGTCGTCTTGCAGCGCAAAGTCACCCGTACGCCGGTCGGCACCAAAGTTCCGGTGCAGGTGGTACGGAACGGAAAGGCGATGGACCTGACCGTGACGGTCGGGGAGCAGCCGGGAGACGTCCGGGTCGCCAGCGCGGAGCCGGCCACGGACCATGCCCTCGCCGGGCTTGCCGTCCAGGGCCTCGATCCCAAAACCGCCAGGGATCTTGGCCTGTCCGGCAAGACCCAGGGGGTCCTCGTGGTCGAGGTTGATCCGGACAGCGTCGTCGCCCGCGCGGGCATCGCTCCGGGCGACGTGATCCGCGAGATCAACAAGCAGCCGGTCAAGTCGGTGCAGGAGTTCGAGAAGATCGCGTCGGGGCTCAAAAAGGATCAGCACATCCTCTTGCTGGTCAACCGTCATGGCGCATCCCTCTTCATCTCGGTCAAGGTGTGACGAGGGACGGAGGAAGAGGGAACGCGACCACAAAGAACAGACAAGGGCAAAGGAAGGAGGTGAGGATGCCCAGGGACAGGGAAGGAATGGGCCAAGGCAACACAGCGCAGGGAAACAGGGAACCGAATGACAACCATTGCAACCGATGAAGGGAGGTAGACCATGCCAAGTCCAGCGTATATGCAGGTGCAGGGCGAGAAGCAGGGCAAGATTGAGGGATCCTGCGATATCAAGGGCCGGGAGGGGACGATCCTCGTTCAGGCCATCGACAGCCTCGTGAACATCCCCAAGAGTC
>VGXC01000039.1 GCA_016873495.1 Nitrospira sp. | reverse complement strand
TTCCTTCCCACTCATCGTGACTCTGTCCTCTCCGACCATCCGGCCCTCCTGGTGAAAGCCGACAGTCTAGCAATGAAGAGGACATTTCTATCTTGGCGAAAGCGGACATTCTCATGTTGGGATTACAGTGATTGGACCACTCTCAGGTCTAAGAAAAATGACATTTGCAGCGTCAAATTGAAGGTGTCTATCCACAGCCCATCCATGGGTGCCAGGACATGCCATCGAGCTGAACCAGAGGAGAAGGACTATTTCAGAAATGGCGGCTGTCCGTGGTCCAAACGGTACAAGGGAACCGGAGCCAGGGCTTCGGTACCGGACCGTACCTCCGTCCCTCCATCGGCGGCAGGCCGAAACTGATCGAGGGCCTGGCTGTAGTGATAGGCGCAGCCGGTCGGGGCCAGTTTGGATTGCAGATCGCCGGGTGGTTCCCAGTGGGCGGTCAGAAGGGCCGTGCGGGCTGGATTCCGCCGACTGAACATGAAAGACAGGTGATCCGGGTACCAGTCGGCTCCGCCGGTTGCATAAGAGACAAACAGGCGGGCCTTGGCCGCCGCGGCCAGATCCGCCAGGTATCCGTTGGTCAGGTAGCCGTTTTCCCCCGCCTCCAGCCAGCGCCCCGGGTGGGAGAGACAGGCATGAGCTGCATAAGACCGGAGTTCCAGCAGCTGCTGCTGGGAAGCACAGAGTGTGGCGATCGGCCCGTATTTCCTGACCAGCCCGTCGATCACCCCCTCTTTCAGCGCCGAACGGCCGTTGTTCGTCGGCCCGCTATCCACGTGGACGAGGGTGTTCCGCCCCCGATCCGTGATCAGGTAACAGTTGCGGGGCATCTCCAAATCGCAGGGGTCTTCCCCGAAAAAAGGCACGGAGACGACTGCTCCCCCCTCGAAATTCCAGCTCTCTCCGTGCGCCAGCTCGATCACCTGGGTAAAGCCCAACTCCCGCAACAACGCCAGGTAGTCGAAATACAGGGTCCGGCGGTTCCGCCGGCTGGGGATGATGACCGGGATGTCTTTCGGGAGGTGCAAGAGCGTCCGCGGGTCCACATGGTCATCGTGGTCATGCGAGAGAAAGACGGCAGCAGGCCGAGGCAGCAACGAGGTCCAGAGCGAGGGCACCGGAGACTCGGCAAACCAGGGCATCAACCAGGGGTCGAAGAGCAGGAACTTGTCTTGCGTCCGGTAGAGCAGCGACGCATGGCCCAGGTGGACCAAATCCCGGTCTCCCGTCGCCGCCAGCCACTGGTCCCGAACCGTCGCCTTTTCCGTCACAGCGAGGCAATCCTGGGCCTTGAGTGCTTCCAGCAGTCTCGTTAAATGCCGCTCCACATCGCGCCCGGATGCGGTCACCACCGTCTTCACTTCGGCGACTCGATAGGTGCCGTCCAGAAAGCCGAGCAGTTTCCCGATCACCGGAGCAATGGGCCGGTCGAACGGGATCGGCATGGCTTGCCGCTTGACCGCATTGAAGACGCGCAATCCCGTATAGGTCATGGTCGCCGATTTCGTCGGGTCCAGCGGGAATTCCCATTGGAACGTCCCGTCCGGCCGGCGCCCGCATCGGATATGGGCGCTCAGGTGCGGACGCGAGGCGACGAGTTCCGCATAGGCGTCTTCCAGTCTCGCGCGCAGAGAGGGATCGTCCAGCGGAGCCCGGCGGGAAAACACATCGCTGATGGCGGTTTCGACCGCACTCAGCAACAGGCTGTGGGCTTCCTGCAAGCTGGCGACGACCTCCGGCGCCACGCCCCCGATAAAGGGAAAGGGGCCGGGAGGCTCCGCGCTTTCCAGTTGGACCCAGGCCCAGGGCGCCAGGCCGAGATACTGGTCGCTACGCAGGCTGTTCCAGAGGTTGCTCATCGTCCCCGCTCGGCAAACCTTTGATGGCTAGTTGTCACGATCCTTGGCGCCGGCCCTGTCCGCGCTGATCGTCGGCTCATAGAGGATTTGAACCGTATTCCCATCCGGGTCGGCGATGTAACAAGAATAGCTCCCATCGCGGTGACGCCGCGGGCGATGGACGATCGGGATGCCGTCTTGCTCCACGCGCTGGAAGAGGCGATCCACCGTCTCCGGACTGTCTACCACGATCCCGAGATGATCCAGGAGCTGGCCCTGCGACGCCTGGTATTGGGGCAACTCCCCCGGTGGAATTTGATGCAAGGCCAGGTTGTCGCGTCCGGAACTTAAATAGAGGTTGTCCAAATCCGGCGCCCAGACGACGTTCATTCCGAACAGCCCCTCATAGAAAGCCCGTGAGCGGGACAAGTCTTTCACCCGTAAGGCCAGATGCCAGAGCCCTTTAATGCCAGACGCCATCAATGCGCAACCCCCTTTATCAGGCTTGCTCAACGGAACTCATAGTAGGCGTGAGGCGCGAGCAGGTCAATCTGAAATTTGCTGCAATCTGCCTTAGACAGGCCCTGTCCATGCCGTTGGACAGGACCTCGCGCTTGCCTGTCGATTCAGGCAAGAGGCTGTGGTACCATCATTCCGATTCTCGAGGACCGTTAACAAGAGGAGTGTCATGTCATTCACGAAGCAGACCGTCACATTGGCCGTCATCGTCTGTGCGCTCGGCCTTGGTGGCCGCGCATCGGCCGAGCCCCCGACCTCGGGTCCCCCGTCGAGCGACGTCGGCAAAAACACCGTCTTCGTCGGGAAGGACGGAGCCCCGATGGTCCTGGTGCCGGCCGGCCCGTTCCCCATGGGCGTGCCCACGGGAGATCGGGACGGAGGACGAGACGAGTACCCGCGCCATGAGGTCTCACTTGACGCTTACTACATCGACAAGTTCGAAGTGACCAACGGGCGGTACCTGGAGTTCATCAAGGCCACCGGCCACCGGCCGCCCCACCATCCCAAAGACCCCAAGCGAAGCCTGTGGCAGGGCTCGCTGATGCCGGAATCGGTGAGCGACCGGCCGGTGATCAACGTGGACTGGTACGACGCCGAGTCTTACTGCACATGGGCCGGGAAGCGTCTCCCCACCGAAGCCGAATGGGAAAAGGCCGCTCACGGGACCGAGTCGCGCCGCTTTCCCTGGGGCAACGTCGAGCCCACCCACAAGCACCTAAACTTCAACCAGCACTGGCAGGGGGAAAAGACCCTCATGCCGGTCGGCAGCTACGAGGCCGGCAAGAGCCCCTTCGGCGCCTACGACATGGCCGGAAACGTCTGGGAATGGGTCGCCGACTGGTACGACCCCACCTATTACGAAAAGAGCCCGCCGCGCAATCCACCGGGTCCGGAAACCGGAACGCACAAAGTGATCCGGAGTTCCGGCTGGCAGGTTGAGACCCCGCTGGTTCGGATCTTCACGCGCGTGAAAAGCGATCCGCTGATCCGCAACGAATCGACCGGCTTCCGCTGCGCGGCCGACGCGGCAATGCAAAAGTAAAAATGCAAAAGGCAAAACTATCGGGGCACAGGGACATCCTCGAACGGACTTTTTCCTTCTCACTGGATATCGTACGCCTTTGCCAGCAACTGGATGGGAGGCCGGGTGTGGGAAGAATCCTTGGGGGACAACTTTTGCGCTCAGGGACCTCGGTGGGAGCACACGTCGAAGAGGCCCAGGCGGGGCAGAGTCGAGCAGACTTCACCAGCAAGATCGCAATTGCGCTTAAGGAGTCGCGCGAAACACTCTACTGGCTGCGGCTGATCGCTGAATCGGGAATCGTAGAGAAACGCTCTCTTGACGCTCTCATCAAAGAAGCAGATGAGTTATCGAAAATCCTTGGCTCCATCGCGTTCAGATCTAAACAGCATAGCCCCGCATAACAATTTTTCATTTTTCCTTTTGAATTTTCGATTGACGACGCCATGAGTGAGATACGTGGCTTTAGCGAGTTACAAGTGGCGGCCTTCGAAAGCCGGATGGCCGAAGAGATGTCCCGCCTGATCAGCCGCTACGGCGGACAGCCGTTGGTCGCACCGGCCTTGCGGGAGATCCCGCTGCAACACAACCCGGAAGCCCTCGCGTTCGGGGAACAGCTGCTGGCCGGCGCCTGCGACATGCTGATCCTGCTCACCGGCGTCGGCACCAGCACGTTATTCGAAGTGCTGCAGACCCGGTACCCTCCCGACCGGATTCTCGCCGCCCTGGCGCGCATTGCGCTCGCCGCCCGAGGTCCCAAACCGGTCGCCGCCCTCAAAGCCCTCGGACTCACGCCCACGATCACCGTGCCGGAGCCGAACACCTGGCGAAACGTGCTGCACGCCCTTGATGCAGACCGGCCTTTGCGCGGCCTCCGGATCGCGGTTCAGGAATACGGGGTGTCGAACGAAAATTTATTGCAGGGGTTGCGTGAGCGGGGCGCTGAGGTGACGCGCGTCCCGATCTATCGCTGGGCCCTGCCCGGAGACGTAGGCCCTTTGCGGGAAGCCCTACAGCACATCCAGGCAGGCCAGGTTGACGTGCTGTTGATCACCAACGCGGCACAGGTGGAGCACGTGATGCAACTGCTGACGCAAGAGGGACATGCACCGTCGTTCCGGCAAGCCCTGGCCCGGATGCTCGTGGCGTCCATCGGCCCCACTGCCAGCGAGCGGCTGCGCGCTCACGGATGGCCTGTGGACGTGGAACCCTCCCACCCCAAGATGGGCATCCTGGTCAAGGAAAGCAGCGAACAGGCCAGCGCGATACTCGCCCGCAAGCGGTCAGCGTAATCCCGCCGGTTGCGCAGCGGGGCTTGCGTCTTTTGCGCAGCGGAACCCCAGCCAATTCATCTTCGTATTAGGATCGGTCCCGTTTCGCTGGGCGACGCGAACGCTCGGGGTACTGTCGATCCAGCCGCCGCCGCGGAAACTCTTCTGCGTCCCCTTCTCCGGTCCTTTCGGATTCCGCTCCGGCGCGCTCTTGTAATAGTCCTTGTCGTACCAGTCGGCCACCCATTCGGCCACGTTCCCCGACATCTGAAAGACGCCGTAGGGACTGACTCCGTTGTGGTACTTGTCCACCGAGATGATCGGCGGATAGAGCAAGAGCCGCTCCGGGCGATCCCGGACCGGCCCGGACAGTCCCGTCCGGCCGAAATTCGAACGGCTCAAACCGGCCGCCTGATTGCCCCAGGGATAGATCCTGCCGTCTTCACCCCGCGCCGCCTTCTCCCATTCGGCTTCGGTCGGGAGACGCTTCCCGGCCCATGTGCAATAGGCATCGGCATCAAACCAAGAGACATGCATGACCGGGTGGTTGGCCATGGTCTCCTGGAAATTGCCCCCGTCATACCGCCAATCGATCAAGGGCGATCGGCCCATGGCCAGTACGAATTTCAGGAACTGTACCGTCGTGACTTCGTACTTGTCGATCTCGAAGGCGTCCAGAAATATCTTGCGCTGCGGCATCTCGGGCAAATAGGCGTACCGGTCCTCTTTCTTGTGGCTGCCCATCAGGAACCAGCCTTCTGGGACCGACACCATCTCGTCCTTGGCCGGCAATTTCGCCCGCTCGGCTGCCAGTGCCTTGCCTGCTTGCGTCCATTCGACCGTGATATCCGCCACATCGACCCCTTCCCCACGGACGGGCGCGCCCCCGCAGAGCACCGCAACCAGCAATCCAACGACCGTCAAACGCTTCTTGTTCATGATGCGTTTTTCCATTCCTCCATGAAAATCCCGACCGCTTCACATCGTCGGCTTGACATCGTCCTTCTTGACCGGCTCATCGAACTGTTCCAGCGGTTGAAAATTCACCGGCAACTGAAACAGGTAATCCGTCACTTTGCGCAACTTCACGTTCTTGTATTCCACGGTCCAACTGCCGTCCTTGCGCGCCAGCTTCAACGGAAACCGGATGTCGGTGGCCAACCATTGATAGTAGGCGACATCCCGGCTTCCCTGCCGGACCGTCACTTGATACAGAGTCGCGGGGTGCCCGTCCAGGGTTTCCGTCCCGATCTCTTCTCGCGCGATCTCCCCCTCCAGCCGCTCCGCGACTTTGGGCGCCTGTTCGGGATCGTATGGCATCGTCTTAAAATGCTTCATGCGTGAGAGCAGGAGCCACATCACCTGCTTGTCTTTGCGCACGATCGTGACGTTCACCGGCCCCAGATCGTGGTGCTCCAGCCGCCACATATCGTCCCGGTAGTAGAGATTCGCCTTCCGGCTGTGGCCGTTGACTCTGGTGTACTGATCGGCGGTAAACTCCAAGGCGGCAGCCTCCCCTCCGACCCAGGCCAGCCACAGCACGAGGCTCAACAGAAGACGGCTCACGCGATCCCTCTCACCCGTTCCTCTCACCAACGGCCGCCCCTTACTTCACTTTGATGCATTCGATGTCCAGCTTGATGAAGACCTCGTCGCCCACGACCAGCCCGCCGTTATCCAGCTGCTTGCTCCAATTCATCCCGAACTCCTTGCGATTCACCTTACCCTCCGCCGTGAAGCCCGCGCGGATGTTGCCCCAGGGGTCCTTGGCCACCCCGTTGAATTTCCCGACCAGCGTGATCTCCTTGGCCACGCCCAACAGAGTCAGCTCGCCCACGGCCTGGTAGTCCTCGCCGATCTTGCGGTAGGACTTCAGCTTGTACGTCATCGTCGGAAACTTCTCTACGTTGAAGAAGTCCGGTCCCCGCAGGTGCGCATCCCGCTTCTCGTGGTTCGTATTGACCGAGGCCGTCTTGATCGTCGCGTCGATCGTCTTGACCGTGAGCGCCTCCGGGTCCATCTCGATGAAGCCGCTGTAGTCCATGAACCGCCCCGTGGTCTTGGAGACCATCATGTGCGCGACCCGAAACTCGATGGCGCTATGGTCCCGATCCACGTCGTACCGGGCCGTCTCGGCCAGAGCCGCCTGCCCGAGCCCGAGCACCAGGCCCAGCATCAGACTCATCGCCAGACTCGGCGCCGCCAACCGGCCGGCCTTGATGCGTCGCCTGCCTCTCATAGATTCCTCCTTAGCCACGCTCGGGGGACTGTGTGAACGATGGGAAGGCGACAGACTACCCGGCTCGGGTCGGAGGGTCAAGAGCATGGCACGCTATGGAAGGGCTGTGCGATAATGAGCCCGTGAGTCCACTATGCAAGCGCTCGTCAAAACCAAGCCGGAGCCGGGCCTGACCCAGCTGGAGGTTCCCGATCCCCGCCCCGGGCCGGCCGAGGTGCTAGTCCGGGTGAAGGCCACCAGTCTCTGCGGAACCGACGCGCACGTCTACCGCTGGGATGAGTGGGCCAGGGGGCGCATCCACCCGCCCCGCATTCTCGGCCACGAAGTCTGCGGCGAGGTGGTGGAGCTGGGCGCCGGCGTTTCGTCGGTCCGGCCCGGAGATTATGTCGCGGCCGAATCCCATATCACCTGCGGCCAATGCTTCCAGTGCCGGACCGGCCAGGCCCATGTGTGCCGGACCTTCCGCCTGCTGGGCATCGATGTGGACGGCTCTTATGCGGAGTATGTCGCGCTTCCCGAACGGGTGCTCTGGAAAACCTCCCCGGACATTCCCCCGGAGCTGGCCTGCGTGCAGGAGCCCCTGGGGAATGCGGTCTATGCGGCCCTGGTCGAAGACCTCTCCGGTTGCTCGGTCCTGATCAGCGGCTGCGGCCCCACCGGCCTCTTTGCGGCGGCCGTGGCCCGCGTGGCCGGAGCCTCCGTGATCCTGGCGACCGACATCAGCGAATACCGGCTGGGCCTGGCCAAGCAAGTGGGTGCCGACCACGTGCTGAATGCGAAGACCGGCCGGCCCGAAGCCATCGCCGGCGCGATTCTCGACCTCACGGGCGGGGAGGGGGTGGACTGTGCGCTCGAGATGTCCGGCGACCCGGGCTCGTTGCACCAGGCGTTCCGGTCCGTGAAAAACGGAGGGCGCGTGACCCTCTTCGGCATCCCCACCGGACCGGTCTGTTTCGACCTGCCCAACGAGATTATTTTCAAAGGGATCCGCGTCTACGGCGTGACCGGCCGGCGGCTGTTCAACACCTGGTACCGGCTGGCAGGGCTGTTCAAGGCCGGGCTGGACATCCGGCCGGTGATCACACACCGGTTGCCGCTGGCCGATTTTGCGCAAGGCTTCGACCTGATCCAATCGGGACAGTGCGGGAAAGTGGTGCTTTTCCCTTGACCCGATGCGAAGCATGCGGCGCAAAACTTTAGCGCCGCCTCCCGCCTCTCCTGCCTTTTTCTCCCCACGGCTTCTCCCTTACCCCTCACGGGCGCGGTGGCTCATCGAGCACTTCGCGCACCTTGCGCACGAGTGCGTCCGGTGAGAAGGGCTTCGACAGGAGGGCCATCCGTGACTTCAAAACCCCGCGGCGTCTGATCGTGCTATCGGCATAGCCGGACATGAAGAGGACCTTCATGGCGGGGTAAGCGGCGGCCATTCGATCGGCCAACTCCGGCCCGCCCATCTCCGGCATGACCACATCGGTCAGCAACAAATGAATCGCCCCTCGGTGCCTCTTGGCCAGAGCCAGCGCCTCGACTCCCTGTTGCGCTTCCAGCAGGCGGAAGCCCGCCTCCTCCAGCGCTTCACGGGCTAACATTCGGACATGCGGCTCATCCTCTACCAACAGGACCGTCTCCGAACCCTTCATCGAAGCCGCCGGCGGTGATGTCGAGACGGCGGCGGGCGGGCCTTTGACCTGCGGCAAGTGAATGGTAAACGTGGAGCCCCGACCCGGCTCGCTCGCGACGGCGATAAATCCGCCGCTTTGCTGGACGATGCCATACACCATGGCCAGCCCCAACCCCGTTCCTTTCCCCCGTTCCTTGGTAGTGAAGAAAGGCTCGAAGATGCGGGCCTTCGTCGCCGCATCCATTCCACATCCGGTATCGTGGACCTCCAGGACCGCATAGGGACCCGGTGCGGTCGCTCTCTCGTCGACGGGAACAGCGTTCTTTTGTCCGCCCGGTCGGGTCGAGACCGTGATCTGCCCCGGCCCGGCCAAGGCATCCTTGGCATTGGTGATCAAATTCATGATGATCTGCTCGATCTGCCCCGGATCGGCCCTCACATAGACCGGCACTCGTGAGAGGGTCGTGACCAACCTGACGTCCTCGCCGACCAGAGGGCTCAGCAACTCCTCCATGCCGGCCACCATGGCATTGAGATCGAGCACTTTCGGTTCCAAGACTTGCTGCCGGCTGAACGCCAGCAGTTGTCGCGTCAACATCGCGCCCCGCTCCCCAGCATCCTTGATGCGCAGCGCCTTCTCTCGACCTGCGTCGTCTTTGCCCAGACGCCGCAGCAGCAGCAAACTGGACCCGGTGATCACCGTCATGAGATTGTTGAAGTCATGCGCGACCCCTCCCGCCAATCGCCCCAACGCTTCCATTTTTTGGGCCTGGCGCAGGTGTTCCTCTAGGCGCTTGCGTTCGGTGATGTCGCGCATGATGCCGCTGTAAAAAATGTCGGGACCCGTCTGCCACCGAGCCAGAGAGAGTTCCAGGGGAAACTCCGATCCGTTTTTCCGCAACCCCCAGAGTTCGACGGTCTGCCCGATCAGCTTGCCCTCGCCGCCGAGGGAGGCTCGCTCCAGGCCCGCGGCATGCGCCTTCCGATAGCGCTCGGGCATCAAGAGCGTGAGCGGTTGCCCCACCGCCTCCGCTTGTCCGTATCCGAAAATGCGCTCGGCCGCCTGGTTCAGGAGAAGTATGACGCCCTTGCAGTCGCTCATGACGATGGCATCATTCGCCGACTCCAAAATCGAACGCAGCCGCGCCTCCGAGTCTTTGAGATTTTGCTCCGCGCGCCCCCGGCAGACTCGCTCCTCCGCATGGCGCAAGGCCTGTCGGACGGCGGACACCAATCGTTTGGGTCTGGTTTTCAGCAGGTAGTCGGTCGCACCGGACTTCAAGGCCTGGACCGCCCGATCTTCGCCCAACGTGCCGGCGAAGAAGATAAACGGAACTTCAGGCCGGATCGCCTGCGCCAGCGTCAGGGCGGACAAACCATCGTACGCGGGCAGCGTATAGTCGGAGATGATCGCCGCAAACCCACCCTGCGAGAGGGCGGCTTCGAAGTCGGCCTTGGTGTCCACGCGCGTCAGCCGGCAGGCAAAACTTTCCCCCTCAAAGAGCCCCCGGATCAACTCCGCGTCCTGGAGGTCATCCTCCAGTAACAGAATGTTGATAGGCGCGTTCATGGCCGGACTCGTCCGTTCATCTGATCACACTCGTTCGCCGGTCATCCGTGACGCGGAACGACGCCGGGCGGCGGTTCATTCAGGATCGTCCAAAAGACGCCCAAGTCCTTGATGGCCTGGATGAACTGGCGGAAGCTGACCGGCTTGACTACGTAGGCGTTGACCCCCAAGTTATAGCAGCGCGCCAGGTCCGTTTCCTCCCGCGACGAAGTCAGCATGACGACCGGAATGGTCTTGAGCTGTTCGTCCGTCTTGATCGCCCGCAGCACGTCCAGCCCGTCCACCTTCGGCATCTTCAGGTCGAGCAGGACCACCGCCGGATGCCCCTGATCCCGCATGGCGAAGGCGCCGCGGCGATAGAGATAGTCCAACGCCTGGACGCCGTCGCGCACGTGCACCACTTCATTGGCCACGCGGTATTCCCCCAATGCCATCAGCGTCAACTCGGCATCCTGCGCACTGTCTTCCGCCAACAAAATCCGTTTCGGGTCCATACTCACCGCCTATCTCCTTCGAGGACGGGCAGCGCCACGTAAAACGTCGCGCCGCGCCCCACCCCTCCTTCGGCCCAGACACGGCCGCCATGACGGGCGACAATGCGTTGGACATTCGCCAGGCCGATGCCCGAGCCTTCAAATTCGTCGGTGCTGTGCAGGCGCTGGAATACACCGAATAGTTTGTCGACGTACTGCATGTCGAATCCCACGCCGTTATCGCGAACGAAAATGACCGTTTCGCGGTCGTCGGCTGCGGGCGCGCGGCCGACCTCGATTGTAGCCCGCGCGCGCGTCTGTGTATACTTGATCGCGTTGGCCACCAGATTGAACCAGACCTGCCGCAACAAAGCCGGGTCGCCATAGACCTTCGGCAAGGCGCCGATGGTCCAGTCGATCGTCCGCCCCTTCGTCTCCGGCTGTAAGTCTTCGATGACGCTCCGCACCAGCGCCTCCAGGGGCACGACGCGCTTGTTCAACTCCGCGCGCCCCATGCGTGAAAACGCGAGCAAATCGTCGATCAGGCGGCCCATCCGTTGAGCCGAGGTCGAAATCGCGCGCAGATATTCGTGGCCCTTTTGGTCGAGCACGGGCGCCGCGTGCTCCTCCAGCAGCTCCGCAAACCCGCCGATATGCCTCAACGGGGCGCGCAAATCGTGCGAGACGGAGTAACTGAAAGCTTCCAGTTCCTTGTTCGCGGATTCAAGCTGCCGCGACCGCTCCTTAACTTCCGCCTCCGCCCGCTTGCGATCCGTAATGTCGAGGTGAGTGCCCGTCACGCGCAGCGGTGAGCCCTGCGCATCGCGCTCGACGACTCGGCCTCGAACCAAGATCCACTTCCAGCCTCCGTCTTTGGTTTTTAACCGTTTTTCGGTTTCATAAGATGGAGTCCGGCCTTCCAGATGGGCTTGCAACGCCTCCAGGACATGCGGCAGATCGTCCGGATGAACCAGTCGCTCCCAGGAGCGAAAATGCGGCTCGATCTCCTCCGACGTATAACCGAGCATCCCGGCCCAGCGTTGATTGAATATCACGGCACCGGACGGGACTTGCCAGTCCCACGTCCCCAGATCCCCTCCATGCAGGGCCAACTCCAACCGTTGTTCGCTCTCTTGCAGGGCCTCTTCCGCCTTCTTGCGCTCGATGCCCAAGGTCAAGGCCTTGGAGACCGTTTCCAGCCCGATCAACATCGGATCGGTCAACGGATGGCGGGCGAAGATCGCCATGACTCCGACGACTTGCTGGCCCAGCAAGAGCGGGTAGCCGGCAAACGACTGCAGGCCGTTTTCTTTCATCCACAGCTTGTTGGGGAGGCGGTCATCGCCCAATACGTCGTTGGTCGCCATGGCCCCCTTACCCTGGGCGATTTTCCCGATCTTGAGCACGCCCAACGGGATACGGCGATATTCGCCGTTGAGGTTTCGATAGAGGCCGGCGCTGGCCTCCAAATGCAAGCATTGCGTACGATCGGCGCACTGCGCCATCTTGTGACAATCGCTGCACAGGTCCCCGGGGCCCAGCAACCACACACGCGCGAAGGCGGCGTCCAGATGCCGTACCAGCGCCTCCGCGCACGACTGGAGCATGGTCTGTAACGAGCTGCTTTGGACCAGCGCGCCGTTCACCTCCGCCGCGAGCATCGATAGGCGCATTTGCTCTTTCAACGCCTCTTCCGAGCGTTTTCGCTCGGTGATGTCCCGCGCGATGCCCATCAGCAGCTTCCTGCCGTTGATGATGGTCGGAGCCGTTGAAATTTCCACCGGCACCATCGCGCCGGATTTCGTCTTCAAAAGAAATTCGTCCGGGCCGGTCGCCCGCCCGATCACATTGAGCGCAAGCAGCTTGATCGCCTTGGGGAGCGCGGACGTCGGAAGCAGGTCGACTTTGAGAAAATTCTTGCCGATGAGTTCTTTTTTCCGATAGCCGATCAATTCCTCCGCCTTGCGGTTGCCGTCTACAAATTCCCCGGTGAGGGTGCTAAGGTAGTAGGCATCGGGGGCCGATTCGAAGATGATTTTCCACCGCTCTTCCGATTGCCGCAGCGCATCGGCGACCTTTTTGAGGTCGGTAATGTCTCGGGCCACCGCTTGAAAGCCGACGACGCGGTCGCCATCGAGGAGCACTTGCACGTTCTGCCCGATCCAGACTTCAGTGCCGTCTTTGCGCACGAGGGGATACTCGTAGTAGGTGCTGTTGCGCTTGCGGACGAATTGCCGCCCGTAAAACCGTTCGGCGGCCGCCCGGGCATCCGCCCGGATGAACTCAACGAACCGCCGGCCGAGGAGTTCCGATTCGGGATAGCCCGTGATGCGGGCGGTGACCACGTTGACGAAGGTCAGGTAGCCCTGGGCGTCGGTGCGGTAGATGATGTCGTTGGCCTGGTCCACCAGCAAGCGGTATTGGCTCTCGGATGCTCGCAGCGCCTCCTCCGCCTGCTTGCGCTCGGTGATGTCGCGCACAACGGCCTGAAACCCGGTGACCGTCCCGTCCTTCTCGTGGAGTTGCACGTTCTGACCCACCCAGACCGTCTTCCCCTCTTTTGTGAGCGCAGGGAACTCGAAATAGGTGGTTGGGGTTTTTCGGACGAACTGGCGCCCGTAGAACCGTTCGGTTTTCTCGCGGTAGCCCGGGCAGACAAGGTCGGTGAAACGGAAGCTCAGCAATTCCCGCTCGGAATATCCCATGAGACGGACGGCGGCCGGGTTGACGAACGTGAACCGTCCGTTCGGATCGGCGCGGTAGATGATGTCCTGGGCCTGGTCCACCAGGATTCGGTACTGTTCCTGGCTCTCTCGGAGCGCCGCCTCCGCCCGCTTGCGCTCCGTCACGTCGCTGAAGGAGCCGGCCATGCGGACCGGCCGCCCCGTGTCGTCCCAGATCGCTTGACCGCGAGACACATACCAGCGGTACTCGCCGCTCTTGGCTAAGAGCCGATATTCGACTTCGTAGGAGCCCTTTCCGAGCAGATGGGCGAACGCCGCATCCAGCACACGAGCCCGGTCATCCGGGTGCAGCCGCGACTCCCAACTGCTCAAGACGTTGGGGAATTCCTCCTCCGTGAAGCCCAGCAACGCTTTGAACCGCGGAGAATAATAGATCGGGCGGTCGGGCCGGAACCATTGTTCCGGCGGCACATCGGGGACTTCGACGTCCCACAACCCTTCGCGGGAGCCTTCGGCCGCCAACTCGAAGCGCTCGTGGCTGAGGCGCAGGGCGCGCGCCGCCTGCTTGCGTTCGACCACTTCCCAGGTCAGCTTGGTGGCCAAGTCCAAGTTGTCGTACCGAAACGCCAGCGTTTCGAGAATCGTGCCTTGCATTTTCCACGCGCCGAAGGCCATTGCTCCCATGAACACCAGACCCATCCACCCCATGAGCATAGCGTCCCCATCTCCCTGCACAAAGAACCGGAGAATCGCCGGCGACATACTAGGAATCAAAAACCCCATATAGACTGTCATCCGTCCGGACAGAATCGGGATGGCGCCGGCCGTCATCGCGCACAGGATCAGCATAAGAAACATCTGATGCGGGGTCGAGGCTTCAGGAAAAAATAACAGTCCCGACAAGCCCCACCCCAATCCGGCCAGGGTCGCGCCGACAAGGAACAACGTTCCCCAGCCGTCGAGATTCGTGTGGGAGGCTGAGACGCGGCGAAATTGCAGGAGCCAGACGAAACGGACCGCCGTCAGCGCCCCCATGTAGGCCGCCCACCAGAGCAGGCCAGGATGGTCCGCGACACCCCACTCGACGGCAACCAGGAGCAGTGCCGTGACGAATGTGGCAAAGAGGCCGTAGGGGGCATGGTCGTAGAGATGCCGGACCTGTGCCGCCGCGATCGCTCGCTCCCGCTCGCTGCGACCCGGGCCCACAGCTCCGGACTCCGACGGCGATCTTTGGGGCAGGCCCACATCCGGCTGCACCGACTGACTCATGCGAACCCTTTCGCAGCAGTGTCTCGTTCGAGCGCCATCACAGCAGATCGGAAGATCGGACTATCCGCGCCATACGTCGTCCCCGCTTCAGACATGAAAAAAGGCGCAACCACCGGCCCTCCCCTGTGGAGGGAGACAAGTGCTTGCGCCTTTCATCGACCAAATTGTGACGCTGTCCGTTTAGGCAATGCCCGCTCCAACACTGCGGGCCTCCCTTCCCTCAAGATGCTCACATCGATACTATGGCGTACTAGTACGGTATGCTAAAAGAGATTCTGGCTTCTGTAAATAGAAAACTTCGCCTGACATTTCAACGGGTTTAGTCGCATTGATCGTTGGCGTTTTCAGGCAAAACGAGTATAGTACGATAAGAATATCTATGGCATATGGAGCCTTCAAGTCGGTCATTGACGCGCAGCTCGCCGAGATTCGTGCGGCGGGCCTGTACAAAACGGAGCGGCAGCTGGTGGGCCCGCAAGGGGCACAGATCCGGGTCGCCTCCGGCCACGGTCACGCGCCGGACACCGTCCTCAACCTCTGCGCCAACAATTACCTGGGACTCGCCAATCATCCGGAAGTCCTGAAAGCCGCCGCCGAGGGGCTGCAGCACCACGGCTACGGCATGGCCTCGGTGCGCTTCATCTGCGGCACGCAGGACCTGCACAAGCGCCTGGAGCAAGCTCTCTCGACGTTTCTGGGCACCGCCGATACGATCCTCTACAGCTCCTGTTTCGATGCGAACACCGGCCTCTTTGAAGCCGTGTTGGACGAACGGGACGCAGTGATCAGCGACGCGCTGAACCACGCCAGCCTGATCGACGGCATCCGTCTCTGCAAAGCGCAGCGGTTCCGGTACGGTCATGCGGACATGGGTGAGTTGGAGGCGGCCCTCAAACAGGCGTCGGCCTGCCGCCTGCGATTGATCGCCACCGACGGGGTCTTCTCCATGGACGGGCATCTGGCCCGGCTACCGGAGATCGTGGGCCTGGCGGAGCGCTACGATGCGGCCGTCCTGGTGGACGACAGCCACGCCACGGGGGTCCTCGGCCCGTCCGGACGAGGAACGCCCGATCATTTCGGCCTGGCCGACCGAGTGGACCTGATCACCGGCACGCTGGGCAAGGCGCTCGGCGGGGCCTCCGGCGGATTCACGACGGGCCGCGCGGAAATCATCGAGCTCTTGCGCCAACGCTCCCGCCCCTACCTGTTCTCGAACGCGCTGCCGCCGGTGATCACGGCGGCGGCGTTGCAAGCCCTCAAGTTGGTGGCGCAAGGGGACGCCCTCCGAGCCGCCTTGCGCGCACGTACGGCGTTTTTCCGAACGCAACTGTCCGGCCTCGGTTTTACCGTCACGCCGGGCGAACATCCGATCATCCCGATCATGTTGGGCGATGCGGCCCTGGCCACACGCATGGCCGACCGGCTGCTCGAGGAAGGCGTGTACGTGGTCGGCTTCAGTTACCCGGTGGTTCCGAAAGGGCAGGCGCGGATTAGGGTGCAGGTGTCGGCGGCGTTGAGCCACGAGCAGGTAGAGCAGGCCGTCAAAGCCTTTGCCAAAGTGGGACGGGAATTGGGAGTCATCCGGTAGCCGGCACGGGGCGCGATGATGCTCGGCGGCGACGGCTTCCCTCGATTACCGGAACGGAACCTTCCCTCCCCGCAACCGCTGCCGCTCCTTCATGTGGACCCGACCCTCTTCATCCTCGGGCTCGCAGTGGTCCTTCACGTTCGCCTCGAATTAATGGGCGAAAATAGGACGCGATGCAGGAGGCCACGATGAGGGCTCCCCCGAACTCCACCGGCAACATAACTCCGTTGTGGTCGACAAAAATCGTGTGGCGGACTTTTTCACCATCCTGCTAGAATCCGCCCATGACGCGGAGCACCAAGCGGCGGCTGCTGGTCAGCGGCGGGCTGGCCCTGGCGGTCGCCTTGCTGCTGACGGCGGCCTGCCGCCTGGCCTTTTTCTCCACGGCCCACATCCAAAGCACCGATTTCCTGTTTGCATCGCAAGGGGCGGAGCCGGCCCAGGCGACGGTGATCGTCGGCATCGACCAGCGCAGCTACCGCGCGCTGTTGCCGCAATACGGCCCGCTGGTGAACTGGCCCAGAACCCTCTATGCCCAAGCGGTGGACCGGCTGCATGAAGCCGGCGCAAGGGTCGTGGCCTTCGACATTTTCTTCGATGCGCCCAGACCGGAAGACCCGGAGGTGGCGGCGGCCATCCGGCGGGCGGGGATCGTGATCACGCCGGTCGAGGCCCAGGGCCCCAAGGACCTCGCCCCGCGTCCCGGTGTCGCCCAGGAGTTCGACGTCTTCGTGCGCCCGACGGCCGCGATCAGGGAGGCGGCGGCCGGCGAAGGGTTCGTGAACGTGACCACCGACCAGGACACGGTGGTCCGCAGTCTGCCGCTCCAACTGACCGCCGGACCCGACGTCGTGCCGGCGCTGGCCCTGACCGCCGTGGCGCGCTTCGTCCGCCGGTCCGGCGTGATCGACGAGCCGGCCGCCAGCGCCCTAGTCTTCGGCGCCGGCCGCGCCGTTCCCGTGGGGCCGACCGGCAGCATGGTGATCAATTTCCTCGGCGCGCCCTCCAGCCCCGAGCGCGGCGGCGCGTTCACCATCCTCCCCTTCGCCGCCGTGCTGGACGGCTCCTTCGATCCGACACTGGTGCGGGACAAGATCGTGCTGATCGGCCTGACGATCCGGGGGGTGGACGAGTTCGCCACCCCCACCACGGCGGAGACGCGCATGTGGGGCGTCGAGGTCCTGGCCAACGCGGTGGAAACCATTCTGAGCCGGCGCTTCCTGATCCCGGCGTCGGTCGAGACCACCATCGCGTTGATCGTCGCCTTCGCCTTTCTGGCCTCTCTCCTGGTCGCGGCCGGCGGACCGCGCCATGCCGCCGTCGGAGTGATCGGCGTCCTCGGCCTGTATGGCGTGACCGCCGGCTTCCTGTTCGACAACGGGATCGTGCTCAACCTCGTCTACCCGCCCGCCGCGCTCCTGCTCAGCTTCGCCGCCGCCATGGTGTACCGCGTGGCTTTCGAGCAGGCGGAGCAGAAGATGATCCGGAGTGTCATGGCCCGTTATCTGTCGCCGTCCGTCAGCCACTGGGCCCTCCAGGATCCGGAGCGGCTGAAATTGGGCGGCGAGACCAGAACCATGACGGTCCTGTTCTCCGACTTGCGCGGGTTCACCACCCGCGCCCATGCGCTGGAGCCCCAGGCGTTGGTGGCCCTGTTGAACGAATATATGACAGCCATGACCGAAATCGTGTTCCGGCACGACGGGGTGTTGGACAAGTATATCGGCGACGCGATCATGGCCTTCTGGAACGCGCCGATGGACCAGCCGGACCACGCCCGACGCGCCTGTCTCACCGCGCTCGATATGATCGCGCGGCTCCGCTCGCTGAACGCCGATTGGGAACAACGGGGCCTGCGTTCGCTGGATTTGGGAATCGGCATCAATACCGGCCCAATGGTCGTGGGGAATATGGGCTCGCGGGACCGGCTCGCTTACACGGTGATGGGCGACACGGTGAACGTCGCGTCGCGGCTGGAGGGCCTCAATAAGGAATATGGAACGAGACTGGTAATCGGCGAAGCGGTCAAGGCCGAGGCCGGCGACGCCTTTGTCTACCGGTTTCTCGACGTCGTTGCGGTGAAAGGACGGCAGGAGCCGTTGGCGGTCTACGAAGTACTGGGCCCGGCGGGCGCACTCGAACCGGCGAGAGCGGCTTTCGTGGCCGCCTACGAGCAGGGCATCGCGCTCTACCGATCACGGCGCTGGGCGGAGGCGACGGCTCTGTTCGAAACGCTGCAGGCCGACAGGCCGGAGGACGGGCCCAATTCGCTTTACCTGCGCCGCAGCCGCGCCTTACTAGCCTCGCCCCCACCCGAGGATTGGAACGGGGTCTACGTGGCAACCCAGAAGTAAGCCTCGTTAGTGGCTCCTGTCGGCTGCAGCCACTTCATCCGGCGAGAGCAGGATTTTCCCCGGCAGCGACCCAGCCAGTGGAGTGAACGCCGAGGCCGCCCCGGAGCGGACCTTGGCCTGCTTGGGATCGCCGAGCGTGGCCGGGTCGAGGACCTGATCGATGCGGGCGTGCAGCCGCTGGCCCTTTGCGATGGTCCCGGACAGAGGCTGCAAGTATGCGAGCACTCCTTTGAACGAACCGCTAAGGGTGAGGTGGAAGGGACCAGGTTCCAGCCCTTCCATTACGAGCGTGAACGGGCCCGGGACGCCGGCCGGCACTTCGACGGTCCGCGTCCCGTCCTCGCCTTGGCCCGTGAAGGACCCGAACACCTGATTGACCTCCACGCCCGGCGCCACGAACCCCGCCACCCGGACCGCATCGTCCATCAACACCAGCGGGAGCACATTCGATGAGGCCACGACGGTCAGCACGCTTTGGTGCACGGCGAAAGGCAGCGGCGCCGGAGCCGTCTCGCCTTTCACGAGCGCCTTTTGGCCGGGCACCAAGGTCAGGGACTGTCCGCGTCGATCCGTGACGGTCAAGGAACCGGCCTTGGTCCAGCAAGTGAAGGTGCCGTCCTCGTCCTGCTGGCCGCCGATGAGCCCGTCGTGCACCGTGGCCGTGGCCGTGTTGGATTCCAACGAGAAGCTGGACTTTTGATCCGCCAGCCGGACCACTCTGGCCCAGACCTTGCCGAGATTGATCCGGACGGCGATGGTCGAGCGCTGCGTCCCGACCTCCGCCTGTTTGACCGTCACGTCTCCCTTCGGCATGACCGTAAGCGTGCTCCCGTCCAGGAAGGTGATCAACGCCTCCGAGTTCGCGCCGGTCAGCACCCGATCCCCCACGGCCAGATTCATCCCGTCCATCGCCGGCTGAGCCTGATTGCCTCCCGCCGCGATGCATTGGACCGCCCCCTTCAAAATCGTGAGTGTCGCCGTGGCGGAGACCGTCTTCGGCCCGCCCTGCTGGGCCCAGGCGTTCGGACCTCCGCACGCGAGACCGAGAAGAAGGCTCAGAAGCAGCCAGGAAGCGAAACGGGCAACGACGCTCCCGTGGACGTGTTGAATGGAGGAACGCTGCGTTGGGTTCATGATGTGTACCTCTTTTGCGGGCCGGACGGCCGGGACAGGACCCATGACAGATCGACGCGTCTAGCTTCTGCCGGACGCATTCGTCTGTCAAGAGCCACGGCGGTTCTGGGAAGAAGGTGGAGGGGTATCCAGGCCGTTCAAACCGCCCGTCCGGAGAGGCCGCAGCAAGCGAAAAGCCGAGGGGGTCCATACCCAGCTTCGCTTGAGCCACTCGCTTCGATCATATGCGAGCGGATAGTTACTTTGCCTCTTGCTTTGCGGTACGTCGAGCCATTGAGTGATATGAGAACAACGCCGGGGGGCGTTTTCAACAGCCTGTTATTCTCGGATCGCCCTCGCTCTTTTCTGAAGATAGGCGTTGCGGACCGCCCCATAGAGGTCCACGACGGTCTCTTCCACGCCTTCGAAGGTCGTCTCGATGTTGATGGCCCGCTCGTTCACCATGTAGCCGGCACGGATGCCGATCTGCGCGAAGGTGACCGTGTCGCCGTTGGTCACCACTTGCGGCCACCCCTTGACGTCCACGAAGGGGAACAGCAGGATGTTGAAGGGGTCGAGGATCAAATCGACCACGAAGCCGCTCACATCCCGAACCGTGTAGGAACCGAGAATCGGGACCACCAGATAGGGGCCGGGCTTCGTCTTGTAGGTGGCGAGGGTCTGGCCGAAATCTTCGTCCGGCGTTACAATCCCATAGGCTTCCTTCGCGAAATCGAAATAGCCGCCCAAGCCGAAGGAGGTGTTCAGGAGAAACCGGCCGAACTCGATCCCTGCCCCCTTGAACTTGCCCTGGAACAGGTTGTTCAGCAGGCGGGGCACGGTGCGCATGTTGTGGAAGATGTTGCTGAGCCCCTGTTCCGCTCCGTCCGGCACGATGTTGTCGTAGACCGTCGCCACCGGCTTGACGATCCATTCGTCCAGTTTGCGGTTGAACTGGAACATCTTGACGTTGAACGGTTCCCAGGGATCATACTCTTCCATCCCGTCGGCCGAGCCTTCGGCCTTGGCAAACGGATCGTAGGTCTCATCTTTGGCCGGCTCGCCTTTTGACTCAAGGGACGGTTCGGCTTGAGGCGCCGGCGGCGGCTCGGTGGCTTGGGCGGTTGGCTCAACGACCTTCTCAACCGGAGGCGGCGGAACGGCCGGTTGAACCGGGCTCTCGTCATGGGGGCCAAGAGGGCTGAACCCGTCAGCCTGGGCCAGCACTGGCGTGGCGGCCTGGCTCTTGACTTGATCGCTGTCGGAGGAGCGCGTCTCGGACTGGTCTCCCGACGGAAAGGCCGGGAGTGTGACGCCGGGAAGCGCCTCCCTCAGGCTTCGACCGTCCCCATCCGCTCCGACCGTCACCGACGCGGTCACGGAGGGCAGGCCCAAGGTTGCATCGAGGCTCCCCAGGGACTCGGAGCCGGTGGCGCATCCGCTCAAGCCGACCAGCCCCAGCGTAAAACCCACACCGAACATCCAGCGGATTATCTGATTGTCCTGCACTGCGGCCTCCTATCTGAAACGGTCTATCGTTCTGGACCTCAGGGCCCTTACGATCGGCGCACTGTACCAAAAGAGCACCGCGAGAGCCAAGTATTGTTTCAATCGGGGCACTCACCTCACCTTGACAACCTGTTCGGCAAACTGCCGCAGCCGTTGGAAATAGGCCCGTCCGCCGACCGCATACAGATCGTTATGGTCGGCTCCCGGCACCAGATAGAAGTCCTTGGGCGGCCGTGCCGCCTCGAACACCTGCCGGCCCAGTTCGATCGGAATGATCTCGTCCAATCCTCCATGAATGACCAACACGGGCATGGACAGAGCCGCCAACCGGTCGGTCAAGTTGAACTCCGCCCCCAGCAGCCAGTCCACCGGCAGCCCGAAGTAATGGACGCGGGCCACGGCGGCAACGGACGGAAAGGCCCCCTCCAGAATCAGCCCCGCCGCCGGCCGCCGGACCGCCACATGCCCGGCCACCGCTCCACCGAGCGAACGGCCGAAGAGCAGCAGCCGCTCCGGTACCACCCGCCTGCCCTTCGCCAGATAGTCGTAGGCCGCCAGCGCATCCTGGTACATCCCCTCCTCCGTGGGCCGCCCCTGGCTACGCCCGTAGCCGCGATAGTCGAAGAGGAAAACAGAGAAACCCAGCCGGTACAGCTCGACGAGATTGTCCAACCGGTGGATGATGTTACCCGCGTTCCCATGACACCAGAGCAGCACGACCGGCGTCGCCCGATTCTCCACGTACCAGCCGAACAGCTTCGTGCCATCTTCCGCCTGGAACCAGATGTCCTGTAAAGGCAATCCGCTGGCACGGGCCCAGTCCCGGTCGATCCAGGGCGCCGGGTGGTAGACGAAGAAGCGGTCGAGCAAGTTGGACATGTCGCGACCTTCGTTGTCGGTTGTCAGTAGTCTGTTTTCAGTGACTGAAAACTGATAACCGATGACTGACCACTTCCTCAAAAAAATGCTTGGACATAGAATACCGCCTCGCTGTCGGCGTAACGACGGTTAAATTCGAACCGCACCGCAAGATTCTGGTCCAGCGTATACCTGGTGCCCACGAAGTAGCGAAAATCCTCCGACCGGTACCCCAGCGGGTATTTCAAATAGGTGGTGGAGGCCAGCACCTTCCACCGGTCCGTGAGCGTCGTCAACAAGCCCGCCGTGCCTCCTCCGCCGATGCGGTGATTTTCCTGATAGGCATGACTCCAGTTGGCATCCACCTCTGCGAAGGCAAAGGCCACGACCCGCCGCCACACGTGATTCTCGACGGCCCCGCCGAGGCCTCCGTTGAAATTGACGTTGCCGCAGTAGCCGCAGCCAGGCCGGTTGACGGTTTCCCAGCCGGCATTCACCTTCCACGAGGGAGCCTTGAAGTCCCGATCCATCGGCGCCAGCGACACGATGTTCACCGGCGTGAATCGCTCCAGCCTGATCTGACCGTGCGGCTGGTAATGGCGCAGGCTCAGCGCCGCGATCTGAATCTGCGAATCGGGGCTATACCCCTGGTCCGGATCGAGCAGGTCGTGATACGCTGCGCGGATGCTCAGATCCTGGAACAGTTGGCCTCGTCGCCAACCGACACCCAGCCCGGCCCGCGATGTCTTGTGGCCCTGCTCCGGAGAGACGACGTAGGGCTCGACGCGAAAATCCTCCGATCGCACCTTCAACTCGCTCCGGGCCAGCAAGAGGCTGCGATTGGCCTCCTTGTAGCTCTCGGCACGTGCTTCATCCGTCACGCTGCGATACCGGAAGTAATCGGACGCGAGATCCAGCACAAAGGCGCGGCGCGCCAATGGAAGTCGGGCAAACGGCTCCGACCTGACGACCGTCACGTCCGCGATGATCTGCCGGAACCAGCGAAGCTCCTCATCGGTCAGCACCTCCCGCTTGCGCCTGATCTGGGTACTTCGCGACGGTCGGTAGGCGATCTCCCCGACCAGACCCGGCTGCTCGATCAAGGCCCGGATCGTATCGACCGGGATGGTAAACAGGACGAACCGATCCGTGAGATGCCAGTCGGGATTGGCATATTCCAACAGCGACAGGATGTGGTAGGAACAGTTCTCTTTGAGGAAGAAATAGTCGAAATAGGCGTTGCCCAACTCCCAGGCATGCATCAAGAGCCGGCGGATTTGGTCATCCGTGAGGTTCAGCCGGTATTCCCAAATGTCCCGGTTCTCGATGTCCCGATATTCCTGCACCTTTAGATAGTACGGAATCGTGGAGAAAAACCCCTTGTATCCGCCGAAGAGGCCGTTGATCGCATAGGAGAAGCCTGGGTCCGGCGGAGCATCCGCGGCGTAATTGATCGTGTAGGCCAGGATGCGGGTCTGTTCCGTCTGGCCCTTCTGGTCCACGCGTAGGAACGTGTGGCCGAACATGGAGGCGGGATTGTTCATGAAGGAGGAGGGAAAAATCATCGTCAAGGACTGGGCATTCATCTCCTTGAACCAATTATCGAAGCGTTCGCAACGCAGGGGAGGCAGACGGCGGTCGTCGAAGGCCAGCTTCTCCTTCAGCCAGTGATAGCGGGCAATGAAGGCGCACTGAGCCGGTTGCTTGGAGCGCCCGACCGGTTCATCGGAAAAGAACTGCCTCAGCGTGGCTTCCAGTTCGGCTTGCGGATCGGTTTTGCCGTCGGGCGAGAGAAAGAACCCGGGATCATCGGCCTCGCTGGTGACCCCGCCGAAGAGATTGGATTTGTAATGGAGCAGGAGATGCCACTCGCGCTGCTCGGCGAGCCGGGCCTGTGACGCGCGCTGGATCAGTTCAGAAAGGTGCGCGTGACCCGTGTCTGCCGCATGCGTTGGTGTCACCCAACAAAAGACACACCAGAGAAGGAAGGAGTAGGCGGTACCCCGGAAAACGATCATGACTTCCGACGATAGTGCCGTCGGTATTTCTCCGCCGCCTCCATGAGCCGGCCGTCGTGAGACAAAAACTCGGCATCGCCCCGATCGAGCACTTCGCCATACGACGCCAGATGAATCGCGTCCATACCGCGCAACGCGTATTGCACCGCCAAGAGGCCGGCGCGCGTGTACACAGGGGCAGACAGCGAGATGGAAAGCACTTGCAACCAGCCGTCCCTGAGCCGAGAAAGCAGATTGTGAAATTCCGTTTTGGTGATCGCCCCCTCACGGTGGCGACGGCCAAGAGCGGCATGCGCCTCGGGATAGGCAATCACTGAGGTGGCGACAACTCCAGCTGATTCCACCCTGGCGACCACGTCGCCGGCGCCTGCCTCTTCCATGAACAATTTCAAGAGGCTCGACGTATCCAGATACAAAATCATCCGCGATCTTCAAGCACGGCAGCGGCGATATTGGCCGGGCCCTTTCGAAGTTTCATGGGTCGAACCTGAGGTTTTCCGCCATGCCATTCAGCCTGTCCGGCACGGAGCAAGTCCTGGGCAATCCGCTGATCGTCGGAAACCTGCAAACCCGACAGTTCGGCGACCGCGCGGCGTCGATCGAGGATACGAATCCGCTCGCCTCGCTTGGCCAGCCGCACATATTCGCTGAGCTTGGCCTTCAGCGTCGCAATATTCACCGTGCGCATACGCCCTCCAATATAGTCACGAATCTATATGCCAGATGACCATATTCTTGTCAAGGTCGGCATATTCCCTAGCCCTTCGCAAGTTTATAGAGGTCAGGTGAGAGGGTCAGACCGAGGAAGGAGGCCACCCACGGCGACGCATGATATCCTCGTATACGCGCTTGCGATGCAAAATTCCCAAGACCCGGACCTCCGCGCCCGCCACCTGCCAGACCGCACGATAGTCGCCGACGCGGAGCTTCCAATAGCCTCGCAACGTCTCCCGCAAGGGGGCTCCATATCGCTCCGGCGCTTCGGCTAAGCGCGTCTCGATCGCCCGAGCGATTCGACGTTGGACATTGGAAGGCAAGAGCGGAAGATCCGCGTCCGCCACATCAGGATGGTAGATGAGGGTGTAGGACAATCAACGGCTCCGGCCACGCAAACGCGACCAGACTTGCTCATGGGTCAGGGCTTTCTTTCGTTCGAATGAGCGTTCTCGCTGCTCGGCGAAACGGGCCAGTGCCCGGTCCTCTTCGATTTCCAAGGCCTCTTTGACCAAATCCCGCATCTTCAACGATAGCGAAACCCCCTCCCGCCCCGCCCATTTGCGCAAGCCTTCGTATAACGGCTCCTCCAAGACCACGTTCACTCGTGGATGCTTCGTCGGCATGGCTCACCTCTCTTCCAGGCAGTGTAACGGATGTGATGGACTAAGGCAAGAAAGAGAAGGCCGCCCGAGGAAATGGGGCTCCCGACCCTACGGCCGGGAGCCTCGAAAAGCTTAGCGGGTCGAAACCTTGGCCAGAACCGGATGCTGGGCCATCGCATCGTGCAGCGCGGTCAGCATCGCGGCCGTGGAAGTCTGCCCTGCTTGCAGGAGCTCCTGGTACCGCTCCTGGGTCAAGGCAAAGAATGCAGGATGTTGCTCGGCCGGCACGCCCATCAGCGTCGCCAGCGACGCCAAGTGTTCACCGCGGCCTTGGGCCATTTCCTGCGACAGATTTTCGAAATTCAGTTCGGCGAAGAGCGTCGTCTTGTGTTCCGCCATGATCGCGCCGTCGTTCGTGCAGCCGGATGTCCCCGTGCTGATCGCGAAGGTGTACAAGCCAAACACGTTGGTCGTGGCCATCATGACCTGCGGGGCGATATTCTTGGGATGCTTATACTCTCCCCACACAAGCTTGCCCAGACCGCACCCAGGACCAGTGTCCGAATGCATCTCCGCCATAGCCGTTGCAGCCTGAAAAGAAACGAACATAACAGTCATTGAAAGGATAACGAGTTTCCTCAACATATCAGCTCTCCTCCTTGATCGAATGGCAATTTCATTCGCACCACCGCGATGTACTGCACCCCAACAAGTATAGCATTGGGTATACGGCACGCAAAAGAGAAACACAAAAGGCTTAGACCTTGCAGCCTGGGGTTTTGCAAGCATCAGTGTTTCATATCCGTAACAGCATAGATGAGTCAAATTCCTGCGCGCCGCTAACGCAGCGTACATCCTCTTGACAAGCAAAAATGGAGCTAGTCTAGTTTTGGACGAGCCCTTTTCAAGATTCGCTCGATCAGACGCGGCAAATCCTCGCTGACGTTGGCCCCGTTCTGAGACAGTTCTTAACCAGAGCAGAAGACCTCTTGACGTCTCCCCGGAAAACGACGGCAACTCAAAACTAGAGTAGACTGACGGCTTCGACGGTCCTGTGCGAAAGGAGGGACCCATGAAGCGGTCGAAATTCTCCGAGGAGCAGATCGTCTATGTGATC
>VGXC01000038.1 GCA_016873495.1 Nitrospira sp. | reverse complement strand
ATTACAACCGACAGGCGCCGCACAGCGCCTTAGGGATGCAGTCACCTACAGAGTTCTATACGGACTGGAGCGCCAAAAACACGAACCGACCTGTCCAAAATTAAGTGGGTCAGTACAAGATTCAACGGCTGACCTTGTCAAAGCTAGCTCGAATATACATAGCGGTAACATTTTAGTTAGTCTGCTACACTCTGGGCTTAATTCTATGGAGATAGACGCATGAGCGGATTTAATGGAGCGGCCGATCAGCGGTTGATGAGTTTGTTGTTCCGGGCGCATCCGTGGCATGGGGTGTCGATTGGGGATGAGGCGCCGAGGTGGTGACGGCCTCCAATCAATAGCGTAAGCCCCCCTAGCGGACAGGGTCCAGCCCGCAAACCAGCCCCCTCATAATCAGTAGCGCAAGCCACCGCTAGCGGGTGACAAATCCAAAAGCGATTTGTCCCCGCCAACTTGTTTATCTTTAGCCGCTGGAACGGATGGGATTGGAGGCGGCGGCACGGCGTTGCGTTGATATGGTCCAAGCGGGAACGGGTCCATCAGCGACGCGTTCCCGCCACTCCTCTCTTTCTTCTCGCGGCGTCATTCCTATAAGGCGGCCTGGTTGATCCCTCACTGCGCGCGTCATTCTCCTAAAAGGCCGTCCCCTGTTGGTCTAACTGCGGCCGTCGAGCGAGGCCCTTCTGAGGGCGCGCGCTCCGGGAGCAAGGACCAACAGGGGATGGCCTCCACCTCGACCAGGCCGCCGCTCCTGGCCGTTCGTCGTCCGCGTCTTAGGCCCGAGGCGACCGCTTATTCGAACAGCCGTTTGAACGCCGTTTTGATTTGGTCCAGCCCCTCGCGCATGTCGCCCTCGAAGGTGTCGGCCTTCGCCTGCGCCACCTTGCGCTTCTCCTTGAGCTGGCTCTTGAATGTCTCCAGTTTGGCGAGCAGCTCCTGCTTCTTGGATTCCAGCGAGGCCTGCTGCTTGGCCTTCTCGACCTCGAACCGGCCCTTCAGCGCATCTAATTCGGCCTCCAGGCTGCTGGCCCGGCCCACCAAATCCTCCCACAGCCAGCCCGCTTCGAACGCGGCCCCGATCAGTTTCTGATCCGCCACGGCTTCGAACTCGCGCAGGGCTTTCAGAATCTTCGACCGCTGTTCCTCGACCGAGTCACGGGCATCCGCCTTGCCAAGCGCCAACTGCACTTGCAGGTGTTCGAGCTTGGCCTGCACCTCGCCCTTCGCCTGCTCCGCCACCTCTTTCGACTTCTGCACCTAGGCCTGGACCTGCTTCAAGGCGTCCCGCAGTTGTTGCTTGCGCTCCTCCAGCCGCTGCAGCCCCTGCTCCATCGTCTGCGTCAGCTGGGCTTCCAGCGCCAGCGCCTGATGCTCCAGCAAGTCCAGCTTCTTGTCGAGCGAGGCTCTGATCGCCTTGATTCGCGACATGGAGGTCCTCCTCTGTGACGGTCTATTGCCCTTGCTCCCCCAGCGCCCGCAGGCGGTCGAGCCATCCGGCCCGCTGTTTGTCGGTCATCCCTTCCACCGTGCCGATCAGGGCGTGCTTGACCGGGCCGATGCCGGAGAATCGGAGGATGTTCTTGTCCAGGTTCTTGAGGCTATGGGCGAAAAACACCCAGCGGTAGACGAAGGCCGGCATGCCCATGGTGACGACGATGCGGGCCGACTTGCCGGTGAGGCGTTTCTTCGGGAAGCGACCCTCTGGCCCGTATTCGAAGGCAAACCCCGGGCGAAAGACCTGTTCAAAAAACGCTTTGAGGAGGGCGGGCACGTCGCCCAGCCAGAGCGGATAGAGGATGACGAGATGGTCCGCCCAGACGATCGCCTCCTGGGCCAGCTTGATCGAGTCCGGCGGTCGGCCGTGTTCAAACTCCTCCTTGGTCCGCAAAAGCGGAAAGTCCAGCTTGGCGACCTCGAGCCGCTGCACCGCATGGCCCCCGTCTTCAGCGCCCTTGGCATACTCGTCCGCCAGCGCATGGCCGAAATGGCGCGCCCCGGCATCGGGATGGCCCTGGATGATGGCGATGCGTCTGGGCATGGAAGCGGCCCACGCTGGATTCGGAACCGGCTTGTCGGAGCAACAAGGCTAAGCTTTGGGGGGAATCATGTCAAATCAGGCCGTCGGGCAGGAGACGGAAGCGGATCGTTTCGGGTACACTGCGACACATCGGACCCATTATCTATCCCACGGAGCATGAAAGAGATGAGCGGACAAGACGGCGCAGCCAATCAACGATTGAACAACCTGTTGTTCCGGGCCCACCCCTGGCATGGCGTCTCCATCGGCGATGAGGCGCCGGAGGTGGTGACGGCCTACATCGAGATCGTGCCGACCGACACGGTGAAATATGAAGTCGACAAGGTGACCGGCTTCCTCAAGGTGGACCGGCCGCAGCGCTTCTCCAACCTCTGCCCCTCCTATTATGGGCTGGTGCCGCAGACCTACTGCGGCGAGCGCGTGGCCGAGCTCTTTGCCAAGCGCGCGAGCCGGAAGGGCATCGTCGGCGACCGTGACCCCCTGGACATCTGCGTCCTCACGGAGAAGACCATCCCGCACAGCGACATCCTGCTCACGGCCTTGCCGATCGGGGGCTTGAGCATGCTGGACGGAGGCGAGGCGGACGACAAGATCATCGCGGTGATGAAGGACGACGCGGTCTACGGCGGCTTCACCGACATCGCCAACTGCCCGCCGACCCTCATCGACCGCCTCCAGCACTATTTCCTGACCTACAAGCAGGCCCCCGGGACGACCCAGCACAAGGTGGAGATCACCAACGTCTATGGCCGGGCCGAGGCGCTGAAGGTGATCCGCGCCAGCCACGCCGACTACCGGGCGCAGTTCCCGGAGCTGGCGTCACGCTGCCCGAAAAGCTTGTCTTAAATCCGAGCGGGTGCAGGTCCATTAACGATCTGCACCCGCCCGCTCTCTTTTATTGCTGCAGCCTGAGGTGTGACGCGCCATTGAGCGCACTTCACCGGAGGAGCGGGGTATCCGCCGAGGCTTCAGCGAGCAGGAACGCTGGAACTGACCAAAGCACCACGATCTTGATCGTGGCTGCGGGAATTCCAGACGGGTTCCGCTTGCTGAAGCCCGGAAGGGTCGTTCCGGGAGGTGCGAAAGCGAGAGGGCGCGCCACACCGACCTCTTGGGGGTTTCTTTAGGACCCGGCTGGCGCGTTTGGCTCAGGGGACTTGGCAGGCTGCTGCTCGCTCCACCCTCCGCCCAGCGCCCGATAGAGCAGCACGACCGCGACCAGCTGCCCCCGTCTCGTCTGCGCCAGGCCGATCTCCGCATTGAACAGTTGCCGCTGGGCGTCCAGCACGTCCAGGTAGCTGGAGACCCCGTTTTTGTACCGCAGCTCCGCCAGCGCCAGCGCCTTGGTCGCCGCCTCGATCAACTGTTCCTGATACAGTCTCGTCTCCCGCACCTTCTGGTAGGCGATCAGCGCATCGTCCACGTCCCGGAAGGCCTCCTGCACCGCCTGTTGGTACTTGATCAGCGCTTCCTTCTGCTTCGCCTCCGCCCCTTCCAGCTGCGCCTGGTTGCGTCCGGCGTTGAAGATCGGCAGCGTCACGCCTGGGCCGATCCCCCACATGCGGTTCGGCCCGACGAAGAGGTTCGAGAGGTCGCGGCTCATGTAGCCGTACTGGCCGGTCAGCGAAACCTGGGGGAAAAAGGCCGCTTTGGCCACGCCGATCTGGGCGTTCGCCCCCACCAGGGTCTGCTCCGCCTCGCGGAGGTCGGGCCGCCGCTCCAACAAGGCCGAGGGCAGCCCGGACGGCACGGTCGGCGGCAGCGGCTGCTGCGTCACGGCCAATCCCCTGGGAACAGAACCCGGGTTGCGGCCCAGCAAGATGCTGAGCGCATTTTCCTTCTGCGCGATCTGGCGCTCCAGGTCGGGAATGGCAGAGGCCGTGCTCACCGCCTCTGCCTCCGCCTTGCGCAGGTCCAGGGCCGAGCTGACGCCCCCGTCGTGGCGCATCTTCACCAGCTTGAGCGAGGCCTCGCGCGAGGCCAGCGTCCGCCTGCTGATCTCCAGTTCCAAATCCAGCCCCCGCAGTTCGAAGTAGGCCTGGGCCACGCGGCTGATCAGGCCCATGACCACCGCCTTGCGCACTTCATCCGTGGCCATCAGCTGCGCTCTGGCCGCTTCCGTGGCCCGTCGCAGGCGCCCCCAGATGTCCAGCTCCCAGGTCATGGTCAGCTCCGTCGAATAGAGCGGGGTCCGCAGGCTGGTGCCGGCCGGGATGCCCGGGATGTTCGCCCCGGGGATTTCCGTGAGCGTGGCGTTGGCGCCGGCACTCACGGTCGGCAGGAGCTGCGACTTGGTGATGCCGAGCTCCGCCCGCGCCTCGTCCACCCGGACGGCGGCGAGCTGCAGGTCCTTGTTCTCCTCCAGCGCGACCCGGATAAGCTTTTGGAGCTCGTCATCCTTGAAGACCTCCCACCAAGGCAGGTCCGCCAGAGAGGTGGGATCGGCCAAGGGCTTGGCCGGCTCATGGCGGAACTGCTCCGGCGCCTTGATCTCCGGGGCCTGATAGTCCGGCCCGACCAGGCAGCCGGCCAACGACAGGGCTACTGACAGGGTCATGACCGGGATGACGCTGGTACGGTGGCGGCTCACGGCAATGACTTCCCTTCTTGCGGCTGGTCCGTGGCCGAGACGACGGGTGCCTGGCTCCCCCCGCCCAGTTCGCCGGCGCTCACACTGTCCCGCGCGCCGCGCCGCGCGATGTTCATGACCAGGACATAAAAGAGCGGCACGAAGACGACGGCCAGGAGCGTGGCGGCGATCATGCCCCCGAAGACGCCGGTCCCGATGGAGCGGCGGCTGGCCGCGCCGGCCCCCGTGCTGAGCACGAGCGGCAGCACGCCGAGGATGAAGGCCATCGAGGTCATGACGATCGGGCGGAAGCGCAGGCGCGCCGCCTCCAGCGCCGCCTCCGTGACGGACAGGCCTTCCTCGTGCCGCTGCTTGGCGAACTCCACGATCAGGATCGCGTTCTTGGCGGCGAGGCCGATCAAGGCCACCAGGCCGATCTGAAAGTAGACGTCGTTGATGACCCCGAGCGGCAGCACCGTGACGGCGGTCAGCGCGCCGAGGATGCCCAGCGGCACGACGAGCAGGACGGCGAAGGGCACAGCCCAGCTTTCGTAGAGGGCGGCGAGAAACAGGAACACCACCACGAGCGCCAGCGCGAAGATGTAGGGCGCCTGTTTGCCCGCCTTGATCTCCTGGAAGGACTGGCCGGACCATTCGTAGGTCATGCCTTTCGGGAAAGAAGCGGAAAGCCGCTGCATCGCGGCCAGGGCCTGGCCCGAGCTCTTGCCCGGCGCGGGGGTGCCGGTGAAGCTGACGGCCGGATAGCCGTTGTATCGGTCCAGCGCGATGGGGCCCTGCACCCAGTCGATGCGGGCCACGGTCGAGAGCGGCACCATCTCCCCTTCCGCGTTGCGCACGTAGAAGCGGGCGATGTCCTCCGGCTTCATGCGCTGAGCCGACTCGGCCTGCATGCGGACCTGCAGCACCCGGCCGAATTTGGCGAAGTCGTTGATGTAGTAGGAACCGAGCAGGCCGCCGACGGTGTTGAAGAGGTCCTGGATTGGAATGCCCATGGCCTTGGCCTTGATCCGGTCCAGGTCCACGTAGAGCAGGGGCGTTTCCGGCGCGCTGGTCTGCATGACGCCGGCGAGGTCCTGGTGCTTGCCCGCTTCGGCGAGCAGACTGTCCGCCTGTTGCTTGAGCCGGTTCCTGTCGCCGGCCCGGTCCTGCAGCCGGTAGTCGAAACCGCTCACCTGCCCCAGGCCCGGGATGGCCGGCGGCGGCAGGGCGAAGACGGAGGCCTCCTGGATGCGGACGAGGTCGCTGTTGGCGAACCAGGCGATGACCAGCGCGTGCTGCTCGATCGTCGGACGCTCCTTCCAGTCCTTCAAGGTGACGAAGACCGTGCCGACGTTGGGCCCGCTGTAGAAGAGGCCGTAGCCGGCCAGGCTCACCATGTCGAGGACCGCCGGATTCTTCCGGAAGTGCGCCTCGACTTTCTCGAGCACTTCCACCGTGCGCGACTGGGCGGCGCCGGCGGGAAGTTCCACCGCCACGATGAAATAGCCCTGGTCCTCGTCCGGCACGAAGCCGCCGGGCACCTTCTGGAAGAGCCAGACGACCCCGCCGATCATGACCAGGTAGAGGACGATCAGGACAAAGGCGCGACGGACGGCGAAGCGGACGACGCCGGAATAGTGGTGGGTGAGCCGTTCGAACACCCGGTTGAACCGGGCCAGCAGGCCTGGCCGGGCGCCTGCTTCATGTCCGCGCGGCCTGAGCAGGATCGCGCAGAGGGCCGGGGTCAGCGTGAGCGCGGTCAGCGCGGAAAGCAGGACGGAAATCGTGATCGTGATCGCGAACTGCTGGTAGAGCGTCCCGACGGTGCCGCCGAGGAAGGCCACCGGCACGAAGACGGAGGCGATGACGAGGGTCACGCCGACGACCGCGCCGGCGATCTCGCCGATCGCCTGTTTGGTCGCCTCACGCGGGACCAGGCCGCGGGCATGCATGATCTCCTCGACCCGCTCCACCACGACGATGGCGTCGTCCACCACGATGCCGATGGCCAGGACCAATCCGAACAGCGTGAGCGTGTTGACGGAGAAGCCGAACAGTTGCATGCCGACGAAGGTGCCGACGATGGAGACCGGCACGGCGATCATGGGAATCAGCGTCGCTCGCCAGCTGCCGAGGAAGAGAAAGACGACGAGCAGCACCAGCCCCATGGCCTCGAAGAGCGTGTGGACGACCAGCTCGATGGACACCTTGACGAAGGTGGTGGTGTCGTAGGGGATGGCATAGGTGATGCCCTCGGGGAAGCCCTTGGCGAGCTCGGCCATTCGATCCTTCACGGCTTGGGCCAGGGCCAGCGCATTGGCCCCGGCCCGGAGGTTCACGCCGATGGCCGCGGTGGGCTTGCCGTTGAGCCGCGTGACGAAGGTATAGTCCTGCGCGCCCAATTCGACCCGCGCCACGTCCTTGAGGCGCACCATCGAGCCGTCCGCCTTGCTGCGCAGGATGATGGACTCGAATTCCTCCTTCTCGGTCAGCCGCCCCTTGGTGATCACCGGCACGGTCAACTGCTGGCCGCCGGGCGAGGGCTCCTGGCCGATTTGCCCCGTCGCGAAGTCCGAATTCTGCTCGCGCACCGCCTGGATGACGTCGGTGACGGTGAGGCCCAGGTCCGCCAGCCGGTCCGGCTTGAGCCAGATCCGCATGCTGTAGGCGAAGCCGTACAGGATCACATCCCCCGCGCCGGGCAGCCGTTTGAGCTCGTCCACGATGCCGGTGGCGGCGAAGTTGTTGAGATAGGCCTCGTCGAAGCGCGGGTCGGAGGAGCTGAGCGTGACCATGAGCAGGATCATGGGGCTGGCTTTTTCGACTTTGAGGCCGAGCCGCAGGACTTCCTGCGGGAGGATGTTTTCGACTTTCTTCAGCCGGTTCTGCACCTCCACGGCGGCCAGGTCCACGTCCGTGCCGCCCTCGAAAGTGAGCGTGATCGCGGCCGAGCCGGTGTTGGAGCTGGTCGAGGAGTAGTAGAGCAGGTCCTTGACCCCGTTCATCTCCTTCTCGATCGGAGCGGTGACCGATTGCTCCACCGTCTGGGCGCTGGCGCCGGGATAGACGGCGGACACGATGACCTGGGGCGGCGTGATCTGCGGGAATTGCGCGACGGGGAGCTGGACGAGCGACAGCGCCCCCGCCAGCACGATCAGGAGGGCGATCACCGAGGCGAAGACCGGACGATCGACGAAGAAGCTGCCGGACATATATTTTGAGCAGGAGGAGGCCCCGTGAAGACGCGCGCCTCCCGCACCCACGGTGATTTATTTGGCGCCGGACTGCTTGTCGGGCATGTCGGCCGCGGCCGCCCGGGCCGGCGCCTGGTCGACCGGCACAGGCTTGACCGTCGCGCCGGGCGTCAGCGCCTGCAGCCCGTCCACGACCACCGGATCGCCGGCCGCGACGCCCTTTTCGATGATCCAGGAGGATTCGAACCAGTCGCCGACCTGGACGTCGCGCCGCTCGACGGCGTTGTTCTTGCCGACGACATACACATAATGGCCCTTCGGCGCCTTGAGCACGGCGCGCTGCGGAACCAGCACGGCCTTGGGCCACTGGCCCACCTCGACGTGCACCCGCACGAACATGCCCGGCGCGAGTTGCTGCTTCCGGTTCGGGAATTCCGCCCGCACCGCGAAGGTGCCGGTCTCAGGGTTGATGGTGGAGCTGGCAAAGTCGAGTTTGCCCATCGCCGCGTATTCGCTGTCGTCCGGCAGCTTCAACCGCACGGGAATCTTGCTGTCGTCGAGCAGCTTAGCCTTGCCCGAGACGGCGGCCTTGTCCAGCAGCAGGGCTTCCTTGTCGGTCACCGTGAAGGTGACGTAGATCGGGTCGATCTTGTCGATCGTCGCCAGGTGCGTCGGCCCGTCCTTGCCGACGAGCCGCCCCTCCGGCACCAGCGCCCGGCCGATGCGCCCGCTTTCCGGCGCCGTGATCCTCGTATAGTCGAGATTGAGTCGGGCGTGCTCGACCGTGGCCTGGCCGGCTTGCAGCTCCGCCGCCGCTTCCTTCTCCCCCGCCACGGCCTCGTCGTAGTCCTCCCGGCTGATCGCGTTGGCTTCCGCGAGCGGCTTGAGGCGGGCGACTTTCTGCCTGGCTCGGTCGAGGACGACTTCGGACCGGGCCAGCCTGGCCTTGGCCTCGCCGAGCGCCGCGGCGAGCGGGCGCGGATCGATCTCGAAGAGCAATGCGCCCTTCTTTACGTCCGTGCCTTCCATGAAGGCGCGGCGCACGAGCAGCCCTTCGACCTGCGTCCGCACTTCCACGCTGCGGAAGGCGACGACGCGCCCGACGAAATCCTCCTCGATGGGAATGTCTTTGACGATGGCCGGCACGACGGTGACTTCCGGCGGGCCGGCCGGCGGAGGCTGGAGGTCGTCCTGGCAGCCGGCGACGAGCAGGGCGAACAGGAAGGAGCGGACACGCGGCATCCCGCGCGTGCGGACGGGTGAACGACGGTGACGGCGGTGCGTCATCGGTCGGGGCTGTATCCGTCGCGGTGCGCGACCACCTTATCCTCCCAATGGACCGGCTTGCCGCTCCGGCCCGGCAGACTGTCCACGCTGGTGACGGTGGTGAGGGTCATGGGCGTGAAGAGGCCCCCGGTTTCGTATGCGGTCTCCGTGTAAAACCTGGTCGTCACCAGGCCGGTGGGGCCGTAGAACACGTCCAGATTGTGCTGGACATCGGGCGTGCCGAGTCCGTGGAAGAAGAGCCCGTAGAAGGGGACCGGAATGTATTCCCAGATATTGATGATCGAGGAGGACCGGCGGTAGGACCAGCGCTCGAAGGTCGCGCCGGACAGGTCGATCACTCGTGTGCTGTCCGGCTCGCCCAGCAAGGCGACCACTTGTTCCCTGGTCGTCTCCCCCGCCTTAATCTGGGTCATTGCCTCCCGGTCGGCCAGACCGGCATTGCCGAACGAGACGCAGCCGCCCAGTAGCAGCCAGCATAAGCCGAGACTCAACCGTTGGCCGTTCATCTGTCGTCTCCTCTCGCTGAGGCAACGCCGACGCCATCCGAGCCTCGGTAGTCTACCGAAGAATGTCCGCTTTAGCCAGCTTCTTGACCGGACCAGGTCGGATCGTCGCAGCGCGTACAGTTCAACTCGGTCCCGAGGCGACCGGCCCGGCCTTCTTGCGTCAGCACCCAGGGCCTGACGCTCCAGGGCGGTTGGTGCCGCACGTGCTGCCCATGGCCGCAGGAAAGATCGGCCACCCAATCCCCCTGCTCGTCCTGGTGGAAGCCGCAGATCGCCCGTTGCATGGCTTTACAATAGAAAGGGAATCAGTCGTTTTGTGCCGGCCCTGTATGCGGGATAGTCGGGAAAGCGTTGAGCGAGGAGCCGTTCCTCGTAGGACAGCTTGACCCAGAGGTTCACGGCCAGGACCAGCCAGACGATCAGGCGCAGCAGGGACGCGTGTCCCAGCACCAGGCCCAGCGTGAGCAGCAAGACCGCCGTATACATAGGATGCCGGATGTACCGGTAGGGCCCGTTCGTCGCCAGCACCCCGCCCGGCCGGACATCGGGGAAGGCCGTGAGGGAACGAGGCGACATGGTGACCAGAGCCCAGACGGCTAACCCCAGGCCCACCCCGACCAAGGCCCGCTCGGCCAAGCCGTCCGGCAGCAAGGGCCCGGTGACCAAAAGGACTCCCAAGCAGAGAAATTGTGCGCCGACCAACAAGAACGATTTGGGGCGATTCTCCGTCCGCTCCATGCACCCTCCCTCTCTTGATCCCGTCCGGCCCTATCCTATCACCATATCAACCTTCGGTTGAACCGGCGGCTCTTTTGCGAAGAATCGTAATTGATGCCGTCGGAGAAGCGCCTCAAGTAGTTTCTCTTCCGGTCTCCCTTGGACCGCCCCCTTCGATCGAACGGGGGGCGGAGAGAGTTGTTGCCACCTCTCCCCAGCAGGCTTGTCGCAGTGGCGTCTCGGCCGCTGCGGCAGAAGCCGACTCGAATCACGGCAAAGGCTTGACAGGTAAGCGCGGAAAGCCTAGCCTGCAGCCTAAATTCTACGCAATCGACGGACTCCTTGTGAGGTTCCACGGATCGTGAGACATCGATGAGTGGGAGCAAGACGCGGGCCCTCTTCGCCTGTTGGATGACGGTCGTCCTGCTCGCCGGTTGCGCGTTGGAGGAAGCCTCGAAGAACTACACCTACAGCCGGATCGACGAAGCCGTGGCCCGGTACAAGGCCGAGTCCGCCAAGATCAAACTCGGCGATTCGCGGGACAAGGTCCTGGCGTTGCTGGAGCCGACGCAGGTCGAATTGGAAAGCAACGAGATCAAGGCCCCGGTGGCTCTTGAAGGCGATATCGGCGCGACGGGCGACCACGTGGTCGTCGTGCACTTCTTCCGATCGGCGCGATATGCCGATGAGGTGCCCGACGCCAAGGGGTTGCCGCCGGACGACAATTTTACGCCGTATATTTTTACGGACGACGTGCTCACGGGAGTCGGCTGGCCGTCGCTGCTCAGTCTGCGGGTCAGGAAGCCGGCTGAGCAGGCTCCGAAAAAAGCCAACCCCTGCGACATGCTGGGGCCGATGGCTGGCTGCTTCTAGCCCGCCGGCCGAGGGCTGCCGGCTGTCCGGCCGGGACAAAGGAATCGCGTCATTCATGCGGCAAGGAGGAAGATGATGAGACATGGGCAGGCGCTGTCGGTAGCCCTCACGCTCGCCGTGGCCACCGCCGGGTGCGTCACCACGGAAAAGTACGAGCTTGCGCTGCAGGAGTCCGAGCAAGTCCGCGTGGACCTGGACCGTGAGCAGGCCCAGATGAAGGCCCTGGAGCAGCAGATCAAAAGCATGGACGATCACACCAACCAACTGCGCGACGAGGCCAAGCTGGCCATGGCCGAAGTGCAGCGGCTGCGGGACAGCGGCGACAAGGAATTGTCCGGCGTGGACGGTCGTGTCAAGGAGCTCGATCATAAGCTCAAGGAGCTGGCGGCGCAGAACAAGACGTTGCAGAGCCAGACGCACGATCTCAAGAAGCGCAACGCGTCGCTTGAGGCCATGGTCGCCAAGTCGCAAGCCAGCCTGAAGGAGCAGCAGCGAGTCGCGTCCGCGCTGGGCGGCCCCGGGTCAAGCTCTCGCCCCGGCGGCCCGGCCCCGGGACCCCAGGGGAGCCCCCAAGCCAAGCCGCCCGGCACCGCGCCGGGCCAGCCGACGCCCCCGGGCGGAGCCGCTCCGGCCCCGCCTCAAACGGCCAAGGCGCAGGAAGCCACGGGGAGCCCGCAAGCCGCTCCGGGGAAAGCGGCCGAGCCGGTCCCCACCCAGGAAGACCTGGGCCTGCTCGCCACGATCAGGCATTGGCTCTCGACCATTTGGCACTGGATCTTCTGATCGGGAGCCATGGTCGAACACCTCTTCCATGCGGTGATCTTTCTGTGCATCGCCGGCCTCTCCTACTATGCCGGCTGTCGGGGCTGGCTGGGGAAGTGGTGACGGCCGGCCCGGCCTGATGCCGATGGTCCTCCGCCGGCGCCGCACCGACCTGCGCGGGACCCGGTTCTTGCGGTGATGCTCTCCCGTCGCGCCCTGCTTTTCTTCTGCGCCGCCTTCTTCGCGTCGGCCGATCAGGCCGGCGCGCAATGGTCCCTCGACACGGAGACCAACCTCTTCTACACGGACGACGTGTCCCTTTTCTCCGCCTCCCGCCGGCTGGCCCTGATGGAAGACCCGACCCAGCCGGCCGTGGACGTGACCGGCCAGGGGTCGGACATGGTCGTCGAGCCCCAGGCGGAGCTCAAGCGCACCTTCTCCTCGGCGTTGGGGCGCACGGAGCTGTCGGTGAAAGCCCAGGGCTTTGTCTTCGCCATCAACCCCATCTATAACCACGGGACCTTCCGCTTCGAGATCGAGCAGGACTTGACCCGTTCCCTGATGCTGCGGGTGAACTACTACTACGCGCCCGATCTGTTTCTGGCCCACAACACGCAACGGTTGACCGGCGTCAAGGCGGACGAACGGGTCTCCTCTCACATCTATAGCGCCCACTTGGAAGGCCGCCCGACCGAGGATCTATCCCTGCGGCTGTTGACCCGCTACGGAAGTCGCGACTACAACGCGGCGTTTCAGAACCGCGACACCACGCTCTGGACCGTCGGCCCGCACGTCGAATGGGCCGCCGCCCGCTGGCTGGACGTGACCGCCGGCTACCATTACGAACGGGGCCTGGCCGACGGGCGCAACCAGCCCCAGGCCAAGGACGACGTCTCTTACATCAACCACTACCTGGCGCTCGGGCTGATGATCAAACCGATGGAGGACCATGCGATCTTTCTCGGCGCGGACTACGAGCACAACATCTTCACGAGCACGATCGTGGGCGACGAGCGGCGCGGCCAGAAGGAGGACATCTATCAGGGGGAGCTCGAATACCGGCGGACCCTCGGCCCGCGCGCGGTCATCACGGCCGGCTTCCAGCGCTCCGTACGGGTCTCCAACATTTCGGCGCGCTCGGTGCCGGACAACAATACCTGGCTGGGGCTGGAATATAAGTTTTAGCGGGGACGGAACGGCTTACGAACGGGGTTGATGCTTCTCGGCGAGACGCCTGGCCATGCGGGAGTGCATGGGCTCCTGCAGCATGGCCTCGACGGAGGGGTCGTCCTTGAGGCGCACCGCCTTGACCGGCTCGATGCCGAAGTGCCGGCAGACGTTCGCGGCAAGGCTGAAACAGAGGGAGAACTTGCCCGGCAGAGTCAGGGTGTAATGGCCCCGGTCGATGATGTGGTACAGATAGTTCCGGATGAAGGAGGAGGAGGAGACCTCGGTCTTGTAGCCGAAAAACAAATCGGTGCTCTTGGCGTCGAATTCGCCGAACACCTTCTTGGCCATCGCCAGCATGTTGGCCCGCACCTTGTCCTGCACCTCCGGGCTCGTGTGCCGGGCGTCGTGATAGACCGCGTTCCCGATCAACGAATATTCCAGGCCGTTGACGCGGTGGCAGATGTGGTTGATCGTCTGGTCCATGTGGGGAGACATCCGCACGAAGTTGAGGTCGGTCAGCGCGGGATAGACGACGAGGAGCGGGCTGATGAAGACCTTGGTGTTCGCTTCGAACGCCGTCGTGTCCTTGCCGGTCGCCAGAATCGTATGGCGCGCGGCGATCCGGATGGGCAGCTCGCCCCCGTCCAGCTTGACCGTCACCGAACCCTGGTCCAAACTCTGCACCCGGGCCTGGGTCTTCACCTCCCCCCCCGAGGCCAAAAACGATCGGAGCAGGTCGGTGGCGATGAGGCGCGTGTTCATCGCCCGGTCGCGGGACTTGAGCGCGAAGGCCACGTGGTCCAGGTTAAGCCCCAGGGCGCTGCTGTGCATCACGTACTTGAGGGGCTTCGACCCGAAGCCCAACTGGTGGCTGAGACTGCGCGAGGCGTCCAGGGTCTCGAACCAGGACATGCGCTGCTTGGCCCGTCGCAGCGCCACAGCCCAGGGCAGCTTCCAGGCCCAGCTCACGCCCTGTGTGCTCGTATAGACGTAGAAGTTGGTCCGGTTGGAGAACCAGCCGTCGCGGCTCGTCGTGGAGATATGCTTGTCCACGCGCAGGTTCATCTGGGGAAACCCGCCGTAGTAGTCCACCAGGTCGTCCAGGTTCCCGACCATCGTGCGGCAGAAGAAGTTGTTCGGCAACGCCGTGTAGAGGGCGCCGGTGTGGAACCAGCCCTGCTGCTCGGCCGAGGCTTCGGAGCAGAGAAGCATGTTCTTTTCAAGCAGGACGACCGAGGCGCCGGACCGCTGGAGCATCTCGGCGATCGCCAGCCCGGCGATGCCGCCGCCGACCACCGCGAAGTCTTTGATCGCTCCCCCGTTCGCCATCATGCCTTCGATTATGCGAGATGCTTCACGAGCATCTCGGCGACATAGGCCGCGTCATCGTCGCTCATGCCGGAGGTCAGCGGCGGGCAGAGATGGTTCGGGCACCAGCGTTCCGCTCCGGGATAGGCCTGCCCGGCGCAGACCCCTTCGAACACCGGCTGCTTGTGGCAGGGCAGATCGTAGACCCCGCCGCCACAGATGACCCCCGCCTCGTTCAGGCGCTTTTTCATATCCTCCGTCGTCCGGCCTTCCGGCACGTGGACGATCAGTTTGTACTGGCTGGCCGCATCCATGTGCTTCGTCGACACGTAGCTGAGCCCGGCCTTGTCCAGGGCCCTGGCGATGATGGCGTAGCAGGCCTGCCGCCGCGCGAGCATCTGCGGGAGCTTCTTCAGCTGGATCAGGCCGAGCAGGGCGCCCGGCTCCGTGATGCGGGCGCTGTTGCCGAAATCGTGGTGGAGGTTGCCGAAGTTCATCCCGCGCTTGCCCTGATTGCGGAATGACCGGGCCAGATAGTCTTCCTCGTCGCTGTTGGTCGTGATCATCCCGCCCTCGCAGGTCGTCATGACCTTCGTGGGGAAGAAGGAAAAGGCGGCGCCGTCCGCCAGGTTACCCGACATGACGCCCGCAAGCTTGGACCCGTGCGCATGGGCCGAGTCTTCCAGCACGAAGAGCCCCTGCCGGCGGCATTCGGCCACCAGCTGCGGAAACTCCAAGGACACGACGCCGCCGATGTGCACCCACATGACGCCGGCGACCGGCTTTTTGCTCGAAGCCTGGTGGCGCGTGATCGTCTCCCGGACCATGGCCAGCGAGGGGGCGAAGGTCTGCTTGTCCATGTCCAAATAGATCGCCTCACCGCCCGCGCGGATGATCGCCGCGACCGTGGCGAAATTCGTGTTCGTCGGGACGAGCACGGCCTTGCCGGCGACCTGCTTGATCCGCAGCAGAAACTCCAGCGCCGTCGAGCCGCTGTTGCACGAGATCGCGTGCTTCACGCCGATGTACTCGGCGAAGGCCTTCTCGAACTGCGTCGTCTGCTCGCCTAGGATCAGCGTCGCGGACCGCATGATCTTCGCGGAGCCTTCGGCGTAGGCCGCAATGTCGGCCTCGGTCATATCGAAATAAAACGGTTTCACTTGCCGCATACGTGGTCTCTCCTTGTGACGGCTGCTTGACACCCCGTCAGGGATGCGTCGTGGCTTCCCCGCTCACCGATACCAACACGACCCCCACGATCACAAGCACGATCCCGGCCCAGCGCACGGGCGAGACCACTTCCTGCAGGATCGTCACGGCGAGAATCGCCGCGAAGACGTACTCGATCGCCGTGAAGGGCACGGCCACCGTGACGTCCGCCCAGGAGAGGGAGGCGATCAGGAGGAAATAAAAGATGCCGTTCAGGATCGTGCCCAGGATCACGTAGGGATTGGAGAGGGCCTGGCCGAAATAGGACAGGAGCGCCATCGGCTGATAGGTCTCTAGCGAGCCGACGGTCTGCATTCCCTTCTTGATCAGGATTTGCCCACCGGCCGTGGCGGCGGAGGCCACGATCATGGCAAGAATCACTCGTAGCATGGTCAGTCTCCTCGTCAGCGTGGATTCACACGAACGCTTCGATGCACCGACAGGCCGGGACGCGGCGGTCATGAGCGCGCCTCCCGCGGCACCAGCCGCCCGTTGCGGGTCAGGACGAATTCCGCGCCCCGCCAGATCACGGTTCGCTGCGTGAACGCGAGCGCCCAGGACACCAGGCCGGCCGCGTCGCGCAGAGGCAGGAGCCACAGGCTGCGGAGCCCTTCCCGATCCCCGATCCGGCCGAGGATGAGGGCGGTCGTCGAGAGCCGGATCGCGATGGCGCCGCCCAAGACGGCCAGGCCGACGGGATCCATGAACCGCAGGACCGCATAGAGCAGCGCAAAGGGGATGGACCGGGTCAGCACGGTGGCGGCAAAGCCGCCCGGCTGCGCGAACCTCGTGTTCTGGTCCCAGTAGACCTGGTGGCTCCACCATTGCGCGACGGACTTCAGGTCCACCGTGGCTTCGATGAAATAGGGCGGCACGGCCATGCGTTTCCCCGATTCCCAGATGCGCCGGCCGATCTCGTAGTCTTCCACCAGGTATTCGGCCAAGCTTTCCAGCCCGCCGATCTTCGCCAGGGTCTCGCGCCGGAGCGTGATGGACTGGCCGTTGCTGTAGTTCGAGGCCCTGGTGGTCAAGGCGAACATGACGCTCGGAATGAAGTCCGCGTTCATGCTCAAGAGCTCCAGCTGCTCGTACCAGCGGTCCGCGTTCACCGCCTTGAACGGCGCGCAGACGCAGCCGACTGCCGAATCGGCCAGCGGCGCCACGACCGTCTTGAGGTAGTCGGGGCGCACGCGGATGTCGCTGTCGCTGATGACCAGGACTTCGTGCTTTGCCTCGGTGATTCCGCCGATCAGGTTGTTCACTTTGCCGTTCATGCCCGCCTGGATATTTTTCACCACCACCGTCACACGGCCGGGTCCGAACTCCCGTTGCAACTCGTGGAGAATCGGAATCGCCGGATCGTCTTGCCGCTGCGCAGAGAAGACGACCTGGTATTCCGGGTAATCCTGCAGGCACATGGTCCGGAGGTTGGCCTTGAGATGCTTTTCCACTCCGTAGACCGGTTTGAGGACGGTGACCGGCGGCCATTGCCCATCCGGAAATCCTGTGGTGGCCGACACTGTCCGGCCGCGGCAGAACCAGCGGGCTGCGGGCACGCAGAGCAGTCCGAATAGCGAGCCTCCGACAACCGGAATCAGGCAGAGCCATTGGAGCAGGTCGATCATGGGCATCGTGTCTCGTTACTCGACGTAGGCGGCCAGTTCCAGCCCCAGCAAAATCAGGCCGACCGGCAACAGGTAAACTTTGGCCTTCCAGGTCAGGCGCTGCAGCCCGTCCCCGACCGAGCCCATCGCGATCAGCATGGCCGTCAGGGCCATGAGCCGGTGCTGCGTTTCGATCAAGGCCATGTCCATTCCTGGACTGTGCTCGTGCTGGTGGATCATGAGCCCGATGCCGCCCAGCACCATGACCAGGGCCAGGGCGAAATTCTGATAGGGCTTCAGCTCCGCCTGCCGCCGCGCACTCACCAGCGCATTGAGTCCGATGGCCATCGGAATCAGCGACAAGACCTTGTGCTGCAGCCATTCTCCGGATCCGGGCCTGGTCCAGCTGTCCATGAACGAGGCCGCCAGCGGCCAGTCGGTCGGGTCCGCGTTCAGAAAGATGTGGACGCCCATCAAGAACCAGATCGCGCCCATGCCTTTGCGAATAGCGCTGTAGCGTTTGTGGGTCAGGCGGTCGGCCAGAATCAGACAGCCCAGGCCGATCAGCGCCAGTCCGCAAGACCGGTGCATGAACAGCGAGTAGGCCTTCTCCTCTTCGCGCGTGACCCCGCCCCGGACGATGGTTGAGGTCTCGTCCACGGGGCCGGTGGCATGCGCTCCGTGGCCCTCATGGCTGTCCCCATGGTCCTGTTCCTGGGCCGCCTGGTGCGCGCTGTGATCCATCGCGGGCGGCTCCGGCGGGGCCGGCGTGCCGGCATGGCTCTCCTGCCGGGCCGACGGTTCATGCCCCTCGTGCGTCGCCTGCTCCGCCCAGGCGATCCCATGCCAGCCCAGCGCCAAGGCCGGGCCGAGCGTGGCGGCGATGGCCCAGAGGGCGAAGAGGCCGATCTGTCGAAGGAGGCTGCGATTCATACGATGGTGCGTCGATTCCGCGCCGAAAGGTCGGCCGGACGCTGCCGGGACCGTCTATCGGATTGAGGTGTGAGCAAGCTCGGGGGTCGTGCCGACCGGGCCATTGCAACCGGATCCCTCCTCCGGGGGCCTGGCCCCCGGTCGGAGAGAAGAACCGGCTGATCGTTACGCGCCGACTTCTTCGGCCCGGGCGAAGCGGTGGCGCTTGGCGCGCGTCGCAAAATAGTCCCTGGCCTCTTCGAGCAGCCGGGCGCGCTCGTGGGAATCGGTGGCCATGACGCGCAGGAACCGCAAAATCACCTTGGGGCGGAAGTAGAAGCGGTCGTAGAACCGCTCGACCATCTCCACCATGTAGCGCCGGTCCAGGCCCGGATACTGGATGCTTGGCAACTGATGTCCGAGTTCATCCGTCATCTCATCGTCGTTCAGGTACCCGTGCTTGCGCACATAGCTGTCGAATTCGGTCCCGGGATAGGGGTGCGACATGGACACCTGGATGGTCTGCGGATCGAGCAACTTGGCGAATTCGATGGTCTTCTCGATCGTTTCCGGCGTCTCGCCCGGCAGGCCGATTTGGAAGTCCCCATGCACGACGATCCCGACCTTCTTGACGTCCTTCATGAAGGCGAGAGCCTGTTCGGTCGTCGCGCCCTTCTTGATGTTCTTCAGGATCGTGTCGTCGCCCGATTCGAAGCCCACGACCATGAGGCGGCAGCCGGAGTCCTTCATGGCCTGGAGCGTCTCCAGATCCGTGTGCACCCGGGCATTGCAGGACCAGGTAATTTTCAACGGCTTGAGGGCTTCGCAGACCTCCAGCACGTGGGCCTTGGCCCAGGGGAAGGTGTCGTCGTCGAAGAATATTTCCTTCGCTTCGGGGAACTTCTCGCGCACCCCCTTGACCTCCGCCACCAAATTGGCCGCGCTGCGCGTCCGCCAGGGGTGGCCGCTCATGGTCTGGGGCCAGAGACAGAAGGTGCAGAGGGCCGGGCATCCCCGCGAGGCGTAGAAGGACACGTAGGGATGGAGCAGGTAGGGGATGTTGTACTTCTTATAGTCCAGGTCCCGGGCATAGATCTCCGTGGCGAAGGGCAGCGCGTCCAGGTCTTCGATCGCCGGCCGGTCCGGATTGTGCACGATCTTGCCATCTTTCCAATAGCTGATCCCGGCGATGGTCTCCAGCTTGTGGCCCCAGGCGAACTCGGCCACCGAGTAGTCGAACTCGCGCCGGCAGACGAAATCCAGCGCGCGACAGGCCTTGAGGCTCTCCTCCGTCTGCACCGTGACATGCGGCCCGACCATGGCGATCTTGATCGTCGGCTTGTTGGCCTTCATCCCCTCAGCCAGCTTGGCGTCGTTCTTGAACCCGGCCGTGCTGGTGAAAATCACGACAAACTCGTAGTCCCCGGAAATCTTGATTGTTTCCTCCGGAGAAACGCCCTGGGCTGGTCCATCCAGGAGCCGGCTGTCTTTGATGAGCCCGGCCGGGTAGGCCAGCCAGACCGGGTACCAGAACGAGCGTACTTCGCGCGTGGCCTGGTAACGGGCGCTGGCTCCCCCGTCGAAACCCTCGAACGAGGGCGGGTTCAGGAGCAGGGTCTTCATGTCTATCGCCTCCTTGTCACAACAATCTATTCGATATTCGTCTGCTATCCGCAGGACAAATTCGTGCGTAGTCCCGTGAACTTATACGTGAAGCCTGTTTATATACCCTAAACCGGGCCTGTTTGGGAAGGGAAAAATGAAAGACTCTCTTGTCCTCGTGTAAACGGGCGGCATGGTAATGACTCACCGGGTCGCGCACAGGAGGAGGACTTGGCCGGTCTGAATGACGGGCTCGCGGCTCTCTCTCTTGTCTTCTCACCCCTCTTTGACTACAATGGGCGCGTTTGAGCCGAACCGGAACAGGCGAGGAACGAGTGACGGGACTGAAGTTCGAGCGGCTGGCTCACGGCCAATACTACAAGGTGGTGCTGCACATCGGCAGCACCTACGTTCCGGTCGCCGACGAGACGCTGGCCGACCTGAAGTCCCACAGTCTGCTGCCGGCCGAGCGGTTCCTGGAGCTGCTGGTCGAGAAAGTTGGCTATTCCTCCTACCTCAAAGAGCAGCTCCGCGCCGAACTCAAGAGCACCGGCGATCCCATCACGCAGGTGACTGTCCTCCAGGGCGTCATCAGGGATTTGTAGGCGCTGTCGCCGTATCAGCGCGCCGCTTCCACCAACCGCACCCCTTTCAGTAGTCCCGGACTTCCCAAGAGCTGCGGCTGCTGGTCGTTGTTGTATTCCCGCCTGGCCGTCCGTTCGACTTGCGGTTTGAGATAGTCATAGACCTCGGCCAGGTCCACCGATCCGTCCTTGTTCGCGTCTGCGTCGCCTCGAAGCCCCTTGAGAAAGAAATAGGTCAGCAATCCGTGGCCCTTCTGGTCATAGGTGCTCGACACTTGGTCTCCTTTGCTCGCCGCGAGGACCAGGGTCTTGCCGCCGGCCAGGACCGGATTCTCCACCGACAGCACCATCGGCCTCATGCCTTTGGCAATCACCGACCGGCCGCCCGCGCCGGAGAAGCAGGAGTCGAGCAGGACGACGACTTCTTTAGCCGGGAGTTTGCCAAGATTGTCATAGAGCCGCTTCAAGGGATAGCCGGTCGCGTCCACGAAGGCCGGATCTCCGTCATAGGGCACCAGATAGGCATCGCCGGTTTTGGCATTCGGCGCCCCGTGACCTGAGTAGTAGATGAACACGGTGCTGTCTTTTTCGACCCGGTTGGGCAGCCAATGCTCCACATACTTTTCGATGTCGGTGCGTGTCGCGTTTTCGTTGACCAGCAGTGCGACGTTCTCGTCGGAAAAGCCCATCGTCCTCGTCAAGTAGTCCTTCATCGTCTGCGCGTCGCGGGCCGCGAAGTCCGCCTTCGGCAACTTGGTGCGGTACTGTTCGATCCCCACCACGATGGCGTACCGGTTCGGTTTGGTGGCTCGTGCCACGGACGGCGTTTCCACGTCGCTGGCCGGCGCAGCCGGACCGGACGTCCCGCTAGAAGGAGGCACGGCGGCCGGTTGTGGCGGCGGGTTTGGCTGAGCCACCGCGAGCTGAGGCGCTGCAGCCTGGTCCAGCAATTGAGCCAACGCCATGTGCCCCATGAATCTGGCGATGAACGCGGGGGTCTCACCCGCAGCGCTCGTTTCGTCAGGCCGGGCGCCACGCTCCAACAGGAGCCTGGCGATCTGACTATGTCCATACCAGGCCGCGGCGTGCAAGGGCGCATCATGGCCCTTGGCGTTGACGTCGGCGCCACGATCCAAGAGGAGCTTCGCTGCTTTTTCTTGACCACAGGCAATTGCCCAATAGAGCGGTGTGTTATTGCCTAACGGGGCTTTGGCATTGATATCGGCGCCGCGATCGAGCAGCAACGTCATGACTTCCGTTTTTCCCTGTCGCGCAGCTTCGTGGAGTGGTGTGCCAACATTCCAGCTTATCTGCTCATTCACGTCAGCGCCCTGATCAAGCAAGGCACGCACGGCCTGCGCGTCTCCGCGCCCTGCCGCCTGATGCAACGGACTCAAACATCCGTTTGCGAGGAGCGCGACGCCGAGCAGCCCCGCCGCGATCCAGTTTGACAGTTTCATGACTTCTCCTTTGAGCTAGGGGCCTCGCTCAATTTATAGCGAAACCGCCGCTAGCGGGCGACAAATCTACAAGCGATTTGTCCCCGCCAATCCTCATGGAGCTAAGGTACTTTGATCTTTCTTTGCCGAGCGGGTGGTGGCGACCCAGGGACTCTGGAAATCCGAACGAAAGGGGTTCCCCACGGGGGGATGGGGCGCACGGCGCGAGGAATGACGAGCGCCACGCTTGTGCGCGCCGCCGAGATGGTAAGGCGGCCGGGGCGCGAGGATTTCCGGGGTGGGTCGGCGGCAGGACCCGCGAGACTTCTTTCCCTAGACATCCCACGTGTTTCCCTCCCGGAACAGATCGTTCATGATCTTGCTTTTCTTTTCCGGGTCCTTTTCGTGCTTCAGGGCCAGGGCATAATTGTCCATCGCCGTCTGTTGCTTGCCCTTGAGCAGATAAACGCGCGCGACTCCCAGATGGGCCCTGGCATCCTCCGGGTCCGCCTTCAGCGCCCGGCCGAAGGACTCCAGCGCCTCGTCCCGCCAGCCCTTGTTCAACCGAATCCAGCCGATCGCCGTCTCCGCCGGACCGAAATTGGGATTGGCCTTGAGCGCTTCGTCGAATTCTTTCAGCGCCAGGTCCAGACGCCCCTTGGTCTCGTAGAGCCCGCCGAGCGAAAAATGGATTTCCGCATCGCGGGGGTTGAGGCGGATAGCTTCCTTATACTCCACGATGGCCGCCTCGACCTTGCCCTGTTCCCCCAGGGCGCAAGCCAGATTGGCGTGCGCGACCGCGTCGTCGGGATTCAGCTTGAGGACCTCGCGATACTGAGGGATGGCCATCTCCATCTGGCCCTGATCCTGGTACGCAACTCCCAGGTTGACCCTGGCCGCCACGAAGGCCGGATTCAGTTTGATCGCCTCGCGATAGGCCTTGATCGCCATTTCCGGACGGCCCGCCCGCTCGTGAATCTGCGCGAGGAAGTAATGGGGGTAGGCCGATCGGGGGTCGAGCCGGGCGGCCTCCTTGTACCGGGCGACCGATTCCTCCGAGCGGCCCGACTGCGCCAGGAAAAGACCGCTCACCAACTGGGCATGAGCCTGTTCGGAATGATCCTTCTGCACAGCCTCGACCCAGGCCCGGACTTGCTCGATGTCCTCCGCCGCTTCCAGTGATTTGGCATGGGCCTTCCAGGCTTCCTTGAACTCGCCGTGGAGGAGGTGAACGACGTTCAAGGCAAAATAAGGCCGCGGGTCCGTCTGTCCCTTGACTTCCAACTCCCGCACCCAGGCGGTCGCGTCGGCGCGAATGTCGTCCCAGTTCCCCTTCAGGACGGCTTCGGTAATCCGATTGATGTGCTCGCTCACGTGGTGACTCAATAGTGATAGGGCTTGTTGGAGGCCTTGTGGTCCTTGTGCTTGCCGTGAGCCGGCTCGGTCGGCGGTTCGGGCACATCCACCCCGATACGATGGCGGAAGACCAATTCGCCTCCGTACCAGCCTTGGATGCCCGTCAGCGCGGCCCCGATCACGTTCATGATCACGGGGACGCCCACCGAGACTCCCACGGGCACGTCTCCCCCGTTCCGCACCGCCAGGTTCAGCACCTGGACGACCAGTAGGCCGAGTCCGAAGATCAGATGCGAAGTGGCCGGCCGCCGCGCCTCGGTCTTGTCGCGCATGACGGCCAGGAAATCCGGCATCCCCGTCGCCGCCGCGCCCAAATGCCCGACGAGGCCGAAGACCAGGGCCCAGTAGGCCATCCGGAACCAGAACGACTCGTGCAGGAGGAGATAGAGCCCGTCACAGACCAACGCGGCGCTGTAGAGCCCGATCGGGACCCCCACCAGCATCGCGTGGATCGGATGCCCGGCGAATTCGAGCCGACTTTTCATGGCGCCCTCCTGTGACTCTCTGCTGGTGGCAGGAACACAAGACCGGCTTCGCACCCATGCTAGCCCCGTCGGCGGAGAAATTCAAGAAAGGGGGCGGAGCGTCGGCTACCGGGCGAGGCTGTCTTCGATATCGGGCGGCGTGGCCTGGATCTGATCGGCCAGGAAGGGGTGCCGCTCGGCCAGCTTCTGCTTCATGAGCCAAGCGATCGTGCGGTAGGACCAGTGGCCCTTCACGCCGGAGCGCAGGCGGGAGATGTACTCCACTTCGGCGTAATCCATCTTGAAGAGGCAGCGGACTTTGAAGCCGAACGGAATCGCATAGAGCGCCGCTTCCTGGTTGGATTTGCGCAGCTGTTCGATGTCCGTTTTCACCGCCTCCATCGCCGCCCGGTAGTCGGCCTCCAGGCCCGCCTCGATCAGGGCCGGCGGCACGTCGTAGCCATGCACGGTGGTAAAGTTCTGTTGGATTTGCTGGCAGCGCCGGTGCCGATGCATGTCGCGCCAGCCGCCGATGTCCATCAACACATCGAATAGGAACGTGTACCCGCTGCGGAATTCCTTGATCAGCTCGTCGTGTTGGCCCCGCTTATGGAACGCGATGTCGATCGTCTCCTGCTTTTGTTTCTCCGTCCAGCCTTGCACCAACGCCAGGATTTGCCGATAGGGGGCCTGCCCGCCCCGATACAGCAGGGTCGCGGCCAGTTCATCCAGCGGATGGTGCGGTTCGATCAGGTCCACCGGCTCTGTCCGGATCCAGGACGCAGGCTGATCGAGCCCGGCCGCCTTGAGCACCTCCCGCGCATGGCGGCCCAGATCCTGGTAGACCTCGGCCTGATAGGCGCTGGGGTGGGCATAGCGGGCCAGTGTGGGGGCCAGCGGTTCGGCGGCGCCGGCCGACTGGCCCGACAGCTCGCCCCACACGTTGACCGGGGGACGTTGGCAGGCCTCTTTCAACTCTTCGCCGACGGCCTTGAGCTCCGGAAGCTGGGCGGACACAAGCCGCGAGATCTGCTTTTCCAGCGTCCGGATGCTCACCACCTGCCCGACGTTCGTCCGCACGGCGAGCGGCAGCAGGTACCGGGTAACGTCGAAGGCCCGGGCGGCGATCGTCCGATCGTAATCCGCGGGCTTCATGTCGTCCGGCTTCGGGGTCCGGTTCGCGAGGAACCGCTTCAGCGGATCATGAAGCAGCGCGTAGCAGTTGAAGAGACTGCCGATGATGCCGCGGTAGGCCCCTTCCGTCTCGGTCCCGTGGATGGAGTCCGGCACGTAGCAGCCGCTGGGGCCGAAATTCTGGTACCGGCTGGACTTGGCCTGCCCGTCCCAAAGCGGTTCGTCTTCCAGCCGGATGGCGGCCAGCTCGGAGATATGTTCGAAGCAGATGATGACGTGGCCCAAGTCGGCGATGGACGCATGGCCGTAGGCGAAGTAAAACTGTTCCCAGAACTTCTCCGAGGAATGGCCGTGCACCCAGCGGAGACTGTCTTCAATCGCATCGGCAGAGCGGCTGTAGCGGGCCAGTGCGTAGGCGGATTTCTCCGGAGGCATCGGGGCAAGGGCGATGACGCGTCTGGTTGGGCCGTCGGTTGTCATGGAGCCTTCAACGATGAATGCCGAGTGCAGAATGATGAATGGGAAGGCAAGGACTTCCGCCGTTCATCCTTCATCGTTCTGCATTGTGCGCCGCACTATAGCGCCGGTGCGCAAGGTTCGCAAGCCGTCGCGTTGACTTGCCCGGGGGCCGTCGTTATAGTGCCGCTCAACTATGCGGCGTGACGCGTGACGCGCACTAGTCTCGGTTCTACTCCTCTCACGCCTGTCACCTCACTCTTAACGGGAACCTCATGATTCGCGGGATTAAAGGCGTCAAGGACACCCTGCCGGACGAGATGCCTCGGTGGCAGGTGATCGAAGGAGCGGCCCGCCGGTTTTCCCACCTGTACGGCTTCCGCGAGATCCGCGTGCCGGTTTTCGAAATGACCGAGTTGTTCGCCCGGAGCATCGGGACCAGCACGGACATCGTCGAGAAGGAAATGTATACGTTCCAGGACCGGGATGGCTCCTCGCTCACCTTGCGGCCGGAGGCCACGGCCGGCGTGGTGCGCGCCTACATTGAACATAACCTGGCCGCCTCCCCGACCGCACAGAAGTTCTACTATCTAGGCCCGATGTTCCGCCATGAGCGGCCGCAGGCCGGGCGCCTGCGCCAATTCCATCAGTATGGAGTCGAATCCTTCGGCAGCGTCTCTCCTCAGGCGGATGTCGAGGTCATTTCGCTCCTCTGGCGGTTCCTGTCGAGCCTGGGCCTACCCGGCCTCACGCTCGAACTCAACAGTCTCGGCGAGGCCGGCGACCGGCCGGCGTACAAGACCGCGCTCGTGGCGTTTCTGAAGCCGCTGGAGGACAAGCTCTGCCAGAACTGCCGGCGGCGGATCGAGACTAACCCGCTGCGGGTGCTCGACTGCAAGGTGCCGACCTGCAAGGCGGCGACCGAAGCGGCCCCGAAGTTGACGGATTATCTCTCGCCCTTCGCGCGGGAACATTTCGAGGCGGTGCGGGCTACTCTCGACAGCTTGCGCATCCCCTATCTTCTGAACCCGCGGCTCGTGCGCGGGCTCGACTACTACACCCTCACGACGTTCGAGGTGACCACCACGCACTTAGGCGCTCAAAACGCGGTCGGGGCAGGGGGCCGGTATGACGGCCTCGTGGAAGTGCTGGGAGGACCGACGACCCCCGCGGTCGGATTTGCGGTCGGCATCGAACGTATCTCCTTGATGCTTCCGGAAGGGTCGCTTCCCGCGGCGGTTAAGACGGTCTTCGTCGCCGGGTTCGGACCGCAAGGGCTGGTGGCCGGGGTCAAGCTTCTGGATGAGCTGCGCTTCCTGGGCGTCTCGGCGGACTCGGATTTCCGTGCCTCCTCACTCAAGACGCTCCTGCGTCAGGCCGATCGTCTGCGGGCCACTTACTGCGCCATCATCGGCGACGACGAAGTCGCCAAGGGGACCCTTATTCTTCGTCACATGCAGACCAAGGAACAGCAGGCCATCCCCCTCGGAAAGGCCGCCTCTTCGATTGCCTCCCTCTTCCTGAAACCGTAGCAAGACCCCCTCGGAATTTTGACGTCTCCCCGGAAAACGACGGCAACTCAAAACTAGAGTAGACTGACGGCTTCGACGGTCCTGTGCGAAAGGAGGGACCCATGAAGCGGTCGAAATTCTCCGAGGAGCAGATCGTCTATGTGATC